>CALDCF010000022.1 GCA_937937635.1 uncultured Collinsella sp.
GGGCTATGTTCTGGCTCCCCGCCGGTCGCCCGGGGCCTTTTGGCCCCGGGCGCTGCCAACGTGCCTAGCGCTTACGGATACCCCAGACCAGGGCTCCGACGCCGGCCATGGCAATAACAAATGCCATGAGCAGTGCAGCGGCCTGCTGGTCACCCGTGGTGGGCAGGAAACCCTTGACCGTCTTGACGATGTTCGTCACGGTCTTGGGCGTGCCGGGATCGGGCGTCGGCACGGGCGTCTCGGGCTTCTTGTACGTGTTGTTGAACACGATACCCTCGACGCTCTTGTCGCCCTTGGTAAAGGCGACGTTCGCCTTGAGGTTGCCCTCGCCGTCGTCGACCACGTTGACGGTCGCGGTAAAGACGGACTTGTCGTAGGTCATACCGGCCTCGTCGCCCTTGACCTCGCTGATGGTGTAGACGTACGTACCAGGCTCGTCGTACTCGAACTTGTCGAAGTTGATCTTGCCGTCGGCATCGTTGGTGACGGTGAACTCAATGTCCTCGCCAACGAGCTTAAAGCTAAACTCGTCCTTCTTGAGCTCGCGTCCCTCGAGCACCTTGATGGCGCCGATGGAAACCTGCGTGGGCATGGCGTGATACTTGTTGGTAAAGCCAGCCGACTCGGTGGTTCCCTCGAGCTTGTGCGCCGCGGTCAGCGTGCCGTCGCCGTTGTCCTTGACGGTGGTCACGATGGTGTAGGTCGCGCTGTCATAGGTGACGCCCTTGTACAGGCCGAGCGCGTTGGGGCAAGCCTCGCGCAGCGTGTACGTGTGCGTGCCGGGCGCCTCGTAGCGGATCGGGCTCAGCGTAACGTTGCCGTTGGCGTCGTTGGTGCCACTAGCGACAACCACGCCGTCCTCGAGCAGATCAAACGTGAACTCGCCAGCCGCAAGGTCGCGTCCGGTCAGACGCTTAACCGTCTTGACCTGATCGGTCACGACAGAATCGGTAGGTGCCACGCCGTACGTGTTGGTGAACGTAAAGGCCGCACCGTCGCCGCCGTCGCGCTTGACGATCAGGTGTCCGGCGCCGTCATCGGTCACGGTGTAGGAAACCTTGCGCGTGGCGTTGGTGTCGTTGGTCACGCCAGGGGCGCTACCGGACTCGGTCACCGTATAGGTAAAGGTGTGCGAGCGCGGAGCAGCGGGGGCCTCGGGCTTGGACTCGTCCTTGGCCTCGTCACCGCTGGCGTCAGCGTCAACCTCGGCCTCGTCGGCGTTGGCTTCAGCGTCGCTCGATGCATCGCCAGAAGCATCGTCCGTCACGCCCAGGGCGCGGTTGAGGTCGTCGAGCGTAAAGTGGATCTTGCCAAAGTCCACGTTGCCGGCCGCGTCGTTGGTCACGGTTGTGTGCTCGGGCATCGGAGCGCCGGCCTCGTCGGCAGTCACGGTGAAGGTGAACTTTCCCGTGATATCGGCCGGGGTCAGACCCTCGGCAGCCTGGAGCTTCTTGGTGCCGGCAAGCGCGGCATCAACGGCATCGGCGCCGTAAACGTTCTCGAACAAGGGCTGAATTCCGTCGTAGGCGGGCGTCGCCGTCAGAGTCCCGTCACCGTTATCGACGACGATGACCTTAAAGCTAAAGCTCGGCTTTGCGGCGGTAATGCCCTTTGCTGCGAGCGGAGACGTGTACTCGAAGGCCGTGTAGTTGATGGTCCATGCAAGCTTGGCATCCGTGTCGGTACGGATGGCGCGGTTGGCGTTTACCAGGTCGGCGAGCATCTCGGTCGTGTAATGCAGGGCACCAAAACTCACTTGGCCGTTAACGTTGGTAACGCACGTACCCTCGATGGCTTCCTTCTCGCCCGCATAGGCGATGCCGAAGTAGAACTCGCCGTCGGCCATCGGACGACCGGTCAGGGTCTTGGTGGCAACGATCTGAGCAACGTCACCACCGTGCGCATCGGTCGATGCGCTATAGCTGTTTTTGAACGGGACCAGAGCGCTCTCAACCTTGTTCTCGCCGCTCTTGTGGATCGTCTCGTGCGTGCCCTCGGGACCGCCGGAGACGGTCGTCGTAGCGGTAATCGTACCGGCACCATCGTCGGTGACAGCGATCGTCACGGTACGGACAGCATCGTCGTAGGTGTAACCGGGCTTGTGGTCGTTCGTCTCGGCCACGGTGTATTTGAAGGTCTTGCCGGCGTCAGCCTGCGTAAACTTGACCTCCTTGCCGGCCAGAATGTCGATCAGGCCGACGGTTCCCTCTGTCGCTGCAGGGGACTTGTACACGTTGGCGCCCTCGTGCAGGCCGAGCGCCTTGGCAGAAGCTGCGTCGGCGGGCGTCACGGTAAAGGTAAACTGGCCCTCAGTCATGGGACGTCCGGAGAGGGTCTTGCTGAGCTTAAGGCCGCCGGCCGCGGCGTAATCGAGCTCAGTGTGGTACGTGTTAGTAAAGCGTCCGTTTTCCTTCTTGGTGACGTTGGCGGTCAGGACGCCCTCGCCGTTCTCGGTCACGGTCACTTCGGCGGTCGCGACATGAGAGTCATACGTCATGCCCGCCGCGTTGCCCGCGCTCTCGCGGATCTCATACTTGTAGGTTCCGGCAGCCGTGTAGCGGATCTTGCCGAACTTGATGGCGGCGATGCCGTCCTTCGCGTCCTCCTTGCTCACGGTTACGGTTGCGGGATCGGGCAGCGGGGTGCCTTCGGGGGCGGTGATGGTAAAGCTGAACTTGTCCGAATCCATCCAGTCACGGCCGTCAATGGCCTTGCTCAAACCAAAGTCGAGCGTAGGATCGATCGGGGCCACGCTGTAGGTGTTGTTGAAGGTCGCAGCCTCGGCGTCCTTCAGGACATGCTTGGCCTCGAGCGTGCCGTCACCCTTGTCGGTGATGGTGGTCTCGATGGTATAGGTCTTGCCGTCGTAGGTGATGCCGCCAGTCTTGCCCTTGACCTCGCGCAGCGTGTAAGGGTGCGTTCCGGGCTTGTCGTATTCGATGGGACTCATCGTGATCTTGCCGCTGGCGTCGTTGGTGCCGGTAGCAACAACCTGGGCGTCCTTGCCCTCGCCCTTGACGAGCTCGAAGGAGAACTCGCCGTCCTTGAGGTCGCGCCCGGTCAGGCGCTTGGTCGCGGTGATTTCGTCGGTGACGCGCGTCTCGACAGGCGTCACGCTATAGGTATTGGTGAACGTGAAGGCCGCGTTGCCGCCCGGCTTGCGGGACACGCTCAGATTGCCCTTGCCGTTATCGGTCACGGTAAAGGAAACCTTGCGCGAAGGCTTGGCATCGTTGGTCACACCAGCTACCTCGCCGGACTCGGTCACGGTGTAGGTATAGGTGTGCTCGCGCTTTTCGGGCTTTTCGCCTAGAACCTTATTGAGGTTATCGAGCGTAAAGGTGATCTTGCCAAAGTCGACCTTGCCGGCCGCGTCGTTGGTTGCGGTCGTGCGCTCGGGCATTGGGGCGCCGGCCTCGTCGGGAGTCACGGTAAAGGTGAACTTGCCGGCGATGTCGGCCGGGGTCAAACCGTCAGCAAGCAGGTTCTTGATGCCCGCAAGCGACGCCTCGGCGTCTTTCGTATTGTAGGAGTTCTTGAACTCGATGCTCTTGACGTCCTTGGCGTCCTTCAGCTCATGCGTAGCCACCAGCTGGCCCTTGCCGTTATCGCTGATGGTCGTCACGATGGTGTAGACCGTTTCATCGTAGGCAATACCACCGGCGTTACCCTTGACCTCGCTCAGCTTGTAGGTGTGCTGGCCGACCTCAGTGTACTTGATGGCCTTGAACTTCACCTTGCCACTGGCATCGTTTGTAACGGTCTCGATAAGCTTAGAATCCTCGCCCTTGAGCTCGCGGAGCTCAAAGCTGAACTCGCCGGCCGCCAAGTCGCGCCCGGTCAGGGACTTGGCCACGTCAATCTGGTCGGTAACGCTGGACTCAACAGGCTCCGCAGTGTAGACGTTCTTGAACTCGTTCTCGCCCGAGGTCACCTGCACGACAGCGCTCAGCTCGCCCTTCTTGTTGGGCGTCACCGTCACGGTGATCTTCGCGACGTTCTTGCTGTAGGCAACGCCGTCAACCGTGGTCCCAGCGTTCTTCTCGCTGACCTTGTAGACATACGTGCCAGGTGCCTTGTATTCGATCGTGCCGAAGTTAATGGCCGCCTTGACCTCATTCGGATCGTCATTGGTCACGGACACAGTCACGGGCTCAGTCGCGGACTCGGGCATCGGGGCGTTGTTCTCGGACGTCAGCTCAAACTCAAACGCGTCCTCTTTCGTCCAGGCGCGGCCCTCGAGCACCTTGGTCAGGCCGAAGTCGGCCTTGGTGTCCACCGTCGTCGGCGTCATGTCGTACTTATAGCTGATCTTGCCGTTGTTGCCCAGGTAGGAATTGACATGCGTCGCGGTCGCCTTGGCGGACGTGTTGTTCCACTTGGGATTGAGAACATCGGAGGCGGTATGGGTGTTGTTGCCGCCCACGCTATCCTTGGCGGTGTGGAGCTCGTCGATAAATGCCAGGCGCGCGGTTCCGATGCTAAACGACAGGTTGCCGCTCTTATCGTCGCGAACAATAGCGCCGTCGAACTTCGCAGCGTCGCCGCCCTTGAATGCGATGACATCGATCGCGGACTTGGCCTCGCCGTTCTCGCCCTGCTCCTCAAACTCATCCTTGTAGTAATACTTACCGTCAGCAGTCAGCGAGCCCTTTGCCGGCTTCGTGCATTCCTCATCCGTGTAAATGGGCGTCTGCTTCTGGAAGTAGTAGTAGCGGTTGGTGTCGGCCGGCTCAAAGGTCGCAACCGTATCACCCAACGCACCACCGCTCCACTTGTTCGCGTAGAAATTCACGGTATTGGTGCGGTCAACGACGGTCGTATTATGCTCGATGTAGTCCTTGAGCCCCGTGACCTTCTCAGGCGTAAATAGGTTGTCGAGCGCAGCTTTCTTCACGCTCGAAGCGTACTTCACGCGGATAGGCTGAGCGCTGTCGACCGAGAGCTTGCCGTCTTCGTTCTTAAAGTGGCTCTGCGGAATCAACGACGCAGGGATGCTGACCGTTACGATATCGCCCTTCTGGGGATTGTCCTTGTCAGCGTGCTGCACCGTGATAAGCAGGTCTTTTGCCTTGCCGGTGAACTCGTAGGTGTCGGTATTGGTTTCCTTGTTGAACGTCTTGCTCGTCTTAGTAAACGACGTACCGTTGATGATGGCTTCGGTAAAGCCGTCGACCTGCATAAAGTCGCCCAGCTCATCGGTAAACGTAATATAGCCGGACTTGTTCGCGTCGTAACCCTTATGGATTTCGGTCGGATGAGGTGCTTCAGACGTAATGGCCTTTGAAATGTCGTCGAAGACCTTCTTGAGCTCATCGGCATTGGTCGCCGACTTGTAGTAGTCGGAATTATCCGCACGCGTACCGTGAGTGTTCCATGCCGTGGCATTGGGGTAGTTGCTCGACACGGCCTGCATGAATTTGTTCTCTTTACTTGTCTGCGAGTCTTGGACGACGGCGCTGGGATTCGCACCGTTAAAGATGCCAATGGTATAAACGGTGGCCTTGGCGTCCTTCATGTCCTTGGCAGCCGTCACGGCAGCGTTAGCGACTGTAGAATTGAATTCACTTTGACTCGTTGGCGTACCATCAGTAAAGAAGACAATAATCTTCTTGGCGTCTTTGCGACCAGAAGTCCTGTCCTTAGCCAGCTCCAGACCATAATCGGCACGTGTGGCACCGGCGGGTTTAATACCGGCAATTGTATCCTTAAGAGCTTTCACGTTGCTGCCGGAACAATCAATCAGGTCCTTCATAGCCTGCGTGTTATTGTAGACGTACCCTTTGTCACGATACGTATCGTTGCCGATATTGTTGGACTTATCGCCCGCGAACTTAACGATGGCAACCTTATGCTGCCTATCCACGCCCTCGATACCCTCGTTTTGCTTGGCGATGGTATCAATAAAGCTGTCCGCAGCGTTCTTCAGTGCATCGATACGCTTGGTGGAATCTCCGCCGCCCATAGGATCGTTCATCGAACCAGAGGCATCCAGCACCATCACGATATCGAGCGGCGTGGTGACCGTCACGGTTGAATTGGATGTCGAGGACATCGCCGAAAGCGTGGTCACAAAATCTGACGCTTCGTCTTTTCCGGTCTCCTTGACCGTCTTGTCGGTCCAGATTCGGCCGACGTTTTGGGTCGTTACTTTATTGCCGCTGTGGCCGGCTGCCCAGATTTCCCATCGACCGCTGGTATCGGGGTCGACGACCTTTCCGGCCATTTCCGGTCCGTCCATTCCTGTGCTGGACCTGGCGTTGGCCTCGGGCAGCATGGCGAATGCTGCGGCTGGCAATACCAGCACTACGGCCAGTATCACCGCCAAGAGACCCCTCGTGTACCTGCTCATCGTGTCTCCCTTCTCGCAGGATCAGACCTTGCATCAGCCTAAAGTTACGAAATGAGACACAATTAGGGCAGGTGACACACGTTCCAGATTCGGTTTTTAGGCGTGAGACAAATGTCTCACCAAAGTTGAGACACAGCGTTTTCGCAGGAAAACGGGTGCGACTCGAGATCGACTGGTCATAATGGCCCGTTTTCTTCCATCCCCAAGGGAGCAGTCGGTGGCGTCCGCCACGAAACTGGCCCATCTACTACGTTTAGCCCGGTACCCCCGACCATGCCCACGTTTTTCGAAAAACCGCAGGCGTTCTACCTGCGGTTTTGTTTTCGCGTTATTCGTCATGGTTGAGGGTAGCCGCCCAAACGTAGTAGATGGGCCCATTTCATGGCGGACGGGTCACGCAGATGTCCTCGCGAGACCAAAATGGTCCGTTTTCCTCCGTCCCGGGGGATCAGAGGCTGCTACTGATACGGTGCCATTTCAAAACTATGCCGGTTTACGGGGCTAAAGTCAGAACCCTCATCCATACCCGCGTTTTTTGAATAACCGCAAGCCGTCTACCTGCGGTTTTGATTTCGCGATTTCCGGTATGGTCGGGGGTTCGCTCTCCAGCCCCGTAAACCGGCATGGTTTTGTTCGCGGCGGCTCCACCGCTCGTTTAAGCGCGGGGCCGGTGGGGCATTTGCCCCATCGGCCCCTATCCCAGCTCTATTCCGGCTTGGTTTCTACCGTGGGAGTCTTGTCCGCCGCGACTGGAGTGCGGGCGGTGTCCATAGTCAGGCAGTGTTTGGGGCAGCTCTCGATGCACTCGCCGCATACCACGCAGGCATACGGGTCAATCGACCACGTTCCTCCCTTGCGATCAACCGCGAGCGCGCCCGCCGGGCAGCGGCGCGCGCACATGCCGCAGCAAATGCACACGTCCATGTCGTTAACGATGTGCCCACGCAGGCGCTCGGGTGCCGCGAGCTTCTCCTGCGGATAGCACACCGTTACCGGCTGCTTGACCATAGAACCCAAGGCCGTCTTGGCAAATGTCAGCAAACTCATGCCGCGCCTACCTTTCCGTGCAGCTAATGCAGGGGTCGATGGTCAGGATAATCATGGGCACGTTGGCAATGAGCACGCCCTGCAGCGCATGCGTCAGACCCGCCAGATTTTGCGACGTCGGCGTGCGCACGCGAAAACGGTCCAAGTTCTTGGTGCCGTTGCCGCGCACATAGTAATACGCCTCGCCGCGCGGCTGCTCAATCACAACCTCGCCGCGTGCGCCGTCGGCCGGCGTAAGCTTGGTGCGCCCGCCGATCCCGTCGTGCGGAATCTTGCCCACTAGCTCCTTGATGATGTCCATAGCCTGCGTGACCTCGGCGCAACGCACCTGACAGCGGGCATAGCAGTCGCCATCGGTAGCGACAATTGGCTCAAACGCAGCCAGATCCGCATAGGCGCCGTCGCCAAACATGCGCACGTCATAGTCCACGCCCGAGGCGCGCCCAAACGGGCCGACCATCGAAAGCTCCAGCGCGTCCTTCTTGCTGATCACGCCCACGCCATGCAGACGCTCGCCGCAGCTGTCGTCGTCCAAAAACGTATGCACCAGGGCCTCGTAGTCGGGACGCATGGCATCGAGTGTCTGGACAATGCCCGCCAGCTCGGAATCCTCAATGTCATGCTTAACGCCGCCGATCTCGTTAATCGACAGAATCACGCGGCCGCCGCACGTGCTCTCAAAGATCTTGAGAATCTGCTCGCGCAGGGTCCACGACCGATAGAACAGTGCCTCGAAGCCAAAGGCATCGGCGAGCAGGCCCAGCCACAGCAGATGCGAGTGGATGCGCGAAAGCTCGTGCAGAATGGTGCGAATATACTGCACGCGGCCGGGCACCTCGATGTCGAGCATGCGCTCGCAGGCGCTGGCATAGCCGCAGCTGTGACCCACGGCGCAAATGCCGCAGATGCGCTCGGCGATGTAGCCAAACTGATGCATGTCGCGCTTTTCGGTGAGCTTCTCGAGCCCGCGGTGCACAAAGCCGATCTGCGGAATTGCCTCGATGACGCGATCGTCCTCGATCACCAGGTCCAGATGAAGCGGCTCGGGCAGCACCGGGTGCTGCGGGCCAAACGGAATAACGGAGCGATGTGCCATGGACCTTACGCCTCCTCTTTCTGCTTGTCGCGGGCGGCCTTGGCGGCAAGCGCCGCGCGGACCTTGGCCGCTTTCTCGGGATCCATGGCGGCGAGCTTTGCCTCCATCTCGGCGGCCTTGAGCGCGGCCTTCGCAGCAGCCTCATCGTGCTGAGTATCGGAGCCGGCAGCCGCAGCGGGCTGAGCAGCGGCGCCCGCGGCATCGCCGGCGCCCGCAACGCCCTCCCCTGCAGCAGCCGCAGCCGCGGCAGCCTTCTCGGCAGCGGCCTTGCGCGCCTTGGCCTCGGCAGCGGCGCGAACCTTCATGGCCTTCTCGCGCGCAGCCTTCACCTCGGGCGTGATCACGCTCATGGGCTCGGCGGTCGAGACCTGGTAGAAAAAGCCCTTAAAGTCGATCTGCATATCAGTGATGGCAAGACCAAACAGGTCGTGGGCCTCATTTTCAAACGGGAACACCGCGGGGTAATACGAGCTGATGGACGGAATCTCCTGGTACTGGTCGATGCCCTCAGCCACCAGGTTCTCGATCGCATAGCTGCCGTCCTGCGCAATATGCTCCTGAGCAGCACGAACGTTGATAAACGTATAGACCAAGCGATACGAGCCGTCGTCGACGTTGCGCTCGGCGTGCATTTGCACAAAGCGCGCGCCAACGCCCTTGAGCGCCTGGACATGCGACAGGAGCTCGTCGATCCCGACGGTGGTATAGATTGCCTTTTGCATTACTCGGCCTCCTTTGCAGCGACGGGCGCGGCGGGCGTCCCAGCGGCCGTGTCGCCGCCACCGGCGCCATCAGCCCCTGCCCCCGCGGCCACAAACCCGTCCTCGCCCAGCTCAACGCCACCATCCCAGGTAGCGGCACCGCCCACGGTAAGCGGATCGCCACCGGCACGCATCACGGCCTCCTTCTGATCAAGAATGCCGCATGCCTCCACGATGGCATCGATCACGGTCTCGGGGCGAATGGCACACCCGGGCGCGTACACGTCCACGGGAATCGCGCGGTCCACGCCGCCGATCACGTTGTAGGCATCGCGGAACACGCCGCCCGAGCACGCGCAAATGCCGCACGCCACCACGCACTTGGGCTCGAGCATCTGGTTGTAGATCTGGCGCACGACGGGCAGGTTCTGCGCGTTGACCGAACCCGTCACCAAAAAGATATCTGCATGCTTGGGGTTACCGGTGTTGACCACGCCAAAGCGCTCCGCATCGAACAGCGGCGTGAGCGAGGCCAGCACCTCGATATCGCATCCGTTGCAGCTCGAGCCGTCGTAATGAATAACCCACGGCGAGCGCGACATTTTATCATCCATGGATGCCGCCTCCTAAATAAACACGTCAACGAGGATGGGCATAAGGTTGAGCAGGCCAAACACCAGCGCCACGCCCCAGCCGAGCTTAAAGCAGCTGCGCCAGGTGCTACGGGCGAAGGTGTTGTCGATCAGCACCTCGACAAAATACGTCACGGCCATCACGACCAGGGCAACCACCCAGCTCACGGGGTTGTCCCAGACAAAGAACATGCCCACCCACATCAAAAACAGCACAGTCTCGCACCAGTGCATAAGGGTCATTTTGGCCAGCGTGCCGCCGCTCATCTCGGTGGCGACGCCCTGGACAATCTCCTGATGCGCGTGATGCGAGTACGAAAGGTCAAACGGCGACTTGCGCAGCTTGATGGTAAGCACCGCGAGCAGCGCGAGGAAAATGGGCGCGCTGTACACGATGATGGGGGCCGACTGCCCCGTCACGGCGATGGAATCAAAGCTGTCGGTGGCAAGGTACAGGCCCACGCTCATCAGCAGAACGGCGGGCTCGTAACTCATAACCTGCAGCAGCTCGCGGTCGGCACCGACCTGGGCAAACGGGCTTTGCGTCGAGGCGGACGCCAACACCACAAAGATCGCGGCGAGGGTAACCATGAAAGCGCACAGCAGCGTGTTGGAACCCGACACAAAGATGCCGCCGCCCACGACGGTGAAGATGAGCGCGCACGCCATGTAGGTATCGTCCATGGTGTTTACGCTGGCGGGGGCCTTGCGCAGCAGCTTGGCAACGTCGTAGAACGGTTGCAGCAGGCGCGGACCCACACGGCCCTGCATGCGGGCCGATAGTTTACGGTCAAGGCCGTCAATCAGGCCACCCACAAGCGGCGCAATCAAGGCAAACGCCACGGTGCCAATAAAGATGCCCACGACACCCGAGCCTTCAAAATACTTGCCGCGCAGCACCGAGGGCGCGCTCATGGCAAGCCGCTCGGGCCCAATCCACGCGCAACACAGCAGCGCGAACAGGATAATGCTGCAGCACACGACGCTGCCTACGGGGCCAATACGCTTCTCGCCAAGGGCGTCCTCCGAGTACCAATTGCGCTTTTCGGCCTTCACCTCGTGTCCCATCGAGCCGCGGAAATGGCGGTAATTGTCGGTTCCCACACCCGAAAGATATACGTTTACGTGCGGTTTGTTGCTCACGCGGAATGAAGTCAGCAGCACCACGGCGATAAAAGCCACGATAACCACCATCAGATACATGGCATCCTTGCCAATAACGTACGGCACGCGGCCAAACACCATGGCCAAGTAAGGCGACACCAGACCGCTCGAGATAACCGGGAACGCCACGCAGCACAGAATCAGCAGCGCGGCGATGGTGTTGAGGGCCATCCATTCGGTCTTATGGACATTGACCTCAACGTTTTGAGCCGTGGGGTCGACGCCCGAAAGCTTGGCAAGCCACTTGCCCCAGAAGTAAAACGTCGCGGCCGAGCCAAAGGCAAGCACCATGATCATGAGCACGTTGCCGGTCTGCGCAAACGCCACCAGGGCGCCCCACTTGGACACGAGCATGCCAAACGGCGCCACAAACATGCCCATGATGCCCAGCATCATCAGACGCGTCAGGTGCGGCATGCGGCTGAACATACCGTCCATGTCCTCGATATTGCGGCTGCCGATATGATGCTCGGCCGTGCCCACGCACAGGAACAGCAGCGACTTGGCCACTGTATGGAACAAGATCAGGAAGATAGCGGCCCACACGGCCTCGGGCGCGCCGACGCCCAGGCAGGCACTGATGAGGCCCAGGTTGGAGATGGTGGAGTACGCAAGCACGCGTTTGGCGTTGCTCTGCGAGATGGCCATGAGGGCAGCGAGCAAAAACGTGATGGCACCCACACTCGTGACCATAAAGCCGGTCACGGGATAGATGGCATAGAGCGGGCTGAGCTTGACCATCAGGAACACGCCGGCTTTGACCATGGTTGACGAGTGCAGCAGGGCGCTCGTGGGAGTGGGGGCAACCATGGCACCGAGCAGCCAGGTATGGAACGGCATCTGCGCGGCCTTGGTAAGGGCGGCGAGCGACAGCAGGATGACTGGCATCACCAGCAGCGCGGATTGCGCGGTTCCGGTGCCGGAAAGCTCGATCATGCCCGAGATGGTCAGCGGCATGCCGTTAACGTGCAGATACATGAGTCCGGCCAAAAACGCGATGCCGCCCAGCATGTTGAGAATGATCTGGGTGAAAGCGTTTTTAATGGCCTCGGGCGTGCGCGTGTAGCCAATCATGAGGAACGAGCACACGGTGGTGATTTCCCAGCCGCAGAACAGCCACTCCAGGTTATCGCTCGTCACGATGACAAACATAGCCGAGAGGAACAGGAACATGAGCGCCAGGAACTGCGGGCGACGGTCGGGCGCGGTCTGCCCGCGCAGCGCTGCCTCGTGCTCGTCGTGGGCCTGGAAGTCCTTCATGTAGCCCAGGGCGTACACGCAGATCAGACTGCCGACGATGCCGACGGCAAGCACCATGATCACACTCATGTAGTCCAGGTAGAGCGGCGTCGCCGTGACGGCTTCGGTCGCGGGCAGCGTCATGGCTGCAAAGGCGAGCGAGCCCACCAGCTGGACTATGCCGAGCACCGTGGTGAGCGCGTTCCTATATTTGTACGCGTTGTACAGGATGACGGCGCACAGGATCACGTCGATGATGGAGCTGATGATGGAGAGCACATGCGAGGTGCCGGGGGCGACCTCGAAGCTCTGCGGACCCATGCCAAAAAACATGACGGCGACTACAACCGTCACCGCCATAATGATGCCAGAGCCTATGAGCCCCACCGCATCGCGGGCGCGGTCACCGCGCGCGAGCAGCATGCCCAGCGCCGGTACCAGCGGAAACAGGGTAAGGAAATACAGTAGCGTCATACCATCACTCCCCCATGCAAAAACGCTGCAATTGTTTAACGTTATAGCTCAGTTGAGGAGTAGCGGCGGCGGGTTTTCGGTCAACAGGGGAGTTTTAGGCGTACGGGGTAAGGGCACGTCCGCTTTGGAGCAGAGAGGCGACACTCCCCCTATCGCAGCGACGGGCGCACGGGCCACTGCGCGCGGTTTATTGGCCACGTTGAAGGATGTTCCAGTAGGCTCACGACGGTCCAAAAAGTTGGCGCGGCAAGAAAAATGCGCCCCTGTGGGCGCACCATCCCGTTCGCTATTCCGCCTTTTTAACGCGCGGCTTGCGACCGCGCGGCTTATCAACCAGCGCGGACTCACCGCTCTCGCGATACTGGCGGCACCAAGCCTTGACCGAAGACTCACTGGGAATCTTGTGCTTGATCATGGCCTCGCGAACCGTTAAGCCGTTTTCCAAGCGGTCCTTGACCACGGCGAGCTTAACTTCGTACGAATAGGTGTGATGATGCGAACCGGCGTTGAGAACGGCGTCGGCACCGCCTACGGCATACGCGCGGGCCCACTGACGAGCCGTGGCCTGGGGAATGCCAAGCTCCGCGGCGAGGGCGCGATGACCGACCCCCTCTTGGAGGATCTCGACGGCGCGCTGCCTAACCTCGGGCGCATGCGTGCGAGTCCTAGTTGCTTCCGACATACCTGCCACTTCTTAGCCTTAACCGTTAATCTGCTTTCTTACGTGCAAGTTAGATAGTAGCATTTTACTGTTTGCTCAAAGCAGTTAATTAAAATAGACGCGGTGTTATCTGGGCATTTGGCACCAATTTACGACATTTCTTTATCGATTATTTACGCTGGTAGCTGGCTCGCAGCTAATCGTCATTCGCTTGTCAACAAAATTGACATCTCTTTATGTCCTTTGGCATAGAGGATATAGTTATTAACCCCTCCCCCAATAATTTTGAGCAATCGGCAAGGCAGTAGACGTCCTTACTCCTCATGATTACCGCGCATTGCCATCCACCGGAGCAAAACAAAAAGGGCGGGGCCTGCTGCGCTTGCAGGCCCCGCACCGGTTGACACCCGACGGGACGCAGCCGGGCGAGGCGGATCCGTGCTACCGCCCCGCCCCGCCGCGATGTTAGCTACAGCTCGTTGGCCGCGTGATACGCCGTGCGGATGGCGCTCGCAATATCGGCGGTGCGCTCGCCCGAGCAGTCGCCCACGCAGGTCACGGGCACCGTCACGCCGTCCAGGTCAAACGCGTTGGCCTTGGAGCCCACGGCCATCACCACGTAATCGCAGGCGATCTTCACCGGCTCCTCGGCGCCGTCCTCGGTGGTGCGAACGGCCTCCACGCCCTCGTCGGTAATGGCGGTCAGGCGGGTCTTAACGTGCTGCTCCACGTTGTGCTCTGCAAAGTCGCTCATAATCAGCGGCAGAATGGTCTCGGACTCGCCTGCGGCGATCTTGTCGAGCATCTCGACGATCGCCACCTCGCAGCCGTGCTGCAGCAGGTACTCGGCAGTCTCGGTGCCCACCAGGCCACCGCCAATGACGGCGACGCGCCCGCTGAGCTCCACCTTGCCGGCCAGCACGTCCCAGCTCGAGACGACCTTGTCCGAGTCGGCACCCGGAACGGGGATGACCACGTCGTGCGCGCCCACAGCCACAATCGCGGCGTCGGCGGCGTTGAGATCCGTGGGGTTAGCGGCATGGTTGAGCTCAACCTTCACGCCCAGGCCGGGCAGAATCTTCTCGTAATACTCGACCGAGCGCATAATCTCATCCTTGCGCGGAGGCGCGGCCGCCAGCACAATCTGGCCGCCCAAGTGATCGCTCGCCTCATAGACGGTCACGTCGTAGCCGCGTTTGGCCGCCACGCGCGCGGCCTCCAGGCCGGCGATGCCGCCGCCCACCACGGCGATCTTCTTGTCGCCCTCACCCGGTTTAATGGCGATGGTCGCCTCGTCGCCGTTCTCGGCATTGAGCACGCACGAGATGTACTTGCGGTTTTGAATCGCGTCGACGCAGCCCTTGTTGCAGTTGAGGCACTCGCGGATGGGCTCGCCCGTGGCGGCCTTCAGCGCAATGTCGGGGTCGCACATGAGCGAGCGGCCATAGGCGATAATGTCGGCCGCGCCGTCCTCAAGAATCTTCTCGCCGGCCTCGACCGAAACAACACGGCCGACGGTGGCCACCGGCACGGAGACCAGGGCCTTGACGCGCTCGGCCACCGGCAGCGTCCAGTTGTAGGGCATGGCACCCATGGGCGGAATGGTGTCGCCCATGTTGCCGGTGTGGTTGGCCTGCGCGACCTGGATCATGTCGATGCCCGCGCCCTCGAGCAGCTTGGCGAACTCGCAGGCCTCGTCGGGCTGCAGGCCACCCTTGCCGCGCGGCGTGCCGTCGGGGTTCTCCATGATCACGGGGAGCTTGTACTCCACCATCAGCTGCGGCGCGGCTTCCTTAATGGCGGCGACGACCTCGAGCGCATAGCGAACGCGGTTCTCGAACGAGCCACCGTACTCGTCGGTGCGCTGGTTGAGGATGGCCGAGCACAGCGAACCCACCAGACGGTCGCCGTGAACCTCGATGGCGTCGATGCCGGCCTGCTGCGCGCGGGCGGCCGAGGCGGCGATGGCCTCCTTGATCTGGGTGAGCTGCTCTACGCTCGCCTCGTTCACAAAGTGCTGCATGTCGTGGTGCAGCTTGGCGTATGCCTGATTGCGGATCTCGTTGGACTCGGCCATCTTGGCGGCAAAGGTCTCCTCGTCGCCGGCGGCCTTGGCCTCCTGCGCGGCCTTGGCGGCAGCCATGGAGCCCATGACCATGCGGCCGACGCCGGGCACGTCGTACTCGGGGTGGAACAGCTGCAGCGCGACCTTGGCGCCGTGCTTGTGGACGGCGTCGGCCAGCGCCTTAAACGTGGGGATCTGGGCGTCGGTCGCCAGCTTGGGCGTGGGGCTCGCGGTCATGACGGGAGCGACGTCGCCGATGACGATGTAGCTCACGCCGCCACGGGCCAGGCGCTCGTAAAAAGCCAGGCTGCGCTCGCCAATGGAACCGTCGCGCTCCTCGTAGCCGGTGGTCAGCGGCGGGAACATAATGCGGTTCTTGAGCTCAAGGGGGCCAACCGTAATGGGCTGGAGCAGCTTGGATGCAGGTGCGGTCATGGACATTCCTCTCTTGTAGGCGCGGCGGCGATGTTGCCGCGTAGTTGTCTAGAGGATATGACATGGAAGTGCAGCAGCACAACGGAAATCGGCGGATAGCAGGTAGCGGCAGGTGGATGGGGCGGGGCGGCCCGTCGGTTTGTCTCGATCTGTAACAGTAAGACCCTATTTTGCCGAGCAACTGTTACAGATTGAGACAAACCAAAACCGTCCCGGCAGAAAATCTCAATCTGTAACAGTTACTCGGCAAAATCCATCCCTCGTGTTACAGATTTAGACAAACCGTCCAGGCGGGGACTCAACATCTCAATCTGTAACACCTAGCCGCCCAAATCGGGTCTAGATGTTACAGATCGAGATTTTGTTTGAGAGGCTGAGAATTGGACCGAAAAACACGGTCCCGGAATAACAAAAAAGCTCGCCGGCTAGGCCGACGAGCTGCAAGTTCTTGGTCGCGGGGGCAGGATTTGAACCTACGACCTCCGGGTTATGAGCCCGGCGAGCTACCAGACTGCTCCACCCCGCAATGTCTGGGCGCCTCATGTGCGCAAGAAAGAATATTACGTGGGAGTTCGGTAAACGGCAAGGAAAATCTCGTAGAGCATAATTCCTTCATATTTAAACCCCTCAGCCCCTATCACCGTAAACGAATCGCAGCCGAGCGCCGTCGACGGCACGTATACAATGGTGCGCGTCCTTTTATGCCGACACCGGGAGTAGACATGCTGCTCGCTATCGATATGGGAAACACGCAGACGGCCATGGGCCTGTTTGACGGAGACGAGCTGGTGCAGTCGTGGCGCATGCCCACCGACCGCTCCTATACCGCCGACGAGATCCACGTGCGCCTGATGGGCTTCTTTAAGATGTACGACCTTTCGCTCGATGCGGTCGATGCGATCGCCTTTGCCGGCGTGGTGCCGCAGCTCTCGCGCGAGTGGCACGCCGTGGCCGACCGCATCGCGGCGGACGCCATCGTCATTGGGCCGCAGACGGCCGCCGTGACCAAGCTGCGCGCGGCGCGCCCCCAGGCCGTTGGTGCCGACCGCGTCGCCAACGCCGTTGCGGCCGAGACTTTCTACGGCGCGCCGGCAATCGTGGTGGACTTTGGCACCGCGACCAATATCGACGTCATCGATGAGGACGGTTATTACATTGGTGGGGCGATCGCGCCGGGCATCCGCATCTCCATGGACGCGCTTGCCGCCCGAGCCGCCAAGCTCGCCAGCGTGCCGCTCGAGGCGCCCGAGCACGCCATCGGTCGCGACACCGAAGAGTGCATCAAGGTCGGCGCCGTGATGGGCGCCGCCGCCATGGCCGAGGGCCTGGTCACGCGCATGAAGCGCGAGCTGGGCCGCGAGGACGCCACCGTTATCGCCACGGGCGGTCTCGCCGGCATCGTCGCCGATTCGACCGATGCCTTCGACGTGGTCGACGGACAGCTCACCATCAAGGGTATCTGCGAAATCTACCGCCGCATGCAGGAGCTGGGGGTAAAACAGGGGCATAAGTCGAGCACGCCCGATACCACAGCCCCGCAAACGTTCGCCAAGCCTATTCCTCAAAACTGAAAAATTTTCAATTTTGAGGAATAGGGCGCTGGCAACCCATTCCCCAGATAGGCGAAACCCTCCCCGGCACAGGCCGAAGAGGGCTTCGTTGTCATCGTTATCTTTGAGCGCGGGCGCCTCGCGTTACAGTCCGCGAATCCGTACGGCCTCGGGCGGAAACTCCTGCTCGCCGGCGTCGGTCTTGATGGTCGCGCGACCCCAGATGTCCAGGCCCGCAAACACACCGACCGCAAGCGGCAAGCCGTTGGGCGACACCGCCGCGACCTGACGGCCCAGCAGCGGCACCATGTCGAAGTACTCGCCCAGCACCGGAGCCAGCGGGCCGGCAGCGCCCTGTGGTGTGTTAGCGGCAACCGCCCAGGTGTCCACGCGGACCAGCACGGCGGCGGCCAATGCCTCGATCAGCGCCTCATCTGCCATATCCACGCCAAGCTCACCCAGCGCCGCACGCTCAACATCCACCGTCACCGCGGCAAACATACCCGCGGCACCGGCACCGCCGTTCACGGCAACACGCGCGAGTGACGTCTCAAACGCGGGCGCACCGCACACGATATCGCTCGGCCACTGGATACCCACCTTGCCGGCAAGGCCCAACCCCGGCGTCGAAGCCGTGCCCACGAGCGCGTCCATCATGCCCATCGCGGCAACAAACGGCAGGCCGTGGAAGGCATGCATATTCACATCGGGGCGCACGACCAGCGAAAACGTCAGCGAAGCATCGCCCGCGCTCCACGCGCACCAGCCCGCGGACACGCCCTCGCGGCCCGCGTCACGCGCCGCGTCGAGCTCGGTGCCGGCGGCAACAGCATTCATCTCGATCATCTACATACGCCCCAATTCGCCCACGATATGGCCCACGCGATCCTCGGGCTCCTTGACCTCGACGCCGTTGTAGCGGAAGAACCGCGCCGGGTCGTGCATCAGATCCTCGAGCGGCACCAGCACAAAGTCGCGCTCGCCGATCAGCGGATGCGGCAGGCGCAGCTTTTTGCCGCCGTGGGTCTCGCCGTCCATCCACAGCAGGTCCAAGTCGATGGTGCGCGGGCCGTTGGCCTTGGCCTTTTTGGAACGGTCGCGGCCCAGCTCGGCCTCGATCTTCATGAGCTCGTCGAGCAGCACCAACGGCGCCAGCTCGGTCTTGATCTCGATGACGGCGTTGGCAAACGCGTCCTGGCGCGTCTCGTAGGCCGGCTCGCTCTCGTAGATCTTGGAGGAGTTGGACACGCAGGTGAGTGGAATCTCGGCGATCATGTCGCGTGCGGCGCGGATGTTGTCACAGCGGTGCCCCAGGTTGGAGCCCACGGCGACAAACGCGCGGCGCGGCTGCGGCTTGGCAACCGCCCAGTAGCCGTTCAGGAACTGCGCAAAACCCGCGGCGTCGTGCACGCGCACGATGTTGGCACCGGCCTGGATGGCGCCCAGGCACACGCCAAACGTGGCGGCATCGCGCGCGGCGGCATCGGTCACGCCCGAGACGGCGCCCACAAAGCGCTTGCGCGACACGGCGCACATGAGCGGATAGCCCAGCGACGCCATCTTGGCGGTCTCGCGCTGGATGACGATGTCTTCGTTGGCCGTCTTGCCAAAGCCCGGGCCGGGATCGATGCAGATACGGTCGCGCGACACGCCGGCATGGATGAGCGCGCGGGCCTGGTCGGACAGAAAGCCCATGACGCGGCGCATGATGGGCGCCGAATCGGGCAGGGTGAAGCGGCGGAGCTGCGAGGTGGGCACGTAGGCTTCCTCGCGGCGGGCGCTGCGGCGCATCATGGCGGCCAGGCGGTCATTGGGCTCCGATGCGGCCTCGGTGGCTGCGGGCGCGGCCTCGGGCGCGGGCGCGGCGGTCTCGGCGGCAGCAGCCTGCTCGGCGGCAGGCGTCTCCTGCCCCAGCTCGGTTGCAGGCTCAGACGTGGGCTCCGGTTCACCAAACGGCAACGAGGGCTGCACCACACCGCCCGGAAGCTTGGCCTCAACCTTAGGCTCGCCCAGCAACTTGCCGCGACGGCGGCGAGCCGGCTTCTCGGCCTCACGCGCGGCCTCGGCAGCCGCCTCGCGCGCCTTCTCGGCAACAAACGCCGCTGCCGAGGTATCGAGCTGCACCGTTGCGTGCGTGCGGGTAGGCGCGACGGCCTCGCCGGCATGCATCACGATGACACCGCAGGTGCTCGTCTTAACAAACTCGACCATCTTGGGGTCGGTGAAGCCGGTCACGTCGTTGACGATCGAGGCGCCGCAGCGCACGGCCGCCTTGGCAACCGCCACATGACGGGTGTCGATCGAGACGATGGCGCCCTCCTTGGCCAGCGCGCGCACCACGGGCAGCACGCGGCGAGCCTCCTCGTCGGGATTGACCGGGGTAAAACCAGGGCGCGTGGACTCGCCGCCTACGTCGATGATGTCGGCGCCGGCGTCGAGCATCGCCAGGCCATACTCGATCGCGGCGTCCGGGTCGAAGTGCTCCCCGCCATCGCTAAACGAATCGGGCGTCACGTTGAGGACGCCCATGATGCGCGGACGGTCAAAGCTGAGCTCATACTTTCCGCACCGCCATGTCTTGCTGTCGTTCGCCATGAACATCCTCCTAAAATGCCCACGCCGCCGCGCTCGGGCGCTGGCGGCGGGGTCGCTTTGCACTCAGTCTTTCTATTGTATCCGCGCGCGCGGGCTAGAACGCAAACGCGGCCGCGATGTCGCAAGAAATCAGCAGGTCGGCATTTGCATCCTGATCGGTGGGAGCAAGATTGCATATGGCCAGCGTATCGCCGGTAAAGTAGCGTGTAAGGCCCGCCGCCGGATACACCACGAGCGAGGTCCCACCCACAATGAGGGCATCGGCCGCGGCGATGGCGGCAACGGCACCGGTCAACACATGCTCGTTGAGCGGCTCCTCGTAGAGCACCACATCGGGCTTGATGCGACCACCGCACGCGGGGCACACGGGCACGCCCGCGGCGTCCACGTGCTCGCGCGCGCAAATCCACTCGACGTTATAGACCGCTCCGCACGACTGGCAAATGTTGCGATGGACCGATCCGTGCAACTCGAACACGCGCTGCGAGCCCGCCATCTGATGCAAGCCGTCGATGTTTTGCGTCACCACGGCATCAAGCTTGCCGACGCGCTCCAGCTCGGCCAGCTTGGTGTGGCAGCGGTTGGGCTTAGCGTTAAGCGCGATCATCTTGGTTCGATAAAAGTCGAAGAACTCCGCCGGATGTGTCTCGTAAAAGCTGTGCGACAGCATGGTCTCGGGCGGATAGGCAAACTGCTGGTGATACAGGCCGTCAACGCTGCGAAAATCGGGAATGCCGCTTACCGTGGAAACACCAGCGCCGCCAAAGAACACCACGCGCTCGTGGGTATTGAACAGCTCCGCCAGCGCGGCGGAGGCCTGCTTGGGATCTGTTATCGCTTTCGTCATGTTTGTCCTCCGCCCATGTTGGTCGGGGCGGCTGCGATTGCGCCGTCGCCCACGGAGCCCACCCCGCCCCTGTTGCGCTAATCTTAAGCCTGCCAACCCCGTCGAAAGGACACCATGCCTCAGACTTACACTTTCGCCTCGTGGAACGTCAACGGCCTGCGCGCCGTGCTCAAAAAGGACCCGAGCTTTATCCAGATCGCGCAAGAACTCGACGTCGATATCCTGGCGCTGCAAGAGACCAAGCTGCAGGAGGGCCAGGTCGATATTGACCTGCCCGGCTATCACCAAACCTGGAGCTACGCCGAGCGTAAAGGCTATTCGGGCACTGCGGTCTTTAGCCGCCAGGAACCGCTGCGCGTGCTGCGCGCCGACGCACTGCTACCCTACGCTAGCGAGGGCGATGAGGCCGAGCTCGTCGCCCAGGCCGCAACCGAGGGCCGCGTCTGCGCGCTCGAGTTCGACAAGTTTTGGTTTGTCGACGTCTATACGCCCAACGCCCAAAATGAGCTCGCGCGCATCGATGTACGCATGGCCTGGGACGATGCCTATCGTGGCTTTTTGAGCGCACTAGAGCGCGAGACCGGCAAGCCCGTGGTGACCTGCGGCGACTTTAACGTGGCACACGAGGAGATCGACCTCAAGAACCCCAAGTCCAACCGCGGCAACGCAGGCTTTTCGGACGAGGAGCGCGGCAAGTTTACCGAGCTGCTCAACGCCGGCTTTACCGATACCTGGCGCGCGGCGAACCCAGACGTCGAAGGCGTCTACAGCTGGTGGAGTTACCGCTTTAATGCCCGCAAGAACAACGCCGGCTGGCGCATCGACTACTTCCTGGTAAGTGACGCAATCGCCGGCAACGTACGCGACACTGGCATCCGCGGCGACATCTTCGGCAGCGACCACTGCCCCGTCACCCTCACGCTAGAGCTCTAGCCCCAGCTGATCCCCTGGGGACGGAGGAAAACGAATCATTTTGGGTCTCGTGGGGGTATCCGCGTGACCCATCCGCCACGAAACACGCCCATCTACTACGTTTAAGCCACCACCCTCAACCACAGCGAACAACACAAAAAGAAAACCGCAGGTAGAAGGCCTGCGGTTTTTCATAAAACGCGGTCATGGTCGGGGGTATCAAGCTAGACGTAGTAGATGGGCCAGTTTCGTGGCAAGCGCCGTCAACTGATTCCCTGGGAACGTCTGGAGGCGAAAGAAAACGGATCAATTTGGCTCTCCGAGGGCCACGATGCCCGTCGTATCAGCCGGCTATTTCAAAACTATGCCGGTTTACGGGGCTGAATCGCGAACCCCCAACCATACGCAATTCCGAAATAATAAAACCGCAGGTAAACGGCTTGCCCTATTTCAAAAATAGCCGGCATGGTCTGCTTGTGCCAATCTAGCCCCGTAAACCGGCATAGTTTTGAAATGGCACCGTAGCAGTATTGGCTCTCGCCCCGGCTCAATCGCCCCTAAAGCCCGTATTTCACGACGACACGGTTGATGCGGCGACACCAGGGTTTGTACAAGGCAGCCAAAAACACACAGGTCGCAAGGCCGTGCGTAATATCGAACGGCACTGCCGTGGCAAGGCGCGCCACGGCACCCGCCCAGGTGAGCGGCTGGACAAAACCGATGATGTCATACGCGTTGATCACGGCACCATAGAGCAAGCCCGAGGCAAAGCCATACGCCAGCAGCGCCGGCATGCGCACGGTGCCGTCGGCGCGGTCGAACGCGCCCATATGCGCTAGCACGCCGCCAACGTAGCCCACCAGACCCCAGGCATACATCTGCCACGGCGTCCACATACCCTGACCAAAAAAGAAATTACTGGTCAGCGCCGCCAACGCGCCGACCATAAAGCCGTTGCGGCGGCCGAGCGTCGCCCCCGCGATAATGGCGATGGCGCTCACGGGTTTAAAGTCGGGAATGGGGCCAAACAAGATGCGCCCCGCCGCGGCCAACGCCGCCAGAACCAGCGTTGGCATAATCTGGCGCAGGCCCGGTCGCGACGCCTCGTAGCCCGCAAAGAACAGCGCGAGCACCAGCGCCACCACAACCAGCATGGCAAGCGCTGTCTGCTCAATGCCCGTCAGCAATGCTGCGGCCATTACCGCCGGCACCGCCAACAACAGCGGAATCTCCAGTTTTGCAAGTAGGCGCGAGACGCGATAATCCACCATTCCATCACGCCCTATAAAACACGTTGTCGGCAAAGAAGTCTGCCGGCGGCTCCATGCAGGCAATTTCGCCGTCGAACATCATGGCAACGTCGTCGGCAGCCTGCTCGGCGAAGCCCAGGTCGTGCGTGGCCATGATGACGGTGCCGCCGGCTTGCGCATGCTCGCACAGGGCGCGGGCGATAATGCGGCGGCTCGTCAGGTCCAGCCCCTTCGTGGGCTCGTCGAGCAGCAACAGCTCCGGACCAATCAACAGCAGCTTTGCCAACGCGAGCAGCTGACGCTGGCCGCCCGAAAGATCGTACGGATGGCGCGCATCCAGGCCGTCCAATCCCAGCTGCGCCGCGCGCTCCTGGGCCGCGTCCTCGTCGTATCCGCAGGTCGAAGCCCATTCCATCAGCTCGTCGTGCACTGTCTCGGCGACCAGCAGGGCCTTGGGGTTCTGCGGCAGCAGCGCCGCCGAAGCCGCCCCGCGCACCATGCGCCCACGCTGCAGCTTAGCCGTTCGGGCCAGAATCGAGAGCATCGTCGATTTGCCGCAGCCGTTTCCGCCCACAATCGCATGCACCGCGCCAGTCGAAAACGCCACATCGAGTCCGCGCAGCACCCAGCCGGACGCCCGATCGTAGCGAAACCAGCTTCCTGTCAAGGTGGTGGCCGAGCCAGCGTACATTTTTGGGAATATTCTGCATCCACCGGCGCGCGATGACGCCCCCGAGTCGTCCTGCGGCAGGATTTGCGCCTCAAATTTAGCCGATTTGTCCGTTTTCGGTCCCTTTTTCGCACCCGCAACGTCCGCGTGCGGGTCTAAAGAGCCCTGCCGGCCACCAGCGATGCTGAAAATTCCGTTTTTTGCACGCCGCGAGCCACCCCACCCTGGCACCTCGCCAGAAAACAGCTCTTCGCGATGCCCCAAGGAGGCAATGTCGGCCACCTCGCGCACGCGGCCGCCCTCAATCCGATACGCGCACGTCGCATATTCGAGCATCGGGCGCGGCTGGTGCGTTGCCACAACAACCGTGCAACCCAGCTCGCGGTTCACGCGAAACAGCGCGTGCAGAAAATTTTTCTCGGCAACAGGATCGAGCTGGGACGTGGGCTCGTCGAGCAGCAGCACGCGCGGGCGCAAGGCCAGCACGGCCGCCAACGACAGCAGCTGCTTGCGTCCGCCCGAAAGTGTATCGGTATCGCGGTGGAGCCAATCCTCCAGCCCAAAGAAATAGCTGGTCTCGGCTACGCGACGGCGCATCTCGTCGCGCGACATACCCAGATTTTCCAGGCCAAACGCCATCTCGTGCCACACGGTTTCGCACACGATCTGGTTCTCGGGATCCTGGAACACATAGCCCACGCGCTCCGCCGATGCCCGCACGTCCATGTCGGCAACGTTCTCGCCCAGCACGCGCGCATCACCAGTGCGCTCGCCCGCCGGAGCGATCTCGGGCTTGAGCAGCGAGAGTAGCGTCGATTTGCCCGACCCAGTACCACCAACCAGCAGTGCAAACGCACCTTGGGGAACAGACCAGTCGAGCTCGTCGAGTACCGGCGCCTCAGCCCCGGGGTAGGTAAAGCTCAGGCCCCGCACCTCAATCGCAGGCACATCGGAGCCGCACGCCCCGCCCGTTACCGAGCAGTTATCCAACCGGGTCATCAGCCAAACCTCTTCTCATCAATCGCATGCAACGCGCAAGGCAGCACCATCCAGGCAGCGTACACGACATAGCCCGGCCACGGCGCCGGCAGCGAGAGCTGCGGATAAAACGAATACTGCGTCGTCGCGGTCCACGCCACTGCCGCCGTGGCCACGCCAAACAACGCAAGCCCAACCAGCGCGGCAATGTCGCTGCGCCCCAGTCGATACCTCGCATACGTCGTACGACGCGTCGCGGCACCCCACCCGCGCGAGCGCATCGCGTCCGCACGCTCCAGCGAATCTTCCATGCCCCAGCCCATCAACACGCTCGACGCCCGCAGGCGCGAGCGCACGGGGTCGGCCGGCGCGCGGCCCGGCACGTCAATCGCATCTTGCACCGCCAGTACCGTGCGGCCGCGGCGCAAAAACTGCGGGATAAGCCGCATGCACATCGAGATCATGAGCGCAATCACCGGCGCGGCATTGCCCAGCAGCGCAAGCACCTTGTCGTATTCGAGCATCGATGCCGCGGCCTCAAACCACAACACGCTCGCCACAAACAGCCCGCCCATGCACAGGCCGTATACCATGCTCTCCAGATACACCGCGCGCATGCCAATACGGAACAGCTCCGTCGAGCCCGAGGCGCTAAACAGCGGATTGAGCACCGCAACGATCAAAATCACCGGCAGCTGCCAGCGGAGCGCGCCCAGCGTGCGGGCAGCCCCACGCGTCGCAAATCCATACGCCAGCCCGCCTGCGAGCGACAGCGCGATCAGTACCGGCTGCATCGAGAACATAGTGAGCCCCAGCGTCAGCACTATATAGAGTGCCGGCACAGCCGGATGCGACATCGAGAATGCCGCGACGGGCCCGCCGACAAACTCCTCTCGTATGTTATCCACGGGCACCCCCGTTCCCTCGCTCAAACAACAGCTCCGCAGCACCGCCAACGCCGCACGCACGCAGTGCAAACGCCACGCCGGCGGCGCAAGCCTCAACCGCCGCAAACCAATCGTTACGCGCTCGTCATATGCCTGCGGTATCATATTGCGCCGTGTATCGTTTCCAAACACACGTCTCTATAACGTAACAGGAGATCACATGGACGCAACCGCAATTATCCTCGCTGCCGGCGAGGGCACCCGCATGAAGTCGAACCACTGCAAGGTTTCGCACAAGATCCTGGGTAAGCCCATGGTCCAGTGGATCGTCGACGCTACCATCAAGGCCGGCTGCAGCCGCGTCGTGGTCGTCATCGGCAGCCACGCCGACGAGATGCGCGCCCTCATCGACGGCGCCTACGCCAACAGCGCCACCAAGGTCGAGTGCGTCGAGCAGACCGAGCGTCTGGGCACCGGTCACGCCGTGAAGGTCGCGCTCGAGGCCTGTGGCATCACGCAAGGCCCCGTCGTGGTGCTCAACGGCGACCTGCCGCTCATCACCGCCGACACCGTCGCCAAGTTCGCGCAGACCGTCGCCACCGGCGAGCTCGCCTGCACCGTCTTGACCATGACCCCGCCCGATCCTTTCGGCTACGGCCGCATCAAGCTGGGCGCCGACGGTCAGATCGAGCGCATCATCGAGCAGAAGGACTGCACGCCCGAGCAGGCCGCCACGCTGCTGGAGTGCAACGCCGGCTGCTACGCCTTTGACGGCGCGCAGCTCGCCGCCCACATTAACGAGATCGGCAACGACAACGCGCAATCCGAGTACTACCTGCCCGACATGCTCGAGATCCTCAAAGGCCACGGCCAGGCTGTCTCCATCTTCCACTGCGACGACTACCGCGACGGCCTGGGCGTCAACAGCCGCATCCAGCTCGCACAGCTCACCGCCATCGCGCGCGACCGCATCAACGAGCACTGGATGGCCGAGGGCGTTACCTTCATCGACCCCACGCAGGCCTGGATCGGCCCCGATGCCGTTATCGGCCGCGATACCGTCGTGTGGCCGCAGACGCACCTGATCGGCCACGTCACCGTGGGCGAGGAGTGCCAGCTCGGTCCCAACAGCCGCCTCACCGACACCACCGTCGGCAGCGGCTGCACCATCGATGAGACCATCGCCATCGAGGCCGTCATCGAGAACGGCGTCGACTGCGGCCCGCGCGCCTACCTGCGCCCGGGCACCCACATGCTCGACGGCTCCAAGGCCGGCACGCACGTGGAGATCAAGAAGTCCACGATCGGCGAGGGCTCCAAGGTGCCGCACCTGTCCTACATCGGCGACACCACCATGGGCTCCGGCGTCAACGTAGGCGCCGGCTCCATCACCTGCAACTACGACGGCGTGCACAAGCACAAGACCGTCATCGGCAAGGACGCCTTCATCGGTTCCGACACCATGATGGTCGCGCCCGCCCAGATCGGCGACGGCGCGCTCGTGGCAGCCGGTTCCGTCATCACCGAGCCGGTCCCGGCAGACGCGCTCGGACTGGGCCGCGCCCGTCAGGTAAATATTGAGGGCTGGGCCGCCGATTACCGCCGCCGCCTGCACGAGGACGACGAGGTATAACGTTTTACCAAGCACAAAAGGAGCTGCTCCCATGGGGACGGCTCCTTTTTCTATGCTGACCTGCGCGGCCGGATGAGTGGTCGGTTCGTGTCCGTTGGCGGTAAAGACGTTATCAGGACCCGATAAACCCCGCCGCGCGGTTACAATGCAACAAGGCATCTATATGGCATTCGATGTATAAAGGAGAAGGGTAATGCCGATTAATGATCCCGAGAAGTCGGAGAATATGCGCAAGTCCATCCGCGTGTATTCCGGTTCCTCCAACCGTCCCCTCGCTCAGAAGATTGCTGAGTACCTTGGGGTCGAGCTTTCGGGCCTTACGCTAAAGCAGTTCGCCAATGGTGAGATTTACGCCCGCTACGACGAGACCGTCCGCGGCGCCGACGTCTTCCTGATTCAGTCCGTGGCCGGCGGCAACGTCAACGACATGCTCATGGAGCTGCTCATCGCCACCGACGCTGCCAAGCGCGCATCCGCCCGCTCCATCACCGCCGTTATCACCCACTACGGCTATGCCCGCCAGGACCGCAAGGCCGGCCCGCGCGAGCCCATCACCGCCCGCCTCGTCGCCAACCTGCTCGAGCGTGCCGGCGTCAACCGCATCATCACCCTCGACCTGCACCAGGGCCAGATCCAGGGCTTCTTCGATATCCCGGTTAACCACCTGTCCGCACTGCCGCTGTTTGGCCAGTACTACAACGACATGCACTTCGACACCGACAACCTGGTTGTCGTCTCCCCCGACGTGGGTCGCGCCAAGGCCGCCAAGAAGCTGTCCGACATGCTCGGCTGCGACCTGGCCATCGCCCACAAGGGCCGTCCGCGCCACAACGCCGCCGAGGTCATGGGCATCATCGGTGACATCAAGGGCAAGACCTGCATCATCAACGACGACATGATCGACACCGCTGGCACCCTGTGCGCCAACGTCAAGGAGCTCAAGGCTATGGGCGCCGGCGACATCTACGTCTGCGCCACCCACGGCATCTTCTCCGGTCCGGCCATCGAGCGCCTGAACGACGCCCCCATCGTCGAGTGCGTCGTCACCGACGCCATCCCCGTCGAGGTCGGCGGCAAAATCAAGACCATCTCGGTCGCCGAGGAGTTCGCTCAGGCCATCTCCGCCGTTTACCACGAGGAGCCCGTCTCCACGCTCGTCGGCGGCGACTTCGCGCTGTAGTCGCATCGTCCTTGCAACCCGGCGCATCGCCGTCGGAACAGAAGAAACCCCCGCGCTCCCCCTTGCTTCGCAAAGGTCGCGCGGGGGTTTCTTCTGTTCCGACGGCTCGCTCTGCCGCGGCCGCGCTTTTGTCTGGTGGGATTTCGCTGAAACGAAGTCTCGCCTTCGGCGGGCGTGGTAGCCTTTGTCGTTGATTAAACTTTTATGTGTAACGGAAGGACAAATATGGCAGCTGCACAGCCGCTTAAGATTCGCATGGTTGCCGGACTCGGCAACCCGGGTGAGGAATATGCCGAGACCCGCCACAACGCCGGCTTTAAGGCGATCGATGAGCTGGCCCGTCAGGCCGGTGTCACGTACTGGAAAAACCAGGCCGGCGCCGAGGTCGCACTCATCAACATCAACGATCCCGAGGAAGAGGGCGGCAAGCGCCAGATTGTACTGGTCAAGCCGCAGTCGTACATGAACACCTCGGGCGGCCCCATCTCCAAGCTCTGCCGCGAGTACAAGATCAAGGCCGAGGAGCTGCTTGTAATCCACGACGAGCTCGACATTCCCGCCGGCGACGTACGCGTCAAGGTGGGCGGCGGCCACGCCGGCCACAACGGCCTGCGCTCTATCATCGACAAGATGGGCAGCCGCGACTTCAGTCGCATCCGCACCGGCATCGGCAACCCTCCCGGCAAGATGGCCGTGGCAGACTATGTGCTCAAGCAGCTACGCGCCCGCGAGGCCGATGACTTCCAGGACACCTGCGCCCGCGCCGCCGACGCAGCGGGTCTCGCCATCGTGCACGGCGTGATCTATGCCCGCGACCACGTCAACGGCGCCGCCTCCGCCAACGGCAAGCACTAAAACCTACCGTTTAGGGATGTTAATTTTGGCAGGTTTTATCTGCGGAAACGCCGCGGTGGCCGCATCGCAATAAACCCCGCGCTGCCATACACGCATAACACCCCAAAGGGGGCCGGCCTCATCACAACCCGAAGCCGGCCCCCTTTGCCGTTTTGCCTGATAAAACCGACCAAAATAAACCTATCCCTATTTGGTAGGTCGGAATAAACCCTT
The DNA here is from genome assembly GCA_937937635.1 of uncultured Collinsella sp. Taxonomy (GTDB): domain Bacteria; phylum Actinomycetota; class Coriobacteriia; order Coriobacteriales; family Coriobacteriaceae; genus Collinsella. Next base: position 29,437 of record CALDCF010000022.1, read on the forward strand.
TTCCCAACCGCCGAAGACACACGTAAACAGCATGTCCATGAGGGTATAATTTGCACCGTATGTCTGCACAACGCCTGTGCGCGTACGGTTTTACTCGGGCTACCGTCCATTTCCGTGGAGGCACGGTTCGGCGGCCCTAACAAGAGAGGGGTTCTATGTATAAGATCCTGGAGAAGACGCAGTTCTCGGAGAAGGTGTTCAAGTTCCGCATTGAGGCGCCTGCAATCGCCAAGCATGCGCACGCTGGACAGTTCCTCATGGTCCGCGCCAACGAGACGGGCGAGCGCGTCCCGTTTACCCTGGCCGGCTGGAACGGTGACGAGGGCTGGGTCGAGTTCATCTTCATGGTGATCGGCAAGACCACCGAGATGCTGTCCACCTACGAGGCCGGCGAGTCGCTGCGCGACGTCGTGGGCCCGTTGGGCGTTCCCACCGAGATGGCCGAGGGCCCCTGCGCCGTCATTGGCGGCGGCGTCGGCCTGGCAATTGCCTTCCCGGTCGCCAAGCACCTGGTCGAGACCGGTCACGAGGTGCACGCCATCATGGGCGCCCGCACCAAGGACCTCCTGCTCATGGAGGACCAGTTCCGCGAGCTCCTCGACGAGGACCACATCCACATCACCACCGATGACGGTTCCTACGGCGAGCAGGGCGTTGTCACCGCTCCGCTGGAGCGTCTGCTGCAGGACAAGGCCGTGAGCCAGGTCTTCTGCGTCGGCCCCGTTCCGATGATGAAGTTCTCGACCCTCACCGCCCAGAAGTACGACACCCCCATCACCGCGTCGCTCAACCCCATCATGGTTGACGGCACCGGCATGTGCGGCTGCTGCCGCGTCGAGGTGGGCGGCGTGACCAAGTTCGCTTGCGTCGACGGCCCCGACTTCGATGCCACCCTGGTCGACTGGGATGACCTTCGTGCCCGCCAGGCCGCTTACCGTTCCGAAGAGGGCGAGTCCCTCAAGGCCCATGAGGAAAAGAGCTGCGCATGCCACTAGTTAACGGTCGTTTCGTTGCCGATATGAAATCGCCCCGCACCCCCGATAACGAGGAGCCGGCTGCCGAGCGCGCCTGCGACTTCCGCCCCGTCGACAAGGGCTTCACCGAGGAGATGGCGCTGGCCGAGGCCGAGCGCTGCCTCAACTGCAAGAAGCCGTTCTGTGTTGAGGGCTGCCCCGTCAACATCAACATTCCCCGCTTTATCGAGCAGATCCGCGCGAAGGACTTCGGCGGCGCTCTCGATACCATCCGCGAGGACTCCATGCTTCCCGCCATCTGCGGCCGCGTCTGCCCGCAGGAAAACCAGTGCGAGGGCAAGTGCATCCGTGGCAAGAAGTCCGAGCCCGTGGCCATCGGCCAGCTCGAGCGCTTCCTGGGTGACCGCCCCGAGCTCGCCTCCACGCCCAAGATGGCCCCCAAGAACGGCAAGAAGGTCGCCGTCGTCGGCTCCGGCCCGTCCGGCATCACCTGCGCCGGCGAGCTCGCCCGTAACGGCTTTGACGTCACCGTCTTCGAGGCCTTCTTCACCGGCGGCGGCGTGCTGGTCTACGGCATCCCCGAGTTCCGTCTGCCCAAGGCAGTCGTCAAGCGCGAGATTGACGGCCTGGAGGACATGGGCGTCAAGTTTGAGTACAACTCCGTCGTGGGCAACATGGCTACGGCCGAGGAGCTGTTCGAGCAGGGCTTCGACGCCATCTACGTGGCGACCGGCGCTGGCCTGCCCAAGTTCCTCAACGTTCCCGGCGAGAACCTGCCCAACGTCTTCTTCGCCAACGAATACCTCACCCGCGTGAACCTGATGAAGGCCAACAAGTTCCCCGAGTACGACACCCCCACCAAGCACGGCAAGAACGTCGTCGTCTTTGGCGGCGGCAACGTGGCTATGGACGCCGTCCGTACCGCCAAGCGTCTGGGCGCCGAGCACGCCATCATCGCCTACCGCCGTACCGAGGACGAGATGCCCTGCCGTCGCGCCGAGCTGCACCACGCCAAGGCCGAGGGCGTCGAGGTTCTGCCGCTCGTCTCCCCGCTCGAGTTTGTCGCTGGCGAGGACGGCTCCGTGTGCGCCGTCAAGGTCCAGAAGATGGAACTCGGCGAGCCCGACGAGTCTGGCCGTCGTCGTCCGGTCGCCATCGAGGGCGCCATCGAGGAGATCCCCTGCGATGTCGCGATCTCGGCTATCGGCACCAACGCCAACCCCTTCGCTGCCAAGATCGGCGGCAAGATGGAGCTCAACAAGTGGGGCTACATCGTTGCCGACGAGGAGACCGGCCAGACCACCGATCCCCGCATCTGGGCCGGCGGCGACATCGTCACCGGTGCCGCTACGGTCATTCTGGCGATGGGCGCCGGCAAGAAGGCCGCCGCTTCTATCACCAAGAGCCTGCTGGGCGAGTAATCACCTACAGCACTAGCCGCCAAACGGCAAAGTCCCCGTCGAGCACACGCCCGGCGGGGACTTTTTTATGCCGGCCGCCCAAACCACCACGATGGGGCAGGCACCTTTGTGGTGGTTTGGGACTTGCCCGGTCGTTTTGTCTCAATCTGTAACAGCTGGAGTCCGTTGAGCCCTGCAGTTGTTACAGATTGAGATATTGTGCCGGCCGGCCACGCTGCATCTCAATCTGTAACAGTTAGAGACCAAATATGCCGCCTGGTGTTACAGATCAAGACGTTGGGCTGACGGCCGAACGATTCATCTAAATCTGTAACAGTTAGAGCCATTTTCGCTGGCTTGGTGTTACAGATCGAGACTATGCAAAAGCCGAGGATAGGCACTGCCGCCAAGGCCTTCCCCTCGGCCTAAAACAAAAACCACCACAAAGGTGCCTGTACCCTTTGTGGTGGTTTTTGGTCGGCTAGCCTTCGAGTTGAGCCACTTTGTAGCGGTAGGCAGCGGCTATGACGTCTTTGCAGCCTTCGCGGCCCAGCTTGGCGCGGTTGACGACGATATCCTTGCCGCTCGTCATCTTCCACTTTCCGGCGCTATAGCGCTTATAGAACGCCTCGCGCGCCTTCTGCTGCTGCTTGACCAGCTTGGCGCCTTTCTTTTTATTAAGGCCACGCTTCTTGCGCACGATCTCGACGCGGTCCTCAAAGGGAGCGGTCACCAACACGGCAATGTGGTTGGGGTTGTTGCGAAGCAGGTAATCGGACAGGCGGCCTTCGATAATGCAGCTCTCGGTCTCGCCCAGATCCAAAATCACCTGACTCATCTTTTGGAACAACTTATCCGAGTACGAACGCGCATCGTAGCGGTCGGGCAGGAACGCCATGTTCTCCACGGCCAGACGCTCGTCGTAGGCGGCCATCTTATCGAGCGACTCGCCCGTGCGCAGCGACGCACGCACCAGCAGCTCGTTGTCATACAGCGGAATCCCCAACTCGTCGGCAAGCATGCGACCAATCTCGTGGCCCTCGGCGCCAAAGTCGCGCGCGATGGTAATGACCACAGGATTCTTCTTATTCTCCAGATCGCTCATCGCGATTCCTTTCTAACAAATGAGAAAAAGGCTGTCCTCGTTTCTCATTTTGTCACTTACGACCGCCCTGGTTTCCCAAGTGCGGCAGATTGCCCCGAAAGAGGAGCGCCGCGTACTAAATGTACGCAAGCGACGATTGAGGGGCAAGGTGCCGTGCTTGGGGAAGCAGGACTACGCTGCCACAATACGGCGTTGATACGCTCGGACCAGCAGCGAGATACCAAAGTTGAGCACAAAGTACATCGCAAACACCAGACCGTAGAGCATAAGCACCTGCGACAGGTCGATCGCATGGGCCATCACGACGTTTGCCGTGTACATGAGCTCGGCCACGTTAATACCCGAAAGATACGAGCTGTCCTTGATGACGGTCGTGCACTGGCTAAACAGCGCCGGAATGATCGTCTTAAACGTCTGCGGCAGAATGATGTAGCGCATGGTGGCAAAGAAGCCAAAACCCTGGCTCTGCGCTGCCTCAAACTGGCCGCGCGGAATCGAGTTGAGACCGCCGCGCACAATCTCGGCCATAACGGCGCTGGTAAACAGCGTAAAGGCGATGGTCGAAATCACAATGTCCAAACCCTGCACCGTAAAGTAGATAAACAGAATCCACAGCAGGTTCGGCGTGCAACGGAACAGCTCGATATAGGCGCTCACCAAAATACGGAACGGGCGGGGCGCATAGCTCTTAACGAGCGCCAGCACCGTGCCAAAGATGAGCGAGAAAAAGATCGACAGCGCCGAGATCTCGATTGTCTTAACAAAGCCGCCCCAAATGTAGAGCAGGTTGGTCGCGTTGAAGATTTCCATGCGCTAGGCCTCCTCTACGTTGTCGAGCCCCAGCTCGGCCAGGCTCACGCCACGCGGACGCTCCTTGGAGCGGCGCTCGAGCCACTGCACCAGCATGGCGAGCGGAAAGCAGATGATGAAGTACATAAGGCAGCAGACGATGTATCCCTGCAGGTAACCGTACAGACTCACAAAGTTGTCGGAACGGTACATAAGGTCGCCGCCGGCCACAAGCGCCAGCACCGACGTGTTCTTGACCAAGTTGAGCGCCTGGTTACACAGCGGCGGCAGAATGATCTTGAACGTCTGGGGCAGCACGATGTACCAATATGCCTGTGCACGGGTGAAGCCCTGGCTCTGCGCCGCCTCCATCTGACCACGCGGAACGGCCTCGATACCGGTGCGGATGACCTCCGAGATGTAGGCCGCGTGATACAGGCCCACGCCCAAGAAGCCCAGCACGAACGGCGCGATGCGCACCGGCTGGCCGGCACCGGTTATGGCCTGCAAAAACTGCGGACCAGCCATGTACATAAAGAGCACCTGCACGGGCAACGGGGTGTTCTGGTAAAACTCCACGTACACGCGGCTTATGGCGCGCAGCACGCGCGAGCGAGTGGTAGAGAACACGCCCAGCAGCGTGCCCAGCACCAGCGACAGCAGCAGACCGGCAACAACCACTTGCAGCGTCACGCCAAAGCCCTCCCAGAAGGGCCCCATGTTTTGAAATGTCGTCGACCAACGGTCGGCGTCAAATAATCCTTCGAGCATTTGATTCCTTCCTTGGACGATGCGCCTATACAAGACCCCAGGTCTTGACCTCTTGGTCGAGCCAGCCATCGGCCAGGCGATCGCAAATCACCTGATCGACCACGGCCGAAAGGTCGCAGCCCTTCTTGGTCGCCACGCCATAGCCCTGCTCGCCAAACTTGACCTCGGGCTGCAACAGCTCAACGGTCTCGTTCATGTAACCGGCCAGCGTGGAGCGGTCCATGGCAAAGACGTCGATATTGCCGGCGTCGAGGGAACTCTTGATGATGGGATAGCCGCTAAAGGCCCTAAACTCGGGCTTACAGCTAAAGCCGTTGTCCTTGATCATCTGCTCGATCAGGCCCTGCGTGGTGGCACCCTGGCTCACGCCAATGACCTTGCCGTCCAAGTCCTCAATCGAGGTAAAGCCCGAACGCTTCTTGACCATGAGTCCCACGTAGTCGGTGCGGTACGGCGTCGAGAAATCCCAGCTCTTCTTGCGCTCGTCGGTGATGGTATAGGTCGCCGCGACCACGTCGAGTTGGCCGTTATCGATCAGCGGGCCGCGCGTCTTGGGCGTTACGTCGGTAAACTCGACAAGCTCCTGGGCGCGGGCCTCCTTGTAGCTCACGCCAAAGACGGCAGCGGCGATCTGGTAGCACAAATCGACTTCCATGCCCTCAAAGCGGCCCTTGGCGGTGTCGTAATAGCCATAGCCGGGAACGTCCTTCTTAACGCCGGCATTCAGATGGCCACGCGACTTGATGGCTGCAAGCTTGGACCCCTTGTCGGAGCCCTCGCCGCTGGTGGAGTTGCCGCAACCGGCAAGCGCGGCCCCCGTCAGCGCAAGCATGCCGGCGCCCGCAAGCTGCAAAAAGTGACGGCGCGACACGGCCGCCCTCGTCATATCCGTCATGTCCATCACCGCACCTAGTGCAGAATCTTGGACAGGAACTCGCGACAGCGCGGGTTCTCGGGGTTATCGAAGAAGTGCTCGGGCGTGCCCTCCTCCAGAATGCGGCCGTCCTCCATAAAGATGACGCGGTCGGCCACCTGGCGCGCAAAGCCCATCTCGTGCGTCACGCAGATCATGGTGATGTCCTCCTGCGCGAGCTCAATCATAACGTCCAGAACCTCCTGGACCATTTCGGGGTCGAGCGCCGAGGTCGGCTCGTCAAACAGGATGATGGGCTGCTTGGTGCACAGGGCACGGGCGATGGCGATGCGCTGCTGCTGACCGCCCGAGAGATTCTGCGGATACTCGCCGGCCTTATGCGCCATGCCGACACGCTTGAGCGCGGCAATGGCGATCTCGGTCGCCTCCTCCTTGCTCTTCTTTTGCAGCTTGATGGGCGCGAGCGTCAGGTTGCCGAGCACCGTCATGTTGGGATACAGGTTGAACTGCTGAAACACCATGGAACTATACTTGCGAGCCATCTCCAGGTGGTTCTTTTTGGTGAGCGGCGTACCGTCGATGATGACCTCGCCCGACGTGGGCTCCTCAAGATAATCGACACAGCGGATGAGCGTCGACTTACCCGAGCCGGAAGGCCCGATCATTACGAGCTTCTCGCCGCGCTTGACGGTGAGATTGATATCTTTGAGCACATGCAGGTCGCCAAAGTACTTGTTGAGATGCTTGATCTCGATCATGTCTGCCATGAATGTCCCTTCCCTGCGTTTACACGAGTTGAACTATTGTACGGAAAGAACCACGTTTCCGCAGCCCACACTACATCCCCGTAAAGAACCCGCAATCTTCCACCCACTCATTGGGGACAGACTTAAATGAGTACCTGCTCATTGGGCACTCATTTAAGTCTGTCCCCAATGAGCGCCGAAAATAGTACAACCGTCCTTGTTGAGCATAAGTCAGCGAAAACCCGTACACGCGAGCAAGGTGACGTGAAATTGAAAGGGCGCAGACCTTATGGTCGCGCCCTTGAAATTGAACGTCAGATTGCCGTGTGTACGGGTTTGCAGCGTCGAGCCGTTACGCGGTTTGGTAAAACCGCGTAACAAATTACGCGAGTTTGGCTCCGACGATCTTGGCCGCGGCAGGCTTGTCGAAGTTGCCGCCGGTGGCTTTGCCGAGCGCTCCCATGACCTGGCCCATCTGCTTCTTGGACGTGGCGCCCAGCTCGGCGATGACCTGCTCGATCAGAGCCTCGAGCTCCTCGCCCGAAACCTGCGCGGGCAGCAGGCTTTCCAGAATCTTGACCTGCTCGGTCAGGTTGTCGGTACGCTCCTGGTCGGTGCCGGCCTTGATGGACATCTCCAGCGTCTCGCTCGTCTGCTTGATCAGACGCTTGATCATGCTGTTGACGTCTTCCTCGGTCACATCGCGGCGCTCATTGACCTCGATATTCTTCACCTCGGCCTTAACCTGGCGAATGATGGACAGGCGAACCTTGTCCTTGGCCTTCATGGCCGCGATCATTTCCTTCTGCAGCTCTTCGTTGGTCATCTGCAAATCCTCTCTAATAGCGTGGGCGGCACTCGCGCGAGCACCGCCCCATGATTACTCAGTCGTCGACGAATCGTCGGTCGAACTCTTGGTGACGCCCTTCAGGCTGACGTTGTATGGCACGTCTTTGGGCATGGGGTTAACGGTGATGTCGGCGTCCTTCTTGTACTGCTCCAGCCACTCGCTGTACGCAGTGCTCTCTGCCTGCGTCTTCACCACGTTGGAGACATACTTCTTGATGTCCTTGGGCACCTGCTTAATGTCATCGACCTGGCTATCGACATGGAAGTAGTCGGTGCACTTGATGATGTGGTAACCATACGTCGACTCGACCACGTCGCTCACGTCGCCCTTGTTGAGCCCCTCGAGCGCCGTCTGGTAGCTATCGACAAAAGTGGTGAGCTTGTCCCAGCCTACGTCGCCCTTCTTCTCCTTGGAGCCGGTGTCGTCGGAATACTGCTCCACGGCGTCCTCAAAGCTCAGCTCGCCGGAGTTGATCTTGTCCAAGCACTCCTGCGCCTTGGCCTTGGCGGCAGCCTTGTCCTCGTCGGAAGCGTCGGAATCGACCTTGATCAGGATATTCGACGAACGACGGGCATCGTTGTAGTTAGACAGGTTCTCGTTGATGTAATCGACAATCTCGCTGTCCTTGGGCTTGCTGGTGGGTGCCACGGCATCCTTGAGCTTCTGCTGCGCCAGGCTCTCCTTGAGCGAATCCTTGTAGGTGTCCTCGGTGTAGCCGTAGGTCTTGAGGGTCTTCTTAAAGGCCTTGGCACCGCCCGCGCTCTTGCACGCGTCCTTCCAAGCCTTCTCGACTTCCTCGTCCGACACCGTCACGCCGTTCTCCTTCTGTGCCTGTTGAAGCAGAATCTGCTGCGTGTAGGAGTCGATGAGTTGCTTGCGATACTTCTTGGGCGTGAGGTCGTTGTCGACCAGATACTGCGCCCAGTCCTTGTCCTTGGTGTAGCCGTAGGACGTGCGCATGCTCATGATCTGCTTGGTCACGGTGTCCTCGGTGAGGTTGGTGCCGTTGATAGTAGCAGCAACACCGCCGGTCAGCTTGTAGCCCGAGGTGTCCTCGGCCTGCGACATAAGGCCGGAGCACGCCATCGCCGAGACGGAAAGCAGCATCGCCAGCACGCCGATGACCACCAGAACGATCTTGACAGTCTTGGACACGCGGGTCTTGCGCTGCTTCTTGCGAGAGCTGGAGGCGGCGCGAGCCTGCTGCTCGGGCGTCGGCTCGGGTGCGGAGTTCTTTTTCTTATTTGCCATAGTTGGCCTTTCGCATAACGAATCGAACAAACGCCATTGTGTCACAACGCAGCCCCCGCGGCACGCTTGGTGCATTGGGGACAGGTTAATCTGCACCATTTTGGTGCAAAGGGGACAGCTCTGGCAGCCGGCACCTTAGAAGTGACGGCGGATAGCGTCGACCATGCCCTGCGGCGTGGTCTGGCCGAGCACGTCGGATGCGGCATCGGCGTCCATAAAGATGTTCATGAGCGCCTGCAGGGCCTCGACCTGGCCGCCCGGCTCGGCGATGCCCAGATTGATGACGATCTGCGCCGGCACCGGAGCGCCCATGCCAGCCATAGCGTTAAATGTCACGGGCGCGGCGGGCTTCACCACCGCGATATAGGGCTTGGCCACAAACCCCGGATCGGTATGCGGAATGGCAATGTTTGCCGCCGGCATGGCAAGACCCGTGGGATAGGCATCCTCGCGCGTGCGAACGGCGTCGAGCCAACCGTCGGCAATGTAGCCGCGCGGAGCAAGCTCACTCTCGAGCTGCGCAAACACCTCACCCGGCGTCGCACACTCCCAATCAAAAAACACCAGCTCAGGCGTAAACAGCGCTTCGTTATCCGCCATGCGCTCACCTCTCTCACCTAGTCACCTGCGACGTTCTTAAACGACTAGTCATTCAAGAACGTCGCGGGTGACTACCCAAAACAAAAGGTGGCCACGCGCGCCTTGGCGCCAATGACCACCCTGACCACTCAACTAAATTGTACTGTGCGCCGCTAGCCGCGGGGCGCATCAATTGCGACCTTGCCGCTCTCCAGCACGTGGACGCGGCCGTCGGCGAGCATTTGCACGACCTCGGGATACAGCACGTGCTCAATCGCGTGGATGTGCTCCTCGAGCGTGTCGACATCCCAGCCCTCCTCGACAGCCAGCGCACGCTGGGCGATGATGGGACCGTTGTCGTAGACCTCGTTGGCAAAATGCACGGTCACGCCAGTTACCTTGACGCCGCGCGCAAAGGCATCGTCAATCGCATGCGCACCGGTAAAGCTCGGCAGCAGCGCCGGATGCAAGTTGACCACGCGGTTGGGAAACGCCGCCAACAGAGGCGTGTGCACCATGCGCATGTAGCCGGCCATGACCACATACTCGCAGCCGCGCTCGAGCAGCTCGTGCGCGATGATCTCGTCGGCGGCAATAGGGTCGGCATAGACATCCTTGGACAGCGTGAGCGTCTGGATGCCCGCGCGCTCAGCGCGCTGCAAACCCTTAGCCGAAGGACGGCTCGACACCACAAGCTCAATCGAGGCGTTGAGCTTACCGGCGGCGATCAGATCGATCAGCGCCTGCAGGTTGGTACCCGAACCGCTGATGAGCACACCGATCTTGAGCGGCTCGGCCGTATCGGTGCCGGTCGGACGGGTGTAGGGCACAAAGCCCAGGCCCTCACTAGCAGCCATCTGCTCGTTAGCGCTCATCGGAGTACACGACCTTACCGGAGCCCTCGACGCACTCGCCCACGCGGAACGGCTTCTCGCCCAGCGCGACCAGGGCCTCGGTTACCGCGGCCTCGTCCTCGGGGGCGACGATCAGGCACAGACCAACGCCCATGTTGAAGGTCTTGCATGCCTCGTTGGGGGCGAGCTCGGCCTGGCGCGACACGTAGGTGATGACGGGCGGAACGTCCCAACCCATCTCGGCGCCGTTGCGGGTGACCACGGCGTCAACGTCGTCGGCGAGCGCGCGGTTGAGGTTCTCGGTAATACCGCCGCCGGTGATGTGGGCGATAGCATGCACGTTGGCGCCGCCGCGCAGCAGCTCAAGAATCGGCTTCACATAAATGCGCGTGGGGGCCAGCAGGGCGTCAGCCAGCGATGCACCGCCGAGCTCCTCGAGCGGACGGCTCAGCTCCTCGGCCTTAGCGGCGGCCTCGGGCGTGCCCGGCTTAATGCCGTCGACGCCAATGACCTTGCGCACGAGCGAGTAGCCGTTGGAGTGCACGCCGGTGGAAGGCAGGCCCAGGATCACATCGCCCGGGCGAACGTTCGCGGGGTCGAGCATCTTGGGACGATCGACGACGCCCACGGTAAAGCCGGCGAGGTCGTAGTCGGCCGGAGCCATAACGCCCGGGTGCTCGGCCATCTCGCCGCCCACGAGCGCGCAGCCCGCGAGCTTGCAGCCGTCGGCCACACCCTTGATGATCTTTGCCATGTGCTCGGCCTCGATGTGACCGATGGCAACGTAGTCCAGGAAGAACAGCGGCTCGGCGCCCGAAGCCAAAATGTCGTTGACGCACATAGCGACCAGGTCCTGGCCCACCGTCTCGTGACGGTCCATGATCTGGGCGAGCACGAGCTTGGTGCCCACGCCGTCGGTACCGCTGATCAGGATCGGGTCTTCCATATCCTTAAGCGCGGCGGCCGAGAACAGGCCACCAAAGCCACCGATGCCGCCGATAACTTCGGGACGATTGGTGTCCTTGACCATCTGCCTAATCGCGTCGACGGCGCGACCGCCCTCGGCGGTATCGACGCCGGCGTCCTCGTACGTCACATGCTTGCTGTCGCTCATCTGAGCCTTCCTCTCCCACTACCGTCGCGCCGCGCGGGCGCCAAACGGTGCTCATAATTGCGTTCATTTCGGCGTGTGCCATAACAGCACCCGCCGTCATATCAACAAAACAGCAGGTAAAACCTACCAAAATATACCTGTCCCCATATGGCAGGTTTTAGGCCTCGCCGTGCTCCTCTTCCCAGCTGCGGTCGTCGTATTTCTCGACCACGGCGTCGTCGTCAAAGTACAGCGGCTTGTCCAGGTTGCGGGGCTTAAAGCCCTCCATAAACTTGTCGCGGCCAAAGCTCTCGGGAATCGCCACGGGATAGCGGCCGGTAAAGCACGCGTCGCAGTAGCCGCCCTTGGGCATGACCTTAAGCAGGCCCTCGACCGAAAGGAAGGCCAGCGAATCGGCACCGATATACTCGCAAATCTCGTCGACCGTCTTGTTGGCGCTGATAAGCTGCGACTGCACGTCGGTATCGATACCGTAGAAGCACGGCCAAATGACCTCGGGCGAGTTGATGCGGATGTGAATCTCCTTGGCGCCGGCGTTGCGCAGCATCTTGACGAGCTGCACCATGGTGGTGCCGCGCACGATGGAGTCGTCGATGACGACCAGGCGCTTGCCCTCGATATTGTCGCGCAGCGGGTTGAGTTTCATACGCACGCCCATGGCGCGCAACTCCTGCGTAGGCTCGATAAACGTACGGCCCACGTAGCGGTTCTTGATAAGGCCCTCGCCAAAGGGAATACCGCTCTCGTGCGAATACCCCTCCGCGGGCGGCAGGCCGGAGTCGGGCACGCCGATGACCAGGTCGGCCTCGACGGGCTCCTCGTGTGCCAGCTGGCGACCCATGTCGTAACGGCAGGCATAGACGCTCTTGCCGTTCATGATGGAGTCGGGGCGGGCAAAGTAGACCTGCTCAAAGATGCAGTTGGCGGGCTCTTCGGCTGCAGGCACGCCCTGCTCGGATACCAGACCCTCGGCGCTGATGCGCAAGATCTCGCCGGGACGGACGTCACGGACGTACTCGGCACCCACGATGTCGAGTGCGCAGGTCTCGGAAGCAACGACCCAGCCGCCGGCGCGCGTGACACGGACGGCGGAGTCGACCGTCGCGGCGCCGTCCTGCGACGGCAGCTGCGAAACGGCTGCGGCATCGGCCTGGTCCAGACCCTCGTCCACCAGCTTGCCCAGCACGAGCGGGCGAATGCCGTGTGGATCGCGGAATGCGTAGAGCGCTTGCTCGTTGATGAGCGTCATGGCGTAGCCGCCGCGCACGAGCTCCATGGTCTTGCGAATGCCCTCGCGCAGATGGCCCGTACGCTGGGTAAAGTAGCCGATGAGTTTGGTCGCGACCTCGGAATCCGAATTGGAGAGGAATGGCACGCCCAGCTCGATCAGCTGGCGGCGCAGCTCGTCGGTGTTGACGAGGGTGCCGTTGTGAGCAAGCGCGATAATGACGCTGTTGATGGTAGAGAGGTGCGGCTGAGAGGCCTCCCAGCTCTTGGCGCCGGCGGTGCCGTAGCGCACATGACCCACGGCCAGCTGGCCGGAGAGCGTCGACAGGTCGGCATTGGAGAACACGCGGTCGAGCAGGCCCAGATCCTTGCGGACCATAACCGTGCCGCCGTCACCCACGGCGATTCCCGCCGATTCCTGGCCACGGTGCTGCAGTGCACGCAGGCCAAAGTACGTCAGTCGAGCCACGTCGCGATCGGGCGCCCATACGCCGAAAATGCCACATTCCTCATGCAGCTGGTCGGAGTCCGGATCATACGTCGACATGGTGTTCACCTGTCCCGCGGCACGCTCGGCCGCGCGGATGGTTTCTTGAGACATGGTATCCCCTCAGAGCCTCGTTTTTTTGGCGTTACCCGCCTTATTATACGCACGGCGCGACGTGCTCCTCAGCGCATGAGCAGCGCTTTTTAAAAGCCCACCGAGCTTATAATCCGTTTTGCAGCCAAACATTTTATTGGGCAATCGCCTCGGGACCGACGATCCCGCATGCTTCCGTTGCGGCGCGTCTCGCCCGCCGTTAGGGCTTACATTGTTGCAATTGGGACGTTCGTCCTGTCTTTTGGCAGGTCGGCGGCGTATCCTTATAACCTACAACAAAGCGAGAAAGGTTCTGTATGGATCGAAACGAACTCGACCCCAGCGTCCCCAGCGCCACAGAGGTCAAGAAGATTCCCCTCATCATTAAGGTGTACGCCGTCCTGTGCATCCTTTCCGGCGTGGGCACGCTCCCGTCGGTCGCTGCCTTTATGTGGCAGGTCATCACGGCACTTGTTAACGGCAACGCCACCGAAAAGCTCGGCGACAACACGCTCGTCGCAGTCGGCCTTATCGTCGCCGGCATCATGCTCTCTGCGGCAAGTGCCGTCATCCTAATCATCTTTGGCCTGGACCTTATCAAAAACCAGCGCCGCAACGCCGCCCGCCTGTCCTACATCCTTATTGCATTCACCGTCGTCGAGCTTTTGGTCGACGTGATGCTCCAGGGCATCGGGCCCTTCCTGCTGCGTCCCGCGATCCAGCTCGGCATCCTTGTTGCACTTTCGGCAACCGTCGACCCCACGCTGCGTCAGGAACGCGAACTGCAGCGCCGCCTGCAGGAGATGCTCGACCGCGACGCCGCCGCCGAGGGCATGCTCGGCCGCGATGAAACCGGCGAGGGCTACATCAAGCTCAACTACTTCAACCTGTTCTGGGTGTTCTTTGTCTGCTGCATACTCGGCCTGATCGCCGAGGACATCTGGCACATGACGGTCGACGACCCGGGCGTCTATCAGAACCGCGCCGGCATGCTGTTTGGCCCCTTCAGCCCCATCTACGGATTTGGCGCCGTGCTCATGACCATGGTGCTTAACCGCTTCTACAAAAAGAACCCCATCATCATTTTCCTGGTGAGCGCCCTGCTCGGCGCCAGCTTTGAGGTGTTCGTGGGCTGGTTTATGCAAACCGCGTTTGGCGTGGTCTCGTGGAGCTACTCGCACATAACGCTGTTCGGTTTGCCCGATCCGCTCGTGGTCCTCACGGGCGGACGCACCTGCACGGGCTTCGCCTGCCTGTGGGGCCTGGGCGGCCTCATCTGGATCAAGCTGCTGCTGCCGAGGCTGCTTAAGCTTATCAACAAGATCCCCTGGAAGAGCCGCTACTCGGCCACCGTCATCTTTACCGTTATCATGCTGGTCGACGGCGTCATGACGCTGCAGTCGCTCGACTACTGGTACCAGCGCGTTAACGGCACGGAGCCGGACATTCCCGTCGCACAGTTCTACGGAGAGCACTTCGATAACGAATACATGGAAAACCGCTTCCAGAGCATGACCATGAGCCCCAAGGATGCGACGCGCGTATAGCGCTCACCGCGCCCAAAACGCAAAATGCCCGCCGGTATCACACGTACCGGTGGGCATTTTTATAAACGATCCTTCTATCGACGCAATCCTCTATGCCTCGCGCTCGACCTCACTCACGCATTCGTTCTTGATGGTGCCAACGAGCGCCTGCAGTGCATCGACCACGTGTGGGCGAATGTCCCCGCCGATAAGCACGAGCATGATGTCGTCACCTACGGCAAGCTCGCCGCTTGCCAGCCACACGCGCACATAGCCGATACCCGGCATCGCGCGCGTGGCCTCGATAGCAGACCGTACCTTTTCGGCATCGTAGTCAAAGACCATGCCGCCCACCCTGTGGCCTGGCGCAACGCCATCGGTCTCGACTCCGCGCACCTCGGCCTTGGGCGTCGCGCGCACCACACCGTTATGCGTCAGATACATCCCACAGCCTGCCGCCGAAGCATCGGCCTTGGCCTCGCGCAGCCAAGCATCAATCGAAGGCATCAATTTGCCACTCTCGAGCATCATTTCTCCCTTACCGTCGTCGAGTAGCCAATTTGGGACGGGGCCTTTTTAGCTACTCTCGAACAACTTATTCCTCGACCGGCGTGAGCACCATGACGGCGCGTGTGTTGCTCAGCGACAGCGAACGACAGGTCACAAGCGTTACAACTTTAGTTGCCGAAGCGGCACGATCGGTGGCATCGCTCGCCACGGCAGAGGCACCGTCGAGCATCTCGGACAGGTAGTTCTTGAGCCCATCGTCGCCCTCAAAATTGGTCGTGCGCGCCTTGGCATACGTGTCCTCGACCACCTTGGTCGCCAGCGGACGCAGCTTATACGTCGCATCGCGCGTGATGTAGTACACATATTCAATGCTATCGAACGTCGCCTGATCAGTGGTGTCCGAAATCACGTTGAACATCGACCCGTCGTTCATATGGTGACCGTAGATCGTGGTCTGCTGGTCGACCATTCCCGGCGCGGTGTCATCGCTATCCAGGAAAATGGCACCGGACGCGTTAGCCGTTCCGTCGAACAGCGTGTTGAGGTATTTGGAGTTGTTGTTGGTCTGCACCACGGGATAGTTGATGTTGGTTCCCGGCACGTAAATCCAACCCACAATCTCGGGGTTCGTCTGAGCAAGCGCATCAAAGTCGATAATCGGCACGCCGCTGGCATCCTTATCGCTTACATATTGCTTCTCGATTTTCTGATACGAATCGCTCGCCTGCTTATAGCCAATCTGGGCATTAATAAAAATAGCGGCGGCGGCGACAATCAGACCGATACCGATGATGATGAGCAGAATGGGAATAATGGAGCGGCGCTTTTTGCGCGGCGGCTCGGTACAATCCGACGGCGCGGCATGCGATGAAGACCGGGGCGGCTTCTTAGCGGAGCTATAAGACGAAGGACGATATGCGGCCGGCGCATCCTGTCGACGATGCGTCGCCGGTGTCACGGGGCGCGGCGCGCGCGGCTGCTGAGGAGAGGATGTCCGACCCTGCTGTGCCGCACGGGCAGCACCTGGCTTCGACGGATCGGGAATCTGAGAAGCCTTGAATCGTTTTCCCTGATAATCGGACATGGCTCTCCTTATACTGCGGTGAAACGGCGGAACGCTTAGGCGTCAGCCATCTCCTGCTTCATCTTCTCGATAACCTTGCGGTACTCGGGGTCGCAAGCACCCAGAATCTGTGTGGCATAGATGGCAGCGTTCTTGGCGCCGTTGATGGCAACGCAGGCCACGGGCACGCCCGAAGGCATCTGCACCATCGATAGCAGCGAATCCATGCCGCCCAGATCACTCGTCTTCATAGGCACGCCGATAACCGGCAGCGGCGTAAAGGCAGCCACGACACCACCCAAGTGAGCGGCCTTGCCGGCGGCGGCGATAATCACTTTGATACCGCGATCGGCGGCAGTCGAAGCCCACTCGTGAACCTTCGCCGGCGTGCGGTGCGCGCTCGCAATGACGAGCTCATAGGGCACACCCAGTGCCTCGAGCTCGGCGGTGCAGCCTTCCATAACGCCCAGATCGGACTTGGAACCCATGATGATCCCGACAACCGGCTTTTGATCTGCCATAAACATAGACCTCCTGTTGAGAGCGGTGACGCAGCGAATCCGCGACCCTTAACTACTGAGAGTAGTATAGCTGCTCCCGTCCCTGCGGTCTGTGGGTGCTCTGCGGCGGCCCGGTGTTTTCATCTTCACTCCGGTTGCTACGCAAAGTCGTTCAGATGAAAACACCGGGCCGCCGCAGAGCACCTTCGACCTACCGGGGATTGCCATGACGTACGTTGGCTGATTTGGTTTGGAATGGGAGGTTGACGGAGGGTGGTGAGCTGTTTCGTTACTGGGTTTAGAAATCCTCGCTCGTTCGTTTCAGCCCGCGTCATCGCGTGCTAGACGGCCAGCTCGCCTGATTCACCCATAAGCCATCGTGCCAGGTCGACGACCTTGATGCCATCCCAATCAGTCGTTTCGTGCCCTGTTCGGGCGATGACGCACTTGGGATAGGCGTCTCGAATCCGTCGCAGCGGATCAAGCTCACGCTTAAGCGTCGCTTCTTGGGAAATGTCGTCACTCACCTGGATATAGACACGGCGGTCACGCCTGATGGCGACAAAGTCTACTTCCTTTTGGTAGAGAACGCCCACGTAGACCTCCCATCCGCGGCGCATAAGCTCGATTGCCACCATATTCTCGTAAACATGGCCAAAATCGAGCTTTTTCGTGCCAAGCGCGGCGTAGCGAAACGAATGGTCGGCCAGGTAGTATTTATCTCCCGTCGACAGGTATTTCTTTCCTGAGACGTCAAAGCGACGAAACCGGTAGAACGCAAACGCATTACACAGGTAGTCGATATACACAGCCAGCGTCTTGTCGCTTATCTTAAGGTTCGCTCGTGACAGCTCGGCCGCCATCCCCTTGAGAGAAGAGATGTTTCCGACGTTATCCATCAGGAACTCGCAGGAACGTTTGAGCTGCTCCGCATTACGTATACGATATTTTTGTCTGATGTCGCGCAGGATAAGAGTTTCAAGCACATCCGAGATGTATGAGAAACGCATCCTTTCGTCCTGGTAGATATAGGAACCCGGCATTCCTCCCTCGCGGACATAGCGAGCAAGGGCCTCGGCTGGAGAAGTGATCTCGTGATACGCCGAGAACTCCGCAAGTGAAAACGGAAAGACCTCGATCTCCACCGTTCTTCCCGTGAACAACGTCGAGAGGTCGCTTGAGAGAAGAAAGGCGTTCGACCCCGTGATGTAAATGTCATATTTCTCTGACGCATGAAGACTGTTGATAGCCCGCTCGAACCCTTCACACATCTGGACCTCGTCGATCATGACGATATTCCGGCAACCCTCGATATAGTGCTTTTCCACATATGTATGCAGCGCATGGTATTCCGCCAACGGCTCGAACTCAAGTAGATTGAAGTTGACGTGTATGACGTTGGCCGAGGGGTCGTTTGAATGAAGTTGGCTGGCAAACGCCTCAAGCAATTTCGATTTTCCGCATCGCCTGATTCCGGTGATCACCTTGATATCAGGCGTACCTGCCACCTTGGAAAGCTTGCTCATGTAGAACGGGCGATCTATAAGTTTCATGGCAACCTACTTCGCAAAATTCAAAACCATTAGGAAACGCGAAGTAAAATATATCATCTACTTCGCGTCTTTGAAACATCTTAGATTTTGCGTAATAATTCCTGTCAAGCTATCGCAAGCACGATGCGGGCGAGGTTGTCCCTCCCCTTAATCGACTCTGTGCGGAAGCCCGGGGTGACAGGTTTCCGCCTTGCTCGGCATCCGGGAGCCCCGTTCGAAGTCGGCGTCCTCATCAGCTGCGACAGTCGAACCCAACTCCACGTGCACATCGCCGCCGGCAAGACGACCTTCACCACGAAGATGCAATAGCCGGGGCGCACGGTCCGTGGGCAACCGAGCGAGGAAAATGTCCCATCAACAAAACGAGCGAGGATTCCGTCCCACGTAGAGCCCAAATCCAAGCTCCCCAAGGAACAAAATCCTCACTCGACATCCGCATCCTCTTCAGCCCAAGTCATCGCGCAAAGTCCCTTCGGCAGCACACGGTGCAGCCAAGTCACCGCAGGCCAGGGCGGGAGGCGGTCCTTTCTCTCGGAAAACTTCGCGAAGCCCAGTTTCCGAGAGAAAGTGTCCGGCTGCCGCCCCGGCCGACCAGGTCACATTACACCGTGTGCTGCGGCAGGTCCTGCAGGGCGATGACGTCCATGCCCATGTCGTTGGCGCTGCCGTGACCCTGCTGGTCCTCGCGCACGGCCTCGATGGCGCTCACGTACGTGTTGGCCGCAGACATCGCGGTCACGCAGGTCACGCCGCGGCGCACGGCCTCGGTACGCAGCAGGTAGCCGTCGCCGCGCGAACCCGGGCCGTACGGCGTATTGACGATCACCGCGATCTTGCCGTCGGCAATCAGGTCGCCGATGTTGGGACGCTCGCCGTCGTGCGGGCCGCTGATCTTCTCCACGACCTCGCAGGTCACGTTGCCGCCGCGCAGCACGCGTGCGGTGCCCTCGGTGGAGCAGATATCAAAGCCCAGGTAGCGCAGGATACGCGCGACCGAAAGGATGTGGCGCTTGTCGCGGTCGCACACGCTGATGAACACCTTGCCGCTGCTGGGATCGGGCAGCTTGTAATCGATCGCCAGCTGCGTCTTGGCGTATGCCTCGGGATAGCTCTTGGCGATACCCATGACCTCACCCGTCGACTTCATCTCGGGCCCCAGGATGACGTCGGCGCCCGGGAAACGACCCCAGGGCATAACGGCTTCCTTCATGCAGAACCAATCGAGCTGGCGCTCGTCGCTCGGCAGACCCAGGCTCGCAATAGAATCGCCCGCCATGATACGCGCCGCGCACTTGGCCAGCGGCACACCGGTGGCCTTGGAGATAAACGGCACGGTACGGCTCGCGCGCGGGTTGGCCTCGATCACGTAGACGGTCTCGCCCTTGATGGCGTACTGCACGTTGACCAGACCGCGTACACCCAGCGCCATCGCGATGCGGCGCGTGGTCTCGCGGAGCTTCGCCTGCAGGCTCTCGCTAAAGCTGAACGGCGGGATGCAGGTCGCGGAGTCGCCGGAATGGATGCCAGCCTCCTCGATATGCTCCAGAATGCCGCCGATGTACACCTCTTCGCCGTCGCACAGGGCGTCGACGTCGGACTCGATCGCACCCTCCAGGAAGCGGTCCAGATACACCGGGTAGTCGGGGCTGATGCGCGCAGCCTCGGCCATGTAATCACGCAGATGCTCGGCATCGTAGGCGATCATCATGCCGCGGCCGCCCAGCACGTAGCTCGGACGCACCAGCAGCGGGTAGCCAATATGCGCGGCCACGGCCTCGGCCTCCTCAAACGAGGTTGCCTGGCCCGCCGGCGGATACATAATGCCCAGCTTGTCGAGCAGGGCGGCAAAGCGCTCGCGGTCCTCGGCAAAGTCGATGGCATCGGGCTTGGTGCCCATAATGTTCACGCCGCTCTCCTCGAGCATGCGCGCCAGCTTAAGCGGAGTCTGGCCACCGAGCGTCACCACGACGCCGTCGGGTCGCTCAACATCGATAACGTCCATGACGTCCTCGTAGGTGAGCGGCTCAAAGTACAGACGGTCGGACGTGTCATAGTCGGTCGAGACGGTCTCGGGATTGCAGTTGACCATGATGGTCTCGAAGCCGCGGGCCGCCAGCGCGTAGCTCGCGTGCACGCAGCAGTAATCGAACTCGATACCCTGGCCAATGCGGTTGGGGCCGGCGCCCAGAATCATCGCCTTGGGCTTGTCCGCCGGCGTGGTCTCGTCGGGAGCCACGCACTTCTTGGCATCCGGGCTCATGCGGTAGATGTTCTCGTACGTCTTGTAGTGGTACTCCGTGGCGCTCGAGAACTCGGCCGCGCAGGTATCGACCGTCTTCATGCTAGGAACCACGCCCAGACCCTTGCGATAGGCGCGCACAAAGCGCTCGTCCGAGCCGGTCAGCGCGGCAATCTCGGCGTCGCTCGTGCCGTACTGCTTGAGCAGGCGCATCGCGTCGGCGTCGATATCCTCCACACGCAGGCCGCGGATGCTCTCCTGGACCTGCACCATGTCGTTGATACGGTTGAGGTACCACGGATCGATACCGCAGATGGCATGGATGTGGGCGATGTCCCAGCCACGGCGCAGGGCCTCGACCACAAAGAAGATGCGGTGCTCGGTCGGGGTTGCCACGGCCTGAGCGAGCTCATCGTCGCTCAGCTTGTCGGCACCCTCCTTGCCACCGGCGCAGATGCCCTGGTGACCGTCCTCCAGTGAGCGCATGGCCTTGCCGAAGGCCTCCTCAAAGGTGCGGCCGATCGCCATAATCTCGCCCACGGCCTTCATGCGCGTGGTGAGCGTGGGGTCGGTACCCTTAAATTTCTCGAAGGCAAAGCGCGGCACCTTGACCACGCAGTAGTCGATCGTGGGCTCAAAGCAGGCGGGCGTTGCCTTGGTGATGTCGTTGACGATCTCGTCGAGCGTGTAGCCCACGGCCAGGCGAGCGGCGGCCTTGGCGATGGGGAAGCCCGTGGCCTTGGAGGCCAGTGCGGACGAACGGCTCACGCGCGGGTTCATCTCGATGACGATCAGGCGGCCGGTCTGGGGGTTCACGGCAAACTGCACGTTGGAGCCGCCGGTCTCGACGCCAATCTTCTCCAGAATGGCGAGCGACGCGACACGCATGCGCTGGTACTCAAGGTCACTTAGTGTCTGCGCCGGCGCCACGGTGATGGAGTCGCCGGTGTGCACGCCCATGGGGTCGAGATTCTCGATGGAGCACACGATGATGCCGTTGCCGGCGTGGTCGCGCATGACCTCCATCTCATACTCTTTCCAACCCTCGATGGACTCCTCGACCAGCACCTCATGGGCAGGCGAGAGCTCAAGGCCCTGGCTCACGATGGAGACGAGTTCCTCGTGAGTATGCGCGATGCCGCCGCCGGCGCCGCCCAGGGTAAAGCTCGGACGCAGCACGCAGGGATATCCCAGGCGCTCGGCGATGGCCTCGGCGTCGGCGACGCTATAGGCATAGCCCGAGCGCGCGACCTCCAGCCCGATCTCGGCCATGGCCTCGTTAAAGAGTTTGCGGTCCTCGCCGCGCTCGATGGCAGCCAGGTCGCAGCCGATCATCTCGACGCCGTACTTGTCGAGCGTGCCGTCCTTTGCCAGCTCAACGGCGGCGTTCAGGCCAGTCTGGCCGCCCAGCGTGGGCAGCAGCGCGTCCGGGCGCTCTTTCTTGATCACGCGCTCGATAAACTCGGCGGTGATGGGCTCGACATAGGTGCGGTCGGCCAAGCCCGGGTCGGTCATGATGGTCGCCGGATTGGAATTGACCAGGATGACCTCAAAGCCATCCTCCTTGAGCACCTTGCAGGCCTGGGCGCCGGAGTAGTCGAACTCGCAGGCCTGGCCAATAACGATGGGGCCCGAACCAATAACGAGGATGCGCTTGATGTCAGTACGTTTCGGCATGTTAGTTCTCCTCGGTCGCAGCGTTCTCGGACTCGGCGAAATTCCAGCCGGCGAGGCGGTCCTTCGCGGTGTCGATGTCCAGGTAGTTCTCCTCGCCGTCCATGAGTCGCGTAAAGGCGGTAAAGAGATAGTGGGCATCGGTGGGGCCGGGCGAGGCCTCGGGGTGGTACTGGACCGAGAAACACGGGGCGTCGAGCAGCTGGATGCCCTCGGCGGTGCCGTCGTTGAGGTTCACATGTGTCAGGCGAATGCGACCAAAGCGCTCGTTCATCACGACCGGCGCGATGCCGCGACGCACCCAGACGCGCAGATCCCCATCGGCCGCATGCTCGGTTTCGCCGCCGGAAAGCTCCGGAATCAGTTTGCCCAGACTGGGGAACAGCAGGCCAAAGCCGTGGTTTTGCGCGGTGATCTCCACGCGACGGCTCACCAGATTCATAACCGGCTGGTTACCGCCACGGTGACCGAATTTAAGCTTTTCCATTTGGGCGCCGCACGCCAAGCTGATCATCTGGTGACCAAGGCAAATGCCAAAGACCGGCACTTTGCCGATCAGCTGCTGCACCTGCTCGTAGGTCTCCACCACGGCATCGGGGTCTCCGGGGCCGTTGGATAAAAAGACGCCGTCGGGATTCATGTCGAGCACCTGCTGGGCGGGCGTATCCCACGGCACGACGGTGAGGTCGCAGCCGGCACGGACCAAGCCCTCCAGAATACCGCGCTTCACACCGCAGTCGTACGCGACCACCTTGTGGCGGGCGGGGGTGGCAGGAGCCAGCGCAAAGTCATGCGTGACGGGTAGGTCGCTCGCGGCAAAGACGTGGGGTTCAGGGCAACTTACGGTCTTGACCAGGTTCTCGCCTACCAGCGTGGGCGCTGCGGACAAGCGCTCGGCAAGCTCGTCGACGTCGAAGATCTCGGTCGAGATAATGCCCATCTTGGAACCATTGTCGCGCAGATGGCGCACCAGAGCGCGGGTGTCGACACCCTCGATAGCGACGATGCCGTGAGCGCGCAGGTACTCCGGCACGCTGACGGCCGAGCGCCAGTTAGAAGGCGTGGCGCACATGTCGCGAACGATCATGCCGCGCATAGCCGGAGCGCTCGCAGGGCGCACGGCGTCGCCGGGGAAGGCCGACTGGACATCGGTCTCGTCGATACCGTAGTTGCCGATCTGCGGATAGGTCATGGTTACAATTTGGCCGGCATAACTCGGGTCGGTCATGACCTCAAAGTAGCCCTCGAGCGAGGTGTTGAAGCAGACTTCGCCGGTCGCGGTGCCCTCGGCGCCGCATGCACGTCCATAAAAAATGGTCCCATCCTCAAGATACAGGATGCAGGGACCGCAGGTGCCCTTGCTGGTTTTGGCCAGCATACGCTGGCAAAGCTCGCTGGGCGCGAAGGTGCGGGCGGCAGCGCCCGCGGTATGGTTGTTCGCCATAATTCTCCTTCCCGGTCTCACAGGACCGGCTTAAAGGTGTGTAGTTAGGCCTCGCGGTATTGTAACCGCAAGCATGCCTCATGGCGTTAATTTCATCGAAATGTTTACGAAATGATAATTATGACTTTCTATGCATAATGATTTTTCTGGGACGGGGATTAAAAATCATCCCGCGGGGCTTGTGGCTCACGCGGGATGATGGCGTCTTACTTTTTCTTGTCCTGTTCCAGCAGATCGGACGGCGTTCGGTCGGGCTTGCCGCCGCGGAAAATCTCGCGGCCATGCAGACGATGCTCCAGGTCACGTTCGGCCTTTTCCTCGTCAATCTTGGTCTGGCTCACCACCGGGTCCTCGATCAGCGACGAAACCGAGTTCACCTGTTTTTGAATGCGCTCGGCAATGGTGTCGTCCATGCTCACGATATGCATCTTCCAGTCGATGTTCGTGGCAGTCGATGAGCTCTTGGTCCACACAAACGTCAAAATGGCGCTCTGATGACCCCGCGCGGGAAACATGCCAAAGAAGGAATCGTGTTGAATGTTGCTATCCTCGTCGATATAGGCATGCACGTTATACACTACGCGGTCGATCTTATCGTTGAGCAGCGCGTTGGTCGCAAGCGCCGCGGCCTGGATCTGACCATTGGACAGCAGTTCGAGCTCATTGGCAGACGACGTATCCAGCACCGTTACCTCGACCGTGCCCGTACGCTCATCGGCCTCATCGACAGAAAAATCGAGCGGAAACTGCGTAAAGCCGTTGCCCCACTCAAGGCCGCCCTTCAGCGCCGTCGAAACGGTATCCACCGAAACGCTCTCGGACAGGTTGGCGGTGTTCAGGCGTCGCATCACGCCGTAGCCAATCTGCATGCCCACAATCAGCACCAAGATGCCAATGACCACGGCCATGGCAGTCTTCGTAATGGTATGGCTCACCTGCGAGCCCGAAGGGTCGTCCTCGGACAGCGGGTCGATATGTTTTGCCTGGCTCGCGCGGTCCTCGCTGCGCAGCTGCGCTAGCGCCGCTTTGTCACCGCGCTTGGCCGCAGCCTCCTTCTCACGCATGCGCTCGGTTCGCTTTTTGGCAAGCGTGGGATCCAAGACACCGGATGCATCGATTTCGGAGAATAACTCCGTCACTTCTTCCGGAGTCAAAGGGTTCTTGTCAGCCATAAACTTCCTGTCATATCAATCAGTCGAGCTCGTGCGCACGCGCACCTTCGAACTGCATTCGATAGTAACGGGCATAGGTGCCGCCACGGGCGAGAAGCTCCTCGTGCGTGCCACGCTCCACAACGCGACCATGCTCAACGGTCGCAATCTCATCGGCATGCTTAATGGTCGAAAGACGATGGGCAATGATAATCGTGGTGCGGCCGCGTGCCAGCTCTTCGAGTGACTCCTGCACCGCCTCCTCGCTCTCGTTATCCAAAGCACTCGTCGCCTCGTCCAAAATCAGGATCTTGGGGTTCTTGAGAAACACGCGCGCGATGGCAACGCGCTGTTTCTGTCCGCCCGAAAGACGGCTGCCGCGCTCGCCCACGACCGTGTCATAGCCCTGTGGAAGCGACTCGATAAAGGCATCGATGTTGGCACGACGGGCGGCCTCGGCGATCTCTTCTGCCGTAGCGCCCGGCTTGCCGTAGGCGATGTTCTCGCCGATTGTTCCGTCAAACAGGTAGACATCCTGCTGCACCAGGCCGATGGCGCGGCGCAGGCTCTGCTGCGTCACATCGCGCACGTCCTGGCCGTCGATGCTAATGGATCCGGCAGCCACGTCATAAAAGCGCGGCAGCAGCGAACAGGTCGTGGACTTGCCACCGCCCGAAGGGCCAACCAAAGCGATGGTCTGCCCGGGCTTGATGGACAGATTCATATGGTCGATAACGGGACGCTCTTCGGCATCGCCCTCGCCCAGCTCAACGTCCTCGTAGTTAAAGCACACGTCGTGATAATCCACGGCGCCGGCGGTCACCTGCAGATCCGTGGCGCCCGGCTTGTCCTGGATATCCGGCGCGGTCGAGAGCACCTCGTCCATACGCTTAAAGCCAGCGATGGCCTTCTGATACATTTCGGCCGAATTGACGAGTGTCTCGAGCGGCGTGCAGAACAGCGAAATATAGAGCGCGAAGGTTGCCATATCGACCGCCTGCAGCTGTCCCTGGGCGACCAGCCAGCCGCCCAGCAGTACCACGATCACATAGAGCACACCCGAGAGCAGGCCATACGTCGCAGTATAGACGCCCATGGCGTGATACATGTTCTCCTTGGACGAAAGATAGCGATTGTTGGAGGCGCGGAACTTGAAGCGCTCGGTCTCCTCATTGGCAAAGCTCTTGACCACGCGCATACCCGCCAGCGAATCCTGCAGCTGCGCATTGATGCCGCTGATCTTTTTGCGGTTGTCGCTAAAGACCTCGCGCATGCGCATGTTCTGCCAAAACATGATGACCGCAAACGCCGCCGTCACCACGGCCATAGCGAGCGCCAGCACCGGGGCGATGGTAAAGAGGATCACAAACGAGCCGATAATCTCGATGCCGCAGATGATGATCCACTCGGGCACGTGGTGTGCCGCCTCGCAGATATCGAACAGGTCGTTGACCACGCGGCTCATCATATCGCCCGAGCTGTTGCGGTCAAAGTACGCAAAGCTAAAGCGCTCATACTGGTCAAACAGGTCCTCGCGCATCTTGGACTCCATGCGCGCGCCCATCACATGGCCCCAGTAGCTCACAAAGTAGCGGCAGGCGCAGCGGATGGCATACATCAGCACCAGTCCCACCGCAATCATACCGAGCGCCTGCATAATGGCAGCCTGACCCTGGGTAAACAACCCGCCGGTCAGATTGCGCAGAATAATAGGAAACGCAAGGTCAATGGCGGCAAGCACCAGAGCACAAACAGTATCAGCAACAAAAAGCCCCATCTGGGGCTCGTAATACGAGAGAAACCTTTTAAACATGCAATCCTCGAAGAGAAATAAATAGCGTGAGAAATCCGGTTGAACCGGTCAGGCTGAAAACAAAGCGTCCCAACAAGCATAACGCCGATGTTCTGGCAGCGTCAGCGAAAACGTCCCTAAGCGAGCAAGGTGCCTTGAAAGAGGAGCGACGCGTACTTCGGTACGCGAGCGACGATTGAAAGGCAGATTGCCGCTTAGGGGCGTTTGCAGCGTCGACTCGTTACGCGGTTTGGTAAAACCGCGTAACCTAGAGCTCCGCACCCCCAAGGCGATGCGCGATGCTATCGCAGGCCAAGGCGCCCACGACGGTCTTGGCGTCTTCGATCTTGCCGTCGAGCACGGCGTCGATCAGCTCGTGCAGCGGCACCAGGTCCACGTTGACAAACTCGTCATCATCGGGGTTGGGCGCATCAAACTCGAGCTTGGTAGCCAAGTAGATGTGGATGATCTCATCGCAAAAACCGCAGGACGTGACAATCGACGTCAAAAAGCGAATGCGACCAGCCCTAAAGCCCGTCTCCTCATGCAGCTCGCGTTTGGCGCAATCGAGCGGGTCCTCGCCTGGATCGAGCTTGCCGGCGGGAATCTCGACCGTCACGCGGTCGATAGCGGTGCGGTACTGACGCACCAGTACGATCTTGCCGCTCTCGGTCAGCGCCACAACGGCCGCCGCACCCGGATGGCGAACGATGTCACGGGCGCTGCGGCGACCGTTGGGCAGCTCAACCTCAAGACGGTGGACGTCGAGGATCTTGCCCTTCCAGGCGCACTCCTCCGAAAGAATCTTCTCGTGCAGCTCGGCATCGTGCGGGTCGTCGTCGCCCAGCACCAGCGCCGGCTCGTCAGCGACCTCGCCGCCAGGCTCGCCCTCGGCGTGCCCATACATGCGGCTGTCCTCTTCAACGATCTGCGCATCCACGAGCTCTTCGTTCTTCTCGTCCATCCGTCTCATTCCTCTCGGATTTTAGGCATCCCAGGCGTCGCGGCCGCGCAGCGCGCGCAGGCCGATGTCGTGGCGCAGGGTCTTGCCTTCAAAATCAATCTTCTCGCAGGCCTCGTAGGCAAGGTTGCGAGCGTTCTCGAACGTGTCACCCAGAGAGGTCACGGCAAGCACGCGGCCACCATTGGTCACGAGCTGGCCGTCCACCACGGCAGTGCCCGCGTGGTACACGGTCACGTTCTCCATGACCTCGGCATCGGCGATACCGGTGATGACCTTGCCCTTCTCGTAGCTGCCGGGATAGCCCGCGCTCGTCAGGACAACTGCCACAGCCCACTCGTCACGCCAGTCGAGCTCAATCTGATCGAGCTCGCAGTTGGCGCAGGCGAGCATGACCTCAACCAGGTCGTTCTTAAGGCGCGGCAGCACGACCTGCGTCTCGGGGTCGCCAAAGCGGGCATTGAACTCCAGCACCTTGGGGCCGGCAGGCGTGAGCATAAAGCCGCCATACAGGCAGCCGCGGTAGTCGATGCCCTCGGCAGCGAGCTCGGCAACGGTCTGCTCCATGACCTTCACCATGGTGGCGTGCTCCTCGTCGGTCACGATGGGCACCGGGCTGTAGACGCCCATGCCGCCGGTGTTGGGGCCCTTGTCGCCCTCGAGGGCGCGCTTGTGGTCCTGCGAGGTGGCCATGGGGCGCACGGTCTTGCCGTCGGTAAAGGCGAGCAGCGAGCACTCGGGACCAACGAGCATCTCCTCGATAACCACGGTGTTGCCGGCATCGCCAAAGGTGCCGCCAAAGCACTCGCGCACGGCCTCCTCGGCCTGCTCAAGTTCGGTCGCCACGATAACGCCCTTGCCCGCGGCAAGGCCGTCGGCCTTCACGACCAGCGGAGCGCCCTGCTCGCGCACGTAGGCGAGAGCCGAAGCCTCGTCGGTAAACGAACCATAGGCTGCCGTCGGAATGCCCGCACGCTCCATGAGCTGCTTGGAGAACAGCTTGGAACCCTCCATCTGGGCACCCTCGGCACCCGGGCCAAAGCAGGGAATACCCGCCGCGCGCACGGCGTCGGCCACGCCCGCCACGAGCGGAGCCTCGGGGCCAATTACCACGAGTCCGCATCCGTGGCTCTGCGCAAACGCCGCCACGGCCGCAGGATCGCAATCGTCGAGAACAACGTTCTCGCCACAGCTCGCGGTGCCGCCGTTGCCCGGCGCGATGTAGAGCTTGCCGGCGCGCGGTGATGCTGCGAGCTTAGCTGCCAAAGCATGCTCACGGCCGCCGCTGCCCAACAACAGGATGTCGATGGTTTGAGTGTCCGCCTTCAAGGGTGCCTCCTCTATGGATGAATGGCCCGCTCCGCGCGAGCCCTTTGCAAGCAAATATACCCCTCGGCCGCCCGTCCGGGCTGCAAAGGGGTATATCGCAATAACCAAATAGTCCCGATTACTTCCAGAATCGGTTGATGATCTGCTCGCGACCAGCGCCAACGCCAATGAACGTCACGCGGGTGTGTGCCAGATCCTCGATAAACGCCACGTAGTCCTGAGCCTCTTGCGGCAGCTCATCAAAGCTGCGACAACCGGTGATGTCGCACTTCCAGCCGGGGAGTTCCTCGTAGATGGGCTTGGCATGCTCAAAGCGCACCTGATGCTCGGGCACGCTGGTGTAGCGCTCGCCATCGACGTCGTAGGCCACGCACACCTTGATGGTGTCGAAGGCCGAAAGCACGTCGAGCTTGGTCAGGGCGATATCGGTGAGGCCGTTGACGCGCGAGGCGTAGTTGGCGATGGGGCCGTCGAACCAGCCGCAGCGACGACGGCGACCGGTGGTCACGCCGTACTCATAGCCCTCCTCGGTCAGCGTGTGACCGGCCTCGGACTCATAGGAAAGCTCGGTGGGCATGGGGCCCGAACCGACGCGGGTGATATAGGCCTTCATGACGCCCAGCACGCGGTCGACGTTCTTCATGCCCACGCCGGAGCCGGTGATGGCGCCGCCGGCGGTGCAGTTGGAAGACGTCACGTACGGATAGGTGCCGTGATCGATGTCGAGCAGCGTCGCCTGGGCGCCCTCAAACAGCAGGTCCTTGCCCTCATCGATCATGTTGTTGAGCAGCAGGCTCGTCTCGGTGATGTAGGGGCGCAGACGCTCGGCCATCGGCAGGTACTCGTCGCAAATCTGGTCCACGGTGTAGGTGGGCAGGTTGTAGATGAGCTCGAGCTCAGGGTTCACGCGGGCGAGAGCGGTCTCCAGCTTGTCGCGGAACAGTGCCTCGTCCAGCATGTCCTGCATGCGCAGACCAATGCGGGCCATCTTGTCCTGATAGCACGGACCGATACCGCGCTTGGTGGTACCGATGTTCTTCTTGCCGAGCTTCTGCTCAAAGGCGCCATCCAGATCGATGTGGTACGGCATGATGACATGCGCGTTGCCGCTGATCTTGAGATTCTTGGTGGTGATGCCGTCGGCCTCGAACATGTCGATCTCCTCAAGGACAACCTTGGGGTTGACGACGCAGCCGTTACCGATCACCGACACGTGGTCGGAATACATGATGCCGGAGGGCACCTGGTGCAGGCCGTACTTCTTGCCGTTGACGACGATGGTGTGGCCGGCGTTGTTGCCGCCCGAGTAGCGCACGACGGCATCGAAGTCGCCGGCGACCAGGTCGCAAATCTTACCCTTGCCCTCATCGCCCCACTGGGCACCGACCAAAACGGTTGACGGCATGTTTACTCCTTACATTCATGGACTGTCTACGCGCCACGCCGGCACGCAGAAGCACAAAACATTCCCAGTATACCCGTGCAACGGGCGCCTGTCCTACTCCTCGGCATGTGCCCCATCAAGCTCATAGAACTTAGTGGATGCCGGCAGGAACATCAGGTCGACGTCGCCGATCGGGCCCGAACGGTTCTTGGCCACGACGATACGCGTAACGCCCTCGTCGGGTCGATCGTCGCGCGAGGCTTCGGCCTCGTCGGCGGAGCGGTCCAAAAACATAACGATATCGGCGTCCTGCTCGATGGAGCCCGATTCACGAAGGTCGGAAAGCTGCGGGCGCTTGCCGGTACGGGATTCGACCTGACGCGAGAGCTGCGACAGCGCGATGAGCGGGATCTTGAGCTCCTTGGCCATGATCTTCAGACCACGCGACATCTCGGAGACCTCGACGGTACGGCTCTCGGAGCGGCGTCCCGGCGGAGGACTCACCAGCTGCAGGTAGTCCAGGATGATGATGGCCTTCTCCTTGTTGTGGAGCATGCGGCGGCTCTTGGCGCGAATCTCGGTCACTGTGGTGCCGGGCGTATCGTCAATCAGAATATCGAGCTTGGACAAGGTCTGCGTGGCCTCGTTGATATTGGCCCACTGCTCGGGGCTAATGCGGCCCATGCGGAAGTCACTGATCGAAATCATGGCGTAGGCGCAAATCAGACGCTGGGCAATTTCCTTGCCCGACATCTCCAGAGAGAAGAAGCCGACGGTATAACCGGCGGCGGCGGCGTTGAGCGCCAGGTTCAGGGCGAACGACGTCTTACCCACAGCAGGGCGGGCGCCGATGATGATGAGCTGGCCCTCGCGAAAACCCATGAGCATGCGGTCGAGCGACGGGAAGCCCGTGGGCACGCCCGCAGCCTGGCCGCCGGCCTGGCACACTTCCTCGGCCTCGTTATAGGCCTCGACCATAAACTCGGTCAGCGTCTTGTAGCTCGACTTGACCTCGCGCGCCGTGACCTTGAGCAACTTGCTCTCGGCCAGCTCCACGACCTCTTTGGTGTCGGTGGGGGCGTTGTATGCCAGCGCGTTGATCTCGTTGGTGGCGCCGATCAGCTCACGCAGCATCGAATCGCGGCGAACGATGGCGGCATGGTGCTGCCAGTTGACGAGCGACAGGGTCTGACCCATCAACTCCAAAATGTACGCTTCGCCGCCCACGGCATCGAGCTTGTTGATGCTTCGCAGGTAATCGATCAGCGAGATGGAGTCGATGGGAATGCGGCTGTTGTACATATCGACCATCGCGGTATAGATGGTCTTATGAATGGGCCGGTAGAAGTCATCGGGCTGCAGCTCGACCTGGGCCTCTTCGACTACCTCGGGCGATAGCAGCATGGCGGCCAGTACATTGGCCTCTGCATCTTGGTTTTGGGGGAGACCCAACTTGGAACCACGGTCCTCGACCGTCAACCCGGTCTCCCTATCGTCATATGCCATGAGCATCCTCATTCATATCGCTTGCGAGCATCCATAGTATCAGTCACAGTCCCAAAACGGGCCGCGCCCCGGCAATCATCACCGGACGAAACGGATGAACGGTCCCGCATTTAGGACTTCACCGCAACGCCTGCCACGGCGCTCGCTGAGCGTAGAAAATAAAAGGGCGCCCTGGTTTCCCAGAGCGCCCTTCTTAGAACAAGATTGTTGCGTTGCAGCAAATGCTACTCGGCAGCAGCCTCAGTCTCGACCTCGGCGGTCTCGGCCTCGGCGGCCTCAGCGGCCTCCTCGACCTCAGCCTCGGCAGCGAGCTCCTCGGCGGTAACGCCGACGAGAACGACAACCTCGGCCTTGATCTCGCGGTACAGCGAGATGGCAACGGTGTGGGCACCGGCAACCTTGATGGGCTTACCGAGCTCGACGCGCTTGCGGTCGATGTCCATACCGAGCTGAGCCTTGATGGCGTCAGCGATCATAGCGGCGGTAACGGAGCCAAAGAGGATGCCCTCGTCGCCGACCTTGACGTCAACGGTGACCGTCTTGCCCTCGAAGGCAGCCTTGGTCTCGTTGGCGGTAGCCAGACGGACGGCCTCGCGCTTGGCGATGTTGTTGCGACGCTCGTCAAGCTGCTTGAGGTTGCCCTTGGTGGCGGCAACAGCGAGCTTCTTGGGGAACAGGAAGTTCTCAGCGTAACCCTGAGCGACCTCTACGACGTCACCCTCGCCGCCCTTGCCCTTGATCTCATCGAGAAGAATAACCTTCATGATGCGTCTCCCTTCTTAGCCGCGGTCGCGGTTGCCACGAGAGGAAACCACGGGGACGGTGTACGGCAGGAGAGCCATCTCGCGGGCGCGCTTGATGGCGTTGGCGATGTCATGCTGATGCTGCGTGCAAGCGCCAGTGACGCGACGGGGCTTGATCTTGCCACGGTCGGTCATGTACTTACGGAGAAGCTGAGTGTCCTTATAGTCGATGAACTCAGTGTTCTCCTTGCAGAACTGGCAGTACTTACGACGCGGCTGACGTGCAGAAAAATCATTAGCCATGTCAAAATACCTTTCATTTGGCAACTTCGGCGAACCGAAGCCGCCTCTCACTCAAAAATAGGTGAACAACCCTTAGAACGGGATGTCCTCATCGTAGACGTCGACCGCGGGCGGCGTAGCCACCGGTGCGGCAGGACGTGCTGCGGGCGCGGGAGCTGCGGGGGCGTAACCGCCCTGATCGTAGCCACCCTGGCCACCACGGGAGCTCATAAACTCGATCTCATCGACGATGACCTCAAGCTTGCTCCGGCGCTGGCCGTCGCGCTCCCAAGAGCTGTAGCGCAGCTTGCCCTCGATCGCGACCTTGTTTCCCTTTGCCAGGAAACGGCTCACGGCCTCGGCGCGGGTGCCGAACATAGTGCAGTCGACAAAGTTGGGATAGTCCTCCCACTCGCCAGTCTGCGCGTTACGGCGACGATCGTTCACGGCGACGCCAAAGGACAGAACCTGGGTTCCGCCGGCGGTGGCGCGCAGCTCGGGATCGCGGGTGAGGTTACCGGTGATGTTCACTCGATTGATGCTCATAACTCACTACTTCCTCTTGGGGCACAAGCCCAGTCCAAAACGACAGTCTTACTCCTGGTCGTCGCGACGGACGATCATGTGGCGGACCACAGCGTCGGTGATGCGCAGGACGCGATCAAGCTCGGCGATCTGGGTAGGATCTGCGTGGAAGTTGATGAGGGTGTAGTCACCATCGGTGAGGTCGTTGATCTCGTAGGCGAGCTTGCGCTTGCTCCACTCGTCAACGGAGTCGACCTTGCCAGCGCCCTCAGCGATCGTGGTATCGATACGCTTCATAACAGCGAGACGAGTCTCGGGGTCGAGCGACGGGTCAACAAAGAACAGCAGTTCATAAGCCTTCATATTGTCACCTCCTCTGGGCAAGTGTGGCTTCAGGTCGTGAAGGTGCGCCTGAAGCAGGAAAAGACTTGGTAATAATATCTTTCAACCTCCCAGGCCGCAAGAATATGCAGCTACAACCTCATGACCTCCACATATGCCCATACTCACACGACGTTTCATGCGCATTCCAACCAAATGCTGACCAAAAGCTTGACGGATCTGTTGACAAGATACGGTGCCGTGGGGACAAGCTGAGCCAAGCCGCAGGTCAACGGGCACAAAGCTGTGGTCGCAAAATGCATACCAGTGGCCCACAGCACCACCCAAAGATTTTTAAATTCATTGCCAAGTCGCTTATGAATACCCTTTTTTGAACAATTGAGTTGATCAACCACGCTGGTCGGAAGCCGTTTTTTGGCACCTCAAGCCCCACTGCAGCGCCAAGCACGGCCAAGCGTTTTAAAAAATGCCAACTTTTCTGTTTGCACTTTGCGATTCCTCGTGTATACTGACTTTCGCATTTAACGGAGAGTTGTCCGAGTGGCCGAAGGAGCACGATTGGAAATCGTGTAGGCGTCAAAAGCGTCTCCAGGGTTCAAATCCCTGACTCTCCGCCAGTTAATTCCAAAGCAGGCCTTCGAGCCTGCTTTGTTTTTACCCCACGCGGAGGGGTGGCAGAGCGGTTGAATGCGGCGGTCTCGAAAACCGTTTGGCCTGTATAAGGTCACGAGGGTTCGAATCCCTCCTCCTCCGCCATTTTGGTTGAGAAAGCTCCCAACAACGGGAGCTTTTTTGTTTAGAGTCCCTTACAAGCAAATACGGCGCAGGAGGAGGGATTCGAACCCGCCCCTCCCTCGAAAACATGTACGTCACCCTCCAAAACCGACATTTTTCGACATCTTTGGAGGCTGATGTACACGTTTGCATATCGCGTGCGGCACATATCGGCCGATTTACTCACATCCAGTATATTTTCCCACTTCAGCGGACATAAGAGTTGAGTATCGGCTCAAAGCGAGAGGCCATAGATGGATACTCCTGTTCTCATTTCGCATAAAACCGCATGGCTCGTCCATCACGCGCCGCAAGATTTGGTTCAATCCGTC
Source organism: uncultured Collinsella sp. (assembly GCA_937937635.1). Classification (GTDB taxonomy): domain Bacteria; phylum Actinomycetota; class Coriobacteriia; order Coriobacteriales; family Coriobacteriaceae; genus Collinsella. The sequence continues at coordinate 64,181 of CALDCF010000022.1, forward strand.
GCAAAGCGCGACTACAAGATAGGTGTGCAGGGCCTCTCCACACAACAACGTATCGCGCGTATTCGGCAGGCCCTCACCGACTGCGGTATTCCTTCCAGTATGCTCGCGACCATCGATATTTCTGTCGTGTTCGCCTTCGAGCGCATTCGAACCAGCGGAGTCGCCTGCCATGTTATTGGCCAAAATCTTCCCTACGATCACATCGACGAGCTAACGCCTGGGATCTTTATCACCGACGAAGCCTTCACGTTTGCGCTTGCCGCCGAATGGATGGATAGGATCGAATACCTCGGGTATGGCTACGAAGCCTGCGGCGACTATCGCATGGGGCTGCAACCCTCTGAGCCTTATACCGAGCAGCCAGCCACCACCTCAAAAGATAAGATTGTCGAGATACTCGACCAGCACCCCGGCAAACCCGGTGCCACACGCGCACGGCTCGCACTCAGACATGTCTACGATCATTCGGCCTCTCCCATGGAAAGTGCATCGGCGATTGCCCTTTCGTTGCCCACAAGCGAGGGCGGCCTTGGCATCCGAGGTATCGAACTCAACAAACCGCTCGTGATCCCTAAGCGGCTTTGGCATTGCACCAAAGCCCGAACACTCAAAATCGATGCCCTTATCACCTACCAGCGCAAAGAACTCGGTATCGAATACAAAGGCGGGTTTCACTACGAAGCCGAACGCAAGGGAGCGGACGCGGAACGGGAGGCCATACTCGCCCAAATGGGGTATCGCATCATCACACTCACTTCGGCTCAGTTCGCGAGCCAGCTCGCGTTCCACCGTGCCATGAACAACATTCGAGAAGCACTTGGCATGCCACGCTGCACCGATGCCGAGTACCAGCGAAAGCAAAACGAGCTACGTAAAGCACTCATCCGCAACTGGAAGGGTGCACAGGACACTGAAGCACCTACCGAGTAGTGCCGCTTGCCGCTCGCCCCGCCAAAACGTGTACATCACCCTCCAAAAACGACAATTTTCGACATCTTTGGGGTCGCGCGCGCAGACGTGGTGTAAGAGCGTCCTGAGGTCCGTCGCTGCAAGTCCCGATGTTACTCCTTCTTGAGACCGTGCTTCTCGACTATCTCGTCCACTATCTCCCTGGCGCGCCGCCCGAGCGCGCGGCGCCTCCCCTCCGTCGGGGCCGGCCTGTCCGCGGGCTCGGCGAAGCCCCCGGCGGCCGAGGCCTCGGAGAACACGCGCTGCTGGGACCACTGCCCCTCGGTCTCCATGAGGCTCGCGCACGTCAGGCGCAGCATCGACTCCCTCGAGGGGAAGGACTGCACGACCCTGTAGCGGCGCTTGATCTCGCGGTTGGCGCGCTCCTGGACGTTGTTGGTGCGGAGCTTGGCCCAGTGCGCCCTGGGGAAGGCCGTGAACGCCAGCGCGGAGTCCTCGGCCTGCTCGAAGACCTCGCCGGCCCTGGCGGACACCGACGCCACCCAGGGCGCCGCCTCGGCCCACACGCAGCGCGCGAGGTCGGGGTCGTCCTGGTAGACCGCGGCGTGCACGAGGTCCCTGACGGCCGCCTTGGAGCCCTCGGGCCTGCCCGAGCAGGCGCTCTGGAGGTTGCGCTGCAGGTGCGTCGCGCAGCGCTGCCAGGCGCAGCCCTGGAACAGGCGCGAGACGGCGGCCACGAGCCCGGCGTGGCTGTCGGAGACCACGAGGCGCACGCCGGACAGCCCGCGCTCGCGCAGCCCGCCGAGGAATGCCGCCCAGGAGTCCTCGCTCTCGGTGTCGACCACGTCGCAGCCCAGGAAGTGCTTGCGCCCGTCGGCGCCCAGCCCGATCGCGGTCACGACGCCCTGCGAGACGACCGACGAGCCGACCCTGCAGCTCATGTAGGTGGCGTCGAGCCACAGGTAGCAGCACGGCGTGCCCGACAGGTCGCGGCGGCGGAACTCCGCCACCTCGGCGTCGAGGTCGGAGCAGAGTCTCGAGACCTCCGAGCTCGACAGCGAGGATATGCCCAGCCTGGACGCCACGCGCTCGACCTTGCGGGTGGACACGCCGCACACGTACATCTCCTGCACGATGGCGGCCACCGAGGTGTCGACGCGCGACCATCGCGCGAGCATGCCCTCGGGGTAGTAGGTGCCGTGCCTGAGCTTGGGTATCTCGAGCTCCACGTCGCCCACGGCGGTCTTGAGCGACCTGGGGCGGTAGCCGTTGCGGCTGTTCCCCCTGCCGTCGCTGCGCTCGTTGCGGCTCGCGCCGCACATCTGCTGGGCCTCGGAGTCCATCAGCGCGTTCATCACGCCGCCCAGCACCCTGCACGCGAACTCGCGCGCATCTCCGCACTCCTGCCAGAGCCTCGCCGCCTCGAGGGCCTCGTCGCGGCCGAGGCGCAGTACACTCTCTTCTTGGGGCATCGCCTTTCCTTCCGTTCGTCACCTTCATTACTCCAACGACGAATTCTAGGCGGTGTCCCCTCCCTTTCAAGAAAGGGAAGAGGCGGGGCATGCCCCGCCTCTTACACCACATCTCTGCGCGCTACCATCTTTGGAGGCTGATGTACACGTTTTGGCCCTAAACCAACACCCGCTGCCGACCGTTTGCCGAGGAATGGGGTCGCGATGCCCGCCAACCATGTACTATGTACGGGCATTGTCTAAACCCGCAACCAAAAGGACCCCATCTTGCCCGTCGTCGCTGCTATAACCGTTACCTCACATGCCTCGGATGCCATGGTCGCTATCCCCTTTTGGCTCGAGATGTTCGCTGTTGTCGCGGCATCGATCTCGGGCGTGCTGGTCGCGCGCGAGCATAAGCTTGACCTGGTGGGCGCGGTCGCACTCGCCGTGGTCTGCGGCCTGGGCGGCGGTCTTTTGCGCGATATGACACTCCAGGTCGGCAACGTCTACATCCTCAACCAGCCGATGGCGCTGCCGCTTTCCATTGCCACGGCGGCCATCATCTACATCTTCCCGGCAATCGTCGATAAACCCGAGAAACTCATTCCCCTACTCGACATCATCTCAGTCGGCATCTATGCGGCAACCGGCGCAGACAAGGCGCTGGTCTACGGCTTTGCGCCGGCGGTGTGCATCATGATGGGCTTCTTCACCGCGGTGGGTGGCGGCATGTTGCGCGACGGCTTTATGGGCGTGGTTCCGGGCATTTTCCAACGCACTAACTTTTATGCCATCGCGGCAATCGCCGGATCGGCAAGCTATGTAAGCCTCGTCATGAGTGGCTTGGTCAGCAATGTCGCCGCGCTAGTCGTATGCGTTGTCGTGACCATGGGCCTGCGCTGGCTCTCGCTGCGCTTTGACATCAAAAGTCCCACCGAGGACGACATCGCACGTTTTTTGCATCGCAAAAAGTAGACAGCACGGCACAGCCCTTCGAAATGCAACCGAGAGGTTCTTTTAGAGCGCCCGCGCGTTGGGTACCCTGTTAGATACATGTCGAGTATCTAACGAAGGATTCACTATGCCTTGCAACCTAGCACCGTCGTCCCGGCGCCGTAAAGCGCGTGGCCGCATCGCCCTCCTATTCGCACTGATTGTGCTTGCGCTGACCGTACTTCCCACGGCTTCGTTCGCCGGCACGGATACCGCCGGAAACGTTCTCGCGACCGACGAAGACTCCATCCCGTCCGGGGCCGAAGGCGACCTGTACTGGGCCGGTCAGAGCCTCAACCTGGACGACACCTCCATCGACCGCGATATCATCGCCGCGGGCGATACCCTCTCAATTCGCGACTGCACGGTAGGCGGCGCCATTCGTCTTGCAGCGCGTACCATCGATATTGCCAAGACTACGGTTGATGGCAGCGTCACGGTCGTCGGTCAGCATGTCGTGCTCAATTCCGACAGCACCGCCAACTGCTTCTATGCGATAGGCGAGACGGTTGCCCTGCGCGGCTCTACCAAGTCGGCAGCGCTCGCGGGCGATACGGTGACTATTGATGGCACCGTCGATGGCGATGTCGAGGTTTGGGCCGACAAGCTCATCCTGGGCAAGAACGCCCACATCACCGGCACCGTGAACGCGCACGTCTCCGAGGACCCCGAGCGCGCCGCAGGAGCCGAGGTCGGTGCGCTCAAGATCGACCGCACCGAGAACGAGGATACTTCCACCGTTAACGATATCATCGGCGGCATCGTGGCAGCGGCGCTCTCGACCTGCTTTATCGCCCTGTTGCTCGAGCTCGTCTTTCCGCGTGCGACCGCCAGCGCCGCCGGAATGCTCCACCAACGTCCCACGCCCCTGTGGGTGAGCGGTCTTCTGGGTACGATTGCTGTCGTCCCCGCCGTCCTGCTGCTGATTATCTCGATTGCCGGCCTGTCGCTTGCCGGAGCCCTCTTGTGCGGCGTTATCGGCATCGCGTTGGTGTCGAGCGCCTTTGCGGGGTGCGCGATCGCCCGCATGGTCGGACACAACCAGAACCGCTACGCCATGGCAGCCGTCGGCGGTGTGGCCGCAGGCGCCCTCACAGGACTTCCCCTCATCGGCGACTTCATCAGCGGCGTGGCATTTGTCTTTATGCTCGGCTACGTTATCCAGATCATCTGGCGCAACGCCCACCTCAAGCCCCAACAAGCCTCCAACACGCCAGGACTCCCCACCGCCTAGCCGCCAACCACCACAAAAGGGCCAGGCACCTTTGTGGTGGCGCAAAGCAACCTGACCCCATTGCACCAAAAAAGGGCGCCGACCATTGCGGTCGACGCCCTTTCTTATTGGCGGTTATAAGCCCCAGCGCTTATTTGTTGACCTGGCCAGCGCGGACGGCTGCCTTCTTGCGGTCGGTGGCGTTGAGCAGACGCTTGCGCAGGCGGATGTTCTTAGGAGTGATCTCCACCAGCTCGTCGTCAGCGATGTACTCCAGCGCCTCTTCCAGCGAGAAGGTGCGAGGCGGCACCAGCTGGACGGAGATGTCGGAAGTCGAGGAACGCTGGTTGCCCAGGTTCTTGGTACGGGCGATGTTGACGACCATGTCGCCGGCCTTGCTGCGCTCGCCCACGATCATGCCCTCGTAGCACTCGGTACCCGGTTCAACGAACAGCTGGCCGCGCTCCTGCAGCGTGCCCAGAGCGTAGGCAACGGCCTTCTCGGTGGTCATGGAGATCATGGCGCCGTTCTGGCGGTTGCCGATCTCGCCGGCGTAGGGACCGTACTCCAGGAAGGTGTGGTAGAACACGCCCTCGCCGTGGGTGACGTTCATAATGCGGTTCTTAAGACCCATGATGCCGCGCGTCGGGATCTTGAACTCAAGATGGGTCACGATGCCCGAGGTGTCCATGCTCGTCATGATGCCACCGGAGGTACCGAAGACTTCGACGACCTTGCCCGAGTACTCGTCCGGGCACTCGACAACAGCCTGCTCGACGGGCTCCAGCTTGTTACCGTTCTCGTCCTTCTTAAACAGAACGCGGGGACGGCCGACCTGGAACTCAAAGCCCTCGCGGCGCATGGACTCCATCAGGACGGACAGGTGCAGAATGCCGCGGCCAGAGACCTCGACGCCGCTCTTGTCCTCGAGCTCCTCGATCTTCATGGTCACGTTGTTCTCGGCCTCGTTGAACAGGCGCTCCTTGAGCTGACGGGCACCCACAATGTCGCCGTCACGGCCGACGAGCGGGGAGGTCGAAGCCTCAAAGACGATGGACAGGGTCGGCGGGTCGATTTCGATGGGCTCGAGCTCGACGGGGTTCTCGGGGTCGGTGTAAACATCGCCGATATCGGTGCGGTCAATACCCACGACAGCAGCGATATCGCCGGCACCGACTTCCTGGCACTCGGTGCGGCCCAGGTAGTCGAAGGTAAAGAGCTGCTTGACGGTAGCGGTGGCGCTGGAGCCGTCGTTCTTGACGACCAGGATCTGATCGCCCTGGTGGATGGTGCCGGAGTACACGCGACCGATGCCGATGCGGCCGACAAAGTTGGAGTGGTCGATGGTCACGCACTGCATGGCCAGCGGGGCGGTCTCGTCAACCTCGGGCGCAGGCATATCGTCGATGATCATATCGAGCAGCGGGTACATATCCATGTTGCCGTCGTTGGGGTCGAGGCGGGCAAAGCCATTCATGGCGCTGGCGTAGACCACGTGCTCCATGGCGAACTCGAGCTGGTCGTCGGTGGCGCCCAGGTCGGCCATAAGGTCCAGGCAGTCGTTGTAGGCCTTCTCGGGGTTGGCACCCGGACGGTCGATCTTGTTGATGACGATCATGATCTTGAGGCCGGTGTCGATAGCGTGACGCAGCACGAAGCGGGTCTGGGGCATGGGGCCCTCAAAGGCGTCGACCAGCAGCAGGGCGCCGTCGGCCATACGCAGCACGCGCTCGACCTCGCCACCAAAGTCGGCGTGGCCCGGGGTGTCGATGACGTTGATCTTAACGTCCTTGTACTCGATAGAGATGTTCTTGGCGAGAATCGTGATGCCGCGCTCGCGCTCCTGGTCGTTAGAGTCCAGGACGCGGTCCTCGACCTGCTGGTTGGCACGGAAGGCGTCCGTGGCACGCAGGAGCTTGTCAACCATCGTCGTCTTGCCGTGGTCGACGTGGGCGATGATGGCGATGTTCCTCAGATTGTCTACGCGCATGTAGTTCCCCTATCTTCTATCCATATACAAACGGCACGCGTATGCGACCCACCCAGCAATGCAACGCTCGGCGGGAATATTGAGCCTTTTACCGAAAACTCGTTTATTTTAGCGATTTTAGATTAGAGGGGTTTCCTCACCTGCAGGTTCAGGGTCGCTCCACATAAAACCATCGCCGGCACCCATGCCCTC
>CALDCF010000023.1 GCA_937937635.1 uncultured Collinsella sp.
AGAAAGTTGAGCAAACACTGTGTCTGATCAACAGCAAGAAAACGAAATAACGACGACGCAGGCCGCTCCCGCTGCACCGGTTGCGTCGGACCAGGTCGCGGCGCCCGCGCAAGCCTCGGCTCCTGAGACGCCTAAGGCTGCTTCGACGCCTATGCCTGTAGCGGCTGAGAAGGCCGTGCCTGCAACTGGTGAGGAGGCTGCTCCGGCAAAGCCCAAGCGCACGCGTCGCACGGCCAAGCCTGCCGCTGACGGCGAGGAGGTCACCAAGCCAAAGCGCCGTACCACGCGCACGACGCGCGCCAAGCTCACCGTTGCAGCTGACTCCTCGGCGCCGATTTCCGATGAGGTCGCGCAGGCACGTGCGTTGGCGCAGATTAGCGAGGCTCAGGTGGTGCGCGCCCGCCGTCGTGCTGCCGAGCGCGAGGCCGCGGCTCTGACCGAGCTTGCAGCTCCGTCTGTGCCCGAGACGCCTGCCGCCACCGAGACTCCTGTCGCCGACCAGCCGACCGAGAAGCCGGTACCGCGCACACGCCGTCGCACGGCTGCTAAGGCCGAGCAGGTTGCTGAACAGGTAACCCCCGAGCTCACTGAGGCTTCGGTCCGTTCCGCGGCAGGGGAGGGCACATCGCCTGTTGAGCCCGCTGCGCCTGTCGAGGCCAGCGAAGTTCCCGTTGTCGATCCGGCTTTGCGCCCGCACCGTCGCGGTCGCAAGCCCAAGGCCTTTGTCGAGGCCGAGAAGGCCGCAGCCGCAGCCGCCGCCGCTCGGGATGCTGCGGCGACCGCCAAGTCCTCAACTGCTGCCGATGAACCCGTCCAGGATGCTACGACTTCCAAGGCCGTTTCTGCCGATGCCGAGCCCGCCGACGTCCGTCCCGGTCGCAGCCGTCGCACTGCTGCTAAGCGCACGTCCAAGGCTAAGGCTGCCAAGAAGGGTGCGTCCGAGGATTCCGCCGAGACGACCGCCGATGCATCGGCTGATGCCGTCGAGCCCCAGGACGTCGAACAGCCTGCATCCGAGAAGCCCAAGCGCGGTCGCAAGAAGTCCGTTAAGGCCAAGGCCGCCGAGCAGCAGGTTGATGTCGAAGCGCAGGTTGATTCTGGCGCCGAGGCCAATGACGCCGCTGCGGCCAATGTTGACACCGCCGCAACCGATGGTGCCGCCCCCGCCGAGGGCGAAGACGGCGCTCGCCCCAACCGTCGCCAGCATAAGCGCAACGAGGAGCGCAACGAGCGCAAGGACGAGCGCAACAACGACCGTCGCAACCGCCAGCGCGATCGCAAGCAACGCAACAAGGAGCGTAATGCCGCTCCCACCGAGCCCACGCTTTCGCGCGAGGAGCTCGCTGCCATGAAGGTCGCCGAACTTCGCGAGAAGGCCAAGGAGTTCGAGATCGAGACGACCGGCAAGAAGAAGGCCGAGCTTGTCGAGGAAATCTACACCACCGCCGCGAAGGCCGAGGGCTTCCGCGATATCAAGGGCATCCTGCAGATTCGCCCGGACAGCTCCGGCATTATCCACGCCCATGGCTACATGAAGTCCAACGACGACGCCTTCGTGCCCGCCTACCTCATCCGCTCCGCGCGTCTGCGCACGGGCGATGTCATCGAGGGCTCGCTGCGTCCTTCGCGCGGCGGCGACAAGCGCGCCGGCCTCGCCAAAATCTCGACCGTCAACGGTCTGGACCCCGAGCAGATTCGCAACCGCCCCAAGTTCGGCGACCTCACCCCGGTCTATCCTAACGAGCCGCTGCGCATGGAGCACGGCAAGGACTCCATTACCGGTCGCGCCATCGACATCGTTTCACCGATCGGCAAGGGCCAGCGCGGCCTGATCGTGTCCCCGCCCAAGGCCGGCAAGACCACGATCCTCAAGAAGATCTGCCAGTCTATCTCGATTAACAACCCCGAGGTGCACCTCATCTGCCTGCTCGTCGACGAGCGCCCCGAAGAGGTCACCGATATGCAGCGTTCCATCAAGGGTGAGGTTGTGGCGTCGACCTTCGATATGCCCGCCGACAACCACACTCGCGTGGCAGAGCTCGTCATCGAGCGCGCCAAGCGCATCGTAGAGCTGGGTGGCGACGTCGTGGTGGTGCTCGACTCCATCACGCGCCTCGCCCGCGCCTACAACTTGGCGGCGCCCGCCTCGGGCCGCATCCTTTCGGGCGGCGTCGATTCGGCGGCACTGTATCCGCCCAAGCGCTTCCTGGGTGCAGCCCGTAATATCGAGAACGGTGGCTCGCTCACCATCCTGGCCTCTGCCCTCATCGACACCGGTTCCAAGATGGACGAGGTCATTTTTGAGGAGTTCAAGGGCACCGGCAACATGGAGCTTAAGCTCGACCGCGACCTGGCCGACCGCCGCATCTTCCCGGCTATCGACCCCGTTGCCTCCGGTACACGTAACGAGGACCTGTTGGTCGACGAGCAGATGCGCCCGTTTGTCTTTGGTCTGCGTCGCATTCTTGCCGGCATGAACAACACCGAGCGCGCAGCCGCATCGTTTATCAAGGGTCTTAAGGGCACCAACACCAACCAGGAGTTCCTGGTGCGTTCGGCCAAAAAACACAGCGACTACGAGCAGACGTTCTAGGTTGTCATCCGCGCGCAGCGATAGTCATCAATGCGATAAAGGGTCGGGGCTTTGAGCCTCGGCCCTTTTCCATAGCGCCGCTCCGCGCTTATTATTGACCGTAAGACCGACGATCAGCAGGTTTCCCGTTTCAATCCGCCATCGTCGCTTGCAATCGGCAGGGCGGTTTCGCATAATAGCTTTTAAGCTTCGCGACGGAAAACGCAGATGAAACGAACCATATACCGTTGCTTTGGG
>CALDCF010000024.1 GCA_937937635.1 uncultured Collinsella sp.
CGACGACGTCTTCCAGCTCAAGCCCAAGCAAAAACTGGCCGGCCAGGTGCTCGCCGCGCTCATCGCCTGCATCGGCGGCTTAAAAATCGGCGTCATCGTCAACCCGTTTGCCCCTGGCGAGATTATGCTTGGCTGGCTCGCCTACCCCATCACCGTGATCTACCTGGTGGCGTTCACCAACATCATCAACCTCATCGACGGCCTCGACGGACTGGCCACAGGCATCTGCGGCATCGCATCGTTCACCATGTTTTCGGTCGCCGTGCTCTCGGGCCGCATCGACGCCGCCGCGCTCTCCATCGCGCTCTTTGGCTCGTGCGTGGCTTTTCTGCATTACAACTTCAACCCCGCGAGCATCTTCTTGGGCGACTCGGGGTCGCTGCTGTTGGGCTTCGCCTTGGGCTCTATCTCGCTGCTCAACGTGAGCCGCACCGCCGCGCTCACCTCGCTCATCATCCCGCTCATCGTAGCCGGTGTGCCCATCATCGACACGTTCAGCGCCATCGTGCGCCGCAAACGCGCCCACATTAGCATCGGACAGGCCGACAAGGGCCACATCCACCACCGCCTCATTCAAGAGGGCTACAACCAAAAGCAGGCCGTACTGCTCATCTACGCCTGGTGCATCATGCTTTCGGCCGGCGCCGCCGCGATCAATCAGGTCGAGGTCCCCATGCGCGTGCTCATCTTTGTCGTGCTCGCCATTGGCTCGGCTGCCTTCGCCAAGCACCTGCACCTGTTTGAGCCCGTCCTGCGCCACCATTACAACAAGCGCACACACGAGGACGAGCTGGTAACCCCCGACGACCCCGCCTTTAAACAGGAGGAGCAGGCAGCCGAGGAGCGCAAGGAGGGGCGCCACCACAGGCGCTAGGTTTTATTGCCGAGGAAGTGACTCATTGCTGCTGGCCGCTCGCGACCGCGCCGCGAGCACCGCATAGCCCTCGCCCTACCGGCACCTCACCCACTTACGCCCCACCCCTTTCAATAAACGCGCTATCATCTTGACCAATTCGCATACGTTAGGAGCAATCATGCCAAACGAGAACAGCTACGAAGTCGCGCTGCAAAAGAGCAACGCCATTCGCGAGGGCCTGGCCAAGACGCCCGAGAAGTTCACCATGCTCACCGGCGACCGCCCCACCGGCCGTCTGCACCTGGGTCACTACTTCGGCACCCTCAAGGGCCGTGTTGAGCTGCAGAACATGGGCGCCAAGACCAACGTGCTCATCGCCGACTACCAAGTCATCACTGACCGCGACACGACCGAGCACATCCAGGACAACGTGTACAACATGGTCATGGACTACCTTGCCTGCGGCATCGACCCCGACAAGACCATGATCTACGCGCACTCCGCCGTGCCCGCCGCCAACCAGCTCATGCTGCCGTTCCTGTCGCTGGTCTCCGAGGCCGAGCTGGCGCGCAACCCCACGGTCAAGGCCGAGATGGAGGCCTCGGGCCACGAGCTCACCGGCCTTCTGCTCACCTACCCGGTGCACCAGGCCTGCGACATCCTGTTCTGCAAGGGCAATGTGGTGCCCGTCGGTCGCGACCAGCTGCCGCACATCGAGCTCACCCGCACCATCGCCCGCCGCTTTAACAACCGCTACGGCAAGGTGTTCCCCGAGGTCGACGCGCTGCTGTCCGAGACCCCGCTGCTGCCGGGCCTGGACGGTCGCAAGATGAGCAAGAGCTACGGTAACGCCATCAACATCTCGATGACCGCCGAGGAGACGGCCAAGCGCATCAAGAAGAGCCAGACCGACTCCGAGCGCATGATCACGTTCGATCCCGAGAACCGCCCCGGCGTGTCCGGCCTGCTTTCGACGGCCGCCATCTGCACCGGTCGTTCCGAGGTCGAAATTGCCGAGGAGATTGGCATGGGCGGCTCCGGCCAGCTCAAGAAGTACGTGACCGAGGCCGTCAACGAGTACTTCGCGCCGATCCGCGAGCGTCGCCAGCGCTACGAAAACGATCTGGACTATGTGAAGGACGTGCTGCACGAGGGCAACCGTCGCGCCAACGAGATTGCCGAGCAGACCCTGGCCGAGGTTCAGGACGCCATGGGCATGGTGTACTAGGCAAAGCGCCTTCGCACAACATAGACGGTGAGGCTAAATCCTCACCGAAACAGGAACAGGCCCGCTGGCAGATAGTTGCCAGCGGGCCTGTTCCCGAAGTACACCGTTGAATCGCACAGAGGGGAGGAATGCGAATCAAACTCAACAGGGCAGGCTTTTTCATCGCCTATTGCCTGCTCCGTTGCTGAAAACAATATAGTTCACCGTGGTTTACTTTGCTGCGACAAACCGCGCCGACATACCTTCTCCATAAGTTAACCTCGGTAAACCTGCCAAAACCACCACAAACGAGATAGGCACCTTTGTGGTGGTTTAAGCCACGGCAGAGCCGCTAGAGCCCTGCAGGCCAGCGACAGGCGGCCAAGTCGACGTGCATGTCGTCCTTAAACGCCACACCCTCCCCTAGCAAAAGCTCACGTTGAGCATCGGGACCGCCAAAAGCAAAACCATCGCATATGCGGCCATCGGCAAACACCACGCGGTGACAGGGAATCTCGCCGGGGCGTGGATTGCCATGCAGGGCATACCCCACATACCGCGCACTTCGTGGACGTCCAGCAAGCAGCGCCACCTGACCATACGTGGCGACCATCCCCTCGGGAATCTGCTCGACCACCTCGTACACCCGCTCAAAAAAGCCCTCAGACGCCATTGCTCGCTCCCTTCCACCCGGAATAGCATAAACCACCACAAAGGTGCCTGTCCCCTTTGTGGTGGTTTTGGCAGGTGGGCTAGTTAACGGGCTGGAAGAAGGCTACGGCTACGGCGCCGGGGCCTACATGGGTGCCGATGGTGGCGCCGATGGTGTGAACGGGCAGTTCGCCCTCGGTGTGGCCAGCCCACAGTGCCGCGCTGTCCTCGATATACTTCTTGAGCACCGCATCCGAAAGGCCCGTATAGCCGAGCGCCAGCGGCATGGAAAAGTCGATGCCGCCTGCCTTTTCGACCTTCTGGTTGAGCAGGTTACGGCCGTTCTTGGAACCGCGCGCCTTGCCCAGCTGCACGATCAGACCGTCCTCGGCAGCCACGACCGGCTTCACGTTGAGCAGCGTGCCCACAGCGCCCGCCGCAGCAGACAGGCGGCCGCCGCGCACCAGGTACTCCAGCGTCTCGAGCAGGCCGATGACGACCACGCGGTCGCGCACGGCCTCGACAGCATCCGCGATCTCAGCCGCGCCGCGGCCCTCGTCCACCAAGCGCAGGGCATACTCGATCAGCACGCGCTCGCCCAAGGTCACGTTATTGCTGTCCACGACGAACATGTCGCCGCCCGGCGCCTCGGCAAGTGCCGTACGAGCACTCTGGTTGGTGCCCGAGAGCTTGGCGCCCACGGTAATAATCACGGCCTCATCGCCGGCCTCACGCGCTTCGGCAATCGCCTGCGAAAAGGCGTACGGGTTGACCTGACCGGTCTTGGGCAGCTCATCGCGCTCCACAAGCATCTCGTAAAAGCGCTGGTGATCGATGTCGACGCCATCCATATACACATCGGTGCCAAAGGTGACGGACAGCGGCAGAACACGCAGAGCGGGGTGCTCCGCCGGCGACATATCGCTTGCGGAATCGGTAATAATGCGGACGGACATAACGAATCCTTTCTTGCGCAGGTCCCGCGCGGGGAATTTTGACAGCAATGCCCCGGCACGGCATACGCGCTCAAACGGGACTATGCAGTTTTTAATGGGAAGCAAATGCCTTGGCGGCCTTAGATCTCGCGCAGGGTGTTGAGAATCGTGCGCAGCGACGCATACATCTGCTCGCGCTGCTCCACACCCATAGCCTTACCGGTGGTATCGAGCACCTCGCGAATGATGCGGTCCGCCTCGCTCATGCTCTCGCCGCCCAGAGCGGTCAGGCGCACCGGGGCACGATACTTAACGGCTGCATCACCCGAGTCGTCGACCTCGACGTAGCCGCCCTCCTCCAGATGCGCGAGCGTGCGCGAGACGGCGGCACGGGTCACGCCTGCCATGCGAGCCAGGTCAGCGCCAGTCAGGCCGTCCTTGCTGCGCTCCAGATAGTACAGGCACATAACGTCGGAGCCCTTGAGGCCCAGCCTTGCGCCCTCGGATGTCTTAATGCGCTGGATCTCCTTGTAGAGCCCGCTGATCAGTCCGACAAAGTCCTCGAAACGTGTCTCGTCGTTCTGCTGCATGGGAGACGACCGCCTTTCGCTTGCATGATGCTAACGGGTAAACATCTTAGCCGCACAAGGCAACACCCATACCCAAATATCCCATTTGTTAACCCATCAACATAAAAACCACCACAAAGGGGACAGGCACCTTTGTAGTGGTTTTGACCGGCGAACATGATCCGCAGGCGTCGCTACAGTTCCACGCAGGGATTGTCGCGGGTCACAAGCGTCTTAACGACAACCGTCGCTCCCAGATAGCGCTCAAGCAGCTCGGCTAAGCGATCGATCGCGGCCTGGCAATCCCCCATCCGCTCGGGCTCCACGCACTCAATCGCCAGGAATGCATCGGCCGAATCGTCGGACAGCGCCGTGCGAACGCCATCGCGCCAGTTCCAGCAGCGGCATACGGCGCCCGCATCATCGATGTAGGCGAGCTCGCCGGGCAGCGTCGGGTCATCCGTTTCCTCGCCAAGTGGCAGGAACGCATCGCCGCCGTCAGTCACCTTCAAGCGAAGATCCCCCTCAATCGTATGCAGGTCCTCGCCGCCAACGGGCAGCGCGTAGGTCAGCGACACCGTGTTGTAGATGTCCACCGCGGGCGTAATGTGGCCCACCGGTTTGCCCTTGAGCACGCGCTTGAGCAGGTTCTCAATTGAGCAACGCGCGCCCTTTTTAGTCTTGAACAGCCGATAAGCCTCGCGCCATGCCTTGACCGGTGCGTTCTCGCTGATAGTATCGCTGGTCAGATGACGCTCCGCGTCGATATTGGCGCGGTCGAGCAACGCCGCAATCGCATCCACGTCCTCTTGAGGAATCTGAGCCGCGGGCTTCATGCCCTTTACGACCACAACACCGACAGCCGCCTGCGGAAATAGCTCCCAAAACGAATCCTCGGCAATAAAGCTCTTCATGCGCTCTCCCTTCATCGTGCGCGCCCGAGCGAGGGCGCCTAAACAAAAAGCGCCCTTACGACGGCCACCTTCAAAGTCCTACGGTGCCGCCACAAGAGCGCTTACGCTGCCCCCATCCGGAGAAGGGGGCAATATGTCAGGCGTATTGTAACCCGAGTCATCCGCGCGAGTAAAACCACCACAAAGGTGCCTGTCCCCTTTATGGTGGTTTTGGGTCTGAAGCAACGCTAGTGTCGGAGTCCCAGCAGGCCGCGGCCGCGATGACGGGCGTCGGCGTGCACCTGAGCGTGCGGACCGGCGGCCTTCACGGACTCGGGCAGGTGCGAGTACTTCTTCTCGAAGTTCTCCTCGAACATCACGGCCAAGTTGTGCGCGGCCTCGTCGTAGCGAGCGGTGCTCTGCCAATACTGGCGCGGCACCAGGATGCCGTCGGGTACGCCGTGGCACGTGGTGGGAATGTCGACGTTAAAGATGTCGTCGTGCACGAACTCGCTGTCCTCGATGGTACCGTCGAGGGCGCGGGCCACCAGGGCGCGCGTGTAGGCAAGCTCGATGCGATGACCCACGCCGTAGCCGCCGCCGATCCAGCCGGTGTTGACCAGGTACACACGCGTGCGGCCGTCGGCGATGCGCTCACCGAGCATCTTGGCATAGACCATGGGGTCGAGCGGCATAAACGGCTCGCCAAACAGCGAAGAGAACGTGGGCGTGGGCTCGGTGACGCCGACCTCGGTGCCGGGGATCTTGGCCGTAAAGCCCGTCACAAAGTGGTACATGGCGGCATCGGCCGTCAGGCGTGAGATGGGCGGCAGCACGCCAAAGGCGTCGCAGGTCAAAAACAGCACGACGCTTGGAGTGGTGCCCATGCCCTTGGTCCACGCGTTGGGAATGTGCTCCACAGGGTATGCCACGCGCGTGTTGTGCGTGATCGAGATGTCGTCGTAGTTGGGCTTGCGGTTCTCGTCGAGCACCACGTTTTCGCAGATCGCGCCAAAGCGGACGGCGTTGAAGATCTCGGGCTCGTGGAACGCGTCCAGGCCCTCGCATTTGGCGTAGCAGCCACCCTCGATGTTGAAGATGCCCATGTCGGACCAACCGTGTTCGTCGTCGCCGATCAGCAGGCGCGTGGGGTTGGCCGAAAGCGTGGTCTTGCCGGTGCCGGAGAGGCCAAAGAACACGGCGGTCTCATGCGTGACGGGGTCCATGCTGGCCGAGCAATGCATGGGCAGCACGTCGTCCTCGACGGGCAGCAGGTAATTCATGACGCTGAAAATGGACTTTTTGATCTCGCCGGAGTAGCCGGTGCCGGCGACCAGAATCACGCGCTCCTGGAAGTTAATGACCACGGCGGCGCTGGAGTTGAGGCCCTTGATGGCGGGATCGCACTGGTAGCCCGGCGCGGCGAGCACGCAGAAGTCCGGCTCGCCGGTGCGTGCGATTTCACGGGCAAGCGGGCGGGCGAGCATCTGCTTAATAAAGAGCGCCTGGCTGGCACGCTCGCAGGCGACGAGCAGGCGGCGCGTGTGGTTACGGTCGGCGCCGGCCATGCCGCGGGTGACGAACACATCGCGCTCATTGAGATAGTCGACGATGCCAGCCTTAATGGCCTCGTAGCTCTCGACTGACAGCGGTCGGTTGACGGCACCCCAGGCGATCTTATCGTGCACGTCGGGCGTGTCGACGATAAAGCGGTCGTTGGGCGAGCGGCCGGTGCGCTCCCCCGTCTCGATCACGAGTGCGCCGTTGGAGGCCATGCGGCCCTCTTCGCGGCGGATGGCATACTCGACGAGCTCGGCCGCCGGCAGGTCGACCAGCAGGCGGGGCTGGTTCTCGGCGGGATCTTCGACCAACGTAAGACCAAAGTTGGACAGTACTTCTGCAGGGGTAACACCAGGCATGGGGCCTCCTTTAAAAGCGCGTCACGTGGACGCGGCGCGCACTTTACTCACGTAAAGCCCGTTGTACCCGATATGCAAAAACGTTTTTGCGGCAACGGCGAAGCGGCCGCCCAACGGTCAAAAATCGCACGCAAGCGGCCTAGTCATTGGGTAGTCATTGGGGACGTTCTTAAACGACCAGTCGTTGGGAACACTCTTGAACAGGCAACAGCCAAGGAATGCCCCCAGATCCCGGCACTTAGGGACGTTCCCAAAGTGCCGGCACAATAGGAACGTCCACAAGTGCCGGGTTGAGCTGGTTTTGATGATCGCCCGAGGGGCCGTGGCCAAAAAATGGCAAATATGAGTACTGTTGCCATTATGGTTACATTTATTTTGTTTATAAAAGAGGCTCCTAATGAGATTCATTCGCATCAGGAGCCTCTTTTATTGAACATTTGGGGAACTTTGGCGGTTCTCACGCTCAAAACAAGCGTCAAATAGTCTGTAAAAAGATCGAAAACGCTGCTACTAATTAGGTAGCAGTACTCATTTTTGCCATTTTTTGACCACGACCATTTCCAGACGCCCTATCTAAAGGCTCCGAACGGCCTCAAACAGACAAAACAGAAGACTGTCCCCAACGACTAGTCGTTTAAGAACGTCCCCAACGACTAATCCTACAGCGGCAGGTTTTGGCCGAGCATGGCTATGGCGCTCATGAGGACGAGCATGCCGGCGGCGTAGGGCAGCACTGCGCCCAGGAGCTCGGCGTCCTTGCCGCGCACGTGCACGGCAGCGAGGCCAATCGCGAGCGTCTGCGGCGAGATCATCTTGCCGGCGGCGACACCCAGGGCATTCAGCGCGACCATCCAGTAGTCACTCACGCCCAGCGCCGTAGCCGCCTGGCTCTGGATGGGACCAAACAGCATGCCCGAGGACGTGCCCGAACCGGTCACAAACGCACCAACCGCACCAATCCACGGGGCCAGAATCGGGTACAGACCACCAGCGACGGCGATGCAGAACGCGCTGATCGAAGAGATCATGCCGGCATAGCCCATCACCTTGGCGCAGCCCAGTACCGAAAGCATGGTAATGACCGTCGGCATCATCTGCTTGACGGTCGCGGCCAGCACCTCGCCCATCAGACGCGGCGAAGCGCCCTGAATCGCGCCGCCGACAAACGCAGCCAGGAAAATCCAAACACCCGGCGTGTTGATCCACGAAAACGTAAGCGTGCCGGGGTTCTCGCCGCAATACACCTGCACGTGACTCGCAAACGGCGCGAGCGCGGCGTGCACGACGGGCACCAGGTTGGAGGTGCCCAACAGCAGCACAAAAATCAGGATGAAGCACGACCAGGCAGAAAGCGCCGACTTAACGGTGAGCTGCTCGCCGGCCTCGATATTCATATGGAAGCGCGCATCCAGATGCCCCGACTTCTCGGCGCGCACGGCAAGCGCGGCGGTCAGCGCGAGCGATACGATGGAGCCCACGACCACGGCAAGCTCGGGGCCCACAAACATGGCGACGACCAAGGCCGCGCCGACAAAGGACACGCCGGAAAGCAGTGCCACGCCGGCAACGCCATGCAGACGCTCGCTCACGCTCGCAACGTTGCCTTGGTCATCGGCGACACGGCCCGCAACCAGCACGATGAGCAGCGGCATCACCACAAAGAACGGTGCGAGCTGCACCAGCTGAACGGTCGCCAGGTGCAGGGAATCCAGACCCACCAGGTCGGCAACGGACACCGTGGGGATGCCGATGGAACCGTAGGGCGTGGGCACGCCGTTGGCCAGCAGGCAGATCAGCACGGCAGGCACGGCCTCAAAACCAAGACCCGCGAGCATGCCGGCGGGAATGGCAACAGCGGTACCAAAGCCGGCCATCCCCTCCATAAAGCCACCGAAGCACCAGGCCACGAGCAGCGCCAGCAGGCGACGGTCGCTACTGATGGAGGTGATCATGTTGCCGATCACGTCCATGGCGCCCGTGCGCACGCACAGGTTATACGTAAAGACGGCGGCGATAATCACCAATACGATGGGCCACAGCGCCATCAAAAAGCCCTCGAGCGAGGCCGTGGCTATCTGCGCCGCCGGCAAATGCCACCACGCAAAGGCGAGCAAGCACGAAAGAACAAACGAACCGATGGCGGCTTTCCAGGCCGGCCATTTAAAGCACAGCAGCATCACGACAAGCCAGATGATCGGCACAAGAGCCAGCAAAAATGCGGCGACATCCATGGGTAGAAACTCCTTGGTACCGCGAGGGCGGCATCGGGGGGTCAGAAAACTTCAACAGAATACCGCACGCTTACCGACAAATTGCTGCCGCCTGCCGAAATTATTGAACAACCTGTTCAAAAACACGAGTCGATACCACCGCGGCTATACTAGAGCACAGCAATAGAAAGGAATCGCCTTGAGCATCACGCCCCTCGATAGCATCCGCCGCACCATCGCCCGCCGCAACGGCGTCACCGACCCCACCGTATCGGGCGGGGCGCACGGGCAAGGCGGACGCATCGAGAACGGTCTGTTCCCCGCATCGCACACCGCCGAGGAGCTCGCACGAATCCAAGAGCTAAGCCAGCGTAACGCCGGCGGTCCCGACAGCAGCCAGGCCACACGCCGTCGTCGCGAGCGCGATCGCCAACCCGGCCCCATCCACCGCATGGTTAACGCATGGTGGAACCGCCTGCTCGGAGCCGTCTACGGCGGCGGCTTCTCCACGCAAGAAGCCGAGTACGAAGATCACGCCACCCGTCGCGACTATCTTTGGAATACCTTAGGCACCGCCGTATGGGGCATGGCGTTTCCGCTGCTCACCATTGTGTCGACGCAGCTCGTAGGCGCCGAGGAGGCCGGTAAGTTCTCCATCGCCTTCGTCACCGGCACGCTCATCATGATCGCGTGCAACTACGGCGTGCGCAACTTTCAGGTCTCGGACATCGACGAAACGACGTCCTTTGCCTCTTACCAGCTCAACCGCTGGCTTTGCGGAGCGCTCGCCCTAGGCTGCGGCCTCATGTACAGCAGCGCCCGCGGCTATGACGCGCAGATGGCGACGATCGGCTTGGGCGTCTACCTCTATAAGGTAATCGATGGCATCGCCGACGTGTACGAGGGCCGCCTGCAGCAGGCCGATAAACTCTACCTGGCTGGCATGAGCCAAACGCTGCGCTCCGTCGGCGTCATCGTGGTCTTTAGCGTGGCGCTGTTCCTTACGCGCAGCATGCCCATCGCGGCCATGGCCATGGGCATCGCCGCGATTGCCTCGCTCGTGCTGGTCACCGCGCCTCTCGCCCTGCTCGAGACCGAAAAATCGCGCCGCGTGAGCCTGCGCGAGGTCGGCCACCTGTTTGTCCAGTGCGCTCCGCTCTTTGGCGCGCTGTTCCTGTTCAACCTCATCGAGAGCATGCCCAAGTTTGTGATGGAAGGTACGCTGGCCTACAAGTATCAGCTGTACTTTAATGCACTGTTCTTCCCGGCGCAGGCCATTTTGTTGAGCATTGGTTTTATCTATAAACCGCAGCTCCTGCGTCTGTCGAGCATTTGGGCGAATCCGCGCAAGCGTCGCCGCTTTGACCTGATTATTGTTGCTGTTATGGCACTGATCGTGGTCATTACTGGAGCGTGCGCCGCATTTATGGCAGGCCCCGGCATCCCCATCATGAGCTTTATGTACGGCCTCAACTTTGAGCGCTACCGCACGCTGGCACTGCTAATGGTTGTCGCCGGCGGCGTCACCGCGGCAATCGACTTTATCTACGCCATTATCACGGTGTTGCGCCACGCCGGCGATGTCACCAAGATCTACCTGATCTGCTTCGCCGTAAGCGTGGTGCTGCCGGTGATCCTGATTAAGCTGCTGGGTCTGATGGGCGCTGTGGTGAGCTACCTAGCCATCATGGCCCTGCTCCTGGTGCTACTGATTATCGAGTACGCCCACATCCGCCAGCGCATCGAGCGCGACCGCAACCCGTACGGCGCCTAATTGGCGCAATGGGGGGGGTCTCGTTGCGGACAATATGCATCACGCAAAACTAAGTGAGTAGACTTTTGCCGAATCCCTGACCACACCGGCAAAACACAAGTCAGTGACCTGCGGTTTTGTTGAGGCAAATTTGCCGGCTGCTCGACATTTCCAAAAAAGTCTACTCACTTAGCCAGCGGGCAGCCAAAAAAGAACCGTCGCGACGTCGTTCGACTCCGTTGCGACGGTATTTCAAGCATTTTCGCGCTGCTGAGGACGCAGACGCTCCTCATTCCTAGCGCTTACCGAGCAAGAAGGCGCTACCCTCCGAAAGTAGTCAAAAAAGCCCCGTCCCAAATTAGCTACCCTTTGCACCGATTATTCGCCCGGGTTGATATTCGCGTAGAACTCGGCCCCGTCGTCTAGGCGCAGGATCCCGACGCGGCCGAACTCGGAGCCGGTGGCGGCGGCGCAGTCGATGTCGATGCGATCGGGCACGCCGGCGGTGTCCTCGCCGCCCAGGCGCACAATCTGCCCTCGGCCCGACTCCTCATCGAGCCCCGCCAGGCCGCCTACCTCGCAATAACGCCCGAGCGACACCGTTGGCGTGTGACCGCTCACCACAACCGGACCCTTGCCCTCGGCAGAAAGCAGCCCCGTCGGCGCATCCCAATAGCCGTGACGAATCCACAGCAAGTCATCGGACGACTGCACGGCAAGCATCTGCTTCAGCAGTTCGCGATCGGCATCCACCGCCCCCGCACCATCGGCACAATCAACCCCATGTTCAAGCAAAAACGCCCGCGCCGCCTCGGTCTGGATGCCGGCATGCACCAGCAGGTACGGACGCTCGTCAGTCTCGGCCACCGCGTAGAGCGGCAGCGTCGCCATCCAACGCACGAGCTCCTCGTACGCCTCAAATTCCATGTCGTTGAGCTGCTCGCGCGTCGTCCAGCCGCCGTTGATATCCCAGGTCTCGGCATCGAGCGGATCCTGGCCAATGATGGCATCGAGCATGATCTGCTCGTGATTACCCTTGAGCACGCGGGCGTTGGGTAGCGAGCGTACGAGTTTAATAACGCCGACCGGATCGAGCCCGCGATCAATCATGTCACCCAGCACGTACAGCGTGTCGTCGGACGCCAGCGAAATCTTGGACAGGGCCTCGTCAAGCGCACGCACGTGCCCGTGAGCATCGGATGTCACATAGATCGCCATGGTACGCCTCTCTTTACATTGCGGCCGAAGCCCGGCGCCGCAACTAAAACTTCAAGTTGAACTTAAACGTTACCCATTGTACTCCGTTGCAATAAAGCTGGGAAGGGTTGCATACCGTCAACGGTCGCCGGCGCACGCCCGTCTACCCGCACCGCTCACGCCACGCCGTCTAGCCCAGCGCCCCAACCAGCACCGCCCGCGCCTCCGCCTCGTGTCGAAAATGCGCACGCCCGCAATCCGCCCTCATAAACCCACCATCTTTGGGTACAAATAACCGCAGATAACTGACCGTGCCACGCCAACCACTCAGGAGCGGACACCTTCCATGAACCAGATACTTCTCTTTATCGGCCTCGTCATTATTCTGTGCCTGACCATCAAACCCGTCGGCAAAAAGCTCCCCTTCCCCACCCTGCTCATCTTTATCGCGCTCGGTATGCTGCTGGGCGTCAACGGCCCGGCGCACATCGACTTTAGCGACTACACACTCACCGAGACCGTCTGCAGCACGGCGTTGCTGTTCATCATGTTCTACGGCGGCTTTAACACCAACATCGACCGCGCCAAGCCCGTCGCCGTGCCCGCGGTGCTGCTGAGCACGCTCGGCGTCGTCATCACCGCCGGCATTACGGGTGCGTTCGCGCACTTTGTGCTGGGTTTCGACTGGATCGGGGGCTTGCTACTGGGATCAGTCGTGGCGTCCACCGACGCGGCGAGCGTCTTTAGCGTCCTGCGCGAGCACAGTCTGTCGCTGCGAGACGGCACCGACTCGCTGCTCGAGGTCGAATCGGGCTCCAACGATCCCGTCGCCTACATGCTCACCGCCGTGCTCGCCACACTCGCGGCCGGCGGCGACATTAACATCCCCGTTCTGCTGGCCAAGCAAATCATCCTAGGGGTAGGCCTGGGCATTGTCATCGGCTGGGCATCGGGCCGCCTGATCGAGCGCGCACATGCAACAGCCGAGGGTGCGCAGACCATCTTCTTGTTCGCCGTGGCGATCGTCGCCTACGCACTGCCGAGCTATCTGGGTGGCAACGGCTTTTTGGCCGTGTACCTTGCCGGAATTGTGCTGGGCGCGAGCGACATCACCGGCAAGGTCGAGCTTGCGCACTTCTTCGACACCCTCACCGAGATGGCCGAGATGACCATCTTCTTTTTGCTGGGCCTGCTCGTCACGCCCGCGCGCCTGCCGCAAATGCTGCTACCCGGCCTGGTGCTCATGGCGTTTATGCTCTTCGTGAGCCGCCCCATCGCCGTCGGCGTGCTCCTGGTGCCCTTTAAGACGAGCCCTCGCCAGGTTGCGCTCATAAGCTGGGCGGGCCTGCGTGGCGCGGCTTCGGTCGTCTTTAGCCTCTTTGCCGTGGTAGCCGGCGTTCCCGGTGGCCACGACCTATTTGACCTGGTGTTTGTGATTGCCGTGTCGAGCATTGTGGTGCAGGGCTCGCTGCTGCCGGCGGTGGCAAAGAAGCTCGACATGATCGACGCGGAAGGCGACGTGCGCCGTACGTTTAACGATTACCGCGACGAGGACGGTATGTCGTTCATCAAGCTCAAGGTGGGAGCTGGACATCCGTTTGCCGGGCGCTCGCTCGCCGATATTGGCAGCGTCACGGACATGCTGGTGGTCCTGGTGCTGCGCGACGGTGCACACCCGGTACTGCCCAACGGCGATACCGTCATCGAGGAAGGCGACCTGTTGGTGATGGCCGCACCGACGTTTGAAGATCGTGCCGAGGTTACGCTGCGCGAAGTCACCGTAACGCCCCACGGACGCCTGGCAGGCCAGCGCCTGCGCGATGTGCCGCAGGGCAAACACCCGTTTATCGTGGTGATGCTCAAGCGCGACGGCCAAACGATCATCCCCGACGGCAACACCCTCATATACGCCGGCGACGAAGCCGTCATCGCCACGCCGGCGTCGTAGCGGCCAGGGGGTAGCTAATTTGGGACGGCCTTCTTTCTAACTTCTTTAAGTAAGCCTTTTTTAAACGCAGTACTACCACCAAAAAACTTCTGGTCAGTATTAGTCTGCTTATTTGCCTGATATTTCAGACTCGTGAACTCAATGGTACAGACATAGTCCGCGGCCTGAGCCAAATAGTAATCCGATGAAGTTGTCGGCTTATAGATAACTGCATTTTTAGCCAAAGCGTAATCGATTGCCTTGTGAAGCGCACTCGAAACCGAACCCTGTCCTCCGTCGTAGTAAATCTTTACAGCATCAAACTGCTGAAACCAACTCAGATTGTCGAATATGAAATCGGTGATTTCACGCCGCATCGCATCAGCAATCTGTTTAAGAGTTCGGTACCGATGCGTCTTGAATACAAACACCTTGTACGAGATGGGCAAATGTCGAAACATAACTCGAAATAGTGAAAACAGCCTTTTTCTCTCACTGATGTCCAAGTCCTTGAACTGATCTTTTCCATTCATGAGAGGAGAAGCATGGAACGGAAGAAGCGGCGATCCGCTTTCGGCTACCGCCCTTTCATATTTCTCTATTCCCTCAGCGATGGGAATATCTTGTTCATGAAAAACAAAGGCCACAAGATAGTATCTTTCACGAAGATCATCGCTTCCAGATTCATCAATAAAGATACTCAGCTCTCGCATGGGCAATCCTTAATAAAAAAGCCGGGGAAAACGTCCCCGGCACTTGGAAGCCCTCTCTTAAGAGATGACCACCTAATTTATACCATGAAGTTGGACGTATGTTCAAGCATGAGTATAAAATACAAACATATGTTCGTCAATAACAAAGATGGCCATCATTCAGCGCCATCGTCGACGGCAAAGTCGCGAAGGTCGAGGCCTTCGCGTTCGGCTCGGGCCAGGAGCTCTTGGGGCGACTCGTCCTCGATATCCATCACGTCGAGCATGGCGGCGGGAAAGCCCACGCCAGCTGCACTCCCCGCGCGGTCGAGCAAGCCCTCGCGCAGCTGATCCACATCAATATTGATCTTCATGGTGAAACCTCCTGCCGGGCCAGGCTCTTACTCGCTAGCACCGAGAGCGTCCACAGCAGCGACAAACGCCGCCACCTGCTTTTCGTCCATCTGCGCGGCCAGACGGCCCACCGGGTCGTCGTAGGCAAACTGCACCTTATCGATAAAGCAGTCCCAAGCACGCTCGTCCACACGTACAGCAGCCTCGCAATATTGGCTGAGCTTTTTAAGCCCGTACCAAAACGCGTTCACATGACGCGCGGGATCCTCGTCCAGCACGCCATCGTAACGGCGCCCGTTAAACTCACGCATACGCGCCAAAGCAACCTCGAGTGAGTCGCCGCCCTCGGCCGAAGCCTCCTCGACCAACTCGGGAATCGCAACCTCACGCCGGACATTATGCCTAGTAGCACCATCGTACTCGCCCACCAGCACGTCTTCGTCAAGCCGAGAATCGTAGTCGAAATAGCTCAAGCCACTGCAAATCCCATGCGGCGAGCCCGTGCCAAACGCAGAGAATAACCCGCCGTCGGCAACGACACGACGGTAGGTCTCAAACGACTTCTTAACCTGAGCGAGCAGCTCGGCAAGCAGGCCGGCATCGCACGCTGCCTCGCACGCGACGCAAGCAAGTTCCGGCAGCGACGACGGCTCAACCGTACTCCCCGCAACGCGGGCGGCACGCCCGGCCCGATACGCCTGCGCCGCCAGGCGAGCCCGCTGGGCAGCACCGCGCACGTTGGTAAGCTCACGCTCCAGTGCCACGTCACTAACCACATCGTCCACATGCCCGCCAGCGTCTTGCGACCCGGTCGCGGCCAGCTCGGACTCAAACGTCGCCGTGATGATACCTGCAAGGTCCGTCGCATCGGCGGCACAACGCAGCTGTTCCAGCTGCGTACACAGCAGGTCGGCATCCAAAGGCACGGCATCCACAACGCGCACGTCACTCAGGCGTGCCACGTCCTGCAGCACCATAGCCCCCGCAGCATCGTACGCCGCACGCACCCTGTCCGCCGTATTGGCCTGCAGCTTAACCTCGATAAACGCAAGTGTCTGCTCCAGACGAGCCAGCAACTCGGCCTTATCCTCCATGCGCAAAAAGGCAGCATAGCGGCGCTTTATCTGCAACGGACCCACAACGCCTGCTTGCTTGCGAGCGCGCGCAAGGGCATCGGACTCAACGCGGCGCACGTACGTATCAACTGCCCGCACGGCGGACTCGCGCGCAGCGTGCTCGGCGTCCTCGACGCCCCTAAGCACACCCAGCAGCTCGCGGGAACGCGCCTTGCGCACCAGCTCCCCGCGATCGTACTGCTCAAGCGCCGTCTGACGCTTGGCCACCGACTCAAAGCCAAACAGCTCGTCGAGCAGCTCACCAACAGAACGCTCGTCTGCCATGGCAGGCCTCCTCACGCACTACGCACCAACATGTTCGCGAAACGCCCGAGCACCGGACGCCCCACTCCCCCGCACTCCTACAGATCCAGCGCCTTCTTCGCGGCATCGACCGGGTCGCCATCCATGTAGAACACCGGGCTCAACCCCGAGATAATCTCGGACGACACACTCTGCAAGCCCGCAATGGCGCTCAGCGGCAATATCACACGCTTGGCACCGGCGTTTTTGGCCACGCGCATAATGTCCTCGAGCCCGCGGATCTCGTCCATAGAACCCGACATGCGCAAAATACCCGGAATTGCCAGCGCGGGCATCACCGGGCGGTTGCACGCCGCGGAGCACAGGCCCACAAACTCGGCGAGCGAAACCTCCTCGGACAGGCCCTTGCTCTGCAGGTCGTTGTAGAACAGCAGGTAATCCTTGGAGCCAATATGCATGCCCGGCGCCACGCGGTTCGCCAGGTTCACAAAGTTGTCGAACGCGGCCTCAAGCGTATCGCGCACCGGTTTGTTAAAGGCAACGCCCTCGTGCTTAAACTTGCACTCGCCGGCAACGGCCTTGTTCTCGAGCTTGTACACGGCGACCTCGCCGCCCTGCGACCTGCCCACGCCAAACACGTGACCGGACAGCAGCGGCCCGTCGGGGATCAGCGTGTCCTCGGACTGCTCGGGCACGCGCACCACATGCACGTCCTGCGGGTTGTCGGCATCCATATAGCCCAGGTTGACGTCGATAAACTCGACGCCCGCCATAATCTTGAGCTGCTCCTTTACACGGCGACGGCCCTCGATGGCGTAGTCCAGCAACCAGCGCACGTCGTCCTTGTCCATGGCCTCGTCGGGGAACAGCAGCTTGGCCAGGCCGCTAAAGGTCTTGCGCACGGCAATCTCGTCGCGCTTGTTAAAGTCGCTGTTAAAGCGGAAGTAGCGGTCGATATGGTGCGTAAAGTCCTTTCGGCGCATCTCCTTGCAAAACTCCGACAGGCAATCGGTGATCAGACCGTAATGCCCGGTCAGCAGGCTCGAGCGCATCTTGGGGATTTCCCAGCCCGGCAGGTAGTAGTGGATACGGTCGAAGAAGGCCGAATCGTTGTTAAACTCCGGCGGAAACGGATCGAACAGGTGCGTAGTCTTAAGGACGTTTTGCACGGTGTCGTTGATGTTGCCCTCAAAGACCATGGAGGCGTCGGCGTTAATCTGGTCGCGACCGCGCGCATAGCTGCCGCTCGCCATATAATCCTTCATGATCTGTACGGCGTTGGTGTCCTTAAAGCGCATGCCGGCGACCTCGTCGAACGTCACGCAATCCCAGTGACCCACCAGGCCCACACGGTCGGCGCGCATGGAGTTCATGCGGCCGAACAGGTTGGCCGTGGTGGTCTGGCCGCCCGAAAGCAAAATGGCGTAGGGCGAGACCTCTTTGTAGATGTGGCTCTTACCGGTACCGCGGGGACCCAGCTCGCACAGGTTGTAGTTGCGCTCGATAAGCGGCACCATACGCTCGATAAAGTGCATGCGCTCCTTCTCCGAAAGCTCGCTGGGCTCATAGCCGGCCGAGCGCAGCAGCATGTTGAGCCACTCGTCGCGCGAGAAATACTGGCGCTCGTCGATCATGGCCTCCAGGTCCAGGTTGGGCATCTGGATAGGCGTGAGCGATGCCACGCTAAACGGAGAGTCCTCGGGTCCGCGCTTTTTGCGCTTGGCCTTGGAACGGCGCGGCGCATCGTCGCCAAAGACCTCCATGCCAAACTCGTCTTCCTCTTCCATGGGATGACGATACTCGATGCTCATGATGCACCAAATGCCGCCCTGCAGAATCTTGGAGTAGTCGCGCACGTACTCGGCCGGCATCACAAACGGCTCAATGGTCAGATTGGCAAACGACGCAACGTAGATGTCTTTGTATTCGTCGAGCTTGGCCGTCACCTTATCGATGATGGTAAAGCGGCCCAACTCGCGAATCTTGGACTTGATACGCTCGGACTCGTCAGGGCGCACGTAGTTATCGGTGAGGATCTTGCGGATGCGCTCCAGGCCCTCTGCCACGGCATCTTCGTCGTCGGTTGAGCAGTACATGCCCAGCAGGTACTCCAACACAAAGGTAGGCACGTTGGCGCCGCGCTTCATGAGGGCCGTCAGGTCCTTGCGCACGATCTTGCCGCCAAAGTGCTCGAGCAGCTTGCCGTCCAGCCCATCCATGTCGTAGCCGTCGTCCTCGGGAGCCTCGGCCACGGCCTGGGCATAGTTATCGGTCGAGGGCTCGTCCTCGGCGGGTGCAGCGGCCTCAACGGGCGCCGCGGCGACCGCCGGCTCCGGAACAGGCACGGCCTCCGGAGCAGGCGCAGCAGCCTCAGCCTCCGGAGCAGGCACGGCCTCCCCTGTAGGCACCGCAGCCTGCACCGGCACATCCACATCAATCGAGGGAACTTCCCACAGATCGTCGTCATGGCTATCAAACATAGGGCACACTCCTAAAAACCAAAGTCAGCAACAGGGGCAAACGAAACAGCGATGGTGTACGTCTCGCGCCAAACGATTTTGCCCGTCTCGCGCTCGCGGCAGACCAGATAGTACGGACCCTTGGCCGAGAATCCATCCGCTGCATGCAACGCAAACTTGGCATGCACCACGCGCTCCTGCGAGTTAACAGAAGTCTTGTTGGCATGCGCCTTGACCGTATCGCTCACCTCGTTGCCACTTGCATCGGTAAACACCAGCTCGTACTCGCACGGCAAGACCTTACCTTGGGCAGGTTCTTCCTGGATCAAGTTGACCGAGAAGAGCGAGTTGGTCACTCGACGCCCCTCACTCAGCACGCGCAGCGTCGCTGCGCGCGTATCGACAAAGTCCTTGGAACCCGAGCGCGCACGCCAAAAACCGATAACGGGCACGCAGAGCTCCTGCAGGCTCATGCCGCCGTGGACGTAGTTGTTAGTGCCGCCGGGACGCTTGAAGTGCACGTTCTCGCGCGGGGCAAACCCCTCAAAACCGGCGCCCAAACGTCCCATGTCAACATTAACAAACACCTCACGCACCTCGTCCGAAAGCTCGCCCACGGCCTCGTTGGGCACCACCAGATGACGCTTGCCGTACATGACGGGAGCGTCAAGGACGGGAAGGTCCGGTTTGCCAAGCATCTGGCACTCGCTGAGCTCCCGACGCGTGTAGATGAAGCCGTGATCCGCCGTCATAACAACACGCGCGCCCGGGGCGTCGGTGCACACGCGGCGCGCCAACGCGGCAAGTTCCTCCACGGTGTCCGCGCAGGCATCGAAAACGTCATCCTGCGTAGCTGCCTTCTCGCCCGTGGCATCGATCTTGTTGTGGTAGAGATAAACGAGCCTGGAGTCTTTGAGCAGCGCTTTGCGCTCGGTTCCCGCCATGTTGAGGTATGCGCTCGAGCGCAAAGCGCGGGCCGTGGGCTCAACGTGGGTAAGTACGGCCTCGCGCTGCGGAGTCGTCGCAGTGGGCATGCCGTCAGCCAACACAAACGAGCCATCCGTTGCAAGTTCAAGCGCTTGATGCGGCAGCAGCGCGGGCATGCCCACCTCGGTGATGGAGGGAAAGACCGCCTGCATGCTAGAAACCCTGACGTTGCCGCCGCGCTCGCGCTCGAGAAGCGCCGCGACATCACGGGCCACCTCATAGCGCAGCGCGTCGCTTACGATAACGACCGTCGTTTTGGCAGACCCCACAAAGGTGGGCAGCACATGCCAGTAGAATTCATCCTGCCGTGCAGGGCCATCGATGTAGCCGCAATCGGCCCACTCCCCTTGCGCAGCTGATGTCCAGCAGGCATTGGCATCGGCCAAAAACCAGTTGCTGTAGAGATTCTCCGCCCAGTCCACCACGGCTCGGGCAGGTTCCTCGAGTACATCGCACTCGACGGAGCGCGCCCGCAGATACGCGGTGCACATATGACGATAGGCGGCATCCATGGCATACCAATCGGACGTGTAGGCATCCCACACCTGCTGGGGCTGCGCCAGATGGAACCCGCCCGCGTGTGCCTGCCTAAACGCGCACATATCGGCCACAGCGGCAAGCAAGTCAAAGTAGCTCTCGACACGACGGTACCAGCTTAGGTCGCAGCGACGCGCAGCAAATGTGCGCGCATCCTCAACACGGTCCGCGCCCTGGGCAAACGAGCAGAACAGCTGCGAGAGCACGGCCTCATTGACGCACGGAAACACATCGAGCGAGGTCAGCACATCGATCGGCAAGGTCTCGAACCGCGCAAAGAGTCCACGGGCATCCTCTACCAAACGGCAGATCTCAAATAGGTCCTCGCTCGATGCCTGGGCATCGGCGGCCTGGTCCCACGTGCGCACCGCCTCAAGGCAATAGGGGCCGTAGGCGGGAGCCACATAGCTTTCGAGTCCCTTGAGCGCCCCCTCGGGAAGCGCGGTGGATGCCGCCGTGATGAGCACATGGGATGCCAGCGCAAGCAGCGAATCGCGCTCATACAGCGGCCCCTCAAACCCATAGCAACGCAAAATGAAGGCAGAGAGGACATCACGCACACAGTACTTGTCCGCCAACTCGGCCAGTGCCTCGGGGCCCTCGTGCAGCAGCGTGGTCATACAGCCGCGCAGTACAAACGCGGGCCGCGCGTCGCCAACCTCTTTACCGCCAAAAATCACCGTAAGGATACCGAGTTCGATATCGGATGCGCACAAGGCATGTGGAACACACGCGGAAAATATAGCGCAGCGGGACTTGGCATCAAAGAACGCCTTGTGCTCGCGCAGACTCTCGCGCACGGCGTCAATATTCTCGATACCCAGCTGATCGGCCAAAAGTGAAAGATAGTCAGCCTGGAACTGATCGGCATACAGCTCAACATCGGCAAGCCAATCGCCCTCAAGCCTGCCGCGCGGGCAACGGCGATACAACAAGATATCGCTCGCAAGGTCATCGCGGTTGATAAGCTTCTTAACGGCAAACATGCGGCCCTCGCAGGCCTCAACAAACCGCACCGGGCACTCAAAGTCACCGTGAGCGGGCATAACGCCGGCATCGGCCCCCGCGCCGTCGAAACCCTCGGCAGCCAATCGCTCAAACTCAGGAGCAAACTCGCCGTCCGCATCGTGCCAAACCACAATACGGCGCGGCGCACATGAGGACAACGGCTGCAAAAATCGCAGCTTGAGCTGTTCTTCTACATCGATCTTGGGCATGAATATCCTTACCGTATCTGCAGTTACTTAATCTTCGCCAGCACATCCTGAAACTTGGCGTAGTTGACCTTGACGCCGTCATCCAGGTCGATCTTAATCATCTGGTCTGCCAAGTGGTGCAGTTTCTCCTCGTAGCCAATGGTCTCTTTGAGCTGGTCGTTGAGCCTTTTGACGCGCTTATCCAAACGCACGCGCTCGCCACGCTCGGCACCAGCAAGGGCATCGTTGGCATAGCCGATCTGGGCACGGTAGCGCTCCTGCTGCTCATGCACATAGTCGGTGCGGATGCGAGCCAATAGGTCAGGCTGGTAGCGATGCATGTAAACAAGACACTTGAAACCGTTCTTCTTACCGCTGTCGAACAGCCAGTAGATGGGGCGTTTCTTATAGGTCTGGCAGTGGTCCTTAAAAAAGCCCTTCAAAAAGTAGGTGCGGATCACCTCGCGCGAGGTACCCTTACCGCCGAGCGCCTCGGCAATAAAGGCCAGGTTCTGCTCGAGCGTCTCCTCGCCGTACACGGTGCGCACAAAGTCGATAAAGTAGCGCACGATGTCGTCGTCAAAGTACTCGTCATCGGTAATGGGCAGTACGTTGTCGGCATCAGGCATAAAGGTCACGTGATCGGGATCGGGCATCTTGGCCAGATAGTCGTCGACCGTGGCGCCCTGACCGGCCAGGACCAGCCCGTCCACATCCAGCGAATAGCGGCCAAACATGCAGCCCACGGCATAGCTTATGAGCGAGGTGATCTCGTCGCGCTTGGTGCGCACGTATTTGTTGCCCTTGTAGCTCTCGGGAATCTCATCAGCGGTGTCGAAGATGCGTGCCACCGAAACGTACTTGTCCTCGACCTCGATGGGCACTTCACCCTCCATGTTGTAGATTTTGGCAAAGATTCGGTTGAGCTCTTCCTCGTTAGCGCGAAGCTGCTCAAAGCGAGCATTGACCTCGGCCTTGCGAGCCTCGTATTTATCTTGAAGTAAAGTGGCCATATTTGACCGCCCTCTCATTTAAAAACGCCGACTAATTTCATTTAAAAGGTCACTTTCGAGAGACAGCGAGTCTCTTTGCGATAAAAAACGTTGGAAGCTCATCCGACACACCGTTCTTCGCAATCAAAGATGAAACATCTCTTACTCACTGATTTGCGTCACCAGTATGTTCCCATTTTCGATTAGAACGTGAATAAGCAATAAGCCCTTGAGCCTTCAGCTCGCCAAGTAATTTATCTAAATTACGCTTAGATAGCTCACAGTCCTTCCCGAGATCATCTTTATTTGAGTAAGACCCCTTCGATATTCGAGACAAAACTAATTGGCGTTTGTTTTCCCACTCCCGTTCTGAGGTCTCTTTCTTGCGGGCAATTTCTTCCGCCTCGTATATAGCCTCGGACTTAACCACAGCAATCCAATCAATGAGAGTGCTGCATTTAAGAAATAAACGAGAACTCACCTCAAATGAATCCGCTCCAATGAGATCTTTTCCTAGCATACCGTTTTCAAAAGCAATGAAATCTACACCGTTCTTATCGACCAATTGAAAGCGACAATGTGCCAACGAATTTCTAATAATCCGAAATATATCAAGCACAAAATTGCTGCTGATGAGCGCCACAACGCGATTTGAGGTACAAGTTGAAGCAAAATTGTCAGGCATACCAGCATCAACAAACCTCTTTTTCATCTCTTCTTTTCGTGTGGCGGTAAATAGCGTCGACCCATCGCAGAGATTGGCAACTTCCAATAATCTTCGGTAGAGATACCCTGATTTAGGAGGATTGCTATCGGCCCATCCATAATCAAGAAGCGATAGCCCTCTGCTACTCACACCTTTACAAGGAGATTCAACCAGAAAAAACTGAATAATAGAATCCATAACGTCGTTATGGTCATCAACCTTAACAGCCTTTATCCAACTTGGCTTAGGTTCGGCATATTCTATTTTATTCTTATCGACAGGTTTGCGCTTCTTCTTTTCAGCCACGACGATCACCTAGACAAGAGGATTACGTTTAAAACCCCAGGAGGTTTCAAACGAGTCCCAGTCGAGCTTTGAAAAATCGATACATTGACGAGCCAGTGTGACGACGCTCGCATCATCATCTATTTCTTTAGCCATAGGAATGGAAGATACACACCCGGGAGGGACATTTAAAGTTGGATTCGTGACCTTAATAAACTCAGTAACAATTGACGAATTAAGGAGAGCCAATAGGGGCAGAAAATCGTCACCGTCTTTAGGATACAACGCTAAGCCGGCCATATTAGGAATAAAGCCCGGCCCGTAATACCGGAAGCTGGTCAGATCGGAAGTAATGCGGCCCCAGCTCACACATTTTTTGCCATAGTTCTGCTGACCCGTTAATGACGCCCGCTTCAACTCCCTAAGTGCCTTTCCGCCGTCTTCGAAAAGAAGGATTTCGTCTTGATTGCCATACCATTTTCTATAAGAACCGCCCTTGGAGTGTTTAACCCATTTTGCGTTTATAGATGAGGACTGTAGGTTGGTTTTTTGATAAGGGACTTCATACCAGTGCCGAATAAAGCGATCGTTATCAGAGGTCTTGAGACCCTCCTGCACATCGGCAAAATCCGACAGTCTACTATCTAAACCACAATATAAAAGAAAACTATCACCAACCCAGTAGGCTATGGGAGTGCCGGGGATCTTCTTGAAGGTGTCGGCGTCGCGACGGTAGAACCAGCCGCAGTTAGGATTATGGATGGCCTCCAGCGCCTTGGGAGCCTGAACGGCGGGACCAGTAAAATCGGCAAGACGAACGTATCCGCCCTTATAGTCATCGATATGCGAATTGTGATAGGTAAATGTGCAGATAGGCACAGTTGCCCCTGCAAAGCCAGAATACTCGAGCTGAATGAGCGTGGTTAGAGTCTTGTCATCGATAAGCCTACTTCGAAGCTTCTCGTAGCTACCGATAAACATCCAAACGAACGGGGTCATCATTCCAACTTCGCCGTGCTCGCCGGCAAAGTCCATAATACGCACGATGAACGAAGAAAACAGGTCGCTCTTCACGTCGGGATAGTTCTTCTTGACCCACTTGGACATGAAGGGGTTAAAGCTACTGCTGCCCATATACGGAGGATTCGCCACGGTGCAGGTAAAACGACGGGACAGCTTCTCGCAGATGGCGGCAGCGTTTTCGAGCTTAGTTTTGGTCGCAACGGCAAAAAGGTCGTCAGAACAGCTCGCGGCTGCAGCCTCGAGCTCGTCGATCTCGGCCTCTGAAGGATTGAGAAGCGAGCCGATCTCACCCAAATGACTCAGCTCCTCGGCGAGCTTCTTGTTGCCCGGCAGCTCGTCCTCCCCTAGCGGAATGCTCGAGAGCACGGTAACGTCGGCGCGAACGCCACGCCTAAAGAAGCGACGGTCGTGCTCGCGGGCGCACATGGCAAGCGCCAACTCCGCGATCTGTGCCGCGCGGGAATCGATTTCCATACCTGCAAGGTTTTTAGCAAGAATGAGCTCAGGAATCTCGCGCTCACGATAGCCGCGCTCCTCGTACATATGGAAGAGCAGCTCAAACGCATAGACCAAGATATGGCCCGAGCCGCATGCGGGGTCGCAGAGGGTTATCTCCTCGGGACTCGAAATGCGGATGAAGTCCTCGTGCTCAGCATCGGGCTCGATGTAATACTCCATGCGCTCGCGTAGCGAACTCCCCGGATTGTTGAGCATCCACAGACGGCCGAGCGAGTTCTCGACCATATAGCGCACGATCCACTCGGGGGTGAAGAGCTGCGTGGCGGGCGCGATGTCCGCCGCCGCTGCCTTGCGCTTGGACTTGAAGAACTCGTCTTTAACGTCGGCATTGTAGTACTGATACATCCAGCCCAGAACGGTCACGCCCTCGCGCCAGTCCTCGTCAGCGAGGACGGCATTGAGTTTGCCCACCACACTGTCAGCCATCATGAGGCCCTGGGGCAACAGCAGCTCCATGGCTCCGCCCACGCGTTCAAAGACGCCCGCCAGGCAATCGGCAAGCTCCTCGCACTGAGCAACAAACAGGTAGCGCCACAACGGTTCATCCAAGCCCGCCATCTTGAGCTCGGCTATGCGATCGGTATCGGCCGTCGTTATTTCCACGTCCAGTGCGTTCTCCACAGCCTCGCTGCCATGGCTGCCGTCCGCGCGACTTAGCATGCGCATACGGCTGGGAAGCCATCCGCATGCATCCATGAAGCGAATGGCCACGATGCGGTTGAACCAGGTGTAGGCCGCACGGTCGCGCAGCGCCTCGTGACCCACCTCTGCCTGCATGCGCAGCAGTTCGTCGCGTTGCTCAATCTCAGCCGGACTTAGGGGCAGGCCGTTGACGGTCTCGGACCCAACGGGCGCGGGAGCAGGTTCGGTGATGCCGTAGCGCACCATCTGCGCCTCCACGCCTTTGATGAGCTCCGTACGGGCCCAGGTGCAGAAGCTCTTAAGAGCAGAATCGTTCATGGTTGATAAGCCTTTCTAAACGCCATAAGCCACCGCTGCGCGCTTTGGCACCGGTGGCTCCGCGGGTTAGTTGATACGGATCTCGTCGTTTGCAGCGAGCGCCTGCATAAGGCGGGAGCGCAGGTCGTCCACGTAGCGCTCCACGTCCTCTGCGGACAAGAGACGACTCGGCTTGGCCAGATCGGCGCGGCGCACAGTCTTGATCTTGCGCTGGGGCTTGGGCGCGGGCACGGGAGCAGACGATGCGGCGCCCTTGTTGGAGACCTTCTTGACCACCTCGCCCGTACTCATGACCTCGGTGGTGCGGCGCTCGTTGTCCATACGCACGCGGGCCTCATCCACAGCGTCGTACATCTCGTTGGTCGCCGCACTGAGCCAGTCGCCCCAGTTAGTTGCAACAACGCTCAGTTCGTTGAGACTTTGAGCGCTGTGGGCACGGTTTTTGAACGACTCGTATTTAGTGCCGGCGTCTGCTATGGCATCCTTGGCCTGATTGACAAAGCCCTTTTGACTCTCGGCCTGCGCCCGCAGGTCTTGCAGATCGCTCTCGATGCGACACAAAAACTCATTGCGGCGGATGCCCAACAGCTTTTTCATGTCATCCTCGACGGGATCCATAAGCGGCTGCAGGTCTTTAATACGACCGTAGGGCTTGGGATCTTTGAGGATCTCACAAACCGTTGCCACGTTCTCCACCGCACCGGGAATGTCATCGGAGGCATACTCGATACCTTCGGTGCGGTTCAAGAAATCCCTGGCGTGGTCAAACGCTGTTCGTTGATTGGACTCGAAGAACTCAACCACCTTGTCAAAGTCTTCCTTGGCATCGAGCAAACGCTCCTCATGCTTGGTGAACGTGGTCAAGAACGCCTCGGCCTCGTTCTGGTCCTTAAGGACGTCGGCCACCTCCGAGCGCATCTTCTCGCACTCGTCCTCACCGGGATACGGGTAGGCCGGCTTGATGCCCGTGTAGTAGTCGCGTGCCATGGCGAGGCACGCCTCGCGCAAGCTCTCAAGGCGCTCTTTGAGCTCGGCCACGAGCTTATCCTCGTTGGAGGGCACGGTCTTGAGATCAAACAGGTCACACATGAGTTCGCCCGTGGCGCGTAGCAACCGGTCGCTCATGCGCATGCGCAAGCGCACCTGGGCCTTATCGGCATCCTTGCGCAGGAGCGCCACCATGCGGCTGTCGTTAGCTTGAACCGTCTGACCGCCAAACAGCACCTGCGCGCGCTGCTCCACCACAAGCTGCGCCACCACATTTGCGATGTCGACCTCGCGCCAGCCAAAGGGCCTTTGCTGGTACTGGCGCTGGATATCGCCCATAGCGGTATCCAGGTGGCGCTGGTGCTGCACTTTGAGGTAGTCCTCGACCTCCTTGAGCGCACGCGTGTTACCCGCGTCCATGCCAGCGAGCCCCACTTGAACGTTGCCCGCCAGAGTGGAGCGAATATCGGAATCGCTCGTGACCGGCGCGCCGATATAGTCGGCCTTATCAAAGACCACATCGCACAGCTGCTCCAGCACTTGCTCAAAAACCTGAGCGGGTTTGACCGCGCGGACCTCAACCATGCGGCCGTTGACCGCGCAACGTGCATGGAGCACGGCCTCGCTCAAAAGGGTATCGGCCTCTTTCTCGTTATAGGCCGCCTCGCGCATCTTGGACTCGACGATCTGGCGCGTACTCGGCTGAAGCTCCTGGAGATTTCGCGTCTTGGCGTACTTGCGGATCTTGGCGGCGTTGACGAGTGGGGCCCAATAATCCACCTCGTCGCTCAAGGCCACGATGGCCTTATCCACGGATTTCAATGCCAACTCGGCATCGTCCGAACGGCCCAGATCGCTGGCCATGGTCACCACGGAAAGTTCCATGCCGCCCATGTTGGATCCATGAATCGAGCCATCCACGTAGCGGTCAAAGGGGAAGTCGTTGGCCCCGCGGTTGAGTTTGCGCGCAGTGTAGATGCTTTCGAACAGGCGCTTCTTGATGTACTCAATCACCTTCGTGTTGTCGATCGGGGTGCGTGCGATTTCCTGTGCTATCTCCTGCTCCTCGTCGGTGAGGAAGCTATAGGTATCGCCCTGGCGTGCCACGTAGTTCTCGCGCTCCAAGCGGGCGAGAGATTCCTTGACGCGGTCCTTAAGGGCGCGCTTGTCCACGTCCAGGCTATCGATCATAAGGATGGAGATGTTCTCGACCGTGGCCTTGACGTAGCCGATGTAGCGGATCAAGTACAGGAGCTTAAGCACCCGGACATCGTAGCTCTCAAGACCCTCTGCGTTTTCAGCCGCGCGCTCCGCACAGACGACGACCTGAATGATGCCGTGCTCCAAATCCTTGGAGATTGTGTCGAAGAATCGCCAGAACGGCACGAGTGCACCGGTCTGGTCATGCTGGATGGCCTGAGCGCTCTCCTGAAACGCGCTCAGCATGGAGCGCTCGCCCGTGGACATGTGCTTGGCCTTAACACCATGCTTGCGTACCTCGGTCATCACGTCGGGCAGAAGCTTAAACTGGTAGCCCACAAACGGGTAGCTAGCCACAAAATCCTTGGAGTTGGCGTAGCCGGCAAGGTCGGAGCGCGAGCCACCCTCAAAGGTAAAGTTGTTTTTGAGCACGGCGGCGTCTTGCTCGTAGACCTGTGCAAGCATATCGGCCACCGGCGCGGTCTTCTCGAGCACACGGCGCTGGATAACCTCGTCCACGCTGGAGCTGGAGAGCGAAAGGCGGGTATTGAAGCGGCCTTGGATCTTTGAAAAGTCGTTGCCCACGGGCAGGCTCAGGTTGTCGATGGCCTCCTGGCTCGTGACCATCACCCACACGCGGCCACCGCAGGCGGCACCCAGCTCCTCGACGATGGTCTGAAGGCTCAGCATAAGGCTTGGGTCCTGGTCGTTTGTAATAAACTGACCCACCTCGTCGACCATAAAGAGCAAACGGAAGTTGCCGCCGTGGGCCGCTGCCTGAGCGTCCACGTAGTCCTTGACCTTTTTGGCAAAGACATCGGGGGCCAAAACCTCGTCCTCAGAACCCTCAAGCCAGTTCCATGCGGCCTTTTCGCTCATGCCGAGCACGCTTTGCAGCACCTCGACGACGTCGTCCTCAAAGTAGCTATAGGTGTCGCGGGTCTGGAGCCAGGACTCGCCATTGACGCGCTCAAAGGCCTCGCGGAACTCCTGGGTCTTGCCCAGGGAATCGATGTAGTCCTCGAGCTTTGCAAGCTTGAGGTCCTCGCCGTAGAAGCCGCGCGCCTCGTAGAACATGCGCTCAAAGCCGCGAAGCAGCGCCGTGGGAGCCGTATCGCCCTGCTTCCACTGGCCCGCCTTGCTATCGATGTTAAAGAGGATGGCCTGCGTGGGCACCGAGCAGGCGCGCTCCATGGCAGCCGCGACCATGGGGTCGACGATCTTGCCGTCAAAGTAGCGGATGGCGCTCTTGCCGCCGATCTGGCGATTCTCGAGCAGGTAGCTCAGCATCTTGAGGAAGTGCGATTTACCGGAACCGAAGAAACCACTGATCCACACGCCGATCTTGTCGGTGCGCGCATCGATGGCATCGCCGTAGGCCTTGAAGAACGTGGCAAAGTGCCTCTGCAACTCGCGCGTCACCACGTACTCGTCAAGCTCCTGGCGGATGGACCCATCTTTTGAATCCTGAACCTTGACCACGCCATTGATGGAGCGGTTGATGTCTTTTGCAAAGAGGTCGCGAATGATCGTGTTGTCCATGGGTGCTCCTTTGGGTTTGGGAACGTTATGGCAAGGGGTTATTACCGGTGGCAGGGCCTTATCTGCGGGGAGCCGTACTTACGAGATATCGATGGCGCGGTAGTAGTTATCGGCAGGCAGGCGGTTAAAGAGTTGGAAAGAAGAGCCGTTGAAGCTGCCCGGATAGGCAGCGATCACAGGCACCTCATCAAAATCCGCAAGCATGCAGTGGAGAAGCGTGTGTATGCGAAAGAACGGGAAAACCTCGCCCGCGCCGGTGAGGAGAACGACGTCTCCAGGCGCGTGCGGCTCGGTCTGCTCAAGGATGTACGCAGCGACTTTCTCGGGCGAGGCGAACTTGGCCACGTCCTCGAGCACGCGCTGGGTACCGCGGCGCTCCTCTTGGCGTGGGATGGCCTTAAGGACACGGCGCTTTTCGAGAATTGCCAGCACGGCGTCGTAGAGGTTCACGACCTTGAGCGTGCACAGAAGCTTGTCGGCCTCGGCATCGCGTGAAAGGGCGTCAAATAATGCACGCGCTTCAAACTCCAGCGCGGGGTCATAGCAAAAGGTGTGGAAGCCGATCTCATTGCCTATGCCCTTGTTGGCCAAAAAGTCCTCGCTGCACAGGCACTCGCGCAGAAGCTGCGCGCGTCGCTCAAATTCCTGACGGGCGTGCTCGGAGCGGACATGCGCCGCCACGACGCTCTTGCGGGAATGGATGCCGATATTGGTGGCGAGATCGGTCGCCGGGGTGATAACAGGGTCGACGGCGCTGTTGGCGGGAACCACGCTACATCACCGCCCTGCCGGTAAGGGCCGCGATAAGCGGCTGCTCGCCCAGCTGAACCAAGGCTCGCTCGACATCGGAATCGAGGAAGAGTGGCGACAGGTGCTCGGACTCCGGGCCCTGGCCCTCGCCGATAAGGCCGGCATGGCGGAGCGTCTGGCGGAGCGAGCCCTTAATGCGCTTGACCGTGGCCTCAGTCCAGCGGGCCGCGTCCGGATACTCCGTGGTAAAGCGTGTCATAAAGGCGTTGAGGTCAACCGCCGTAAAGGCATAATCGAAGTTTTGTAGGCGCTCCCCTACCTCGACGAGCACGAGCTCGCGCACGATATCGTAGCGGCAGATCATGCTGTAGAAGATGGCCTGGTCCGCCTGCGTGGGAGTGCCGGATGCCATGAGCCTGGTTAGGGATGACACAGCCTCGACGGCGATATTGGAGTCGATGCCACGCACGGCGCATGCGGCGTCCGTGGGCACCATGGCGTCGAGGCGTCGAAGGCACACGGTTGCGCGGTTGGCGACCATGCGCTCCGTGGGATATTGAAAGAGGTTCTCGCTCTTTACGCGTACAATGACCTGCTCGTCGCTTGCGCCCTGCATACGAAGGGCAGCGACGATGCGCATCTCATGCGGGAGGAATTGCTCGCGGGTGAGCACCCCCCCCCGAACGCTTTTTGTGGTTATATCCACAGTACACGCTCCAAGGGTGTCAAAGGCTGTCACAAGTGCGCCGCAACCCGGCAGGCAGGTGCGGCGCACATGACAATAATCATACCTGTTGGTAAAAAAGTTACCACGCCCAGAGTGTCAAATGTTGAGCAACAAAATTTAATCCGGTTAACGGTCATTTTCGCAGCTTAGAAACTTTAACGAGGTCGCCCCAAATCACACTTGCCAGACAACCGCGCGGCTGCCCCACCTGGGCAGACAAAGTGCCCGACAGCCCCCAGCCAAAACTTGAGGTGCCGTTCGTACGTTTTAGGCCCAATGGCTGGCAAATACAATCAGCATAGAGTTATTAACCCTCCCCCATGTAACAACCCTGTAAATCATAGCGGCGCGCTCGGGTTTTGCTGTGATGCGGTCGCGCCTGGCGCTCCACTGTGCTAAAGTATCCCGAACGTTCAAACGACTACGAGGGGGACCTAGAAGATGGCACGTGTGCACAACTTCTCAGCAGGCCCGGCCGCACTGCCCACCAGCGTGCTCGCCGAGATCGCCGACGAGATGATGGACTACCGCGGTTGCGGCATGTCCGTGCTCGAGATGAGTCATCGATCTAGTATGTACCAGCAGATCATCGACGACGCCGAGGCAACCCTGCGCCGCCTGCTGAGCATCCCCGACAACTACCGCGTCCTGTTTTTGCAGGGCGGCGCCACGCTGCAGTTCGCGGGCATCCCGATGAACCTCATGCGCCGCGGCCGCGCCGGCTACGTCGTGACCGGCAACTTTGCCAACAAGGCATACAAGGAGGCCGCCAAGTACGGCGAGGCCGTGCTGCTCGCGAGCTCCGAGGACACCAACTTCGACCGCATTCCCAACATGGCCGACATCAACGCGCGCATTGCCGCCGAGGCTGCGGGCGACGGGCTCGACTACGTCTACATCTGCCAGAACAACACCATCTTTGGCACCATGTTCCACGAGCTGCCCGATTGCGGCGACGTGCCGCTGGTCGCCGATGTCTCGAGCTGTTTCCTGTCGCAGCCGCTCGACGTCGAGCGCTACGGGCTCATCTACGCTGGCGCTCAGAAAAACGCCGGCGCCGCGGGCGTAACCGTGGTCATCGTGCGCGACGACCTCATCGCCGACGGCCCGGCCTTTGCGCAGACGCCGCAGTACATGGACCTTAAGACCCAGGCCGCCAAGGGCTCCATGCTCAACACGCCCAACACCTTTGGCATCTACGTGTGCGGCAAGGTGTTCCGTTGGGTTGAGCAGACCGGCGGACTTGCCGCCATGGCCGAGCGCAACTGGGCCAAGGCCAGCCTGCTCTACGGCCTGCTCGAGAACAGCGAACTGTTCCACGGCACCACGCAAGCAGACAGCCGCTCCATCGCCAACGTCACGTTCCGCACCGGCGACGCCGAGCTCGACACCGCCTTTGTCGCGGGCGCGGCCGAGCACCAGATCCAAAACGTCAAGGGCCATCGCCTCGTCGGCGGCATGCGCGCCAGCGTGTACAACGCCGTGACCATGGAAGACGTGCAGGCGCTGGCAACGTACATGAAGGACTTCGAAGTGCAGCATAGTTTGAGCCCGCGATCTAACTAGCCCGCAACGCGCGGGCCGACCAGCCATCTCAAACCACCCTGTTTAGATCAAAACCTGCTAAGGAGTTTTTCCATGCGTAAGATTAAGACCATCGACGACATCACTAAAGACGGCAAAGTCGAGTTTGGCGAGGGCTACGAGTTTGTGGGCACCGCCGAGGAGGCCGACGCCATCCTGATGCGCTCGACCGACCTGCACGGCTACGAGCTGCCCGAGGGAATCCGCGCTATCGCCCGCTGCGGCGCCGGCGTCAACAACATCCCCGTCGAGGAGTACGCCAAGAAGGGCGTCGTCGTCTTTAACTCCCCCGGCGCCAACAGCAACGCCGTCAAGGAGCTCGTCCTGGGCATGCTGGTGCTCTCGAGCCGCGGCGTGGTACAGTCGATGAACTGGGTGCGCGACAACGCCGACGACCCCGAGATCCAGGTCGATGCCGAAAAAGCCAAGAAGGCCTTTGTGGGCCGCGAGCTCAAGGGCAAGCGCATCGGCGTCATCGGCCTGGGCAACGTAGGCTCCAAGGTCGCCAACGCCTGTGTCGACCTGGGCATGGACGTTTACGGCTACGATCCGTTCATTTCCGTCGAGCACGCGTGGGTGCTGAGCCGCGAGGTGCAGCGCGTGGGCACGCTCGAGGATCTGTGCCGCGGCTGCGACTACCTCACCGTGCACGTGCCCAGCAAGGCCGATACCATCGGCATGATCAGCACCGAGCAGATCGACCTGCTGGCCCCGGACGCCGTGCTCATCAACTACGCGCGCGAGACCATCATTGACGAGGACGCCGTCGACGCAGCTCTGCGCGAGGGCAAGCTGAGCTGGTTTAGCTGCGACTTTGCCACGCCCAAGACCGTCAAGATGCCCAACACGTTTATCACCACGCACTCGGGCGCCGGCACCGGCGAGGCCGAGGCCAACTGCGCCGATATGGCCATTAGTGAGCTCAAGGATTACCTGGAGAACGGCAACATCGCGCACAGCGTCAACTACCCCGCCTGCAGCATGGGCAAGGCGCGCGCCGCGAGCCGCATCGCCTGTCTGCACGCCAACGTGCCCAACATGATCGGTCAGATCACAGCAATCCTTGCCAAGGACAACGCCAACGTGCAGCGCATGACCAACGAGTCCGCCGGCGAGAACGCCTACACCATGTTCGACACCGACGAACACCTGGACACCAGCACCATCGAGGCGCTCAAGCAGATTCCGTCGATGTATCGCGTGCGCGTGATCAAATAGCGCCGACGCCAAGCCCGCCAGGCAGGCCATGAAGCCCATCCGGCCCCCGTTTTCACGAATCGGGGGCCGAATTCGTTGCTCCGGCTGGTT
This sequence comes from uncultured Collinsella sp., assembly GCA_937937635.1. Taxonomy (GTDB): domain Bacteria; phylum Actinomycetota; class Coriobacteriia; order Coriobacteriales; family Coriobacteriaceae; genus Collinsella. Next base: position 34,305 of record CALDCF010000024.1, read on the forward strand.
TTAAAATGCTACCCAGAATAAGTTTTTTCGGATAATAGATAGTCATACCCAAATCACTGAGCACACCTGCTTTGATAAACAGCTTTATCAGGGGCTTTAGTAGGTAAAAATCGATCTCTATATACCACATTCAAGCTGACTGTCGATTTTCCGAAACAACTTGTTTTGGATAGCATTTTTAAAGCCCTTCCAAGGCGAAACTGAAGCCTTTTTCGCGACCAAAACTCTAGTTCACGCGACCGTTTTCCACCTGCACGACTACATTCCCGCCCAATCGATAAAAATCTCCTCACGAAGCCGCCGTTCGAGCTCCTGCTGCCGCGGTGTCTTGTCTTTCAGCGGCACATCGAGATAGGACATGATGAGCTCCATCACCACGCGGAAGGCATCGGAGTCGGCCAGCTGACCATAGGTCATCAAAACGACGGGATATCCCATCGCTTGCAGCGCCGTCGTTCGGTCGGAGTCCGAAATCTTGGATTCTATGGATCCATGAATGGCTTTACCTTGGCATTCAACCAGACACTCTCGACTACCGTCCTTATTTGCCAGCAAAATATCGGCATAGCGCCTATCAAGCCCCGAAATCAGGCGGGCACTGCGCGTCATACGAATCTCAACGTTATTGGTAAGGCGCAGCCCTTCGCCGCCGCGCAACCTCGTAAGGCCAAACAGCATCGATGCCTGGACCTCGAGCGGCGATGCCACCACCCCCGTAATGCATTTCGCGGCTCGTATGAACGATTTAGCGCCGCGGAGCCCCCGGATCTTATCGACGTACTCTGCAAGCTCAGAGGGCTCGATCAAGGGCGGTCGTTTCCACAAGTCCGTTGGACTCCCCGAGACATCCTTTACGTTTTCCCAGCCCAACCGTGCGTCACCCCACCGGCCCCCATATGCCTGCACAAGTGCCGACTTTACCTGAGGCGCAATCTTGCACACGGCAAAGGTGCCGCACATCTCATACATGCACATGATCAGACGCTCGTTTGAGACCGAGGAAGCCAGGGACAGCAGGGTAAAGAGTGGGGACGCGACATCGAGGCCAAACTCTGTCTGCCGCGCGGAATCAAACGGCCTCTCCCCGTTCCAAACATGCCTGACAATGCGATCGCCCTTACGTCCGCAGCTGCCCTGTGCCAAAACGTGCAACGGGGTGCCCAGGAAATGCGCAACGAGCGGATGTTCGCAAAGGCGCTCCCTGCGCGGATCGTCCGCAGAATCGGGCAGGTCCGGCATTATCGCCAAGACCTGTGGAGGTATCCGGTGATACCGAAAGGCAGATATGTCGCACAGCATGTCGTCCATAGAGGCTACGTACCCACTGCGTCGTTTGTAAACCCGCCTGGACGGCAAACGCGCTGGCTCGGCCTGCGAACGGTAAATACTGCTGCGCGCACGCCGCGGATCTCTCGGGAGGCTTACAATCGGTTTGGAAAGCAGACTGATTGTGAGGTTGCATATGGTTGATGAGGACTTTGCCTGGCGGCTTGCGCAGGAGCTCGTGCGGATCGACAGCTCAGACCCGGGCGCGTATGA
>CALDCF010000025.1 GCA_937937635.1 uncultured Collinsella sp.
GTGTACTGGTTCATGACCGAGATCGGCACGTCGCCCACCGTCTGCCACACCAGGTCCAACACGCGGCACGAATCGTCCGCATGCCCCGGCAGCACCAGATGACGCACGATTATGCCGCGCTTCATGAGCCCGTCCCCGTCTACCAGCTCTCCCCCGCGGCGCTCAATTTCGCGCGCCATCTGGGCCAGACCCGACACAGCCACGCGCGGGTAGTCCTTAATATGAGAAAGCGACTGAGCAAGCCCGGCATCGGCATATTTAAAGTCCGTAAGCCACACGTCGACCAGGTCGCCCAGCGCCGCCACGGCACTCGCGCGCTCGTAACCACTCGTGTTGTAGACAATTGGGATGACCAACCCGCGCGTCCGTGCCGCGGCAATCGCGGCAGGCAACAGGTGCGCATAGTGCGTCGCCGTCACCAGGTTGATGTTATTGGCGCCCTGGTCCTGCAGCTCCAGCATAATCTCGACCAAACGCTCGGGCAAAATCTCAAGACCGAAATTGCCCGTCGAGATCTCGTGGTTTTGGCAGTAGATACATTTGAGCGAACAGCCGCTAAAGAAGATCGTGCCCGAACCGGCCTCGCCCGAGATAGGCGGCTCCTCCCACATATGAAGCGCCGCGCGGGCCACCTTGAGCGTGTCATCGGCACCGCATACGCCGTGCGCACCCTCGTCGCGCACCGCACCGCAACGGCGCGGACACAAATGGCAGGCGGGCGAAAAAAGTTCGGTCAACGGCGTCGGCATAAAAACATGCTCCAAAACAACGATTCAGCAGCTCAAACGTAAAGGGCCAGACCGCGTAAACGGCTCCGTCCCTAAGGCGCCGTAATCGTCCGACACGATTTTTGTAATGTCAAGACTGGAATCGACAAAGTGCCGCTTTATGATGTAGGTATTCCGCCCCCCGCGGAGCAACTGGGTGAACCGTCGCGTTTATTTAGGGAGCCCACACAGTCGTACCTAGTACAGGTATCCTTCGTTGTTAAGGACGCTGGAACAGTCGATGAGGGCACCCACCTGTTTTAGGTGGGTTCATTTTCGTAACGTGGGGGGTGGTTTTCTTTTGCCGAAAATCACCATTACAGTCCACATGGATCCCCGCCGGCATCCCAACAAGCTATCGACAACATCCCAATATCTGGTAAGCGCGTGATTATCGCTGCGTGCAATTCCATGCACCCCCTTGGTCGAGTATCATGATTCGGCTATGCCTTTTGCGCATGGCGTTCTTCTGACCTTTCCCTTCGACGCTTGGCGGTTTTTAGATTCATGGCTTCATCCCCGAGCTACATACCGTACCTATGCGTGGCAGCGGCGGCCTTTATCACGACCTTCCTCACGGTGCCCCTGGTCAAGCACTTGGCAATTAAGCTCGACGCCGTCGACTATCCTTCTAAGCGCCGCATCAACACCAAGCCCATCCCGCGTTTGGGCGGAACGGCGGTGTTTTTGGGCCTGGTCGTTGCCTGCATTGTGCAAATCCTAGGCACCTGGCACCTAGGCTGGCCGCCCGTCCTGGTGCCGCACCCGCGCCTTCACATTAGCTATCCCATGCTGGCGCTCTCCTTTACCGTCATCTTTGCGACCGGCGCTATCGACGACGTCTTCCAGCTCAAGCCCA
>CALDCF010000026.1 GCA_937937635.1 uncultured Collinsella sp.
GTAAGGACTTGCGTGAAAAAATCCTGCGGCGCTGGGTGGTGCTCTGCAATGAGCGCGAGCCCTACGAGTCGCAGTGGCTTGAGATTTCACGTCACATCACTCCGGCAAGCGGGCGTTTTCTTGGTACTGACGTTAAGAATCAGTCCCGAAGTCGATGGAACAAAATCTACGACAATGCGGCGACCTATGCGGCGACGATTCTGTCGTCGGGGCTTCAGTCGGGGATGAACGATCCTTCGACTCAGTGGTTTGCGCTCACGACGGGAACGCCTGACTTGGACGAAAGCCACGAAGTCAAAGTTTATCTCGACCGAGTACAGCGCATCTTGGAAATGGCGTTCGAAAGTACGAATGTCTATCAAGCTCTGCACCACGGCTGGCGCGAAGTCGGTGTCTATGGCACGTGCGCCATGATTATCGTGGAAGACGCGAAGGCGGGCTTTCACTGCTACCCGTTGGTCTGCGGCGAGTACTGCATCGGGGTTGATGCCTGCAATCGTCCCAATACGGTTTATCGTCGTTTCTCGATGACGGCGGCGCAGATGATCGAGCAGTACGGGCGCTCTAAGTGTTCTAAGAGCGTGCGTGATGCGTACGATCAGGGGCGCCCTGACAAGTCTTTCAAGTGCATTCACGCGATTGAGCCGCGCTACGATCGTGACCGCACTAAGAAAGACAGTCTTAACATGCCGTGGCGGATGGTGGTGTTGCAAATTGATTGCGACGAAGGCGAAGACGGCATCTTGCAGGAATCGGGTTACAACGAATTCCCTGCGGTAGTGGGGCGTTGGGGCGCGAACGCGTCGGACGTTTACTCCGAAGAGGCACCCGGCATCGTTGCAATTGGCGACACAAAGCAACTGCATCATGAGTGCCTGCAAAAGGGAAACGCCATCGATTACGCCGTGAACCCGCCTTTGATCTTTCCTGTATCGGCGAAGGAATCGGAACTTGATTTCCTGCCCGGCGGTCGAAACTTTATCGACATGCCGTCTCAGGCCAATCAGGTGCAGAGTGCTTGGGCGGTAAAACCTGACCTCCAGGCTCTGGCGTCGGATATGCAGGATATTCGTCAGCGTATCAACCAGGCATTCTGCGTTGACATGTTCCTCATGGTGTCGTCTGCGAACAAGCATCAGATGACGGCAGAAGAAGTGGCGCGGCGTAATGAGGAAAAGTTGATGCTCCTTGGGCCGGTGCTCTCTCGCCTCAATAACGAGGTGCTGAAGTCACTTATCGAACGCGCTTTCAACATCCTCTCCAGAGCTGGGCAGTTGCCGCCTGCACCTCCTGAGCTTCAGGGGCAGCAGCTGAAAATCCGCTATATGTCAATGCTGAGTCGGGCACAGCGCTCGTTACGAGCCAATAGTCTCGACCAGTTTTTAACGCGAATCGGCAATCTTGCGCAATACGACAATCGCGTACTGAAAAAGATTGATCCCTTCGCCGCCGCTGACGAATACGCGGACTACCTCAGTGTTGCTCCGTCGGTTGTGGTGCCGACCGAGCAGGCAATGCAGACGCTTGCTGAAGAGAATCAGGCGATGCAACAGCAGGCTCAGCAAGAGCAGATGGCTCAGGGCGTGGACTCTCTAGCGAAGCTTGGCAAGGTACCGGCGGACGATTCAACAATGGCGGGCAAGGTTGTCCAAGGCATGGTGGCAGCACAACAGATCAGTTAAGGCATCCTTTGCGTTCAGAGTTGCTACAATCTTGTCCGTCCTGAGCGCCATGAGCGCCTGTGACAAAACCCCGGAGCAAATCTTCCGGGGTTTTCTTTTGGGCCGCCGTGACGCTCGCAAGAAAACGATGCCCGCTCATGCACAAAAAACGCCCCGTCTGCTGTAACAAGCGGGGCATTGCATCACAAGAGCGTCACTTTTCCGGACGATCCGCAACGCCAGGCGCGCGCGAAGGCGTCAGTCTGTCAAGCGGCAACCAATAGCCCTGACCCGTCCCGCGCCGCTGTCTCTTTTCCATTTGCGCCAGATATCCGGGCGACATCCATTCATTGAGCTCGTTCATGAAGGCTCTGTCAATCGCGGTAGACGTGTACCACATATTTAAGAAAGGCAGGTGCGAGCGCACAAGCCGAGTTGCCTTCACGCCTGGCTTTGTGTTTTTGTGGTAGATGCTGTTCCCAATGCTGGCGATAATGATGTCGGACGCCTCGACAGCCGTGCCAATTTGAGGGCCCGCAAAGTTTGTGAGACCCGACATGGCGCCATAGCGCGCGTCGTCAGACAGGCCGTAGGCCAGATAGTCGCCAAGAAACCCAAGCCCGCCGCCCTTTGCCAAGGCCTCCAGCCAAAAGTTTCTATCCTCCATGTCGCGCGCGTCTTTGCCGTTCAAAAGACTTTGCACCTGAAGCGAAAGCGCCCCCATAACCGACGTCGACACCACCACTGCCGCCACATATCCAAGCTGGTCCACAAAACTCCCGTGCCGCCTCAAGAATTGAGAGCGCCGCCAATGCTTTTCCATCATCGCAATCGGGAATGACTTGAAAAGATATAGCGCACGAACGATTTCGCCTTCCATGGTTCCGCGCTGGTATCTGCGAGTAGATTCCGCACGCGTAACCAAGTCCGGACCCAAAGATGCCATTTCGCCCTCGGACACGATGAAACCCAAGAGCTTTGCGGGCAGAGCGTCCACTTCCGATTGCGAGATAGTCTCACTGGCCTTCAACGCCTTGAGCTGCTTGAGCGTGAGGAACTTAATGCCTCGATGCTCTTCAGTTCCTGCAAGCTGAAACAACTGCCAGTCCCGCGCGGTAATGCCGGCATTTTGCAATCTCGCCCGGTCGTATTCGTCCAAAGCGTTCCAGTTTTTGTCGATGAGCTTGCCAAGCGAAGCCATCATATTGAGCCCGAACGCCCGACGCGTCGCGTCCGTGAAAGTCGTCAAAAAAGATGCTTTCATCGTGGCGTTTGCCATTTTTGAAGTCCAGCCCTGCCCAATGTTGTCGTTCGCCCAGCGATTGAAATCGGACGAGATGCTATCGGCGATCAGCCCCGCGCGGCTTGCGTAGTCACGCCAATCGGAACCGTATGCCGAAAAGAGAAAACGCAACCCCTGCCCGAAATCCAGACGATTGAACCCCGTCGCAATAAAATACGATGGGATGTCAGAGAAGGACGAAATAAAGGCCTTCCCGAGTTTTCCTGCAATCTCAAGATTTCGCCAGCCCGACATGAATTGAGCCACGCCCTCGCGATTGACGGCGGCGACACTTGTCTTGCCCGAAAGGACTGCCCACATGTCATCGATACTTGCGTCCGTAAGCCCCTGCCAGCCTGAGTATTTCGTGAGGAGCTTCCAACGCGACTCTTCTGACATTCGAGCGTTCTGCGCTTCGGACTCAGCAATCTTCTTCATGAATATGAACGTTGCTTCCGCACGCGGACCCATGTTTTCCAAAATGGCAATGTCGCTACTCATTTTGGACACGTGCGCAACAAGAGTCCCCGTCAGGCTCCCTTTGCCGAAACGTTTTTCGTATTCGAGAAAGCTGTCTGCGTCTTTGAAATGCAACACTCGATGCTGATACTTCTTGTACCCCGAGATGTTGTTCCCGGAAACTTTCTGCGCAACCTCAAATAGGCTTTCTTCTGAGTTTCCTGACGTGACAATGTTTTCCCAAGAGCTTTCCAGCAGTGAGCGCACACCGGCGTCATCCATAGGCACCCCGTCGTCGCCGATAAATCTCGCGCGATCGACGAGCGGCAGGATAAAGTCCACCCACGCTTCCCGCCCCGAGCGTCTGACTTTCCACCAATCGTGAGATTGAGGAATATAGCCATAATCCAACTTTCCTATCTCTGCACCTGCACGTGTTGCGCGCTGGCGCATATCCTCAGCCGTTTTGAGCCAGGCATCTGCCGCGCCTTTCGCTCGCGCGTTCCCCGTGTTCTCCCCAAAAACTTGTCGAACGAAGTCCCGAACGTCGATCTCGTTCTCCACGAAGCCAAGCCATTTCGAGTCAATGCCGTTGATCGTGTCAAGCATTGACGACAGGTACTCGTTCTGAATGCCTTTCGCCGCGCGCTCAACCCCAAGCAAAATCCGAGCCACGCCGGTGAAAGCGTGAAGATCTTCTTCACGAGAGAGGCGATCAAGCTCACGCACGATGCGATTTTGCGCAATCACTTGCTTGTAT
>CALDCF010000027.1 GCA_937937635.1 uncultured Collinsella sp.
CCCGTGGGAGGCCAGGGCGCCGCTGACCGGTGGACGGCACCGAGCCGTCATCGAACTTAGAAGGGGGAGGCCTCGCGGCCTCCCCCTTTTTTTTGCGTTAAAAGGCGACATTCTCTATGTAATTAAATCAATCCAATCATCCACCGGCGAATATAAACGTTCACCGTTCTGTGGTCGGTTCTCTGTTCTCAATGGACTAATATTTGCTTTAGCGCACTGCTGCGCTTGTCCTGTTTTACACGGGTTGTTTTATTGATTGTGATGGAAGGACTCACATGGCAGATGTTCATGAGCTGCTTGATACTTGGATTGCCAATGTCAAGGACGAGGAGCTCCTCGCTGAGCTCAACACGATGAAGGAGCAGGGTGATGAGGACGCCATCACCGACGCTTTCTTCCAGGATCTCGCCTTCGGTACTGCCGGTCTTCGTGGCACTATCGGTGCAGGCACTAACCGTATGAATATCTATACGGTCGGTCGTGCGACCCAGGGATTCGCCGACTACCTCAATGCGACCTTCGAGCATCCGACGGTTGCCATCGCTCGCGATAGCCGCAATAAGGGTGAACTGTTCGTTAAGACGACGGCTGCCATTCTTGCAGCAAACGGCGTGACTGCCCTCGTGTATCCCAAGATTTCTCCTGTGCCGACGCTTTCCTGGGCCGTCCGTGATCTTAAGTGTTCCGGCGGCATTTGCATGACCGCTAGCCATAACCCGGCGCCGTATAACGGCTATAAGGCCTATGGCCCCGACGGCTGCCAGATCACCAGTGAGGCCGCCGATGCAATTTCTAAGGCTATCGCCGAGACCGATACGTTTACCGGCGTGAAGTCCATGGACTTTGATGAGGCTCTTGAGCAGGGTCTGGTCAAATGGATCGACGATTCGTGCCTCGAGCGTTATTACGACGCCGTTCTCGCCCGCGGCGTGACCAACCTTTCTGCCGAGGAGGTCGCTGGCGCTCCGCTTAAGCTTGTCTATACGCCGCTGAATGGTACCGGCCTCATTCCCGTTACCACGGTGCTCGAGCGCGCTGGCATCACCGATGTCACGGTTGTTCCCGAGCAGAAGGAGCCTAACGGCGATTTCCCGACCTGCCCGTATCCCAACCCCGAGATCCGCCAGGCCATGCAGAAGGGCATCGACCTGTGTGAGCAGGTTCACCCTGATCTGCTGCTTGCAACCGATCCTGACGCCGACCGTGTTGGCGTTGCCGTTAAGAATGGCGATGACTATCTGCTGCTGACCGGCAATGAGATGGGCGTCCTGCTGCTCGACTATATTTGCAAGACCCGTGCCGCCCGCGGCGAGGACCTCACTAAGAAGGTCGCGGTTACTACCATTGTTTCTTCCGCCATGGTCGATGCTCTGGCCGAGGAATATGGCTTTGAGCTCCGTCGCTGCCTGACGGGCTTCAAGTACATCGGTGACATCATTACCTCGCTTTCCGATGCCGGTGAAGTCGATCGCTTTATCTTCGGTTTTGAGGAGAGCTACGGTTATCTGGCTGGTGATCACGTGCGCGACAAGGACGCCGTGAGCACTTCGCTGCTGATTTGCCAGATGGCTCAGTATTACAAGCTGCAGGGTAAGAACCTCGCCGACGCGATGCACGAGCTGTACGAGAAGTATGGCTACTACCACAACAAGACGATTTCGCTGAGCTATCCGGGCGCTGAGGGTGCGGCAAAGATGGCCGGCATCATGGCCGGTCTGCGCGAGAACCCGCCCGCGGAGCTCGCCGGTTCCAAGATTGAAGCCGTCGTGGACTACAACACCTGCGTGAACGGCCTGCCGAAGGCTAATGTCATTGAGTTCGATCTCGAGGGTGGCAACAAGGGTATCGTCCGTCCTTCCGGCACCGAGCCCAAGATCAAGCTGTATATCTTTGCCAAGGGCGCGGATGCCGCCGAAGCTGATGCAGCACTTGACGCGATTGAAGAGTCCGGTCGCAAGCTGCTGGCATAAGGTATTTAAGAGTCTATTACTGTAGATAGGCGAAAGAGGGGATCTCGGAAACGAGGTCCCCTCTTATATTTAACCAGCCAGCCGAGAGTCCTTATATGTGTAGGAAATGTGTACGCCCAGATTCCCGCCCCCGGCGCCCCTCCGGTCTGGC
>CALDCF010000028.1 GCA_937937635.1 uncultured Collinsella sp.
GGGCAAAAGAACCCACGGTCAGCAGGAGCGACATAACGCCCACCGGCACGGCAGCGGAAAGGTCATAGAACAAGCCGCTGCAAAAACCGCACACGACGGCACGGGTCGGGTCGCCCGAGAACACGCTTAGGCACACCAGGATAATCATAAAGTTGACGCGACCGCCCGCAATGGAGATCTGCGGTGCCAGGCCTGCCTGCAGCAGCACGCACACAATGGCGGCGATTACAAACGTGCGGGAGCTCATCCCCTGCTCGTGTAGATCCATGGACATGCCCCCTATTCGCTCGAGCCGGAATCGGTCGTCTCGGACGTGTCGGAACTGTCATCCGGGCTCTCGTCCTTCGTCTTGGTCGCAGCATCGCGCGACGTTCCCTGCGGCGTGCTGTTGGCCGTGTTCACGTCCTCATCCGAGGCCGACTGTTCGTCGGTCAGCGAGGTAATGACCAGCACTTCCTCGTTGTTCTCGGCCGTCGTCTGGGCGCGCACCACAATGGTGTAGTACACGTCGTTAGCCGATTTCTCAACAGACGAGACGGTGCCGAGCGGTAGACCCTTGGGGAACACACCGCCAATGCCCGAGGTCACGATGATGTCGCCAACCTTAACGTCGGAATCGACGCTCACGTACTCAAGACGCAGCGTGCCGTCAGCCTGACCCTGCAGCATGCCCTGGGCGCGCGTGTCCTGCACCATAGCGGACACGCCCGAGTTCTCATCGCCAATCAGGCGCACGGTGGACGTCTTGGCCGAGACCTCGATAATCTGGCCTATGACACCGGCAGAACTCGTCACAGGCATGTTGATGGTAAGACCGTCGGCAGAACCCTTATCGATGGTGACGGTCGAGGTCCAGGCATCGCCCGAAGCGCCGACGATACGAGCTGCGGTTGATTTGAGGTTGTAGGTCGACTGCAGGCCGACCAGCCCCTCCAGTCGCTCGGCGGTCTTTTGAGCCTCGGAGAGCTCGGCAACCTTAGAGGTCAGTTCCTCGTTTTGCTTCTTAAGCTCGTCAAGCGTGTCCTGCGACGCCGTAAGGTTAGAGAACACGTTACCGATCGCATTGAAGGGAGCCGCCACAGCCGAGCCCACAAAGCGCACCGGCGAGGTAATCGTCGTCACGCCCGAGCGCACGGCATGAATCGGTCCTGCCTCGCCCTCGCGGATGTAAAACGTGAGCAGCAACACCGAAATCAGGCTGAAAACAATCAACGGGCGCATACCCGTTGATTGTCGCTTGGTATTCAGATTTGTGGAGAAACCCGAAGATCGTGCCAAATGGAATCCACCTTTTGGAAATTAAGCATTGGTCTGGACGAAGCCGCCATCAAACGCATTGGCCTCGAGCACGCGGGCACAGCCGTTAACAACGTTATCGAGCGCCGTGGGGCTGACGTTGACCGAAACGCCGGTCTCATCGCGCAGGCGCACATCGAGACCGCGCAGCAGCGCGCCGCCACCGGTCAGCAAAATGCCGTAGTACATAAGGTCCGAGGCAAGATCGGGAGGCGTAGCGTCGAGTGCGTCCTTGACGGCCTTGGCCATCTCGTCGAGCGGCTTGTTGAGTGCGCGACGAATCTCCTCGCTCTCGATGCGCACGGTCTTGGGCAGACCGGTGATCACGTCGCGGCCGTTGACCTCGACGTCGAGCTCATCCTTGAGCGGCACGGCGGAGCCGACCTTGATCTTGATGTCCTCTGCCGTACGCTCGCCGATGGCCAGGTTGTAGGCATCACGAACGTGCGTGAGGATGGCCTGATCGAACTCGTCGCCGGCAATACGGATGGACTGCGAGACGACGATGCCGCCCATAGCGATAACGGCAACCTCGGTGGTACCGCCACCGATGTCGATGACCATGGAGCCGGTGGGTTCCTCGACGGGCAGGTCGGCGCCGATGGCAGCCGCCATGGGCTCTTCGATCAGATAGGCCTGGCGGGCACCGGCCTGGATCGTGGCCTCAAAGACAGCGCGCTTCTCGACCGACGTGACACCGGAGGGAACGCAGACGACAACACGCGGACGCGGAGTCCACGGATAGCGCTTCTCGGACGCCTTGTCGATAAAGTAGCGAAGCATGGCCTCGGTAACATCGAAGTCGGCGATGACGCCGTCCTTCAGGGGACGAACGGCCACGATGTTGCCGGGCGTACGGCCGAGCATGCGCTTTGCCTCGATACCGACCGCCAAGATGCGCTCGTCGTTCTTGTCGATGGCGACAACAGAGGGCTCGCGAATGACGATGCCCTTGCCGCGCACGGAGACAAGCGTATTGGCGGTGCCGAGGTCGATGGCAAGATCGCCCGCATAGCTACCGAAGAACATATCCATCAAAGAAAACAACGCAACTCCTGATGTGTTGGATGATTGCTGGAAAACTACTAGCTCATCATACTAGCGCAAGCCCGGCGCCTCACTTGCGGTGAAGCGCCGGGCAAAGCTAAATCCCATAAGGTCACTACTGGTTGTCAGCAGCCGAGAAATCCATATCAAGCGAAGAAACGGCCCAGCCGATATGGTTGTCGGAGCGCACGAATTTGACGGTGTACTCCTGCTCGCCGCCCTTGGACAGCGATGCCTTCACCTTGGCGGTCGTCTCGGTCATGGACTGATCCATGCCCTCGACGGACACGGTGGCACCCTGCGGAATCGAGGAGATGATCATCGACTTAGCGTCCTCGGACAGGCTCGAGGCCAGGCAAGACTCGGCCTTTGCGGCGTCACCGTCGCCGGCAGCCTGGAACAGATCGGTAACGACAGACTCCTGAGACGGGAAGCCAAAGCCGCGCGTGTAGGCAAAGCCCAGACCGCCCGCGGCGATCAAAATAAGCAGAAGCAGAACGATGAAGACTTTAAGACCCGTATGGCGATGGCGACGACGGACCTTGGCCTGCTTACGATCCTGACGGTCCTGCTGGACCATCTCGGACTCGGACAGCGTAAAGAAGCCGGTGTCCGAGGGATCGGGCATAAACTGACCGGTCGCGCCCGTAGGATCGAGAGGATCGACGGCAGGAGCGTCCATCGCGGGCGCCGGAGCCGTGGCCATAGCCGTCTGGGCAGACAGCGCAGCAAGCGAATCGTGCACGCGGGCAAGCTCATCGGCCTGCTCGGAGGTGAGCTGGTAGATGCCATCGGCAGTAGCGGCGTTAAAGGCATCGAGTGCGTCGGAGGGGCGGCCGGCGGCAGAAAGCGCCTGACCCATGCCGGCGTTGAGCGCACGCGTGTCGTCGCGGGGGCCGGCAAAGTCGATAGCCGTGCGGTAAGTCTCCACGGCATCCGCCGGACGGCCGAGCTTAATGAAGCAACGACCGAGCTCGCCGAGTGCGGCGGCAGGAGCCGGATTGGCGCCATCGATGGCAGCCTGACGGAAGGCGGTTCCCGCGTTGGCATAGTCGCCCGACTGGAACAGCGCATTGCCCAGGCCCAGATAGGCCTTGAACGGCGTGGCATAGGAAGCATCCTGCGTAGCAGCAGAGAACGCCTGAGCGGCCGTCGTGTAGTCGCCCACGGCGGCAAGCGCCTTGCCGCGGTTGGTGAGCAGCGCGCCGCGCTTGCCGTAGGTGCCGTCGTTGAGGGCGGCGGCATAGGCCTCGGCGGCCTCGGCATACATGCCCAGGTGCATCAAGGCGTTGCCACGAAGGTGATCGGCCTCGCCCATAATCTCATCGGGAGTCTTTGCCGCCCCAAGCATCTGGGCTGCAGCGGAAAAATCACCCGCGCGGTAAGCGGCGCGGCCCTGTTGGATCAGCTGGCTATTCAAGGAAGTCCCCTTTACTCGTGAACGATCTCGACATGGACGATCTCGTCGCCGGCACGCAGCTGCGAAATCACATCGAGACCCTCGACCGTGGTACCAAAGACGGTGTAACCGGAGTCAAGGTTATGCTGGGCACCCAGGCAGAAGTAGAACTGCGAACCCGCGGAATCGGGGTCCATGGAGCGTGCCATGGCAAGGGCGCCATCGACATGGCTGTTGCGCGGATTGGTGGCAAACTCGCCCTTGATGCAGTAGCCGGGGCCACCGGTACCGGGCATGCCGTCGGGGCCCTCAAGACCGGCGGCGACGTCGGCGCCGGACATGTCGCGGGTATTGGGGTCGCCACCTTGGATAACAAAACCGGGCACATAGCGATGGAACTTAAGGCCATCATAGAAACCCATCGTGGAAAGCTCGCAGAAGTTCGCGACATGAATGGGAGCGCCCTCGCCGTCAAACTTGACCTTGATGGTACCCTTCGACGTCTCGATTACGGCGCACTCGTCGCCGACAAGCTGATACTCGGGCGTGTAGAGCTCTTTCTTAAAACCAAACATGTGGTTCCTTCCTCGTGCGTTTAAAGCATATTTGTACGAATTGTAGCAATAAGCACGGGCTTACATCAATTGCGCACGTAGGTTATGCCGACTATGGCGAACTAATTTTAGGAACGCTGCTGCGGCTTCCAGGAACTCACATTGGCGTCGTACTGGTTCAGCGCGCTGTTGCCGCCCTGCGCGATGGGCGCCAGGATCTCGCTTTGGTGGGAACTCATCGACTCGCCATCGGGAATGGCCAGCGAGATATCCCAGCTCTGGCAGATCACGTCGACGCGCTCATACATCCACTCGGCAAGCTGCTTTAAATGGGCGATGTCATCCGCATAGACCGTATCGTCCTGTACTTTCAGGTTGTTGAGCTCATCTTGCGTCTTTTTGATCTGGTCGCGCAGGGCGTAGGCACTCTGCGACAGCTCCTGACGGGTGGACAGCGGCGTTCGGAGATAGCCGTTGTTAAAGGAATCGATGACCTCGCCGATCTGGTCCTCGTCAGCGTAGGACACGATGGTCTGATACAGACCGTCGAGCCTGGTATAGAGCTGATCGTCGGTCAGCACGGTTTCTTCCTGGACCACCTCGGCAGAATCGTCCTGCTTGGTATCGTCCTCAGTCGCCTCGCCCTTTTGGCGCGTAGGGAAGGTCGTCTGCGCGGCCTGGCCAAACTGGTCGTAGAAGCCGGGCATAACACCCATGGGATCGGCCGTCACGAACCAATAGGCACCGCCGCACACGACGGCAAGAACCGCGATGATAATGAGCGGCTTGGGAATATGACGCTTGTGCTTGTGATAGGCATCCTCGTCGGGGTGCACCTTGCGCTTGGGTTTTTGAGCATCGTCATGCAGGGAAACGGGCGTGGGAATATCGACCTTGGGGATACCGAAATCCTTATCGAAAGCCGGCAGCACGCAGGTCTCATTGGGGTCGGCGGCGTCCGAAAGCACCGCAGCGGCAGAGGCCGGCGCATGCGGCACCTCGGTATCGATCTGCTCTTGCGTTAGGCGCGGAAAGCCCGCCGTGCGGCCCGCTGCCAGGTCGGATGCGGCCGCGTCCTCGGAGAGGATACCCGGAGCGGGGCGTCCGCATTTGGGGCACGTACGATCATGCGGAGAAAGACGGGCACCGCAGCCCTCACAGAACACGAACTCGGTGTGCTCGGGACCATCGCCCGGACCCACATAGGCGTTGCAGTAGGGGCAGAACGAGGCGCCGTCCTCGATAGTCTTAAGGCAATGCGGGCAGATCACGGCATCCTCTTTTCGAAGCAATTCAAACAATCGAGGTTAGAGCATAACATCGCCACGGCCCCACAGGGCCAAGGCACCAATTCAACATCGCAGAGGCAGTCTCTTGAGGGATGATTTTTTAATCCCCGTCCCAGAAAAAACATCCCTGAAGGCCGCGGACTACTTCTTTTTCTTGGGCATCGAGACTTTGATGCCTTGGGCGGACTTGGTCACGCGGGAGCGTTTAGCGCCTGCGCTCTTCTTTTTCTTGGGCTGCGGCTGGCCCTGGGCCACGCCCTCGAGTGCACGGGCCTCGGCCTCGCGAACGGTGCGAGCTTCGCGGCGCTGCGCCATGTCGGCGGCGACGCGCTTGGCAAAACGCTCAGCCGTCGAACCCGTCGAGCTCACCTTGCCGCCACCGCGACCCAAGCGGACGCGCACACCGCGGCCAAAACCAGTTGCGGCATGACGACGACGCGGCTTGAGCGAATCCATCATCGTGGCGAGCTTAAAGAACACCGAGCAGGTAATGACCACGATGACAGCCAAGATAACCATCTGGCCCATCGTCAGATTGGCAATAGACAGCAGCTTCGGGAATCCGATAACGCCCGTCAGGATGCCGACGACTACAAACACAAAGAGCGCCACACGTAAGGGCGTGAGGGGCTGCGAGATACGCCAGATCAGGCTGACGCTCGCCGCGCACGACGTAAGTAGGCACATCGTAGACAGCGTGAGCTGGTTAAAGCCAAACACGCGCGCCACAAAGATATCGAGCGCCGCGGCCAAAATGACCGCAATCGACGCCGGCAGTGCCCGCTTGAGCACGTTCGTCAGGAAAGACCCCTTCACGCGAGCATTGTTGGGCTCCAGGCCCAACACAAAGCCCGGCGCGCCGATGCAGAAGAAGTTGATGAGCGTCATCTGAATCGGCTCGAAAGGGTACGGCGGCAGCGCGATGCACAGCGCCGCCAGGCCCATCGAGAACAGCGTCTTAGTCAGGAACAGCGAGGCCGAACGCTGCAGGTTGTTGATGGAGCGACGGCCCTCGGCCACCACGGCGGGCATCGAGGCAAAGTCATTGTCGACGAGCACGATCTCGGCTACGTTGCGCGCGGCATCGGAGCCGGCCGCCATGGCCACGGAGCAGTCGGCCTCCTTGAGCGCCAGCACGTCGTTGACGCCGTCGCCTGTCATGGCCACGGTGTGCTCGCGGCGCTTGAGCGCCTGCACGAGCTCACGCTTCTGCTGCGGGGTCACACGACCAAAGACATGGTAGCGGTCCACTGCGGCATCGAGCTTGGCCGGCGTATCGAGCGTCGTGGCGTCCACATAAGCGTCCGCCCCTGGCACGCCCACCACGCGCGCGATCGACGACACCGTACGCGGGTCGTCGCCACTGATCACGTTAAGGGTCACGCCCTGCTCGTTAAAGTAGCCGATGGTCTCGGCCGCCGAGGTACGAATCTCGTCGCGGATGGTCACAAAGCCCACGGGCTCGGCCTCGCCCACCATATCGCCATCGGGCGTAAAGCCGTCTACGCTCGCCACCACGAGCACGCGGCAGGTATCGGCAAGCTCGGCCACACGGTTCTCGACCTGCGCAAATACGCGGTCCGAAAGCACAAACTGCGCCGCACCCATCACATAGGAGCCCTGTGCAAACGACGCGCCGCTCCACTTTTTGGAGGACGAGAACGGAATGACCGCCAGCGGCTCGGACACCTCGACCGGGCGATCGGCGTAATAGTTGAGCAGCGCCTGGCAGGTCTCGTTGGCATCGGCCGAAGTCGCACGCGCCACGTTAGCCAGAGCAAAATCGAGCACCGTGGTATCGACGGGAACAGATGCCTCGTTCTCCCCCAGGCCCAGGGCAACGCCCTCGACCGGTAGCGGATAGGTACCCTCGACCTCCATACGGCCCGAGGTAATGGTGCCCGTCTTGTCCAGGCACAGCACGTCGACGCGCGCGAGCGTCTCGATGCAGTAGAGCTGCTGCGCCAGCACCTTGCGGCGGGCCAGGCGCACCGTGGCGATGGCGAGCACCGACGAGGTCAGCAGCACCAGGCCTTGCGGGATCATGCCCAGCAGGGCGCCCACCGTGGACAGCAGCGCCGACGAAGGCACATGACCAGCCAACAGCTCGGAGAAGCACCACGAAAGTGCGCTATCGCCCGGGGTTCCCGCGGCATCCCACAGCTCGCTCACACTCGAGGCAAACAACGCCAGACCGAGCGGGATCATGATGATGCTCGCAAAGCGCACGATGGCGTTAAGCGCGTTCATGATCTCGGAATTGACCTGTTTGACGTACTTGGCCTCGTTATTAATTTTGGCTACGTAGTTGTCGGCGCCGACATGGATCACGCGGGCGCGCAGCAGGCCCGAGTCGATAAAGCTGCCGCTCATGAGCTCGGAACCGGGCTGTTTCTTAATAAGGTCGCTCTCGCCCGTCAGCAGGCTCTCGTTCACGAGCGCCTCGCCCGAAACCACCACGGCGTCAGCGGGAATCTGGTCGCCGCGCCCCAGGCGGATGATGTCGTCGAGCACGATCTGATCCAGGTCGAGCTCCACCTCGGAGCCGTCGCGCACCGCGATGGCCTTCTTGGAGGTCAGCAGCGTGAGCTTATCGACCATCTTCTTGGAACGCATGGACTGAATGACGCCAATAGCGGTATTGAGGAACACCACGAACAGGAACGTCAGATTCTTAAACGAGCCGGTCAAAATGACCAGGAACGCCAAGATCACGTTGATCAAATTGAACAGCGTGCAGAGGTTCTCGATGATGAGCTCTTTGACCGACTTGGTCTTGAGCTCCATGTTGCGGTTGATCTTACCGGCGGCGATGCGCTCCTCGACCTCGGCGGTCGAGAGTCCGCGCTCGATATCCGTTGCTGCCATACCACGTCCCATCACGTCGCGTCGGTATAAGAAAAACCGCCCGGACCATGCGAGGTTCGGACGGTCTTACGTTCGATGGTGCCCCATGTTGGATTCGAACCAACGGCCTTCTGCTCCGGAGGCAGACGCTCTAATCCCCTGAGCTAATAGGGCCAACGTTTGGCATTATACCCAAGTGCACCACGGGCTATCAAAATAAAAGAAAAAGCTTTGCAATTCCGAGGAAGACGCGGCGCAGAGGCTCACTTTAGAACGCAAAAGTGAAACAATTAGTATAAACTCACATGCACCATATATACACGGCTCGCGATGCGGGCCGTTTTTGCAAAAGTTATCCAACGAGGTGAGAGGCACACCATGATTGCAATTTTAAAGCAGAGCGCCAGCGACGAGGCCGTCGGCCATATCGTCAGCTGGATTGAGAAAAAGGGCCTGAAGACCGACGTCTCGCGCGGCGAGAACGAGACCATCATCGGCCTGGTGGGCGACACGACCAAGATCGACCCGTTCCTGCTCGAGTCCATGGACGTCGTCGAGCGCGTGCAGCGCGTCTCCGAGCCGTTCAAGCGCGCCAACCGCAAGTTCCACCCCGAGGACTCCGTCATCGACTGCGGCCACGGCGTCAAGATCGGCGGCGATCAGTTCCAGGTCATCGCCGGCCCGTGCTCCGTCGAGGGCGAGAACCTCATCCGCATCGCCCGCCGCGTGAAAGCCGCCGGTGCCACGATGCTGCGCGGCGGTGCTTACAAGCCCCGCACTTCCCCGTACGCCTACCAGGGCATGGGCCCCGCCGGCCTGGACCTGCTGTGCGAGGCGTCTGCCGAGCTCGATATGCCGATCGTCACCGAGATCATGGACCCGCGCGACGTGCAGGTCTTTCTGGACAAGAAGATCGACGTCATGCAGATCGGCGCCCGCAACGCCCAGAACTTCCCTCTGCTCAAAGAGGTCGGCAAGACCAAGACTCCGATCTTGCTTAAGCGCGGCATGTCCGGCACGATCGATGAGCTGCTCATGGCCGCCGAGTACATCATGAGCGAGGGCAACGACAACGTCATCCTGTGCGAGCGCGGCATCCGCACCTTCGAGACCCGCACCCGCAACACCTTCGACCTCAACGCCGTGCCGGTGCTGCACCACCTGTCGCACCTGCCAGTCGTCGCCGACCCCAGCCACGCCACCGGCTACACCCGCTACGTTGAGCCCATGGCACTCGCCGCGACCGCCTGCGGTGCCAACGGCCTGGAAATCGAGGTCCACGACGAGCCGAGCCGCGCCTGGTCCGACGGCGCCCAGGCCCTCACTCCCGACCAGTTCGATGACACTATGCGCCGCATCCGAGCCATCCGCGAGGTCGTCTGCCAAGAGACCGTTCAGGAGTAGGCCATGGGTACGGTAAGAAACGCACGCGTTAACCAGGGCGGCCCCAAGTGTGCCGGTATCGTCGGCCTTGGCCTCATCGGCGGCAGCTTTGCCCGCGGCTATGCGCAGGCGGGCGTCCGCGTGCTGGCCTGGGACCCCGATGACGATGTCATGACGGCAGCCAGCATGGGCACCGTTGCCGGCGAGCTCAACGACGAGACGCTCGGCGAGTGCGACATCATCGTGCTGGCATGCTACCCAGAGGCCTGCATCGAGTGGCTCGAGGCGCACGCCCAGGCGCTCGCCGACGCCACCGACACCGAAGCCATCATGGGCCCCGTGGTGATCGACACCGTGGGCGTCAAGGGTATCGTGTGCGAGCGCGCCTTTGAGCTTGCCCGCGAGCACGGTTTTTACTTTGTGGGCGCGCACCCCATGGCGGGCACGCAGTACTCGGGCTACGCGCATTCCCGCGCCGACCTGTTCCAGGGCGCGCCACTCGTGCTCGTGCCGCCCGCAGTGGACGATGCGCTCAAGCTCGAGCTTTTGGGCCAGGTGCGCGAGATGGTGCGCCCCTTGGGCTTTGGCAAGTTCAGCGTGACCAGCGCCGCCGAGCACGACCGTGTCATCGCCTTTACGAGCCAGCTCGCGCACGTCGTCTCAAACGCCTACGTTAAGAGCCCGACCGCTCAGGTCCACCATGGCTTTTCGGCCGGTAGCTACCGCGACCTCACCCGCGTGGCGCACCTCAATCCGCAGATGTGGTCCGAGCTCATGATCGACGACGCCGACGCGCTCGCCTTCGAGATCGACCATCTAATCGAATCGCTTGGCGCCTACAGCCGTGCGCTCAAGGACCGCGACCAGCGCTATCTGGAGAACCTCCTTGCCGAGGGCGACCGCATTAAGCGTGCACTCGACGACGAGGCCTCCCACTAGACCACCCATCACGCCAGGTCGAAAGGACCGAAGCTTATGGCGATTACCATCGATATCGACACCGCACGCCCCTATCAGGTGCATGTGGGCACGTTTTTGCTGGAGCAGGCAGGCCCGCTCGTCCGCGCCACCGCCGGCGGCACCAAGGCCGTCATCGTGACGGACACCAACGTGGGCCCCCTCTACCAGATGCCCGTTAAGCAGAGCCTGGAGGCGTCAGGCTACGAGGTGAGCATTTGCACCTTCGAGGCCGGCGAAGCCCATAAGCGTGCGGAGACCTACATCAACATCCTGGAGTTTGTTGCCGAGCACGAGCTTTCGCGCTCCGATGTGATCGTGGCACTCGGCGGCGGTGTCGTGGGCGACGTGGCGGGCTTTGTGGCCGCCACCTACATGCGCGGCTGCAAGTTTGTGCAGATCCCCACGAGCCTGCTCGCCATGGTGGATTCGTCGGTGGGAGGCAAGACCGCCATCGACCTGGCTGCCGGCAAGAACTTGGCCGGCGCCTTTTGGCAGCCGAGCGTGGTTATCGCCGACGTGGGGTGCCTGGCCACCCTCACGCCCGAGCAGTTCGCCGACGGCTGCGGCGAGGTCGTCAAGCATGCCGTGATCGCCGACCCGGAGCTTTTCGCCGAGCTGGAGAAGACCCCGCTCACGCTGGAGCTACTCAACCGCGATGTGACCCGCGTAGCGCTCATCATCGCCCGCAATATCGACATCAAGCGCGCCGTGGTCGTCGCCGACGAGCGCGAGACCAACCAGCGCAAGCTCCTCAACTTTGGACACAGCGCCGGGCACGCCGTCGAGGCATGCGAGCACTTTGAGCTCGGACACGGCAACTGCGTGTCGATCGGCATGGGTATCATCACGCGCGCTGCAGCCCTGCACTGTATTTGCGATGCCGAGCTGCCCGGTCGTATTGAGGAGCTCTGCGCCCGTCACGGCCTCAAGACTCGCTGCAACTTGGATGCCGATGCCGTCTTTGCCGAGGCGCTCCACGACAAGAAGCGTGCGGGCGACGCCATCGATCTGGTGATTCCGCACGACATCGGCCGCTGCAGCATCGACCGCACGCCGCTTTCCACCTTCCACGATTTAATTGCCGAGGGCCTCGGCCAGAAGGGAGACGCATCCGCATGCTAGCCCGCATCACCCCGTCCCCGCTCAAGGGCACGGTTCCCGCCATCGCGTCCAAGTCGATGGCGCATCGCCTCATCATCTGCGCCGCGCTTGCCAACGGCGAGACGCACGTTACTTGTAACACCACCTGCGCCGATATCGAGGCCACCGTGCGCTGCCTCACGGCGCTCGGCGCCCGCATCGAGACCGTCGAGGACGGCTTCCAGGTCCACCCCACCATGAAGAGCGTTGAATTTGGCCTGCTTAAGGCTCTCGCCGGCGGCACGCTCGACTGCGGCGAGAGCGGCTCCACGCTGCGCTTTATGCTGCCCGTCGCCTGCGCGCTGGGTGCAGAGGCAACCTTTGTGGGCCAGGGCCGTCTGGGTGCCCGCCCGCTCTCCCCGCTCTCGGACGAGATCATCGCTGCCGGCTGCGACCTGCAGGGCCTGGGCGGTTTTCCGCTCAAGACGAGCGGTCGCATGCGCCCGGGCACTTTTGTGCTGCCGGGCAACGTGAGCTCGCAGTATATCTCCGGCCTGCTGCTGGCAGCCCCGCTGCTGGCCCAGCCCTCCTGCGTGCAGGTGACCGGCCTCATCGAGAGCCGACCCTACATCAACCTGACCATCCAGGCCATGAAGGCCTTCGGCGTCGAGGTTAACGTCGAGCGTATCCCCGCCAAGGACGGCCAGCCCGAGGTCACGAACTTCCGCGTGAGCAGCGGCTCGTACCGTACGCCCGGCAGCGTGGCCGTGGAGGGCGACTGGTCCAACGCCGCCTTTTGGCTGTGCGCCGGCGCCATCGGCACCGACCCCATCACCGTGGAGGGCGTGTCGCTGAGCTCCGCGCAGGGCGACCGCAACGTGCTCGCCGCGCTTTCGCGCTTTGGCGCCCGCATCGTGCGCTCCACCAACGCCGCCACCGTGCAGTCCGACAAGCTCGCCGGCTTTGAGATGAGCGCCCACGACATCCCCGACCTGGTGCCCGTCATCTCGGCCGTGGCTTCGCTGGCGCAGGGCCGCACGTTCATCCGCGACTGTGCACGCCTGCGCATCAAGGAATCCGACCGCCTGGTCACGACCACCCGCGAGCTCACCGCGCTGGGCGCGCAGGTGCGCATTGCCGGCGACGACCTTATCATCAAGGGTGTCGATGCCTTCACCGGCGGCGAGGTCGATTCGCACAACGACCATCGCATCGCCATGATGGCCGCTATCGCCGCGAGCCGCGCCACCGGCGAGGTCGTGATCCACGGCGCCGAGGCCGTCAACAAGTCCTATCCCGATTTCTTCGACCACTACCGCCTGCTGGGCGGCAAGGTCACACTCGAGGAGGAATAGCATGTCCTCGACCTTTGGCAACGTCTTGCACTTAAGCATCTTCGGCCAGTCGCACTCCCCCGCCATCGGCTGCTCGCTCGATGGCATTCCGGCGGGCATCGTTGTTGACCAGGAGCAGCTGCAGGCCTTCCTCGACCGTCGCGCCCCCGGTCGCGACGAGACCGCGACCAAGCGCCGCGAGGCCGACGCCGCCCACATCATCGCCGGCGTGGTCGATGGGCACACCACCGGCGCGCCCATCGCCGCGATTATCGAGAACACTAACACGCGCTCCAAGGATTACTCCGAGCTGCGCCGCAAGCCCCGCCCCGGACATGCGGACTTCCCTGCGCGCGTGAAGTATCACAACATGCACGATGTCGCCGGTGGCGGGCATTTCTCCGGCCGCCTAACGGCACCCCTGTGCATCGCCGGCGGCATTGCGCTGCAGGCACTCGAGGCCCGCGGCATTAACGTGATGGCGCACGTCGCGCAGATCGGCGGCATCTCCGACCTGCCGATGGACGATATGGTCTATCGAGAGGCCGACCGCAAGGCGATCCTTACGAACGATCTGCCGTGCATTGACGCCGCCGCAGCCGGCCGCATGCGCGAGGAGATCCTAGCCGCGCGCGACGAACTCGACAGCATCGGCGGCATCGTGGAGTGCGGCATTTACGGGCTTCCCGCGGGCATCGGCGACCCCATGTTCGACGGCATCGAGAACCGCATCGCGCAAATCGCGTTTGGCATTCCCGCCGTAAAGGGCGTGGAGTTTGGCATGGGCTTTGCCGTGGCCGCCATGCGCGGCAGCGAGAACAATGATCCGTATCGCATCGATGCCGAGACCGGCGAGATCGAGGTCGAGTCCAACAACGCCGGCGGCATCCTGGGCGGCATTTCAACCGGCGCACCCGTCATGTGGCGCATGGCCGTAAAGCCGACGCCCTCGATTGGCCGCGAGCAGCAGACGGTGGACATGGACGCTATGGAAAATGCCGAGCTCTCGGTCCACGGCCGCCACGATCCCTGCATCGTCCCCAGAGCTGTCCCCGTAGCCGAGGCAGCCGCCGCCCTTGCCATCTGGGACGCCCTCCTCGAAGACGCCGCCCAGCGCTAACTACCCACCCCTCAACATCCCCCGACACGTGAAAGGGGTCTCCATGGACCTTGCTGACATCCGCCAGGCCATCGATGGCATCGACACCACGCTCCTCAACAGCTTTGTCGAGCGCATGGACATTGCCACCGAGGTCGCCAAGTCAAAAATCGAGATGGGCAAGGCCGTCTTCGACCCCGCCCGTGAGCGCTCCAAGCTCAACAACCTCGCCAGCCGCGCGCCCGAGCGCTACGAGGCGCAGACCATCACCCTGTTCCGTCTCCTCATGAGCATGAGCAAGGCCGAGCAGCAGCGCTACATCAACGAGCTCAAGGGCATCACCGTCTCGCAAAAGGCCCACGCCACGGCTGCAGCCTCCGACACGCCCTTCCCTCAAACGGCCACCGTCGCCTGCCAGGGCGTCGAGGGCGCTTACAGCCAAATCGCCGCGTGCAAGCTCTTCGACGTGCCCGACATCGCGTTTTTCGAGACCTTCGAGGGCGTCATGAGCGCCGTGCGCGACGGCTTCTGCGAGTTTGGCGTGCTGCCCATCGAGAACTCCACCGCCGGCTCGGTCAACGCCGTCTACGACCTGCTCGCCCAGTTCGACTTCCACATCGTGCGCTCGCTTCGCCTCAAAATCGACCACAACTTGCTCGTCAAGCCCGGCACCAAGCTTGCGGACGTGCACGAGGTCTACAGCCACGGCCAGGCCATTGCCCAATGCGCCGGCTTTATCGAGGCGCACGACCTGCACGCCACCAAGTACCCCAACACGGCCATGTCGGCCGAGATGGTCGCCAGCTCCGAACGCACCGATGTTGCCGCCATCGCATCGCGCAGCTGCGCGGCACTCTATGGCCTGGAGGTGCTGGAGCCCAACATCCAGGACTCGGACAACAACTACACGCGCTTTGTCGTCATCAGCCGCGAGCCACGCGTCTACCCCGGCGCCAACCGCACCTCGCTCATGATTACCACGGCCAACGAGCCGGGCGCGCTCTATCGCGTACTCGAGCGTTTCTACGCGCTCAATATCAACCTCATCAAGCTCGAGAGCCGCCCCATCCCCGGGCACGACTTTGAGTTTATGTTCTACTTTGACCTGGACTGCCCCTTTGGCAGCAAGGCCCTCGATGACCTGCTCGATTCCGTCAACGACGTGTGCGAGAGCTTCACCTACTTTGGCAGTTACACGGAGGTGCTCTAGATGACCGATGTCGCCGCAACCCGCCCCTACGGCGTGCTGGGCCGCGTGCTGGGCCACAGCTACACCCCGACCATCTACAAGGAGCTCGCGGGGCTCGAGTATGTGCGTTTTGAGCGCGAGCCCGAGGACCTCCAGGCTTTTATGACGGGTGACGAATGGGAGGGCACCAACGTGACCATCCCCTACAAGCGCGCCGTCATGGAATACCTGGACGAGCTGAGTCCACTCGCCGAGCGTATGGGAAACGTCAACACCATCACGCGCCTGCCCGACGGCCGCCTGCGCGGCGACAACACCGACTACTTCGGCTTTCAGTGCCTAGTCGAGGAGCTGGGCGTTGAGGTCGCCGGCAAGAAGGCCCTCGTGCTCGGTGCCACCGGTGGCGCCGGCACCACTGCCAGCATGGTGCTCGGCGACCTGGGCGCCATCGTCGTGCCGGTCGGCCGCACGAGCGAAGTCAACTACGACAACATCGCGCAGCAGTCCGACGCCGCGTTGCTCGTCAACTGCACGCCCGCCGGCATGTTCCCCCACTGTCCCGATGCCCCCTGCACGCTCGAGGGGCTCGATGCGCTCGAGGGCGTCATCGACATTGTCTACAACCCTGCACGCACGGGACTCATGCTCGAGGCCGAGCGCCGCGGCATCCCCTGCATCGGCGGCCTGCTGATGCTCGTGGCCCAGGCGGCGCAAGCCGTTGAGCGCTACACCGGCCAGGTCACTCCGCGTGAGCGAATTCTGGACGTAACGGAGCGCCTGTCACGCCGCGAACAGAACATCGCGCTGATCGGCATGCCGGGCTCGGGCAAGACCCGCGTGGGCGAGCAGATCGCCCTGCTCACGGGGCGAGAGCACATCGACCTGGACCGCGCCCTCGAGGAACGCCTGGGCATGCCCTGTGCCGACTATATCGTCGAGCGCGGCGAGCCGGCCTTCCGCGAGCAGGAGACGGCGGCACTGGCCGACATCTCCAAGCGCAGCGGCCTGGTGCTCTCCACCGGCGGCGGCGTGGTCACGCGCGACGAGAACTACCCGCTGCTGCACCAGAACAGCCAGATTGTGATGCTCAACCGCAAGCTCGACGAGCTCGCCCACAAGGGCCGCCCCATCACCGCCCGCGACGGTATCGACAAGCTGGCCGAACAGCGTATGCCGCGCTACCGCGCCTGGGCCGACCACATCATCGACTCGCGCGATTGCGCCGCCAACACCGCCCAAGCCCTCCTCGACACCCTCCACCCGCCCTCTAACCAAAACCACCACAAAGTGGACAGGCACCTTTGTTGTGGTTTTTCATTCCGCCGCACCGCCCGCCCAACCGCAAAGGAAGCAACCATGAAAGCACTCGTCATCAACGGCCCCAACCTCAACATGCTCGGCATTCGCGAGCCGGGCATCTACGGCAGCGATAACTACGACCGCTTAGTGCAGATCTGCCAGGAGGCAGGTGCCGCACAGGGCTTCGACGAGATCGAGGTCTTCCAGTCTAACCACGAAGGCAGCATCGTCGACAAGATCCAGGAGGCCTACGGCAAGGTCGACGGCATCGTCATCAACCCGGCGGCATACACGCATACGAGCGTGGCGATCCTCGACGCCCTCAAGGCCGTCGCCATCCCTGCCGTCGAGGTACACATCAGCGCCGTAGAGACCCGCGAGGACTTCCGCCAAGTGAGCTATGCACGCCTTGCCTGCTTCGCCACCATCACCGGCGAAGGCCTCCAAGGCTACGCCCACGCGCTGGAGCTGCTGAAAGAGCATCTCGAAAAGTAGCCTCGCGGATCAATACATTAACACCGATTCACACGAACAAAACTCCAGCGCCGGCAGCAGCACCTCGCTGCTGCCGGCATTTTGTTACTGGCATATAATCGTTGCAGTCACACTACGTCTGGAGACCCACATGCTGAGCATTCACCTGGGGGATTACCCCGGTTCCATCTACGATACCGAAACCTATTTTAGGAACTCGTACCTGGATTCCTGGTTCGAGGACCCTATGGCAGCGCAGATGATTAAAGGCGTTGACGGTTCAGAGCTCATCGGCCCCCACAACATCATCAGCAAACAGCTCGGTTCGATTACGCCCCTCGAGCTTTCCGGTGGCGTTAAGACGCTGCTGCTGGTGCGCAATCTACCAAACATGGTGTTCAATGCATCCACTTGCGGAGATAACTGCGCCCGCTGGCTGCTCAAAATTGGCAAAGAGCAGGATGTGCTGGTAACCCTTTACCACATCATGAAATTCCCCTGGAAGCATTTTGAGATTCGTATTAATAACGATGGCCGCATCGTTAGAAACATGCAGGAGTTTGTCGGCGCCACGAATGACTTTTTGGATGTTGATGAGTAATGAAGGGAACGCATACCGTTGTCGTGGAGCGTGCAAAAGTCAAATACACGCTCACCTTTAAACGCAATATTTCCTTCATCCGCGGCAACAGCGGCACGGGCAAAACGACACTCATCTCGATGATTCGCGACTACAACGATCGTGGACCGGAGAGCGGCGTCACGCTCAGTTGTGACGTTCCCTGTGAAACGCTATCTGGCAGGCGCTGGGAACGCGAGCTTTCGATTATCGAGGACTCAATTATCTTTTTAGATGAGGGTAACGAATTTATCTACTCAAAAGACTTCGCAAAAGCCGTTAACGGGTCGTCCAACTATTTTGTCCTGATATCTCGCCGAGAAGCCAGCGAACTCCCCTACAGTGTCGACGAAATCCTAAGGCTGGTAAACACCACGAGTAAAACAATCAATGGCCGAAAGAGCGATAAACGCTTCTACTCGGTAACAAAACCGATATACAGCCACACGGCAAACATGCTTTACCAGGATCTAAATGTTGGATTCGAGGTACCCGACGCCGTAGTTGTCGAGGATAGCAAATCTGGCTATCAATTCTACAACGCTCTTTGCAACCGACTCGGGATCCCCTGCTATACCGCCACCGGCGTTGCGAATCTTAAACGTACGATTCACGAATGCCCTGAGCAAAACGTTCTTGCCATAGGAGACGGCGCGGCGTTTGGTCCCTACATCGAAAAGGTGCTCGGACAGCGCGTTTACAAGAACGTTCGCCTATTCCTCCCGGAATCGTTCGAGTGGACACTCCTGCGCTCCGAGCTCATACCCAGCAGCGACATTCCCAAAATCCTCGAGGACCCCTCAAGCTATATCGAAAGTCGCGATTATTTAAGCTGGGAGCGGTTCTTCACCGATGTGCTGGTCAAATACTCAGCAGACACTCGCTACGCTTACAAAAAGGCACGGCTCAACGAGCAGTACCTAAAGCCGCAGGCAATGAATGCAGTTGCAAGCGTCTTACCCGAGTGCCTGAAGGCGTAATGCCAGCGGGGAGGGCCAACTTGGCCCTCCCCGCTGGCATTACGCCTTCTTGATCACGTACGCCAATCCTATGTCGCACCCGCAGCGCACAATCGACGCAAAGAGCCATGGCACCGACAGCGTCATAAGCAACGACATCGTCTGCCAGGGGATAAACCAATCGACCGCGTGGATTGCAAAGATGGCAAGACTGGCCTGTCCGCAGAACACGAGGGCTTGTTCAAAGGACCCCAAAACCGGCACGTCTTTCAACTTCTCCAGCGCCATGGAAACCCAGCACACGCAGTAGCTGCCGGCAAGAGCGGCAACTGTCGCAACCACAAACCCATCCACGCGGCGGCTCGAAAGCTCAAGCCCACTCAGCGCGGCAAGGACAAGCCAAGCGGCACCGGCTCCAATAAACAGCAGGGGCTTGTTCACGCTCGGCTCCAGCCCCCTTTGGCGCGCCGTATAGCCAACCCACATCAGCAGCAAAATATAGCAGCTCAGATCCAAATCGAGCGGCAGGTAAACACCCATTAATCGAGACACGCTCAATCCGCAAAAGGCAATCGCGGCACAGACAACGCCCCGCCAAACAACCCCAATTCCGCGGCGATCAAACAGCCGCACGAGCACATTAAACAACAGGCGCGACGTAAACAGCGCCGCCAAAAACCATGCCATGCCAACGGCGGTAACGCCAAGCCCAGGCACATCAACGCCCGAGGCAAACACAAGCGTCTTAAGCCCCGCAACCAGCGTACCGCTCGTCAAAGGAGCGCCGCTCATCAAGAACGTCGGCACCTGCCACGCCAGTGCAAGAACCACATACGGCACCAGCAGGCGCGACACCGAACCACTCAGCAGCTCGCGCCACGGCTTCGGCCTAAACGTATACCCGGCAAGAATAAAGAACACCGGCATATGAAACGAGAAGATCGCGTGCCGCAAGGGAGAGGGATTTGGGACGGTGTGCCCCACAATGACCAGAATAATTGCAATTCCCTTTGCAATATCGATCCAGTCGAGCCTTTTGCTTCCCATTGCAAACCCTTCAAAACCGCAGCACACAAGATGAAAAAAGCCCAGACCACCAAGCGGTCCGGGCTTAATAAACGATGGTGCTCCATGGCGGATTCGAACCGTCGACCTTGGGATTAGAAGTCCCCTGCTCTATCCAACTGAGCTAATGGAGCAAATAACCGCACGCCCAAGCAAGCGCAAACCTGTCAGGCGCAAGTAATTATAACCTAGTTGAACTGCTCGCGGTACGCCTTGCAGACCTCATCGACCGGGCCGTCCATGCGAAGGTCACCCTTCTCAATCCAAACTGCACGCTGGCAGATGCGCTCAACCTGCTCCATGGAGTGCGAAACGAACAGAACCGTCACGTCGCCGCTCTGGATAAAGTGCTGGATGCGGGCCTCGCACTTCTGCTGGAAGAACACATCACCGACGGACAGCGTCTCGTCAACGATCAGAATATCGGGCTCGGTAATCGTCGCGATTGCAAAGGCAATACGCGCCACCATACCCGAGGAGAAGTTCTTGAGCGGCATGTCGACAAAGTTCTGCAGCTCAGCGAACTCGATAATGCCGTCAAAGTTGGCGTCGATGAACTCCTTGGTATAGCCGAGCAGGGCGCCGTTCAGATAGATGTTCTCGCGGGCTGTCAGCTCGGGGTCAAAGCCGGCACCAAGCTCAATCAGCGGCGCGATGTTACCGTGCACTTTAACGCTGCCCTCGCTGGGCTCAAGCACGCCAGCGATGATCTTGAGCATCGTAGACTTACCGGAACCATTGGTGCCAACCAGACCCACGACCTCGCCACGATGAATATCAAACGAGATATGCTTGAGCGCCCTAAACTCCTCAAAGAACAACTCGTGCTTGGCAAGCTTGATGAAGTACTCCTTGAGGTTGGTCAGCGACTCGGACGCCATGTTAAAGATCATGGTGACGTCGTCGACCTCGACAGCCAGAGGCTGCTCGCTGTAATCAACAACAGATTCAGTCATCACAGCACTCCTTAGATGTAGAGGATGAACTTGCGCTCGGACTTATGGAACACGGTGTAGCCAATAACAAGCGCAAGGACCGCCCAAGCGACGCACATACCAAACGTCAAAAGCGAGGGCGTAGTCTGGAACAGGAAGATATCACGCATAAACTGCAGGTAGTTGTACATGGGGTTCGCATACACCAAGATCCGAACGATATGCGGCATCTGAGCAACAAAGTCGGTCGTCCAGAAAATAGGCGTGATATAGGTCCAAGCCGTGATGACAACACTCCACAGATGCATAACGTCGCGGAAAAAGACCGTGAGGGCCGAGAGCATCATACCCAGGCCCATGCAGAAGCACATAAGCAGCAGCAGGCAGACCGGCAGCAGAATCAGGTGCCAAGAAGGCATAACGCGGAACCACAGCATAACGATGGCAACGGCGACCAGCGAGAAGGCAAAGTTAACCAGCGAGAAGAGCACCTTCTGTACTGGGAAGACCCAACGGTGCACCTTAACCTTCTTGAGCAGCGGGGCAGCACCCACGATCGACGTCAGGGCCTGGTTCGTAGACTCGGACATGACGGCAAAGGTAACGTTACCCACGATCAAGTACAGCGGGTACATCTCGGGCGTAATCGAGCCATTGCGGCCCTGGGCAAAAATCGTCGAGAACACGATGGCCATGACGATCATCATCAGAAGCGGGTTGAGCACCGACCATGCGACGCCCAGAACGCTACGGCGATACTTGATCTTAAAATCCTTGGTAACCAGCTGACGAAGGATAAACGCGTCCTTCTCAAATTCGTTCTTAGCAAACGTCGCAGGCAGACTGCGAGCTTCTTGTTGCTTTGTCTGATCCGACACGGATGCAACTCCTTTACTCGTAATCGTTGACAAACGAACAGTATAGACCCGACGGCCATGTAAACGATTCGCGCAACAAAACTGGAGAACTAACCCACATCTTAGGATGCCAAGCCCAAACGGCTATACTTTCAAGGATTGAATGTATAAGGAGCATTGAGTGAATTCTGAATCCATCGCCGTCATCATCCCCTGCTACAACGAAGCCCTCACGATCGGCAAAGTCATCGACGACTTTCACCGCGAGCTTCCGCAAGCGACGGTCTATGTCTATGACAACAACTCGTCGGACGACACTTCACGCATCGCCACCGAGCACGGCGCCACGGTCCGCTTTGAACCCCGTCAGGGAAAGGGCAACGTGTGCCGCCAGATGTTTCGCGACATCGACGCCGATTGCTACCTGATGGTCGACGGAGACGACACCTATCCCGCCGAGGCGGCCAAAGCCCTCTGCGAGCCTATCCTCAACGGCACGGCCGATATGACCGTAGGCGACCGCCTTTCCAACGGCACCTACGCCGAGGAAAACAAGCGTGCTTTCCACGGCTTTGGCAACAATCTGGTCCGCGCCATGATCAAGTGGATCTATGGCTACAGCTTCGATGACGTCATGACCGGCTACCGCGCCATGAGCCGCCCGTTCGTCAAAACCTTCCCCGTGCTTTCCGAAGGCTTCCAGATCGAAACCGAGCTCTCGATCCACGCCGTCGACCACCGCTGGCGCATCAAAGATGTGCCCATCGAGTACCGCGACCGTCCGGAAGGCTCCGAGTCCAAGCTCAATACCGTGAGCGACGGCATTAAAGTCGTTGCGATGATCGGCACGCTGTTCAAGGACTACCGCCCGCTGAAGTTCTTCAGCCTCGTCGCGCTTCTGTTTGCGGTGATCGGCCTCGTCCTGGGCATGCCCATCGTTGTCGAGTATTTCCAGACCGGCCTCGTTCCGCGCTTCCCCACCGCAATGCTCGCCGCGTCGTTTATGTTCCTGTGCGGCCTGAGCCTTGCAACCGGATTCATCCTCGATTCCGTGGCAAAGGTCGAAAAAAAGCAGTGGGAGGTCAACGTGTACAGCAAATACGCCTACGACGACCAGCTCGGCCACCCCACTTCCAAGCCAAGCGTGAGGTAAACCACCATGCCGCTCATCTCCATCGTCGTGCCGTGCTACAACGAGCAGGAATCACTTCCGATCTTTCTCAAAGAGCTCGATGGCGTCGTTCGCATCATGACCCAGCAAGACCCCGGCATTTCCTTTGAAGCCGTCCTCATCGACGATGGCTCGGCAGACAAAACGCTCGCCGTCATGAAGGCAGAAGCCGCGGCGGCGCATCCATACGCCATCCGCTGGCACTCTTTCTCGCGCAACTTTGGCAAGGAGGCGGCACTACTCGCCGGACTCCAGCACGCAAAGGGCGACTATGTCGCCACCATGGATGCCGACATGCAGGACCCGCCCTCGCTCCTGCCGCAGATGTACGAGATCTTGCAGACCGAAGACTACGACAACGTCGCCACGCGTAGGACCACCCGCGAAGGCGAGCCTCCCATCAGGTCGTTCTGTGCCCGTATGTTCTACAAGATCATCAACCGCATTTCCAAGGCCGACATCGTCGACGGAGCACGCGATTTTAGGCTCATGAAGCGAGCTATGGTCAACGCCATCATCTCCATGGGCGAATACAACCGATTCTCCAAGGGCATTTACGGCTGGGTGGGCTTCAAAACCAAATGGCTCCCCTACGTAAACGTCAACCGCGTGGCCGGCGAGACCAAATGGAGCTTTTGGTCGCTGCTCCTCTATTCCATCGACGGCATCGTCGCGTTTTCCACGGCGCCGCTCTCCCTCGCCGCCCTCACGGGTATCGTCTTCTGTCTCATCGCTATTCTGGGATTCGTCGTCATCCTAGTAAAGACGCTTGTTTGGGGCGACCCCGTCGGCGGATGGCCGTCGCTCGCCTGCCTCATAACGCTGTTTGGCGGCATGCAGCTCCTGTGCCTGGGAATCATAGGTGAATACTTGGCAAAAGCCTACTTGGAAACCAAGCGACGTCCCATCTATATCATTCGAGAATCCAACGAGGAATCCGATGACACGGCCCAATAACAGCACGCTCAAGAATGTGGCGTTCTACGCCACCTGCTTCGCATTTTCCATCGCACTCTTTGTCGCACTTGCAGCGGCAGGGCATGTCTACCCCTTTGGCGACAACTCGTTTCTCACCAACGATCTCAAATACCAATACATCGACTTCTTTGCTTGGTTCCGGCGCGTCCTTTTAGGTGAGGCAAACCTTCGCTATTCCTTCTCGCAAGGACTCGGCATGAACACATGGGGGCTCTATAGCTACTACCTCGCCAGCCCCTTCAACCTGCTCTGCGCGCTGTTTCCCGCAGACAAGCTGACGCTCTTCGTGTTTGTTATCTCCGCGCTCAAACTGGGCTGCATCCACATCAGCAGCGCTTGGTATGTGCAAAAGCGCTTTGACCTGTCTAAGCCCGCCATATTCCTGCTTTCCCTCTCGTTCACGTTTTGCAGCTGGACCATCAGCAACCTGCGCAACCCGCTCTGGATCGATTGCCTGATCCTGCTGCCCATCTGCGCCTACGGATGCTACGAGCTCATCCGCAAGCAGCGCATGATCTGCCTCGTCATCGCAACGGCGCTCAATGTCATGTTCTGCTGGTATACGGCCTACATCAGCATCCTGTTCCTCTGCATCTTCGTATTGGTCGAATTTGTCGATTATGTTGCAGAAGAAGGATTTAGTTGGAAGCTCATGCTCGATCGGGCCCTGCGATTCGCCGGGGCCATCGCGCTTGGACTGCTTCTGTCCGCTTGGACCTTTTTGCCGACCATCCTTGCCATGTCCAAGGGCGGTCCCGTTCTAGCACTCGGCCCCCTACTTAAAACCAGCCTCAAGTCGCTCATCAGGGGCTTTCTTCCCTGCATGTGGGTAAGCAACGAAAGCACACCGCAGTTCTATTGCGGCATCATCATGATACTACTTGCGGTGAGCCTGCTGGTTAACCGCACGGTTTCAATCAAGACGCGCATCGCAACACTCGTCGTCACGATAATCCTGGTCGCAAGCTCCGTTTTGAGCCCGCTCGAGTACATCTGGTGCGGCATGCGCGTTCCCAACGGCTTCTACTCGCGCACGGCTTTTTTGCTGAGCTTCTTTACGCTGTGGACCGCAGGATACGCGCTGCAGGCGCTCAAAAACCAGCCCAAATTGCGTCAAGCCTATCGCCCCGTCGTCATCATGCCCCTCCTGGCACTAACCGCCATT
Source organism: uncultured Collinsella sp. (assembly GCA_937937635.1). GTDB lineage: Bacteria > Actinomycetota > Coriobacteriia > Coriobacteriales > Coriobacteriaceae > Collinsella. Next base: position 25,000 of record CALDCF010000028.1, read on the forward strand.
GAGTTGTTTGCCAACGCCCATGTCATTTGGAATCAGCTGTACGTAGGCTATTCCGAAGAAGCCAACAGCACCTATGTCGCCACCGCAACCGACACGATCACGGCCATTCAAGACCAGACTTCGGCGTCGTTCTATCGCATTGACCGCACGACCACACGCGTCGACAGCGCCGCCCTCAACGAAGGCCTGGCGCTTGGGTACAACCAGTTGTCTTCGTATTCGTCTGCCAACAACCCGCAGGCCATCGCACTGCTCAACTCCCTTGGATACAGCAGCGTCGGCGAATTCTCGACCCGTTATGCCGAGCCCATTCTCGCCGTCGATGCCCTACTGGGAGTCAAGTATGCCATTCCCGAGAACGCGCCTGCGGGATACGTTTCGGCCAAGACGAATCAGGTCGACTCCACAAGCGCGGTGTACGAGAACCCCTATGCGCTCAGCATTGGCGTCGCAGCCTCAAGCGATATCCAAAACAGCAAGCTGAAGAGCGAGAACCCCTTCGAAAAGCAGAACGACCTCTACAGCAAAATCCTAGGCCGCGAGGTCGAGCTCTATACCAAAATCGAGGCCACGAGCACGGGAAATAGCGATAGCTTAAAGCAATGGAGCGTTACTGTACCGGCAAGCTCCATCGGGTATCTCTACATCAACAAAGATGCGACCGCCGGCAGTTATTGGCCCGTCACCCTTACCATCGACCAGCGAACGATTGAAAACGAGGCCTGGAGATTCGACAATAATATCCGCCAGATTGCGGATGCATCGGACTCCCCGAGCCAGCATACGGTGTCAATCGGAGTCGCAGAGGGCTATACAGACATGCCCCAAGACAATGAGCCGGTCTTTTACGCCCTCAATCTGGACGTTTTCGAGCAGATTATGAACGAGCTTAAGACGAGCGAATTTGTTCCGACGGTCTTTAAGGACGGAAGGATCGAAGGCGAATTTATCGCCAAGGATGACGACAACCTGCTGCTGAGCGTTCCGTACGATGAGGGCTGGAACGTAACGGTAAACGGAACCGCCGCAGAACTAACGCCCGCCGCCGATAAGGGTTTGTCGTCCCTGAACATACAGAAAGGCGCGAATAGGATCGTGATGACCTACAAGACTCCGGGCGCCCTTGCGGGGCTTGCAGTGAGTCTGGCGACCGCTGCCGCCCTTGTTGCAGCGGGGCTATTCACCAGGCATAAGAAAAGCCGCCGTTAACAAGCGGCGGCTTTTACTCTCGAAAAGTTAATAGCGGCTAGAGCGTCTTGAGGTACTCCCCCAGCTCTTCCTCCCAGTCGGGCATGTGGAACCCGACCGACTCGAGCCTGGACAGGTCGAGCGCGGAGTGGACCGGGCGCGGGGCGACGGGGCCGGCGGCATTCGCGTAGTAGTCGGCGGTGCTGACCGGGACCACTTTCTCCCCGTTGCCGTTGGCTGCCTCGAAGACGGCGCGGGCGATGTCGGCCCAGGACCTCACGGCGCCGGAGCCGGTGCAGTTATAGGTGCCGTAGGGGGCGTGCGTCCCCAGCACGTGGAAGATGGCCTCGGCCATGTCGCGTGTGAAGGTCAGGCGGCCCAGCTGGTCGTCGACGACGGTGACCTGCTCGAGCCCGTCCTCCGGGTCGGCGACGCGGTCGGAGAGCGCCTTCATGGTCTTGACGAAGTTGTGCCCCTCGCCGATGACCCAGGAGCTGCGCATGATGTAGTGGCGGGGGCACCCTGCCACGGCGATGTCGCCTGCGGCCTTGGTCTGGCCGTAGACGGACAGCGGAGAAAAGGGCTCCTCCTCGGTATGGACCTCGGCGGTGCCGTCGAAGACGTAGTCGCTGGACACGTGGACGAGCGTGATCCCGTGCCCGGCGCAGGTGCGGGCGAGAAGGGCGGGGCCGGTCGCGTTGGCCTTCCAGGCCGTGGCGCGGCCCTCTGGGGTCTCGGCCCTGTCCACCGCGGTGTAGGCGCCGCAGTTGATGACGGTGCCGTAGAGCGACCAGTCGTACTGCGCGTAGGCCTCCGGGTCGGACATGTCGAAGGTGTCGATGTCGCAGAAGTCGAAGTCCTTGGCCACGCCGCGCTCCTCGGCGAGCTTGCGCACCGCGCGGCCCAGCTGGCCGTTGCAGCCGGTGACGAGGGTGCGCCTGGGCGCCATCGGGACGACGTCCTTGAGCATCGGGTGGTTGAGGTCGGCCTCGGATACGGTGGCCTCATCGAGCGGGATCGGCCACTCGATGGCGAGCTCGGGGTCGGCGAGGTTCACGAAGGTGTAGGTCCTCTTCAGCTCCAGCGACCAGTGGGCGTCCACCAGGTAGGTGTAGGCGGTGCCGTCCTCGAGCGCCTGGAAGCTGTTGCCCACGCCGCGCGGGACGTAGATGGCCTTGCTCGGGTCGAGCGTGCAGGTGAACACCCTGCCGTAGGTGGCGCTGCCCTCGCGCAGGTCGACCCATGCGCCGAAGACCGAGCCGCGGGCCACGGAGATGAACTTGTCCCAGGGCTCCGCGTGGATGCCGCGGGTGACGCCGCGGCTGTCGTTGTAGGAGATGTTGTTCTGGACGATCCGGAAGTCGGGGATGCCCAGGGCGCACATCTTGGCGCGCTGCCAGTTCTCCTTGAACCAGCCGCGCGAGTCGCCGTGGACGGCGAGGTCGACGACCTTCAGGCCCTCGATGCCGGTCTCCGCGACGGAGAGGTCCTTCTCGAATGCGATGTCTGCCATGTGGGAAAAGCTCCTATCGAAGAGGTTCAGGTTGCGGGCACCCGCGCGGGGACGCAGGATCATCCCCATGCCCTGCGGCCCCGCGCGGGCGCCCCGCGGTGCGGTTCGCCGGGATGCGGTCTTACTGGCCCTGTGCGCGGTAGCGCGCCTCGGTGGCCTCCTTGGCCGGGCGCCACCAGGACTCGTTCTCGACGTACCAGTCGATCGTCTGCTTCAGGCCCTCGGCGAAGTCGGTGTGGGCCGGCCTCCAGCCGAGCTCGCGCTGGAGCTTGGTCGAGTCGATGGCGTAGCGGCGGTCGTGGCCGGGGCGGTCGGCGACCCAGTCGAAGTCCTCGGGGTCGCGGCCCATGGCCTCCAGGATCATGCGCAGGACCGTGATGTTGTTCTTCTCCCCATTGGCTCCGATGAGGTAGGTCTCCCCCATGCGGCCCTTCGTGAGGATGTCCCAGACGGCCGAGGAGTGGTCCTCGGTGTGGATCCAGTCGCGGACGTTCTCGCCCTTCCCGTAGAGCTTGGGGCGGACGCCGTCGACGATGTTGGTGATCTGCCTGGGGATGAACTTCTCCACGTGCTGGTAGGGGCCGTAGTTGTTGGAGCAGTTGGAGATCGTGGTGCGCAGGCCGTAGGTGCGGGTCCAGGCGCGCACGAGCATGTCGGAGCTGGCCTTGGTCGAGCTGTACGGGGAGGACGGATGATACGGCGTCTCCTCGGTGAACTTCGCCGGGTCGTCGAGCGCCAGGTCGCCGTAGACCTCGTCGGTGGAGACGTGGTGGTAGCGGATTCCGTATTTGCGGACGGCCTCCAGCAGGCGGAAGGTGCCCTCCACGTTGGTGCGCAGGAACGGCTCGGGGTCGGCGATGGAGTTGTCGTTGTGGCTCTCGGCGGCGTAGTGGACGATCGCGTCGTGACCGGGGACGATCTTATCCAGCAGTGCGGCGTCGCAGATGTCGCCCACGACGAGCTCCACGCGGTCGGAGGGCAGCCCGGCGATGTTCTCGGGGTTGCCGGCGTAGGTCAGCTTGTCCAGGACGGTCACGTGCACGTCGGGGTGGTTGTTCACCACGTAGTGCACGAAGTTGCTTCCGATGAAGCCGCAGCCGCCGGTGACGATGATATTCTTCGGTTCGAAAAACCCAGACATAAAAATCCAATCTGAAGCAAGTACAGCTTCTTTAGTATGCCGCAGGAAGTGACGCCGCGACACTATTCAACAAAACTATCGGACATTTCGGCATGCGATAAGAGCCATAACCTTCGCAGAATTACTTCCCCTACAAAACGCCTCCGGAATGCAGTCTTTGTCGTACCGGAAGACCGAATTCCCAGTTTTATCGCGTAAGTACTTGTAAAAAAAGTCCTCCCAGCTTTTAAACTTCTCACTGTCTGCAAAAGCTTCCGGCTCTTGCAAAACCGCTTTGGCATCTATCCCTGAAATTACGCCGGAGCTCAGCAGAAGCCACTCGAACGACTCGGGAAGACAAACCGTAACAGCATCGCGGTGAATGTCTTGCAGCTTAAGGACGCGGTCCGCATAGCACCCAAATGCCGCTCCGTCCGCGACAACAAACACGCGATCGTCGAGATGCTGATCCAACCAGCCCAAAATCGCGCTGTTCGTCATGGCCGAAGCGCAGGTAAGTTCACTGTCAGCGAAATGCCGTTCAAAGAACTGGAAACCAGACTTACTGTCCTCGCATAGAAGGATAGAAAAGTCCTGTTTTGGCGCCGACCGGGAAATAGCATAACGATGATTCCCGCGATCTTGATAAGCAGGGACGAAAGAATGGTATTTTCCGCTCGTCTTAATCTTGTAAATCTCATCCACGCTATACGGAAGATTGGGGAAATCAGCCCTTGAGATCAGCACGAAATAATTCGAGGAATACAGCACATGATGGGCAAACTCATCAGAATGGATCTCTTTTAAGCCCTCATCGACAAATACAATCGAGTCATGAACGGACGAAAGCTGGTTTCGCCAATCATAATCTGTCAGGGCGACACAGGGACAATCGCATTGCAAGGAAACACCCGACTGCTCGCCCGTTCGCATGTAGTCTGCGACCATGTCAAACAGTGTCGTCTTACCCGTGCCGCTATCGCCACGCACAATAGTGATGTTCCGCTTGATGGTAAATGTGTACTTGGTTCCCCTGCGGCGGGAAATCTTAACGAGATGCGAACCGTTCATAAGCAGCACCTACAGATACGGAATCGACTCGTGAATCAATTCGGCCATATTGTGAACGATTCGGCCGCTATTCACGACTTTGATTTTAAAATCCTCGCGACCAAAGTCCATCACATGATAGAGATTCACAACGAGCTTGCGGTCTTTCGCCATGTCGAGAATCCACTTGGCACAGTTGTCACCACAGGTAGAAGCGTTAAAAATATGCTTACGATCAAATCTCATAAGCAGCAGCGTTTTCACGCCACCAGAAAGCTGGAGTGGGGAGATGGATCCAAGCACGGGGCTTTCGATGACGTTCTCGGAGACAACATCCGATCGATCGACATCTTTAATTATCGAGACTGCATAGGGATCCGTAATCCAAGAAGGCCGGTAAGAGTTTTTGAAATATGTCGCTGTGTTGTAAATCGCTTCTGGCATATCGCCAAAGTAGACGCTTAACACATCCACTCCCAATCATATTGTCTTTATGGTCAACGTAATCATAACGAAAGGGGCCACCAGATAAACGGTGACCCCTAAAAGAAAACAAGCTTGCGCTAGTACTCGCGCGGGCTGTTGACGATCTCGCCGGCGGCGACCTTCTTCAGGTGCCGGCCGTAGACCGACTTGCCGTAGGCCTTCGCGGCCTCCTCCAGCCCGGCGGTCGTGATCCAGCCGTTCTCCCAGGCGATCTCCTCGGGTACCGAGACCGGCAGGTCCTGGGAGTGCTCCACGGCGCGGACGAACTCCGCGGCCTCGTGCAGGCTCTCCATGGTGCCGGTGTCCAGCCACGCGTAGCCGCGGCCGAGGGTGACCACGGACAGCGTCCCCTCCTCCAGGTACATCTGGTTGAGCGTGGTGATCTCCAGCTCGCCGCGCGCGGAGGGCTCGACCCCATGCGCCTTGGCGGCCACGTCGCCCGGGTAGAAGTACAGGCCGGTGACGGCGTAGGAGCTCTTGGGCTCGGCGGGCTTCTCCTCGATGGAGACGGCCCTCCCCTCGCCGTCGAACTCCACGACGCCGAAGCGCTCGGGGTCGTCCACGTGGTAGCCGAAGACCGTGGCCCTACCGGACTCTGCGTTCTGGACGGCGCGCGTCAGGTGGCGAGACAGGCCGTTGCCGTAGAAGATGTTGTCGCCGAGCACCAGGGCGCACGGCTCGCCGGCGATGAAGTCCTCGCCGATGGTGAACGCCTGCGCCAGGCCGTCCGGCGAGGGCTGCTCGGCGTATGAGAGGTTCACGCCGTAGCGCGAGCCGTCCCCGAGCAGGCGCTCGAAGTTGGGGAGGTCGGTCGGCGTGGAGATGACCAGGATGTCCCGGATGCCCGCCAGCATGAGGGTGGACAGCGGGTAGTAGATCATGGGCTTGTCGTAGACCGGCAGCAGCTGCTTGGAGGTCACGAGCGTGAGCGGGTACAGGCGGGTGCCGGACCCGCCGGCGAGGATGATGCCCTTCATAATTGAAGAACCTTTCTAACAGAAATCAAACCGTTAGGGTAATTTTATTATTAATAATCCCACAATGCTAAATTCGCACAAGAACCTTGCCGACTACTAGGATTTTAGATCACGTTTAATTTGAGTGGTGGATACTTCCGGCGTGCGTGGCAGGTAAACGACATCAACGCCCTCATCCTTCAGAAAGTCGAATTCGCCTTTCCAATCATCTCCCATAACAAACGTATCGATATGGTATTCACGCACGTCAGTCACTTTCTGGCCCCATGATTCTTCGGGAATCACAAGGTCAACGTAACGAATTGCTTCAAGAAGGGCTTTGCGTTTATCAAAAGAGAAATAACACTTCTTTCTCTTCTGATTCCAATTGAAGTCATCGGTAGACAGGGCGACTATTAGATAGTCGCCATACTGCTTGGCCCTCCTTAGTAAATTGATATGCCCGTAATGCAGTAAATCAAACGTTCCATATGTAATAACGCGCTTCACGTCAATGCCTACCAAACCTAAATAAACGCCTCAATGACCACGAAAGAGAATGCACGGACTCATCCGAAAGAGAGTGTCCGCGCTCCATGAGACATGAAACGTAGTCAGCTGAATCCCCAAGCTCGCATCTGTCAAAATTGATACACAGCTCGCCAGCCGAGCCATCAAAACCTGAGACCAGAATCTGAGGGTCAAGTCCACAGAATACGATATTGGAGTGTGATTCAGAACCATTTAGCGCATCCCAAATCAATGGCGTTCCGTTAAAAGAGAAGGAAACATCCTTTAAGAGAAATGAACCGTCATCGGCGGGGTCAAAGCGAACTTCGTTAACGCCAGAAGGGACATTGAAAGTCAGACAGACATGAGACCCAAAACAGTTAGACGTGTATTCGATAGACAGAACGTCTTCAGAATTGAAGCCCGAACCATAGTCTAGAAATAGTTCCGCTTTGGAACGTAGATTCATATACTGCCGCAAAGGGGAATTCGAGTCCGCAAAGCATGAACCGATTTCCTTGTCACAATCACACGATTGGGCTCTGGCCGCTCCGATCATCCTTTGAACAACACGCTCGGCAGCTTTTGCATCCCTGTGTGAATGAATGACCGGCATAAACGACTCACGCATAGAAACTGTAGCGTCAACTCCATTAAAAAAAGAACCAAGCGCACTCAAAAACTCGGATTGTGACTTAACAAAAGCCCCGGGCATCATCCAGCGTGGATCATCGCTAATGAATCCTCGGTCCTTCTTGTATTCTTCGAAATCCGGACATGAAAAGACAATAGGCCTATTAAGAAGAAGATAGTCTACATACACTGACGAGTAGTCAGTTATCAATAAATCGAATGCGTTAAGAACATGATAAATGGTGAGCAACTTCGAACCCAAAGACAGACTATCGAGGAACAAAACCCTTTCGGGAAGCTCAAAGGAACCTTGATTGAAGCTCGAGTCATCGGCAAAGTGCATCTTCGCAATTACGTAAGCATCATGCAGCTTTAGAAACTCATCAAGACCAGCAGCGTCATAATCCTCGTAATTAAAGATATTTTTATCGAATTGACCCCCTTCAGCCTTTAGGCCCTTGCGCATCGTGGGCAAATACATAATCAATTTACTGGTGCCGAAATCAACTCCCAAAGCGTCTTCCAGGAGTTTTCTTCCATCAGTAGTAAAAAGGTAATCATTTCTCGGGAAACCGGAATTCATTACCTTGCGAGGGTCCATAGAAAGCATGCCGGCCATCATGAGCTGCGACACACGTGACGTAGTGGTCAGAAGATCACATTGGGTCGTAATGACTTTCAAATCCCTAAGCGCACTTGATTCAGACGCTGCATCTTCGTCAAACCCGATGGTCTTAGGACCAAAGCCATGCCATGCCGAAACATGAATCTGCCCTGGACGCTTATTGTACGCAAACATAAAGCTGGACGTAACCAGATAATGAGCACATTGCTCCATAGCAATAGCTCGGTCTGAATTCTCGATATCACAGTCAACGCCAGCAGCCCTCATGGGCTCTAGCATTGCCGGGTCCTTAACAACCCAAAACGTCTTGAGATTCGTATTCTCAACGATGAAATCATATATAGCGCGAGAATTGTCGGCGAAATCCGGATTCGATTCAAAGAGAACGAGGTTTTGGTCAATCATGAAAATCCAAACATCATCGAGTGCTCATCGGGCCGTGATACGGGTCACCGTTGACATAATACTCCGCCCAAGCAGTGCGCAATTTACCCTGCTCGCGCATAAATCGAATTTTCTTCTCACCGGTCTCATAGCCGCGACTAAAGGATTCGTAATGATACAGAAGCGCATCAGCATCGAAAACAACAAGCTTGTCGAGCGAGCGAACCCTCAGGCAAAAATCAACGTCATTAAACGCGACCTCAAAGTCCTCATTGAACCCATTCAGCTCTTCAAATACAGAGCGCTTTGTCATCATGCATGCAGCAGTAACAGCACTTAAATCTTGCGAAATAACAGCGCGACGCATGTAACCTGGATCATCCCGGTCAAGGTTGTTGAATACGTGAATGGGGCCGCCCATTTCGCCTTCATTTCTACAACATATCATCATTACGCCTGCATGCTGCACCGTATCATCTGGATACAGCAGCTTTGCACCGACCACTCCAACATCCCCACGCTGGCAGAAAGACAGCATTGAAGAAAGCCAGCCGCTCTCAATGACCTCGGTGTCATTATTCAAGAACAGCAAGTATTTGCCGGATGTCAGTCCAACGCCATAATTATTGATAGCGGAGTAATTAAACGGTCCATCCCACGTTGCAATGCGAACGTTCTCATATCGCTCGGAAACGGTGCGATAATACTCAAACGTCGCATCCTCTGTACTGTTGTTCTCAACAACCAGAATCTCGAAGTTGCGGTAATCAGTTTTTTCCTCGATAGAGTCAATGCAACGGCGCAAGACCTCAACACTATCCTTATTCGGGATAACGATGCTGACTAAAGGCTCTTCATTAAGAGCATAGGAAATGTGATAGAAGCAGGCGGAATCAGTTAACTCCGCAGCACCATTCAATCCGCAGCGATCCAAATGCTCTTGCAATGCCTTTCTACCAGCTTCGTCGGCATAGTTCTTATTTCCCGCACTCTTCGCAGTCGACGTATCGCTAATTCTCCAATGATAGAGAACCTCACGAACATGATAGATACTCTGAGTTCTCTCTACCAAACGCAGCAGAAAATCATAGTCTTGAGCCCCATCGAACTCTTTCCGTAACATCAGCTCTTTAGCGAACGAGGCGCGAACGCAAAGCAGATGGGTTATATAGTTATGAACGCGAAGCAAATCTAGATTGAAATCAGACTTGAAATGAGGGGCCACATACTCGCCAGCTTCATTCAGAAAGTCCTCATCGCAATACAGTGCATCAGTATCAGGACAGTCCTGAATTCGCTCTGCGTATCTATATAGAGCAAACGGATCGAGCGTATCGTCGTGATCGAAAAACACGACATAGTCGCCCTTTGCTTCAGCAATGCCAAAGTTAGTGTTCCCCGAAATACCCTTATTTGACTCAAGGGTGACAACTTTGATGCGTTTATCAGTCAATTTATTTAAGGCGGCAGCCAGCTCAACACATTCTGGAGTTGAGTTAATCAAAATGAGTTCCCAATTAGAATATGCCTGATTGATTACAGAATGCACCATATCGTTAAGAAAACTAACAGGTGTCTTATATAACGGAACAACAATACTAAACAGAGGGCCGCTAATTAATTTACATTCACTAAAATCCAGCATCGAAAGATAGTCAATACGCTTGGAATGAGAAGAAGCGTAGGTGCCAGTAGATGAGGCCTTGTAGAAAAGTGGCGATAGCGTCGAAAGATAATATTGAACGGAAGCAGCATCGAAGCACAGAAAACCAGGCTGGTCATTAGTGCAATTTCCGTCAGCAACTAACGTATAAGTGTTGCCGTCCATTGGAATTCGCAGTGTAAAAGAAATTTCAGAACGTCTTTGGTTAAATGTTACGACATCACTGCAACGGCCGACACTTAAACTGCCTGAATCACTCCTGCTGCCGCTCTCATCCAAGAGAAAGATATCGGAGTTTCTGCAACCATACGGCCCGCAAACCACGCCTTTAATAATGAGATCACCGACAGGTGATTCAAGAGCAAGCTCTGGCCTAACGTGAATTTGATGCGAATATACCTGCTGATCGATATCACGCAAAGCGAAAGCAAGCTTGCGTTTGAATTTATAACAATAACGTGATAGCCACTTTATAGCTATCCAGCTCAATTTTCCGCTATACAAACTCTTGACCATGCCACTATCTAATCTCAACTTAATAGAGATATGGACTCCGCCAGAGCCCAACAACGGAACAGCCAAAATCAACATGTCTTTAGAATTTAATCTATATATCCCAACCGGAAGTTGACTTCCCAAATCCGTACGCACCTCAGCGGAAATCTCACTAATGTCAACCTGACTATTAATCGCAAAGCCAAAGTAAGCCTTACCGAGGCCGCGGCAAAGACAGGTCAATCTAGCTTTCATCGAATCCTCCAAAATGCGCTACAGGCTACATAATCTAAATTACAAAACACCACTTGAAAGCAACGGAATAATCAAATGTATAAAAATGCGAGGGAACAGCAGCAGATAAAATAGCACTATTGCCACAACGGAAAGCTTAACTAGCCTAATAAATACACCATAGTCATTAATTGATATGGCCATGCGCTTCTCTAATGAATTACCAGATTCATCTTTACAGGATTTAACTTCAATTTCCGCGCGTAGCAAGGTCCAGAAACCCTGGCATAACGAAACGATCCCAAAAGCACAAAGCAGAGACAAGATCCCGAATCCAGCCATCACATACCTGCCCTGAGGCTGATAATCAGATGCCCATGAATAGTAAATTGATAAAAGAAATGGAGTCGCAACAGTAATAAGGCTAGGAATAAACGTTGAATAATCGCCAGCTTGTTTGGCAGTAAACAGGCGCCGAATAAGACCGATTACGAGTGAAGGAATAAATACTAATAAATATAAAACGAAAGACGTATTGCCTACAAAGATACTCATATATCCAAATGTACCTATAAATGACTGCGCTACAGACAAAGGCCAATACACCGAATAGTTCATTTGATTAAACAAACAGTCAGGCAAATACCCTTGCTGACGTAAAGTGCCACGTTGCGATGGTTTAAAGCCGCTAGCACCATATATCTCAGATGTTTTAGAGCTAGTAGCCATTCCGATAAAGTCTCCATTATACAACAGCGCATTTCTTATAAAGAACCAGCCGCAGACTATAAATGAACCGGAAAAAACCACCAAAGGTCGATAGAGAATAGCGGAAATATAGTCGGATCTCGTCCTTAAACAAAAATCTTTCTTAATAGAACTGAAATAGAATATGATTGCTGCAATTATTACACCATAAGCGTAGTAATAAGAGAGCGCGAGCACTCCCAAGCCGCAGCCCAAGAAGAAACAGCTCCTATAGCTCCAGCGATTCTCTCGTGCATTCAAACAAAGAATCACCACAAGATTTGTCGAGAGAAATTCAAGCTGTTCAGAATTAAAGTAAGCAGCAAGGAATACGTTTTGTGGTAAAAATGCAAATATAGTTGCGGCAAGAATTGATGTTAAATTGCCAAATTTAAGTTTTTTACCCATCAGATAGATACAAACTAAATTTAACGCAGCAAGAAGGCAATTCGATAATCTCGCAGCAATTATCAACGCTGCAGCAGAATTGGGAACCACCAGCTTTGCAACACAGATAAACGGCACTGCAATCAACGAGGACCCGTACACGCTAAATGCATATGATGTACCCCAAACCTCATTTATGATCGCAGGGTCATCTCCTCGCGGCAAACAGCCATTCTCTGCAATAAATAAGGGAACTTGTAGTCTCATATACTCATCAGGCGCTGAAGACATAGGCAGACGAAATGCCCACCAGATGCTAATCGAACAAAACACTGCAAGAACGAGCGCCAAGCAATAGACGTTTGCATTTTTGGAAAATTTCGTTGAATTCATCCTAAACCTACTTACGCACTTAAATGCTGCCACATTAAAGCAATCAACAAGCCTGAGTGGCTAAAGACGAAATACGCTGCCCATAACCGTCACCAGGCACTGCCCAGCGACCATTCAAATCCTCGACGCATGGCGCAACGCCGCGCTCTACTTTTTCAAAACGGGGGTCGATGCAAAGATTATTTAATGGCTCTTTCGAAGCGTAAGCCTTTAAATGTTGAACCTGTGCGCGGAGACCAGATCGCACATCCCCAAAAGACGCACCACCCGCGGTGGCATTCACGGCGCCGATTCCACCGAAGTTGCATTGTTCCGCTTTTACGCTACCACCAAACTGAAGCCAGCCAGTTTCGTGCATTGCTTGGGCAAACAGGATTTCCGCCTTAACACCTTCAGCATTCGCTTCCTCTAATACTATCTGGCAAAAGTCATTAATAGTTGTTGCACCCTTCGAGGCGTAAATAGTCGGATAGGTATGTCCAGTAGAGTTGTACAAAGAAACCATACTCGAAACCGAAGCGGCTGACTTACCCATAATCGGCGTGCCCAAAGTTGTGCACTCCACCAGGTCGGCGTCGGAGAAGGACGACCAGGACGATCCGTTCCACGCCTGGACCAGGAACTTGTAGGACGTGCCGTTGGACAGGCCCTTCACGGTGTAGGACTCCTTGGCGCAGTCCAGCGTGTAGGTCTTGTACCCGGACCCCTGGCGGACGGCGACCGCGTAGCGGGTCGCGCCGGGCACGTGGCCCCAGGTGAGCTCGACCGACCTGTCGCCGGCCTTCGCGGAAACCTTGGGCCTGACGGTGCCCGACGGGGCGGCGGAGCACAGGTGGCCGTCGGCGGTCGACGACCAGGAGCCGCCGACCCGGGCCTGGACCAGGAAGCGGTGGGTCACGCCGTTGGCGAGGTCGGAGACCCTGTAGGAGGTGCCCTTCTCGTCCAGCGTGTAGGTCCTGTAGGAGCCGTCGGCCATCTTCTCGGCGACGGCGTAGCGCTCGGCGCCGGCGACCGGCTTCCACGACACCGTCACCTCTCCGTCGCCGGTCGCCTCGGCAGCGGCCTGGGGGGCCCTGGCGTCGGCCGGGCGGCACTCCACCAGGTCGGCGTCGGAGAAGGACGACCAGGACGATCCGTTCCACGCC
>CALDCF010000029.1 GCA_937937635.1 uncultured Collinsella sp.
GCAAGGGGTCGATAGCTTTGCAATTTCAAAAAGATGATTGAGGCAGAATGTCAATCCTGGTCTAACAGAGCCTTAAAAAATCATCCCTTGTCCCAAATTAGCTGTCCTGGTGCCCTTTGCGGCTGCGGGGTGCCTGGTTTGGTAAAATATCGGCGCACTTGGGAACGGATGGGCTCCGGTGGGCTCCGCGGTCCTCAAAACCGTTGCGAGGCGTGCAAAACGTCTTGGATGTGTTCGATTCACATACGTTCCCGCCATATGCTACCAGCGCTTTTGTGCTCGCGGTCTTGCTGCGTGCCGCAAAGGCGCTGTTTTGTTTTTGCACGAGCTTTTCGTAGCGCCGCTATTTCGGCGGCTGTATTTAGCTTCGTGCACCGGGTTTCGAGCATGTCGATGGAGGTGTTTTGCCGTATGACTACCGTAAGACGTGCCGATCTTTCTTGTGTCGTCCAGGCGGGCGGGCTGTCCTCGCGCATGGGCTGCGATAAGGCGCGCATGGCGTTTTGCGGCGAGCCGCTCATCGAGCGCGTGCTGGGTCGGCTGGCGCCAATTGCCGGCGAGTTGGTCGTGACGACTTCGCGTCCCAGCGAGCTTGCCTATCTTGAGGAGCACTCGTTTGGCGGCTTGGTGCCGCGTGTGGTGGCGGATCTTGAAGGGCCCGCCGGTGCCATGCGCGGCATCGCGAGCTCGTTGGCTGCGGCTCGACTGCCTCTCGTGGCGATCGTTGCCTGCGATATGCCGTTTGTCTCGCCGGAACTCATCGGCGCGCTTGCCGATCGTGTTGAGGCCGAGGCGCTTGACGTGTGCGTGCCGCGCGAGGAGCGGGGAATTGAGCCGCTTTGCGCCGTCTGGCGCCGTGACGCGTGCGCGCCGGTTGCCCAAGAGCTGCTCGCCTGCGACCGCCAGCGCATTCGCTGCCTGATCAATCGCGTTCAGGCCGGTTATATGGATGAGTCGCAGATCGTTAAGGCCGCGGGCTCCACGCTCTGCTTCGAAAACGTCAATACACCCGAAGAGTTTGCGGCAGCCGAGCTGCTCGCCTAGACGATGGGAGATGCCATGTCTCACGATATTTGCCCCGACACGGGAGAGCCTTGCACTTGCGACGGGTCCGAACCCTGTACCTGCGGCTGCGGAGGCTGCGGGCATACCGCGGAAGAGGAAGCGGCCGCCGCGGCGTATCGTGAGGCACACCGCGGCGGCCCGTCCGGTGATGCCCTCGACCATGAGCGCAAGATTATCGTGTCGTTTGACAGCACCTTCGATGTGATGGAATGCGAGCAGCTGTGCCTGGATGCCGGTGTGCCCGGGCGCATCATGCCGCTGCCGGGCTCCATCACCGCCGGCTGCGGCCTGTGCTGGGCCATGCCGTTCTCCGGCGATGCCCTCGCCGCCTTCCGCGCCGCCACCGAAGGCCGCATAACCCCTGCCGACTACCACCACCTCGTCCTCTAACCGCCAAAACCACCACATTGGGGACAGGCACCTTTTGTGGTGGTTTTAGTCCATGTGGACGAAACAGCTTCGAAACACGGATTTTGCGGGTCAGGTACTCAAAAACGCATCTACCTGCATCGTAATCAAAACGAAACATCCGCTCGTTGCCTTATACGTAACTTTGCTGCAACAGTGCGATATTATCCATATTCGATAAAGCTCACGGCGCATGGGGCGCCGCGAACGACACCTTTCTTTTCCATCAATTGGAGGAAGTATGAGCTACACGCAGAAAGTTCTCGACGAGCTCAAGGCCCGCTATCCCGAGCAGCCTGAGTTCATCCAGGCCGCGACCGAGATCCTCGGCACCATCCAGCCGGCGCTCGACGCCCACCCCGAGTACGAGGAGGCCGCCCTGCTGGAGCGCCTCGTCGAGCCCGAGCGCATCGTTATGTTCCGTGTTCCCTGGGTCGACGACCAGGGCAAGGTCCAGGTCAACCGCGGCTACCGCGTCGAGTTCAACTCTGCCATCGGACCCTACAAGGGCGGCCTGCGCTTTAACCCGACGGTCACCCTGGGCATGCTCAAGTTCCTAGGCCTGGAGCAGATCCTCAAGAACAGCCTGACCACCCTTCCCATGGGCGGCGGCAAGGGCGGCTCCGACTTTGACCCCAAGGGCAAGTCCAACAACGAGATCATGCACTTCTGCCAGTCCTTCATGACCGAGCTCTACCGCCACATCGGCCCCAACACCGACGTTCCCGCCGGCGACCTGGGCGTTGGCGGCCGTGAGGTTGCCTACATGTTCGGTCAGTACAAGCGCCTGACCAACGAGTGGACCGGCGTCCTCACCGGCAAGGGCCTCTCCTTTGGCGGCTCGCTCGCCCGTACCGAGGCCACCGGCTACGGCCTGGTCTACTTTGTGGACGAGTACCTCAAGAGCCGCGGCGATTCCTTCGAGGGCAAGAACGTTGTCGTTCACGGCTCCGGTAACGTCGCTATCTACGCCGTCCAGAAGGTCGCCCAGCTCGGCGGCAGGGTGCTCGCCTGCTCCGACACCCACGGCTGGGTCGAGGATCCCGACGGCATCGACTACACCGTGCTCGAGCACGTCTATAACAAGAAACGCTCCGGCCACGACAAGGGCGTTACGCTCGCCATGTACGTCGACGAGAAGCCCAATGCCACCTGGCACGAGGGCGACGGCCGTGGCGTGTGGCAGCTGGCCTGCGACATCGCGCTGCCCTGCGCTCGCGAGAACACGCTGCTGCTCGAGGATGCCCAGGCGCTCGTCGCCAACGGCTGCAAGGTGGTCGGCGAGGGCGCGAACATGCCCACGACCATCGAGGCCACGACCTACTTCCAGGAGAACGGCGTCGCCTTCATGCCCGGTAAGGCTGCCAACGCCGGCGGCGTGCTCGTGTCCGGCCTCGAGATGAGCCAGAACGCCGAGCATCTGTCCTGGACCTTCGAGGAGGTCGACGGCAAGCTCGAGCAGCTCATGCGCGGCATGTTCCACAACGTGGACGACACCGCCAAGGAGTACGGCGAGGAGGGCAACTTCGTCATGGGCGCCAACATCGCCGGCTTCCTGAAGGTCGCCGACGCCATGCTCGCCCAGGGCGTCTGCTAAACCCTCTGCCTGACATAGCATGTAATGAGGCTCTCGGCTATCCGGCTGGGAGCCTTTTTCTATGGTGACGAGGGCTGTGCGCCCTCCTTTGGTACACTTAGAGGTACTGGACAAGTGGAGAGATGGGGGAGAACGTGCTCAAGTTCGGTACCTACGTCCGTGTTGGAAACGCGGCCGAAGCCTATGAGCTCTTGCAGAAAAACCGCAACAACAAGATTGTGGGCGGCGGCATCTGGATGCGCCTCGGTTCGCGTCGTGTGGCGACGGCGATTGACCTTTCGGCCTGCGGACTCGATCAGATCGAGGAGACCGAGACCGAGTTTCGCATCGGCGCCATGTGCACCCTGCGCCAGCTCGAGCGCCATGCCGGGCTCAACGCGCTTGTCAACAATGTCTTTGAGTTCGCCGTCCACGACATCGTGGGTGTGCAGCTGCGCAACACCGCCACGGTGGGCGGCAGCATCTACGGTCGCTTTGGCTTCTCGGACGTGCTCTCGGCGTTCCTGGCGCTCGACTCCTATGTTGAGCTGACGGGCGCCGGCCGCGTGCCGCTCGCCGAGTTCGTGGACATGGGCTACGTGCGCGACGTGATCGAGCACGTCGTGGTCTTTAAGCACGATTACCGTGCGAGCTATGAGGCTGTGCGCAAGGCCGCGACCGATTTCCCCTCGCTTAACGTCACCGCCGCCTGGTGGGACAACTCCTGGCACGTCACCGTGGGCGCCCGTCCGCTGCGCGCGACCCTGCTGCAGGGCGAGGCATGCGGCCTTACGAGCGAGCAGCCTTCCGAGGACGAACTTCGCGCCCTCGCCGTGTCCGTGCGCGCGCTGAGCTACGGCACCAACCTGTGGGGCTCGGCTGACTACCGCCGCCGCATCTCGGCACCGCTCGCCGTCCAGGCCGTGCGCCGCGCCGCCGGCATCGAGCTTTCGGCAGCGCTTGCCCGCGAGCTCGAGACCGTACAGATTCCTAAGTTTGCCACGGACGAGTATTCCTGCCGCCGCGTGCCCGGCGTCGATTCTAGCGAGGTGCGCTAATGGCTGCCAAACTCATCGATCTTTCCTTTACGCTCAACGGTCGCAAGGTCAAGGTTCAGATTGCCCCCGATACCATGCTCTTTTCGCTTTTGCGTGAGCAGGGTTGCGCGTCGGTGCGCTGTGCCTGCGAGACCACCAACTGCGGCCTGTGCACGGTGTGGCTCGACGGCGACCCGGTGCTGAGCTGCTCGGTTCCCGCCGCGCGCGTCGAGGGCCGCTCCATCACCACGCTCGAGGGTCTCAAGGCCGAGTCCGAGGCACTGGCCCGTGCGATGGCTGCCGAGGGCGCCGAGCAGTGCGGTTTTTGCGCCCCCGGCCTCATCATGAACGTGCTGGCGCTCGCCCGTGCCGCCAAGGAGGACCCGAGCCTCGTCGCCACGCGCGAGGAGCTCTCGCGCCAGCTCGCCGGCAACCTGTGCCGTTGCAGCGGCTACGAGAGCCAGCTGCGCGCCATCGTCCGCTTCCTCAATGAATCTGGCGTACAGGTGGGCTTTGAGATGCCCGAGCTGCCGGTCAACGACACCAGCTGCGACGGCGTCACCTACAAGCAGATCACCCACAAGCAGCCCAAGAAGGACTCGAAGGCCCTGCTCGAGGGCCGTCCCGTCTACACGGGCGATATGGTGCCCGCCGGCGCGCTCATCGTCAAACTCAAGCGCAGCCCGTATGCTCGCGCCAAGATCCGCTCCATCGATACGTCGCGCGCCCTGAAGGTGCCGGGTGTCGTGGGCGTCTACACCTACGAGGACGTGCCCAAGCGCCGCTTTACCATCGCCGGCCAGAGCTATCCGCAGCCGAGTCCCTACGACCGCCTGATTCTCGAGAACCTCGTTCGCTACCAAAACGAGGAGGTGGCGATCGTAGCCGCCGAGACCGAGGAGGCCGCCGATAAGGCGCTCAAGCTCATCAAGGTCGACTATGAGGTGCTCGAGCCGCTGCTCGACTTTACCCAGGCACTCGATAACGACATCGTGGTCCACCCCGAGGGCGACGTGACCTTTATGTTCCCGCAGGGCGGAGACGTCCCGCGCAACCTGGTGTGCAGCGGTACCAGCGATTATGGCGACTTGGACGAGGCCTTCGCCCAGAGCGACATCGTCTTTGAGCGCACCTACACCAGCCAGGCCACCCAGACCGCGCCCATGGAGACCTTCCGTGCCTTCGCGACGACCGACGCGTTCGGCCGCATCTCGGTGACCACCTCTACGCAGGTGCCCTTCCACGTACGCCGCATGGTCGCGCAGTCGCTCGACATTCCGCAGTCGCAGGTGCAGGTTATTAAGCCTCGCATCGGTGGCGGCTTTGGCTCCAAGCAGACGGGCTGCTGCGAGATCTTCGTGGCGTTTGTTTCCCAGCAGACCGGCCGTCCGAGCTACTGCTGCTACACCCGCGAGGAGACCATCACCGCGGGCAACTCGCGCCACCAGATGCAGATGACCGTCAAGCTGGGCGCCATGAACGACGGTACCATCACGGCCATCGACCTGCATACGCTGTCCAACGCCGGTGCTTATGGCGAGCATGCCACCACGACGATCGGCCTTTCGGGTCACAAGAGCCTGCCGATCTACAACCATGTGAAGGCGAGCCGCTTTAGGTGGGATGCCGTCTACACCAACACCAACCGCGGCGGCGCGTATCGCGGCTACGGTGCCACCCAGGGCCAGTTTGCCGTGGAGAGCGCCGTCAACGAGCTCGCCGACATGCTGCACATGGACCCCGCCGACCTGCGCCTTAAGAACATCGTGCGCGAGGGCGAGACCATGCCGCAGTACTACAACGAGAAGCTCAACGCCTGCGCACTCGATCGCTGCCTGCTGCGCGCGATGGACATGATCGGTTGGCGCGACAAGCCGCTGGCCGTTGACCTGGGCGACCGCGTGCGTGCTCTGGGCTGTGCGCTCACCATGCAGGGATCGGGCATTTCCAACGTGGATATCGCCGGTATCGACATGCGCCTGGAAGAGGATGGTTTCATTTCCATCGGCACCGGCGCCACCGATAACGGCATGGGCGTCGACACGATCCTGGCGCAGATTGCCGCCGAGGAGCTGGGCGTGGAGAGCTCGCTGATCGTGGTGCGCGGCGTGGACACCGACGTGTCGCCGTTCGACGCCGGCTCGTACGCGAGCTCGGGTACGTACGTGACGGGCCTTGCCGCCAAGAACGCCGCGACCGAGCTGCGCGAGAAGATTTGCGCCAAGGCCGCCCAGATGTGGGGCGTGGACGCCGCCGACGTGGTCTTTGATGGCCAGTACGTGCGCCTGTCCGACGAGCGCGCCGCCCGTGAGCGCGGCCGCTACCTCACGCTGCGCGACTTTGCCAACCTGTGCGTTAAGAACATCGAGGGTGGCGACGCGCTGACCTCGCACGCCTCTGCCTGCCTGCCCGTTTCGCCTCCGCCGTTTATGGCTGGCATTGCCGAGGTCGAGGTCGACAAGGCCACCGGCAAGGTGACCGTGGTGGATTACGCCGCTGCCGTCGACTGCGGCACCGTGATCAACGAGGCGCTCGCGCGCGTCCAGGCCGAGGGCGGCATTGCCCAGGGCATTGGCCACGCGCTCTATGAGATTGTTGAGCATGACGATCGCGGCCGCCTGCGCACCGGCAACTTTATGAGCTACAAGCTGCCCACGCGCCTGGATATCGGCAGCATTCGCGTGGCATTTGAGCCGAGCTACGAGCCGACGGGTCCGTTTGGCGCCAAGTCGATCGGCGAGGTCGTTATCAACACGCCGCTCGCCGCCGTGGCCTCGGCCGTCGCACACGCCACCGGCCACCAGGTCCGCTCGCTGCCGATCACGCCGGAGAAAGCGCTGCTGGGGGAGTAGCGGGTCAGCGAACAAGTCGTAATGGGCGGGGCGGGGCAACTCGTTCCGCCTTTTGCACTCGTGGTGAGGTCGTGAGCTTGTAAAAGGTGTGCGTGCGCTTGTCGTTCGTATCTGCTATCATTCCAAATCTGTGCGCTCATGCGGGCGTGGCGGAATTGGTAGACGCGCCAGATTTAGGTTCTGGTGGGATTCCCGTGAAGGTTCGAGTCCTTTCGCCCGCACCAACGCATCTGCGTCGGCCCTGGCCGTCGCGACTCTTTGTTGCATAAAGGTACCAGCACCTCAGATAAGCTGGGCAGTATGAGGAGGAACGTGTTGAACATCACCGCTTCTGACGTCAAGGACGCCAAGCTCACCGCTACGGTCACCATCCCGGCCGCCGACGTCGACGCCGCGATCAAGAAGGCCTACAAGGACACCGCCAAGAAGTACCGCTTCCCGGGCTTCCGCGCCGGTAAGGCCCCCCGTCCGGTCATCGACTCCGCTCTTGGCGCCGAGGCTACCCTCGCTCAGGCCACCAACGACCTGATCGCCGCCAACGAGCCCGTCGTCCTCAACGAGCTGGACATCGTCCCCACCAAGAACGGTGACTACAAGGAGCTCGACCTCGCCAAGGATCACGAGGACTACACCTACACCGTCGAGTTCTCTCTGCGTCCTGCCGCCGAGCTCTCCTCCTTCGACGCCGTCGAGATCGAGATGCCCCCTGCGGAGGTCACCGAGTCCGAGATCAACAACCAGGTCGAGATGCTCCTCAACTACCGTGCCACCTTCGAGGACGTCGAGGGTCGCGCCGTCGAGGCCGAGGACTACGTTACCGTCGACCTCAAGGCCGTCGAGAACGCCGACAACTTTGCCGCCGAGGGCCGCATGCTCATCGCCGGTAGCGACAGCAACCCCAAGGAGTTCAACGAGGCCCTGATCGGTGCCAACGTTGACGATGTCAAGACCGTCACCTGGACCGACGAGGTCGAGGAGGGCGAGGAGGCCGAGACCCACACCGTTGAGGTCACCGTCAAGGGTATCAAGGTCCGCAACACCCCCGAGCTCACCGACGAGCTCGTTAAGTCCGACTTTGGCTTCGACAGCATCGAGGCCATGCGCGACGCCATCAAGATCGAGATCGAGCAGGACAAGGCTTCCCGCCTCCCGGCCGAGAAGGAGAACCGTTGCGTTTCCGCTCTCGCCGAGCGCCTGCAGCTCGACGAGATGGACGCCGACTACGAGCAGTCCGTCTTTGAGGAGCTCGGCCAGAACTTCCTGTCCAACCTCGCTGCCCGCGGCATGACGCTGGACACCTGGCTGCCCGCTTCCGGCCTGACCATGGAGCAGTTCATCGGCGACCTGCACAAGCAGGCCAACGACGTTGCCCGTGAGTCCCTGGCCCTGGATGCCCTCGCTCGTGAGCTCAAGATCGAGGTCACCGAGGACGACATCAACGCCGAGTTCGAGAAGGCCGGCGTCAAGGACGTCGAGGCTTCCAAGGCCGAGTTCATCGCCGATGGCCGCATGCCTGCCGTCCGCGAGTCCATCCGTCGCTCCAAGGCCGTTGACCACCTGGTCGAGAACGCCAAGGTGACCGAGGTCGACGAGACCGCCAAGGACGCCGAGTAATTCTCGCCACCTTTCCCGCGAGCGCATGTACGCGCCCGTGATGGGGTAAAGTTATAAGCCGGTTATCCGGTTGCTTCGTACGGTGCCAGCCAATGCATAGCATGCGGGCACCGTACGTTTGTCTAGAACCACTATTGGTCCGTAAGAGAAATGGAGATGCGTATGATCGCTAAGTTCGATTCCGCCCTCGTGCCATACGTTATCGAGCAGACGCCGCGCGGCGAGCGCAGCTACGATATCTATTCGCGCCTGCTCAACGACCGCATCATCTTCTTGGGCGAGGAGATCAACTCCGTCAGCGCCAACCTGGTCGTTGCTCAGCTGCTGCATCTTGAGAGCCAGGATGCCGAGAAGGATATCTCGCTCTACATCAATTCGCCCGGTGGCGAGGTCTACTCCGGCCTGGCGATTCTGGATACCATGAACTTTATCAAGCCGCAGGTCTCCACCATTTGCGTTGGTATGGCCGCGTCTATGGCCGCCGTGCTGCTTTCGGCCGGCGCCAAGGGCAAGCGCTTCTGCCTACCGCACTCCAAGGTCATGATTCACCAGCCCAGCGGCGGTGCCCAGGGTCAGCAGACCGAGATCGAGATCGTGGCCGAGGAGATCAAGAAGACCCGCCGAGAGCTCAACCAGATTCTGTCCGACGCCTCGGGCCAGCCTATCGAGAAGGTCCAGGCCGATACCGAGCGTGACAACTACCTGACCGCTGCCGAGGCCCTCGACTACGGTCTGATCGACCGTATCGTCACCTCGCGCGATCTTGCCGCGAAGGACGCCTAGGATGGCCGGTAATATGCAGGACAACTTTGACGAGAACGGCAACCCCATTCGCTGCTCCTTCTGCGGAAAAGAGCAAGGGCAGGTTCGCCGCCTTGTAAAGGGCCCGACCAACATCTTTATCTGCGACGAGTGCGTCGCCGCCTGCTCCGAGATTCTGGAGGAGTCGCTGGCTTCGGACTTTATGGACGCTGCCCGCAATGGCAAGCTGCCAGGCTTTCTCAACGACCACGGCCAGGCTGCGACTCAGCCTGCCGTGGATCCCGAGGCCGAGGGCTTTGAGCTTGAGGACGACGCCCGACAGGTCATTACGCACGTGCCGACGCCGCACGAGATTTATGCCGAGCTTTCGGCCTATGTCATGGGCCAGGAAGACGCCAAACGCGCCATGTCGGTGGCCGTGTACAACCATTACCGCCGCGTCATCGAGGGCGGTGCTGCGCTTTCGGCCTTTGACGACGGTTTGGATTCGCAGCTCGGTGATGATATGGACGAGGTGGAGCTCGCTAAGTCCAACATTTTGCTGCTCGGTCCCACCGGTACCGGTAAGACCCTACTCGCCCAGACGCTCGCGCGCATCCTCGAGGTGCCGTTTGCCATCGCCGACGCCACCGCGCTCACCGAGGCCGGCTACGTGGGTGAGGATGTGGAGAACATCCTGCTCAAGCTCATCAATGCTGCCGATGGCGACATCGAGCGCGCGCAGGTCGGCATTATCTACGTGGACGAGATCGACAAGATCGCCCGCAAGGCCGAGAACCTCTCCATCACCCGCGATGTTTCGGGCGAGGGCGTTCAGCAGGCGCTGCTTAAAATTCTTGAGGGCACGGTGGCAAGCGTTCCGCCTACCGGCGGCCGCAAGCATCCCCAGCAGGAGCTGCTGCAGATCGACACGACCAACATCCTGTTTATCTGCGGCGGTGCCTTTGTGGGTCTGGACAAGATTATTGCCGACCGCGTGGGCAACAAGGGCGTGGGCTTTAACTCCGAGATCGCCGGCCCCACCTCGGTCGACGAGAACGACCTGCTGCGTCAGGTGCTCCCGCAGGACCTTAACGCCTTTGGCATGATCCCCGAGTTTGTGGGACGTACGCCCGTCGTCACCCAGACGCAGGCACTCGACGAGGACGACCTGGTTTCGATCCTGACCGAGCCCAAGAACGCCGTGGTGCGTCAGTACCGCAAGATGTTCCAGCTCGAGGACGTCGACCTGGAGTTTGAGGATGCGGCTCTGCATGAGATCGCCTGTATGGCGCTTGCCCGCAAGACCGGCGCCCGCGGCCTGCGCTCCATCTGCGAGGACGTGCTGCAGCAGACGATGTTCGACCTCCCCAGCGAGGAGGGCGTCACTAAGGTCATCGTGACCGAAGCCTCCGTAAAGGGCGAAGAACAGCCCCAGCGCATCTACGGCTAAACCAGCCTAAATAAGTGCTTGCAAATAGCCTCCGGCCACCCGCGGTCGGAGGCTATTTTATAGATACGCAATAACCCCAACTACCTGTGTTATTCTGTGTGTTTGTTTAAAGTCTCAGCAAAGTCCATTCAGACTGAAGTAATCGATACCTAAGGGGAGGAATGTAGGCCCGATTTTCGTAGATTCCGCACGAGCCGAAGACCACTTAATGTGGTCTTCGAGCGAGCCAGGACCTGACCGAGCGAAAATCGGGCCTACATTCCTCCCCGGTGGGCAAGGGAGAGATATATGGAAGAGATGCCCAAGAACTACGATCCGTCGACCAACGAGCCGGCGATTCTGCAGAAGTGGCTCGACGGCGGCTACTACAAGCGCCGTGAGGGCGTGGGCGACTGCACCGTCACCATTCCGCCTCCCAACGTAACCGGCAAGCTCCACATGGGTCACGCCACCGATGACTCCATTCAGGATGCCATCGTTCGTATGGCCCGCATGCGCGGCAAGTCCACGCGCTGGGTGCTGGGCACCGACCACGCGGGTATCGCCACGCAGACCAAGGTCGACAAGAAGCTCAAGAGCGAGGGCATCAGCCGCCTGGAGATTGGTCGCGACAAGTTTGTCGATGCCTGCTGGGACTGGACCCACGAGTATGGCGGCATCATCGTCGAGCAGATCAAGCGCATGGGCTGCTCCGTCGACTTCGACAACGAGCGCTTTACCATGGACGAGGACTACGCCCAGGCCGTGCGCAAGGTCTTCTGTGACTGGTACCACGACGGTCTGATCTATCGTGGCAAGCGCATCGTCAACTGGTGCCCCAACTGCACTACCGCTATCTCGGACGACGAGGCCGAGTACAAGGACGAGAAGGGTCACCTGTGGCACCTGCGTTACCCGCTGACCGAGCCGGTCAACGGCCAGGACTACATCGTCGTCGCCACCACGCGCCCCGAGACCATGCTCGGCGACACGGGCGTCGCCGTCTCCCCGAAGGACCCCGAGAAGGCCGCCTTTGTGGGTAAGACCGTCAAGCTCCCCATCGTCGATCGCGAGATCCCCATCTTTGAGGATTGGCACGTCGACGCCAACTTTGGCTCCGGCTTTGTCAAGGTCACTCCGGCTCACGACCCCAACGATTACGCCATGGGTCAGGCCCACGACCTGCCGCAGATCAATATCTTCGATGAGCACGCGGTAGTCGTTGAGGGCTACGGCGAGTTCACCGGCATGACCCGCGAGGAGTGCCGCGAGGCCGTCATCAAGTGGTTTGAGGAGCATGACCTGCTCGATCATGTCGAGGACCACGACCACTCCGTCATGCACTGCTACCGTTGTGACGCCGC
Organism: uncultured Collinsella sp.; assembly: GCA_937937635.1. Taxonomy (GTDB): domain Bacteria; phylum Actinomycetota; class Coriobacteriia; order Coriobacteriales; family Coriobacteriaceae; genus Collinsella. The sequence continues at coordinate 12,090 of CALDCF010000029.1, forward strand.
GCTTGAGCCGTGGCTTTCCGAGCAGTGGTTTGTGGCCGTCGACAAGCTCAAGGGACCGGCGCTCGACGCCGTCAACTCCGGTAAGGTCACCTTCCATCCCGCGCGCTGGACGCAGACCTACTCCACCTGGATGGAGAACCTCAAGGATTGGTGCATCAGCCGCCAGCTGTGGTGGGGCCACCGCATCCCCGTGTTCTACTGCGAGGACTGCGGCTGGGAGGACGCTCTTACCGAGGACACCGACGTGTGCCCCAAGTGCGGCGGCCATCACGTGCACCAGGACGAGAACGTGCTGGACACCTGGTTCAGCTCGCAGCTGTGGACCTTTGCCACGCAGGGCTGGCCTCAAAAGCCGGAGCTGCTCGAGGGTCATCACCCCACGACGGCGCTCGTCACCGCGCGCGACATCATCGCGCTGTGGGTCGCCCGCATGGTCATGAGCTCGCTGTACTTCCTGGACGAGGTGCCGTTTAAGGACGTCGTCATCTACCCGACGATCCTGGCCAAGGACGGCAGCCGCATGTCCAAGTCCAAGGGCAATGGCGTTGACCCCATGGACCTCATCGGCATGTACGGCGCCGACGCCATGCGCTTCAACCTGCTGACGCTGTGCACCAACAACCAGGACGTCAAGTTCGACGCGAACATCGACAAAAAGACCAAGAAGCTCATCGACAGCCCGCGCACCGAGCAGGCCAAGTCGTTTGTGACCAAGATCTGGAACGCCAGCCGCTTCCTGCTTATAAACATGGAGGGCTACATGCCCGGCGAGCCCGTCGTGGAGACGCCGGCAGACGCCTGGATGTTCAGTCGCCTGGCCAAGGCCGTCCAGATGGTCACCGAGGGTATTGAGAACTACACCTTTGGCGACATGGCCCGCGGCGTGCAGCAGTTCTTCTGGAACGAGGTCTGCGATTGGTACGTCGAGGTCACTAAGGCCCGCCTGAAGGGCGAGGGCCGTCTGCAGGCTCAGCGCAACCTGATCTTTGTGCTCGACACCTCCATTCGCCTGATGCACCCGCTTATGCCGTTTGTCACCGAGGAGATCTGGGACAACATGCCGGCGAGCGTGCTCGACCTGGATGCCGAGGGCAACGTGGACCGCGCCGAGGCACTCATGATCGCCAAGTGGCCCGAGCCCGCCGACTATGTCAAGTACGTCGACGAGGACGCCGAGCGCGCGTTTGAGCTGTGCCGCGCCGTCGTGTCTGCCGCCCGCGCCACCCGTTCGCGTTATCGCTTGAGCCCCAAGGCCGAGCTCGACGTGGTCGTGCGTGCCGGTGCCGAGGACATCGAGAAGCTCGAGAGCCTGCGCTCGACCATCGAGCCGCTGGCAAACACTGCCTCGCTGGTCATGGGTACCGACGTCGAGAAGCCGGCTGCGAGCATTGCCGTGGTCGACAGCGGCGTTGAGGCCTTTGTGGTGCTCGAGGGCAAGGTTGACCTTTCGGCCGAGAAGGCGCGCCTGGAGAAGGAGATTGCCGCGGCCCAGAAGGAGCTCGCCGGCTGCGAGAAGACGCTCGCCAACGAGGGCTTTGTGGCCAAGGCCGCGCCCGCAGTGGTCCAGAAGAAGAGGGACCGTGCAGCTGAGCTCAAGGAGATCCTGGCGGCGCTGACTGCTCAGGTTGCTGACTTCTCGTAAGGTTTACTCGGGGGCGCGTCCCGATGCTTTGCTCGCTACTGCGGACACCTATTCCGCCGTTCTAACGAACGGCGGCTGACTCGACGCTGCAAACGCCTCTGATGGCCAATCTGCCGTTCAACTTCGGGCGCATGGGCATAAGCCCTATGCGCCCTTGTTTCACGGCACCTTGGCTCATCAGAGGCGTTTTCGCTCATATGACCCAATCCGCTGTCAAGAGCCACAATGGCCCCGCCGACCGCTTGCAATCGGTCGGCGGGGCCTGCCGTTGAACCCGTCCCGGTCCGCCCCCGGCATGTCGTCGACGCCTTCGGCTCAGTCTCATATCCGCGGATACCGCTCCGGCGGCCCGCAATCCTCTCCTTCGGCGGGGCTCCCCAAGTCTGACTACGCGCATGCGGCCGCTGCCGCGCGCCCAGCGAAAGCGGGGGTATCCCCGAAGGCTGCCCGGCTCGCCGGGACGGGGGCTATGTCTATTCGGTTGCCTCCCGGCACATCATGCCGAGGGCCCACAGCCACCTCACGAGCTCGGCGGCGGTGGCGGCGTTCGCCTTCGCCTGGGGCATGCCCCTGGCGAGCATCTCCTCGCGGCGCCGGAGCAGGCGCTCGGACCCCTTCCTCCCGTGCATCCTTATCTCGAGGGGGACGCCGCTGCCCTTGGGCATCAGCTTCGGCTGGTGGTTCGCTTGGACATAGCTCCAGGACCCCTCGACCGCCAGCCTCCTGACGAGCGCGTCGCCGGCCCCGCTGATCCCGCCGAGGCGCACGGAATCTGCGCTCGACCTCTGCTTCGGGGCGAGTCCGAAGTAGGCCGTCACCTGCCTGCCGGAGCGGAACCTCGAGAAGTCGCCGACCTCGGACGCGAAGGCGGCGGCGAGCGCGAACCCGCACCCCTTGATCGACTGGAGCGCCTCGACCTCCGCCGAGAGGGGGCCCGCCGCGACGGCGGCCCTGTACTCGGCGAGGAGGGCCTCCCTTGCCTCGTTGGCCGCCTCGACCTCGTTCCTCAGCGCCGCCAGCGCCCGGATGCCGCCGTCGTCGGCGGGCCGCACCTTGTCGAGCCACCTGAGGAAGCCGTACGTCCAGTGCTTCCGGGGGTTTCCCGCCGGCGTCGTGCCGCCGTAGACGTAGCCCCGGCGGGCGAGGAACGCCAGGAGCCGCTGCTTCGCCGCCGCGAGCCTGGCGGTCGCCGCGTCGTGGGCGGCGGCGAGGTCCCTGAGCCCCTCGATCTCGGGGGACGGCACCCATACCGGGGTGACGTCGTGCGACAGTATCGCCTTGGCCATCCTGGCCGCGTCGTTGCGGTCGTTCTTGGACGAGAGGTCGGCCGCTGACCTCGGGACCTTGGAGACGGCCGCGACGACGCAGTCGACGCCGAGGGCAGACAGCTCCCTCTGCGGCGCGAAGCCGAGGTAGCCGCTCTCGTAGGCGGCGAGCGACGGGCCCGGGAAGCCCGACATCCACTCTGCGACCTCGCCCCACGGGTTGCGGCGGAACCTCCTCGCCACGGCCTCGCCCGTCTCCGCGTCGAGTGCGCAGACGGTGGTGGACCTGAGGTGTACGTCCATTCCGAAGGCGGTAGAATATCTAGGCACGGGAGCCTCCCAACCTCGTTGCGGCGCGGCTGCGCCTCTGGCACTTCAACAACATTGTCGCAGCCCCGACCCGCGGTCACGAGCGGGGGCTCCTGTCGTTTCCGTGCCCTCGGATTGGGTCATAGTGTCTGACTATCCTCAACCTATACTGTTTTATTTTTCTATGAATGGCGGTTCTAAAAATGCCTAAGCGTTCCGGCTTGTATACCGTTCCTTTTGAGTTTGAGTTGCTTTCGTTTGGCGAGGCTGTGGGGCTTGCTGCTGATACGGGGCGGATTTCTGGGGATGCTGGTCCTCTGCTTGAGACGGTTGTCGATATGCTCGATGAGCTGGGACGTCCGGACGAGTATTTCGATTGCATTCAGGTTGCCGGTACCAATGGCAAGACTTCGACCACGCGTTTTTCGGCTGCCATCCTTCGTGGTGAGGGGTTAAAGACCGCGCTGTATACGTCGCCGCAGTTGGTGCGCTATCCCGAGCGCATGGAGGTCGATGGGCGCGTCGTGAGCGATGAGGCGTTTGCCCGTGGCGTTTCTGCCGCTGTCGAGGCGGGGCATCGCGTGAATGCTCGTCGTGTGGCGGCGGGGGAGCGCGCCTATACCATCACGCCGTTTGACCTGCTGACGGCTGCCGCACTGGTGGTGTTTGCCGAGGCTGCGGTGGACGTTGCCGTGCTCGAGGTCGGCATGGGCGGCCGGTGGGACGCCACGAGTGCGACCGATCCCGTCGCCGTTGCCATTACGGGTATCGGCCTCGACCATACACGTATTTTGGGCGACACGCTCGAGGCCATTGCGGGGGAGAAGGCCGCGGTCATCAAGCCCGGGCGCTTGGTTGTGCTGGGCGAGGGCACGCATGAGGCGAGCGTTCAGCGCGTGATGGATGCCCGTTGCCGTGAGTGCGGTGTGGTGCCGTTGGTGGTGAGTCACTCCACGACCAAGGTGCCGGCGCATGTGGGCGATACGGTTGAGTTTAGCTGCACCACGCTGCGCGCGATTTATACGTCGAGCATGGTCAAGCCGGCCTATCAGCCGCAGAATGCCGCGTGCGCGATTATGCTGTGCGAGGGCTATCTTGGCCGCGAGCTCGACCACGATGCGCTCGATGCTTCGCTTATGTGCTGCCCCACGCCGGGTCGCTTTGATGTGCTGGGAACCGATCCGCTCAGGCTGATTGACGCCTGTCATAACCCCCAGAGCTGCGAGAACTTTGTGAGTGCGCTGGACGAGATCGATCCGTGCGTAGAGAATCGCCCCACGCTGCTGTGCGCCGCGCTGGCCGACAAGGATGTGGCGGGTATCGTTGACGTGCTGATTCCTGCCTTTCCGCGCGTGGTTGTGACCCAGACCGATTCCGATCGCGCCCTGCCGGCAGAGGAGCTCGCTGCCCTGGTGGATGCCGACAAACTCGCGGGCGTATACCCCAGCGTATCCGAGGCTCTCGCCGCCTTCGATGCCGCGGGCGAGCCTTTTGTTGCCGCTGGCACCATCACCCTAGCCGGTGAAGTGGCAGGCTTGATGCGCTAACCCATCCCCTCAGCAGTTGCGGTGAAATACGGACTGTTTTACAAGCCAGAAGCCTCAAACAGTCCGTATATCACCGCAACTCAAAAGCAGCCAATTTGGGACGGGGCTTTTTTGGCTGCCCTGCGCCCCGAGTTGACTCGCTTGCCACGAAATGGGCCTATCTACTACGTTTTACCGACTACCCTCGACCACACGGAACATCGCGAAATTAAAACCGCAGGTAGACGGCTTGCGGATTTTGCGAAAACGAGGGTATGGTCGACCCATGCGGGTTAAACGTAGTAGATAGGCCGTTTTTGTGGCGGCATTAATGTAATGTGGCAAAGGGGCTGTCCCTTTGCCACATTGGCTAGTCTAGGCGCACGGCCTCGTGGGGGTAGGCGTTGAGGATCTCGACGCCGGACTCGGTGACCAGGGCCAGGTCCTCGATGCGGACGCCGGTGTGGCCGGGGAGGTAGATGCCCGGCTCGATGGAGAAGATCATGCCCGGCTCGACAACCTGCTCGTTGACGAGTGAGACGTCACCAGGCTCGTGGTCCTGCAGGCCGATCGAGTGGCCCAGGCGGTGCGTAAAGTACTTGCCGTAGCCCGCATCCTCAATCACGTCGCGTGCGGCACGGTCCAGATCGCACATACGCACGCCCGGCGCGATGAGCGCCTCGGCGGCCTCGTTGGCGCGGCGCACGATATCGTAGATGCGCTCCGTCTCCTCGTCCGGCTCGTCCCAAAAGAATGTACGCGTCATGTCCGAGCAGTAGTTGCAGCGGCGTCCGCCAATGTCGAACAGCACCACGTCGCCACGCTTGAGTACGGTGTCGTCGGGCTCGTGGTGCGGATCGCCGGCGTTGGTGCCAAAGCTCACGATGGGCGGAAAGCTAAAGCCCTCGCAGCCGTGCTTGCGGTACAGGCCGAGCATCTGGTCGGCAATTTCGCGCTCCGTCACACCCTCGTGAACGAGCTTGATGGCGTCGGCCATCACGGCGTCGTTGGCGGCCGAGGACACGCGCATGAGCTCCTGCTCGGCTTCGTCCTTGTGGGTGCGTGCGGCGGTGACGGCAAAGTCGCCCAGGAAGAACTCGCTCGCGGCGTGACGATCCATAAGGGGCATCAAAAAGCCGGAACGCATGACGGTGTCGATGCCGAGGGGCTTGGATGGATTGACCTCGCGAGCGATGGCGTCGGTCACGACGTCGGTGTCGTTGTGGTAGGCCACGCGAGCATTGTCGTACTCGGGCAGCTGATGCAGGGCGTTAATCAAGATTACCGGCTCGGCATCGCGCGCGAGCAGCACGCCGCAAAAACGCTCGAACATATCGGCATAAAAGCCGGTCAGATAGTAGATCGACCACGGGTCGTTCACGAGCAGCTGCGCGCCGGGGTGCTGAGCCTCGAGCGCATCGAGCACGCGCGCCACACGCTGGTCATCGACATGTGCCATACATCGTCCTTTCGCTAGGTTGCCACCATGGTATCCCCAATGCCGGGGTAGTCAATTTGGGACGGGGCTATTTTGGCTGCATCAAACATGCGGAATGATTTTTCTGGGACGGGGATTAAATAATCATTGGGTGCCGAATGATTATTTAAGGCTCTGTTAGACCAGGATTGACATACATGTGTCCCCACGGTGCCATATC
>CALDCF010000030.1 GCA_937937635.1 uncultured Collinsella sp.
ACCAGTTTACGCAGCTGGGCAACTTCTTGCTCAACGCGCTGGCCGGTGCCGAGCGCCTGTTTGCCGCAATGGACCTTGAGCCCGAGGCGGACAAGGGCTGCGTGGAGCTGGTGCAGACGGGTGAGTCCGCGTGGGCGTGGAAGATTCCCGAGGGCCGTGGCGTGGGCACGTACGGGCACTTGCATGATGTGGCTGCTGTTGATGAGTCGGGCCGCGCGGTGGCCGCCGACGGTACCGAGCTCACGTGCGGCTTGGTTCCGCTTGCCGGCGACGTGCGCTTCCATGCCGTGGACTTTTCCTACGTGCCGGGCACGCTCGTGCTCACAGACCTCAACCTGTTTGCCAAGCCGGGACAGAAGATCGCCTTTGTGGGTTCGACGGGCGCCGGAAAGACGACCATCACTAACCTCATCAACCGCTTCTACGAGGTCGATGACGGCGAGATTACGTACGACGGTATCGACGTCAAGCACATCGCCAAGGCCAGCCTGCGCGGGTCGCTCGGCATTGTGCTGCAGGATACGCACCTGTTTAGCGGCACCATTGCGCAGAACATCCGCTTTGGCAAGCTCGACGCGACTGACGAGGAGGTGCGCGCCGCCGCCGAGGCCGCCTGCGCCGACTCGTTTATCCGCCGCCTGCCTCAAGGCTACGACACGCCGGTCACCGCCGACGGCGCCAACCTGTCGCAGGGCCAGCGCCAGCTGCTCGCCATCGCGCGCGTGGCCGTGGCCGATCCGCCGGTGCTTATCCTGGATGAGGCAACAAGCTCCATCGACACGCGTACCGAAAAGCTCATCGAGCGCGGTATGGACCGCATCATGCGCGGACGCACAACGTTCATGATCGCGCACCGCCTGTCCACCGTCCGCGATGCCGACGCGATCATGGTCCTCGAACACGGCCGCATCATCGAACGCGGCACCCACGAGGAGCTCCTAGCCCAGCACGGCGAATACTGGCAGTTGGCACATGGCCTAAAGGAGCTAGATTAAACCGTTTGAGCACGGTGTTTTGGCCCTCCATGTTCCTCACCCCGCCTCAAACCGTCCCAACATTCGATGTTTTTCTCGATTTTGAGAGAAAGTATCGAATGTTGGGACGGTTTTTCTGTCATCCGATCGGGTGGAATTGCTTTCTCGCGCACGAAGGTGTGCGAATCCGCGAGCAGGGGAATAAGGTTGGTTATCCGACCCATTGGAGGGCTCATGGACCTGCCGATCGTCCTGTCCCATAAGACTGCCTGGCTGTACCACAATGTGGCGCGCCCATCTGAGCCGCTTTCGCGAGCAAGCGGTCTATACGATGAGGACTCGATCGCCGACGAGGTACAGCCGACCGCGGATCTGCCTAAACTTGGGTTAGATGCCAAGGGGCTGAGAATATCTACGGCGGTCGAGATCGTTGTCGACTATCTGGCCTCACTTGGCATCCCGCATGAGGAACTCGATCGTATCGACACGCTGGTCAGCTTCGATTTTGAACGCTCTCGGCCGGCGGGTCTCCGACGCCACGTGTTTGGGGCGCCCATACCTTCGGACCATCTTATCGAGGTGGCAGAGGGTCTCTTGGTGGTTGATGAGGCCATGTGCTTTGTCCAGGCGGGCTCGTGGATGAGTGAACCCGAACAGCTGGAATATGGCTATGAAATCTGCGCCCGATACCATTTGAATCATTTGTCGTCAGGCGATTATATCGAGATGGGGCAGAGGTATACCGTTGTCGACTTGGTCGCTTATTGCGATGAGAACCGATCTCGTCAGGGGGCTACACGTGCGGCTGCCGTGCTCAGGCGTGTGCACGATGGTGCGCGGTCGCCCATGGAGACGGCCACCGCAATCATGGTCGTCGCGAAGCGTTCCCAAGGCGGGCTCGGGTACACCAGGGTTGAGCTCAACCATCGGGTCGATGTTCCCAACGAGTTCAAATATCTCGCTAAGGCTGGGTATTTCGAGATCGATGTATATGCACCTGCGAGCGGCACGGGGATTGAATACAACGGCTCGGACCATCTCGATAAACAGCGCAGTGCGTCTGACGCTGAGCGTATGACCGTTCTGAGCGCGCTTGGCTTTAGGATGATCGTCCTCACTGGGACTCAGTTTGCTCATCAGCTGCAATTGCACCGGGCGATGAATGCCATTGCACTCGCTATGGGCCTCAAGTGCGACCGAAGCGAGGCGTTCCAGAAACGGCAGAATGACCTGCGGGAATTCGTGATTCGGCACTGGAATGGCGGCCTCTAGGGGCGTCTGGCTCGTCTTTCGAGCCCTGCGAACACCTAAATCGTCCCAACATTCAACGTTTTTTGCCAATTTCAGGAAAAGCGTCGAATGTTGGGACGGTTTGAATGCTGAGGATGGGCTCGGGAAGCCCGTCTTGCTCGAATGGCATGCCCTGTCGTACGCGTGTCGACCCGGTTCCCGTGTGCGGTACTATATTCCCCGAAGAATAATGGCCTGCGCGAGGGGAGGGCTGCGTGGACGGGCACGTGCAACATGACGGTTTTGGCCGCGATATCAACTACCTGCGCATTGCCGTTACCGACAAGTGCAATTTTCGCTGCATTTACTGCATGCCGGCCGATGGCGTGGCACCCCGCGCACACGACGAGCTGCTCAGCGCCGAGGAAATCGCCCGCTTTGTGCGCTTGGTGGCGGGGGAGGGCATTCGCCGCGTGCGCCTGACGGGCGGCGAGCCGCTGGTCAGCCGTCGTATCATTCCGCTTATTCGTGATATCCGCGCGATCCCGCAGATCGAGGACATCTCGCTTACCACCAATGGCGCCCTGCTGCCCAAGTTGGCGCCGCAGCTCAAAGACGCGGGGCTTAACCGCGTCAACATCTCGCTCGACACGCTCGACCCTACGCTGTTTGGAAAGATCACGCGTCTGGGCCGACTCGAGCAGACCATGACTGGCATCGACGCGGCGCTGACTTGGGGCTTTGAGCCCGTTAAGGTCAACTGCGTTGTAGTGCGCCGGCTCAACCAGGATGTGGCAGCCCTCGCGCGGCTGACCGTTGACCATCCCATTCACCTGCGCTTTATCGAATACATGCCCATCGGCGACGAGCGCACGAGCTCGCATTGCGCTGTGGACCCGCATGCGCCCACGCTCAATCCCGAGCTGTGGGACGCGAGCGACACCGTGCCGAGTGACGAGTTGCGGGCACGCATCAATGCCGGGGCCACCGCAGTGGGCTTGGGTGAGCTTGAACCGCTCGACATCAACGACGCTCCTGCCGGCGCGGGCCCTGCGCGCTATTGGCGCTTTCCGGGTGCGGCGGGCACGGTCGGCTTCATTAGCGCCATGTCCAACCATTTTTGCGCGAGCTGCAACCGTCTGCGCCTGACGGCCGACGGCAACGTACGCCCCTGCCTGTTCAGCGATGCCGAGTATTCGGTGCGCGAGGCGCTGCGCCGCGGTGATGATATGCAGGTGCTTTCGATTTGGCGCGATGCCGTGGCCCACAAACCGCAGGAACACGCGATAATTGAGGGCACGCAACGATTTATGTCCCAAATCGGAGGATGATCATATGGCCAAGAGCAGGTACGCCGATGCCACCAAGGCCGCTCGCAGGGCCGCAATGTCTGCCCACAAAGCCACGTCTGCGGCGAATGCTGGCAACGCCGACGCGTCCGCGCAGCCGACTGCCAGCGCTGCCACCGAGCCCGCCCGCGACGCCCGCCGCGACGAGCTGACGCACGTGGACGCCAAGGGCGAGGTGCGCATGGTCGACGTGTCCGACAAGGCCGAGACCCATCGCATCGCCATCGCCGAGGGCACCATCCTCATGCATCCCGAGACGCAGGCCATGGTGCTGCAGGACCGCGCCAAAAAGGGCGACGTGCTTGCCTGCGCGCGCGTGGCGGGCATTATGGCCATCAAACGCACGAGCGACATCATCCCCATGTGCCATCCGCTGCTCATTACCAAGAGCAAGTGCGACATTGCGCCCATCGCTCCGGCGGGAACGCCGGCCGACGAGACGCCCGAGGGCTGGGCGCCGGCGCGCTCGGACGGGCAGGTCGGCTTTCACGTGCTGGTCACGGCAGGTGTGACGGGCAAGACCGGCATTGAGATGGAGGCGTTGACCGGAGCGAGCGCCGCGTGCCTGACCATCTACGACATGTGCAAGGCCGTCGACCGCGGCATGGAGATTGTCGACGTGCGCCTGCTGCACAAGGAGGGTGGCCGCTCGGGCGTGTGGGAT
>CALDCF010000031.1 GCA_937937635.1 uncultured Collinsella sp.
TAGTTGGCATACCCGATCACCACGGTCATGGGCACCATCGAGTTGGCGTAGGCCTGCGCGGCGCCACCGGTGCGGCGCAGTTCTTGGTTGCGCACGTCAAAACCAGCCACGTTGGCCTGCTCGTGATTAAAGACCTTGATGACCTTTTGGCCCGAGACCATCTCCTCGACATATCCGTCCAAGTCGCCGAGCGATGCCTGCTGGGCGGCAAAGAAACGCTTGGAGCGAATACCCGAATAGCGCGCGTACAGCACAATGGCCGCATCGCACACGAGCGTGATAATCGTGAGCTGCCAGTTGAGGATGATGAGCATGGCCGTGGTGCCGATGACCTGGATGGTCGCCTGGATCACGTTGGCAAAGCTGTTGTTGAGCGCCTCGGAGACCGTGTCGACATCGTTGGTGAAGAAGCTCATGATGTCGCCCGAGCGCGTGCTGTCGAAATAGCTGAGCGGCAGCGTCTGGATATGCGCAAACAGGTCGCGGCGAATGTCGGACACCACGCGCTGGGCCGCGCGCACCATGATTTGCGAGTAGCCCAGTGCCGAGAGCACGCCGGCCGCGTAGATGGCGGCCGTAAAGAGAACCTGCTTGGTGAGCAGCTCCTCCCCGCCCGCGGCCAAGCCGTTGACGATGGGGCGCACCATATAGGTGCCGGCAAGGCTCGCGATGGCGGCGATAGAGGCGAGCACACCCACCGCGAGCAGCGAGAACTTGGCGTGGCCCATGTAGCTGAGCAGGCGGCGGAGCGTCTGCCCCAGATTGGCCGGACGGGCCTGAGCGGATGTCTTAGGCATGGCGCTCACCTTCTTTCTGAGCCTGAAGCGATCCCCATGCAACGGAGGAAAACGGATCATCCGCGCCGTCAGCGTCGCCGGCATCGTCCGCATCCCCCGCAAACTCCATCTGCGAGGCGTAAATCTCCTGGTAGATGTTGTCATCCGCCAGCAATTCCTCATGCGTGCCCACGCCGTGAACACGCCCGTCGTCCAGAACCACAATGAGATCGGCATCCATCACGCTCGCGATGCGCTGGGCGATGATGATCACGGTCGTATCGGGAATCTGCGCGATGTGCTCGCGAATCTTGGCGTCGGTCGCCATATCGACCGCGCTGGTGGAGTCGTCAAAAATGAGCACGCGCGGATGCTTGAGCAGCGTGCGCGCAATGCACAGGCGCTGCTTCTGTCCGCCCGAAACACCGGCTCCGCCCTGGCCCAACTCGCCATCCAGCCCGCCGATGCGGTCCAGGAACTCGTCCACACACGCCGCATGGCAGGCACGCAGCAGTTCCTCGTCGGTGGCATCGGGCGCGCCCCACCGCAGGTTCTCGCGCACCGTGCCCGTAAACAGCACGTTCTTTTGCAGCACAATACCCACGGCATCGCGCAGGGCAACCAGGTCGTAGTCGCGCACGTCGCGCCCGCCAACGAGCACGGCGCCCTCGGTCGCGTCGTACAGGCGCGCGATGAGCTGCACGAGCGAGCTCTTGCCCGAGCCCGTGCCGCCGAGCACGCCCACCGTGGAGCCCGGCTCAATACGAAGGTCGATATGCTCGAGCACGTCCTCGGCAGCATCTGCACGGTACTTAAACGACACATCGCGGAACTCGACGCTTCCGTCGACGACCTCGCGCACAGCCACGTCTGCCGCGGGCGCCTGAATGAGCGACTGCTCGTCAATCACGCGCGAAATGCGCTCCACGCTGGCGAGCGCGCGCGTGAGCAGCAAAAACACGTTGGAGATCATCATGAGCGAGTTCATGATCAGCAGCACGTAGCTCATAAAGCCCGTGAGCGAGCCCACGCCCAGCTCGCCGGCGATAATCATGCGCCCGCCGATCCACAGGATAGAGATGGCGGCCACGTACATCGACAGCTGAAACACCGGCAGGTTGAGCACGGCGTTGCCAAAGGTCTTCGTCGCTGTGTGCGCGAGCTCGGTATTGACGGTGTCGAACTTGGCCTCCTCGTGCTCGGCGCGCACATACGCCTTGACGGCGCGCACGGCGGTGAGGTCCTCCTGCACCACGCCGTTGAGGTGGTCCATCGAAGTCTGCAGCTGACGGTAGAGCGGGCTCACACGGTAGGTGATGACGCCCAGCACGATCGCCAGCACGGGCAGGATAATCGCGAAGACCGTGGCGAGCGGGCGCGACAGCACCAGGGCATAGACCAGGCCGACGATGAGCGTCACCGGTCCGCGCACCATGGGACGAAAGCCGTTGCCGATGGCGTTTTGGATGACGGTGATGTCGGTGGTCATGCGGGTGACAAGCGAGCTGGCGTCGTAGTTATCCAGGTTGCCAAAGGCGAGCGTCTGAATCTTGCGATACTCGGCCTCGCGCAGGTTGGCGCCCAGACCCGAAGCCACGCGAGCGGACGTGCGGGCATAACCCAGGCCCAGCACCAGCGAAAACGCGGCACACACCAGCATGCATGCACCTTGCAGCAGCATGTAGTTGACGTCACCCGTGGGCACGCCCACGTCGATGATGTTGGCCATGATGACCGGGATAAACAGCTCAAGCGCGGTCTCAACCGAGACGAACATCACGCCGAGTATGGCATCGCGACGGTATGCCCCCAAGTAGGAAAACAGTATTTTGAGATTGCGCACGCAGGTTCATCCCCCATCAAACGTTGTTCGCAAACCCACGTATTATGGCGCGCCGTGCGGCGGTGTCAAGTGCTCCGAAATCGATTTCTGCAAGGCTAGTGCAGGCGCCATGCTCACAGGGCGCACGTCCGTATTCAATTAGAAATGAACGCGAGCGTGACTTTTTCGCCCTGCCGCCAACACCAACCTTGACTCTACAATCGTTGTAGGGTTTTCACTACACTGGTACGTAAATGAACCAAGCCAGAAAGTGCCCGCCCATGGAACACGACCTCACACGCGGCAATGTCCTCAAGACCATCGCGGTCTT
>CALDCF010000032.1 GCA_937937635.1 uncultured Collinsella sp.
ACCTCGCCGTCGCCGGTCGCCTCCGCCCTGGGGGCGGGCGCCGACGGGTCGGAGGATGCAGCATAAGAAACAGATTCAGCACGCCTCACTATTCCTGTTGTCGAGTTTTCAGCAATCGCCGGAGTACGTACAAGAAAGAAAATAGCAACGGCAAGAGATAGCAGACATGAAATACGCTTCATATACGACCCTCCATGAGTAACAGTCCAATTAGATGGTAGCGAAAATACGAAATTCGATATGTATTATTTCGGACCAATGGATGCTTTTTGTCGCAGACGGTTTCAAGCATTGTTAAATCGAAGTGATGTCAATAATCGATCACCGACAACGGCGCGGAGTTCTCCGACGAGGGCGCGATCGCCGCGCTCGTCGGCGAGGGCCGGGCGAGACGAGGCTGTTCTACTGCGTCCCCCGCCGCAGCGACCAGAAGGGCGCCCGCGGGCGAAACCACGTCGAGCCGAGGAAGCTGCCGCCCAAGGGCGCGGGGCTCAGGTTCGACCGGCTCTCGGCGGCCGAACCCGGCGCTCGCCATGTCGCACGTGAACTCGGAGCCCCGCGGCGCGCTCGGCTTCTCGACGCCCGCGTGTGCCTTCAGGGCGATGCTCGGGGAGGACGCAGCTGCGCTGCTGCACGCCTGCGGCGTGGAGGACGTGCCCATCGGCGGGCTCGACCTGACGCCGGGGCTCATAGAGCGGGTGTGCGCAGAGAGGGGCGAAGGCCGGAGCATGGCCACCGGACCCATCGAAACACATCTCCACTGTTCTTTCAACTTGGAAAACGGCGCCCCCGGGGCCCGTGAGGGTCCGCGGGGGCGTTCAGCTAGCTGCGGGAACGGGCTATCCGCTCAACGTGTTCGACTGAGATCGGAAATCAACCGTCTAAATAGGACCCTTATCAGTCTTGCTTCGCATCAGGTTCACAAAACTGACAGCAGATTTACTGGCCTTATATAGCTGATCATCAGATTTCTGAAGGTCATTCTCACTTAAAGAATCAAATTCAAGAACTTCTTGCCCGGAGTATATCAGCCAGCCGTTCTGCGCGAGAGATTCTTTCTCGACATCATTGAGATGTATGTCACCACGTAAATCTAAAGAGCAAAGCGCTTGCAAATCAGTAGAAGGAGTATTTGCAACCAAACCAGCAAGCCTCAAATACTCGTTGTATCCTATGCTTTCCTCAATGAAAGCAGAGAACAGCTTACTTAGATAATCCACCTTTCGTCTGTCTTCAACTTTATTGATTAAATTCAAGGTCGTTTCAAAATCCTCGATCAACTTCTCCTCGTTCTTAGCAAAGAACGAACGGCGCTGTTCGTCATCGACAGAGTCCAGTCCGACAAGAAAGCGTTCAACCTTATTAAAAAAAAGCTGATCAGGGATTGAAGCCATCGCTTTGACGGACTTAAATAATGAAATGCCGTCCAACGTATCATCTAAAACGGTGCTTACTACATCCATCGGCAGCCCCAATGAATCTCCGATACTTTGACAGTTTTCCAGAAAAGTCACGATATTTGAAACAATAGACTCCATATCAAAATGCACTATACTCAAACCATCCATACGCCGCTCCTATAAGTCCAATAGCTGTACGAGATGCTATATGCGTCCATACCAAATGGTAGACACGTATTCGTTATAATTGAATAAAATAAATAGCTTTGACAATTATAGGAGTTCGTTATGCTGGAGTACATTGAAGATGCACGCAGAGCGCTAAATGCTAAAGCTTATTATTCAGCTCTATGTTTTTCTCTCACGCTGCCAGACGTCTGCGCTCAAGTCGAGTATCCAAACGAAAAAACAGTAGGAGTTCGGTACAGCCGTTGGATCAACCAATTTGTTGACACTTCAGCTTTTATTCATGACCAAAGTATGCTAAATGGAAATGATTTCGGAAGGTTCATCTATAAAATACGTTGCTCAATTGTTCACAGCGGAAATTTGGATCTAAATTTGAAATCTGGGCACGAAGTCAACTTTCAGCTAATAAATTCAGACTTTGGAGACGGAAGGGCTTTAGCGATTAATATAGCCGCTGAAAATCCAATTATCGAATTACCCATTTGTGACCTAATCACTGAGCTGCTTGGTAGCGTTGAAGACTACTATTCCTCGCAAAAAAATAAGACGCAATTTGAAAAGCACTTTGTTAAGCTAATAGAACCATCAATTATTGTAAAAGACTAGCCCAAGGGGCTAACGACTCGTCACCATTACAGGCTCGTTAGCCCCCTATTTCTCAATGTCTTTCATATCAACAGACAGCCAACTCCCAAAGAACATTTCAGCAATCTAAAGCGCAAAGTACTCGCTTTCTGAGCTGAGGTTTGGGTTAAGCCATGGATCCTTGCCAACAAAGTACTCCGGCCAGCGCTGCATGAACAGCGCCTGTTCGCGTTTCCAGCGGTGCAGCTTTTCCTCGTTGGCCTCTTCCCTGCCGCGCGAGGTGAACTCGTAGTGGTACAGCTCGGCATAGGGCGTAAAGATGGTGCGGTAGCCCGCCTCCCACACGCGCAGGCAAAAGTCCGCATCGTTAAAGCCGACGGCGAATTCCTCGTTGTAGCCTCCGACCTGCTCAAATACGTCGCGTCGGACCATCTGGCAGGCACCTGTTACGGCGCTAAAGTTACCCGGACGTACGGCGCGGGCAAGATAGCCCTCGCGCTTTGCCGAGAAATCCTGGTTGGCATGAGCAAGTGCACCACGCACGCCAACCACAATGCCAGCATGTTGCACCAGATGATCGGCAAAGTAGAGTTTGGCGCCCACCACACCCGCATCGGGACGTTGCAGATAGCCCATCATCTCTTCGATAAAGTCGGGGCTTATGACCTCGGTATCGTTGTTCAGCAGCAGTAGATAGTCGCCCTTGGCATGCTCTACGCCAAAGTTGATGATCTGGGAGTAATTGAACTCGCCCGGCCAGTACACAACGCGTGCGTTACCTTTGCCTTCAGATACTGCGGCCACGCGCTCCGGCAGGGTTTCGTAATACGCAAACGTCTCCGGATCTTCACTGTTGTTCTCCACCAAGACGATCTCGTAGTTGGCAAACGTGGCCTTCTGGGCGATCGACATCACACAGGCGTCAAGCGTCTCGACGTGGTCCTTGGTGGGAATCACAATGCTCACCAGCGGCGCAGACTCCGGCAGCGCATAACGCATGCGATAGACAAACGGCGTCTCGGTCTCCTCGACCGTTCCGTGAACGCCAAGCGAGTCAAAGTGGCGCTGCAGCGCCAAACGACCAGCTTCAATGGCATACGGCTTGCTATCTGCAGAGCCATCGGCGGTGGAGCCGGGGTGCACACGCCAGTGATACAACACGTGGGTAATATGCTCAAACCGTGCGCCCGATGCAAGGCAGCGAAGCGTCAGGTCGTAATCCTGGGCACCCGCAACGTCTTCTGGGGACGTGCCAATGCGATCGATAAGCGCCTTCTCCACCATCAGAAAATGCGTCACGCAGCTATGGCTATAGAGCAGGTCGACGTTGAGCTGCGTCTTAAAGACCGGCTGACCCCACTCCCCCGTTTTCTTGAACATGTCCTCGTCACAGAACAGGGCCTGGGGACGCTCGCCCTCGGCAGCCTTGTTCAGCGCGGCAACATAGTGGAATAACGCGTCCGGTTCCAGAATGTCGTCATGGTCCAAAAATGCGATGTAGTCGCCCGTCGCTTGCTCGATACCTGCGTTGGTGTTGACCACAATGCCGCCGTTGCCGGGAAGCTCGATGCGACGGATGCGCTCGTCGTTGGCACCTGCCGCAAGGGTGGCCACCGCGTCCCATTCAGGCGAGGCGTCCATAAGCAGCAATTCCCAGTTGTCATAGCTCTGGGCTAGCACCGAGTCCAGCAGCTCGCGCAGGTAGACCCGATCAGTCTTGTAGCACGGCACCACAATACTCATGAGCGGCCTATAGACAAATGCCGCCGAAGCGACACGCTGGCACGCCAAATCACCCGGCTTCGCGCGATGTTGATCAAACCAGCGTCGATAAGCGGCGTCGTCCGCGCGTGCATCCTTCATGCGATTCCAGCTGTCGTCAACCATGCCGTTGTACAGACGGCCATCCATGGCGCAAAATCCGCCCTGGATTTGGCCCGTGGGATCAGTTGCAATCACGACAAAATCGCGTATATCCTGAGGCATCTCAACGCTCAGATACGTTTTATTGACGCGACATCCGTTCTGCTGGAGAACATCGACCTGCGACTCAAACACATGCACGGTGACATCGATGGCATTCATATGCGTATCGAAGATCTGGAGCTCAGGTGCGCACTGGAGGTCTCCCGCCCAGGTAACCTCATAGCGCCACACCGCGCCGGCGTCTGCCGGCAAATAGCGAATGGCATCGATCTCGTAGCGACCGCTGCATTCGCCACGCTGTGTATCACGGATAAGCGCGCACAGTGCAGGCTTTGCTTTATAGTTAATCTTGGATTCCAGCTTGGCCACGCGGCTATCGAGGCGAATGGAGCCCAACCTTTGGCCACCGGATGCAAATGTGACGTCAATCGTAGAGCTGTCCAAAAAGGGAAGCACCAAGACGGCGAGCTCGCGCTCGTAATCGGAAACGGAAGGGCAAAGCGCCAACACACGGCCATGATCGACCGGGAGCACCAGCGACGGCACACAAGAACCGCTCGTCGTCGCATGGGTAAACGCTTGAGAACCCTCCCGCTCAATAAGCGCGGCGACATCCTGACCGGCAAAACGAAGCAGCACAAACAGACGGCCCTGACTGCGGCAAAGTGCCAAACGCTTGATACTCATCTACACTTCTCGCTTTCCCAGGGCGTTCGCTGCCATGCGTTTGCAGGCACCCAGGCGCCCAAACCTCAAGACGTCGTAATCGAACATGAGCTTTTTGCATACACGGGCATTGGGGGCCTTGCTGGCAAGCGCCGCGCGCACCATAGCGGCAACAGAAGGAGCGCATTGTGCAGGCGCAGCATCGCTGCCCACGGCAGAACCGGCAAGCGCCGTGGCAACGGCAGCAAACACCTTGCCGCAGTCCGAACCCAGCAACCTGAGCGCATCGTACAGCACCAGATCGCATAGGAAGTACGCCAGGTCCTCGGCATGCTGGACATCGAGACCGTCGCGCTGCCAGTCAGCCAGCACCGCAGAGTAAATCTTCACATGCTCCAGCAGTCGCGTCTCGTCGTCGTAGCGCATGGTGTCCATGAGCGAACCCTTGCGCGCCACGCGGTAGTCATACAGCTTGTTCGAGATAAGCGCGGTCTTATGCGAACGACCGTACACGGCAAAATCGAAGACCTGGTCCTCGCCATACTTAACGGTTTCGTCAAACACGATCCCGTTACCCCGCAAAAACTCACGCTTGCAGGCGGTGCGCCATGCAAAGGGGCGAGATGCTTCCTTAAACAGTAGGTCGGAGCTATAGCCTTCAAACGACACATCGCGCGGGCTCAGTACATAGTTAAGCCACGGATACCCCGCCTCCAACGGATACGGATTCGCGCCAAAAGTCAGAACGTCGCAATCCTCACGCTCAAAGGCATCGACGATTACGCGGCACGCATCAGGGGTAAACCGGTCGTCGGAATCCAAAAACGCAACGACAGGCGCCGTGGACGCAGCGATGCCCGCATTGCGCGCGCTCGACAGACCACCGTTGGGCTTATCGACAAGCTTAAAGCGCGTATCCTTTTCGCAATAGGCAGCGGCGATGTCGCGCGAACCATCCGGCGAACCATCGTTGACCAGCACGCCTTCCCAATCGGACATATCCTGTGCAAGCAGGGAGTCCAGGCACCAGGCCAGACACTCCTCCACCTTGTAGATGGGAACGACAACGGAAATCTTGGGAGTAGCCATAGTCACGCGCTCCTACTGTGCGGCCGGAACGTCATCGGGGTGCGGATTATCACCGTAGGTGCGCTGATACGTCAGCACGCGCCAGACCAGCGGCAGCCCGCCAATCTTAAAGTAGTGCTTAAACGTATTGATCTTGCCCGGCTTTTTAAAGCCAAAGCGCGAATCAATATAGGCGCGGGGCGACTTGACCATCAGGCGCAAGTCGGTCTCGCCACGCGGATCGAACAGCGACAGGTCAAAGCGACCGGCATCCCAGTCGGCCTTGAGCTCGGGAGAGGCCTTTTCCCAAAACTGCTCGCGCAGTTCATCGACCAGGCGCTCATCATTCCAACGGTACGTATCGACCTTCATGCGCATTAAAATGCCCTGAAGCCGAGCCTTAAGCTCGGAGCGTTCATCCAAAAAGCGCTGCATCTCGGCATATTCGTCGCACACGCAAAACACCTTGTTGGGCGAATTAACAGAGCTCTTCTCGTTATCCTGGCGATAGCACAAAATGGGGTCCGCGATAAACGCGGCACGCTCGGCGCATGCCCAGACCTTAAAGTTAAAACCCGCGTCCTGATACGAGGCACCCGGCGTGGGAAGGAACCGAATCTGATTGTCGTTGAGGAACTCGCGTCGATAGATAGCCGACCAAATGGAAGGTTTGCGGTAGAAGATCCCCGGGCGATCGACGGGGCGATACGCCGCACCCGTCATATGCTCGTCGATGATCCCAAACAGCTCACGGCGCTCGCTGGGCGTGGACCAATACAGGTAAAAGTCGCCCTTTACCACATCGGCATGCTCGGCATCGGCCTTGGCGACCAGCTTTTGGAGCGAATCCTCAAACATAAAGTCGTCGGACTCAAGGATGCCCACGTACTCACCGCGCGCCATCTCCAGGCCGCGGTTCATCGAGTCGCCGTAGCCGCTGTTGGCCTTGTCGATCATCTTTACACGAGAGTCGCGCTCCATGTACTCGCGGATGATATCCGGCGAGCTATCGGTGGAGCCGTCGTTGATACAGATGATCTCGATGTCCTTGAGCGTCTGAGCCACGGCGGAATCGAGGCACTCGCGCAGGTAGCGTTCGACATTGCAGATGGGGACAAGCAGCGAAACTTTAGGGGTATCAGAGTTCTGCAAGAGAACCTCCTGTTGAATAGCGTGTAACAGGGTTATTTTAGCAGCCGAGTTGCGGCGGGCGGCAGCGCTTGGAATTAGATAAAGCGCTCCAGGCAGGCTTTGAGACCACGAGTCGAAAGATAGAACAGCGTGGCATCTGCCATCGAAACACCCGAGGTCGCCGCAACGAGCTTGTGGGCAACACGGCGAACGGCGCCCTTAGCGGGCATATCCGCCCACTTCGTTCCCAAAAACGTCGCGAGGTCCATGTTGACGCGAGCCGCCACGCGATGGAAGTCATCGGCATCCAAGCGCGCTAGGTCGAACACAATGAGGTCCAAAAACCAAGTTATCAGCTCGCCGGGACACAGGTCCAAAAGACCGTAGGCCGCCCAGTCCTCCAAGACCTCCTCGAGCATCCTCATGTGGGCGTCAAGCTTTTTGGCGCGCGCCTCGGCACTGTTGAACTCGTGCGTCGCCGATTCGCTCTCCATCACGTAGTGGTAGAACTTGTCCGGCATGACGACGGTCCTGCGGGCAAGCGCATAAGCCGCAAATTGGAAGACGACGTCCTCGCCCAAAGCCAAACCGGGGGCGAAGCGAATGCCTTCGCGATTGAGCAGCTCGCGCGAAAAAGCCGCACGGCAGGCATAGGGCTGCGCATTCGAATGGAA
This sequence comes from uncultured Collinsella sp., assembly GCA_937937635.1. Taxonomy (GTDB): domain Bacteria; phylum Actinomycetota; class Coriobacteriia; order Coriobacteriales; family Coriobacteriaceae; genus Collinsella. The sequence goes on from CALDCF010000032.1 coordinate 7,640, forward strand.
CAGCAGCTGGGGATCACGGGCGCCGAAGGTACCGGCTTTGGGGCTCATGAGTTGCTGGACGCGTTTGGGGGCAGCATCGGCAGGTTCACAGACGCCGCCAAAAACGGCGGCCTCGGCATCCGCAGACTCCATGACATGCAACACGCGCTCGACCGTCTGGGCATCGATGTAATCGTCGGCGTCCACAAAAAAGACGGTCTCGCCCTCGGCGGCATCGATGCCGGCGTTTCGAGCGCACGAGACACCCTCGTTTTTCTGGTCAATCACCAGCACACGTCCGTCGGTCTGTGCCATTTGATGCAAGACGCTCAGGGAATCATCAGTCGATCCGTCATTGACACAAACGACCTGAATCGAGCGCTCGGACTGTGCCAACAGCGAGTCGAGGCATCGCTGAATCGAGCGTGCCGAGTTGTATACGGGAACGACAATGGTAGCTTTAGGACACGAGGCCTCTCCCATGCAGACCTACCCCCTCAGCGATTCGATGAGGAAGGCGGCGACCACGCTTGGGCCTCCAACCGAGGCGTAATACTTAGCACGCCCCAAGGCACCATCCGTCGCAAAACTCGGATGCTCGTCAACCCAGCCCTCAGGATCTTTGAGGATGGCAGCGAGATTCGCGCGCTTCCACGGCTTGAGGTCGTCAAGCAAAAACTCCCCCGCGTCCAAGGCCGCCTGAAATTCCTTAGCCATCTGAACCAGGAACTCCTTATAGAACTTAGGCGCCAGGCGCACGTAGTTCCACATATACGAATCGTACTTAATGAGCTGATTGAACTTGAGCATGCGCGCGACGTCATCACTTGCGTGGTCGCGGGCATAATCCTCTCGAATCCAACGCTCAATCTCGGCATACTCGGTATTGACGCAAAAGACCTTAGCCGAAGAATTGACCGAGGAATTCTCGTTGTCCTGGCGGTACGACAACACGGCATCATGCAGGTAAACTGCCTTATCGGCGCACGCGATCACCTTAAAAGCAAATGACGTGTCCTGAAAGGATGCTCCCGGAGTCGGCAGGAACGTAATGCGGTTACGCTCAAGAAAATCGCGACGGTACACGGCCGACCAAATCGATGGCTTTTGCTTAAAGAACTGCGTCGTATCGCTCGGGTGCACCGGCTTGCCGCAATCCCGAGGTCTAAACATCTCGTGCAGCGAACGGCGCTCCTCGGGCTTAGACCAGTAGAAATCAAAGTTCGCCTTCGCAAAGTCGGCATTATTGGTATCGGCGGCCGAGACAAGCTTTTGGAGTGCGTCGGGCGCCATAAAGTCATCGGACTCCAAGATGCCAACGTACTTGCCACGCGCCATCTCCAGACCGCGGTTCATCGAGTCGCCGTAGCCGCTGTTGGCCTTGTCGATCATCTTGACGCGCCCATCGCGCTCCATATACTCGCGGATAATCGCCGGCGAGTTGTCGGTCGACCCGTCGTTAATGCAGATGATCTCAATATCCTTGAGAGTCTGCGCCAGGGCGGAATCGAGACACTCGCGAAGGTAGCGTTGAACATTGTAAATGGGGATAAGCAGCGACAGAATAGGGCTGCCAGAGGCGTTAGTAGACAAATGTGCTCCTTAGGAAATACCTGTCGTTTCATGGTATCAAAGGGTCAGCGCGCCAGCCGGCGTTTATATAATCTATGGAGCTCGCAGAGGAAAAACCGATACGAAAGGACGCCATGCAGCCCAAAGCCGCACGCAACATACCCATCGAAGCCTTGCGCTTAATCGCGGTCGCTGAAACGCTCGTGCTCTCAAGCAGTAATCAGCACATCAATGTTACGTATAGCAGTCACCTCGCCCATGGCAGGTTCCTGCGTTTTATTCAAAGCTTGCCGTCAAGGCGCGCCGAGCCTTTACAATAGAACAGTCCCAAGGACGTATTCGATAGCTTCCGCGCAGCGCTCGCCCGCCGCGCGTGAAAGGATATATTGCCCCATGCCTTCAACCCTTCCCGCTCCCATCGATAAGCTCGCCATCGTTGTCGTTACGTACAAGCGCCAGGAACTCCTGGCCAACCTGTTCGACTCCATGACCGAGCTCACGGCAACGCCCTGGCGCATCGTGATTGTCGATAACGAGAATTCGCGCGAGACCGAGGCCATGTGCACCGCATTCAACGAGCGCCTGGCCAGCCTGTGGGGCATCGACACCGAGCAGCCCGACGCGCAGGGCGGCACCGACCGTGTCATCTACGCCCCGCAGCTCGAAAACGGCGGCGGTGCGGGCGGCTTCTCCGCTGGCACTAAATGCGCCTACGATCTGGGGGCCCAGTGGTTCTGGGTGATGGACGACGACGTGCTCGTCATTCCCGAAGGCATCGAGCGTCTTGCCAAGTGGACCGACCGCTACGATGTCATCCAGGGTTCGCGCCTGGACTTTGACGGCGGCGCCTTCTTTTGGCAATACCAACTCATCCTTTCGCTCGGCATTCCCAACCCTGTCGCCAAGTGGGACTTGGGACCCGAGGGTTACCGCACCATGAACCAACTGTGCTTTGAGGGCGGCATGTTCTCGCGCCGCGTGGTCGACAAGATTGGCCTGCCCGACGCACGCTTCTTTATCTACGGCGACGATGCCTGCTACGGCTACGTGGCCAGCCAGCACTTCCCCGCCGCCGTTGTTGCCGACGTGGTGCTCAAGCGCGCCCGCGCAGTCTCCAACTGGGATATCGCCGGCAAACGACAGCTCAACTCCACGAGCGACACCAACCGCTACTACATCATGCGCAACCGCGGTTATCTGGCACGCTACATGCAGATCTACGGCGACTACCACCCTGTGCTGTTCCGTCTGGGCAATGCCGCGACCTTCTGCAAGGAGTTCATTCGTCTGGCAGCAGTCGACAAATGCTTTAAGACCGGCATTCCGGCGCTGCGCCGCGGCATGAAGGACGCCCGCAAGATCGTTAAGGATCCCAACTGGAAGCCCATGCCGCCCCTGAAGGACGCCGAGTAGTAAAGGGCTTTCGCCCGCCGCTACAGTCGTTGACACACCACGGACACACACTGACCGTCAAAACCAAAGCCCCAACGCATGCGCCCGACGGCGGGGCGCGGCACGCGGATATCATCGATGCCGTCGCGCTCTATGTCGAGCAGCGCCTGAACCGCCAACAGTTCCAGGCCCAGGGCATCGACGCCAGGGTCGTACAACATGTTGATCGTAATGAGCGGTCGCTCATCGAGCATGCCGAGCGTGTCGGCCACGTCAAACACCCGACCGGTGGGAATCACCTGGATATCCCAGCGATCCGAGACGCCACTTCGCTTGGAGCTGGGATTGCAATAGCCAGGCAGTCCAAAGCAGAGCCCCTGAAGCACCAGATGATAGGCTGTCGGCATATCTGATTGGCCCACATCGATGCCCAGATCGCCGATAGCACAGCTCAAAGCTTGCTTTACAGTGTCCTCGTCTCCTCGACACAGCCCGTCATGGAACGAGTCGATAACTCCAACGTCCTCAACGGCGCACTCAAACCATTCCAGAATTACAAGACGAAGCGCCTGACGCACTTCGTTATTAGGCAGACGCAGGGAACGAAGGCACGCGCCGTCCTCCGAATGCCCCGTCATATCCGTCGTAAGGAATCCAGACAGATACAGCGCAGTCCAGATATCTTCGGGCTTGGCGGCATCGACCTCCTCGGCATGCATATGCACTGGCGCCTCAATAAACCCATGCGGCTCAACCAAATCGAACAATGTGGACAGGCGAATGAGATTCCAGTCGCCGACGCATGCGCCCAGACGGTCGGCGTAACAATACAGATCCGCCCGAACGGGCGCGACGCAATCGCGATGTGCGTAGTCCACCACGCGCTCCGGGCTCGAGCAATAAAAACCACCAAACAGATAGCCCTCGAGCCACTCACGCGCGTCATCCAGACAGCCGTTGCGACCGATGCAATCCAACAGCACTTGGACTTCGTCGTCCGAAAAACCGAACCATCGATCACACCAACTCGACAACGCTGTCGCCGACCGATAGGAAACCCCACGTTGGGACAACGCAAACTCGGCATGACCGGGGCGTTCGCACATCAGACACGTCAATCGCAACGAGTCGCCGGCATCGGCAATGGTGTCGAACAACATTCGGCTGAGCGACTCTAGGGAATCCACGCTACCGTCGTCCTTAGCGTCCAAACGCTTTGGACATACCGCGTCGTAGTCGTCTATCAGAAGAACAACCTGCTCATCGAAAGCTATCTGGAGCAGTTTAATGAGCACGCCAAGCGCCGCATCGATCTCCTTATCGCTAGCCACCCCACGTGTCGCCCTCTCGATAAGACGAATCTCACGTCTTGACAGATCAGGCGCGGCAAGCAGCGGCAGCAATCGGGCGCACTCGTGCGCGACAGCGCTGCGAATAGCCGCCGCAGCATCAGCGTCGCGCCTCGCAGCGGCAGTTGAAAAGTCGAGCGTGATGACCGGATAACACGCGTACTCATCACGATAGCGACCACCGTCCGCCTGCCAAATCTGGGTGCCGACGAACGGGCTTCGATCCGGCCGCCGGTGATCAGGTCGTTCCAAATAGCATTTGAGCATCGATAGATTCATGCTCTTGCCAAAACCCTTGGGCCGACAACAAATCGCAACAGGTGCTTCGCTGTCCAATATATCGGCAATAAACATAGTCTTATCGACGAGTAAACACCGATTGATTGCATCGGAAAAGTCGTGTACATCAACCGGCAGAGCTGCGTTATCCGCGTGATTGAGCAACCGTGCGCCAAACGCATGAGCAACACCATAATTCGCCTGTTCAGACACCGTAAACTCTCCTTCTAACGCAGCACGATGCCCATTGTAGCGAGCGGGTAGAGCGCAACAATATCGACATGCAAACGTTTCGGGCAACGGTAGCAACAGACCCCCGAGGGGGCATAACAAATCGTTGCACAACAAAAACGGGGCCCGATGCCGCCGCACCGGACCCCGTCCCAAACTCTTATAGAAAACGATCTGGAAGATTACTCCTCCGAGCCGTCCTCCCCAGAAGCCTTCTTCTGCTGATCGAGCTTATGCTTACCACTTACGATAGACGTAGCGCCCAGTGTGGCCAAGCTTGCACTAGCAAGGCTCGCCATCACAATCAGATCGCCCGTCTTGGGCATGTTGCCGCCCGAAGACTTGGTAGTTGTAGTCGTCGTGGTCGTGGTGGTCACCGTTTTGGAGTCATTTTGCTCCTGGACCTGGTCATCGGTGTTGCCCTTACCGCTGTCCTCGCTCTGCTGCTTTCCGTCCTCAGTCTTGCCCTTGCTCTTGTCTTTCTCCTCAGATTCAGACTTCTTATCCTCGTCCTTCTTCTGTTCGGACTTGTCGCTCTTCTCCTCAGAGCTAGAACCCTTATCGGATTCGGTCTTCTCGGAAGCCTCGTCCTTGGAGTCGCCCTTTGCGGCTTCGGTCTTTTCCGTGGAAACCTGATCAGAGTTGTCCTTGTTCTGGGTCGAGCCGTTATTGACGCCAGCCATCAGCGAAGAGCCCAGCGTAGAACCAAGCTGCACGGAGAAAGAAGGCTTCTTGTCAGGCGAAGCAGCGGGAGCGTCCGGCGCCTTATTCGAGTCATCCTTGGAAGCATCGGAATCAGGGGTTGCGTCAGAGCCGGAGCCGTTGTTAGAGCCGGCGCCAACGGACGAATCGCTCGAGCCGGTGGATGAGTTAGAGGTATCAGCGTCGGTCGAACCAGAGGCGGCGCTGTCCGTATTGCCGGCAGAGCTTGAAGACGAATCGCCCGCAGCAGAGCCGTTCGAAACTGAGCCGTTCGAGGTAGAGCCGTTGTTGGTAGTGCCACCAGCAGAGCCATCACCGTCAGAATCGGTCGAGGGCGCATCCATCCTGTCATCGTTAGCATCGTCACGCGAGTCGTCATTCGAATCAGGCGCCGGCGTAGGCTCGGGCTGCACGGGCGTCGCAGCGGCAGCGGCCTCGTCCTCGGCGATATAAACCAAGCAGTCCTTCAGCTCGTTGCGGTAGCGATTCTTCCAGCCCTCATGATACTGGGGCTGGCTCGAATACTTGGTCGCCACGTTATTGACCACACTGTTGGAAAGCGCCGTCACAAACTCGCGATCAGTCATACTGTTAGAAAGGTTTGCCCAACGGAAGAAGTCCCTGCAACCACCGGTGCCGCACATGTTGGTGATGCTCCACACCATGCCCTTAACGCAATCGGCACGGCCCGAAATATCAATACCCAGGCCACTCTTGAGCCACGCCTCGGTCACCGCATAGTAGGAATTGTACGCATAGGCATCCTGCAGCGCCGAGAACTCAGCCGGATCGGTGTTATAAGCACCCAGGAAGGCATCCTGCGCGATGCGGCCCAGCTCGGTGAGCTGGCCGTTCGCATACATGGGGTTGCTTCCGTTGGAAATCTCGCCACCGCGGTCAATCACGTCCTTAAGCATGCCGTACTTAGCAGAGTCGTAGTTATAGACCTGCTTCATAAACGGAATGAGCGACCAACGGCGGTCGAACTGGTAATAACCCAGCGCGTTATAGCCGTCGCCATACGAAAAACCCTGGTTATAATTGCCGTGGCTCTCGTACTTGGTAAAATACTTCATCTCGTCGGTCACATTGACAAACGAAACACCCTGGACCGACCTCAGCACGCCCGAGAAAGACTGCTGGGTGTAGAGGCCCTTATCGATATCGGTGGCATCCGAGGCAACACCCGGCGTGGGCTCCTCGGCGGCAGCGGGTGCGGGTGCGGTAACGGCGCCAAACGAAAGCGCCAGCGTCAGGCCCGCGACAATAGCAGAATGCTTGGGCTGCATAAGATCCTCCCTGCATTGGTGTAGTTAAAGTGCAGTTTGCAAAGATAGAAATAAGTATTGCAGCTCGCCCGTTGTTGCACAACAACCCCTCGGTAAACGGCAACAACCCTCCGCGAAATCTTAAGGAATTGCGCTCAACCTACAGCTTAATGTCAAAGTCAATCTCGGGGACGGCAGCCAGGTCGGCCAACGTCACGCCGTCGACGTACTTTTCGATCACGTCGTCCAGACCACGCCAGAATTTGACGGTCGAGCAGAGATCGCTGCGGGCGCAGCTGTTGTCGATACCATCGCACGCCACCGGAGCAGTACTGCCCTCGACAGCGCGCAGGATGTCGCCAGCACGCACCTCGGAGGGATCCTTGGCCATCATGTAGCCGCCGCCCTTGCCGCGCACGCTCTTAAGCAGGCCAGCCTTCATAAGCGGACGAACCAGCTGTTCCAGATACTTCTGCGAAATGCGCTCGCGGTCGGCAACCTCGCGCAGAGCAATCTTGCCCTCGGCGTCACCGAGCGCCGCGATATAGATCATCAGTCGGAGGGCATAGCGGCCCTTAGAAGAAATGAGCATACCTACCCTCCCATCGCATCTTGGACAACATAACCAGGTTTGTTTGTCCCAAATCTTAAGTAAGTGGGACAAACACAACAGGTTATTTTGTCCCAGAATTTGAAAAGTCGAGTGGATTAGTCGGGTTTTCCCTTGACTAACGCCGAACCCATAGTAACTTTATTCCGAGAAGATTCCTAGGGTTTAGCACACCTATGAGTACACCATATACAGAGAGGGACAGCATGAGCGCAAATCCGCTGCTTTCCATCGAAGGTCTGACCGCCTCCGTGGACGAGAAGACCATCCTCCACAACGTCAACCTCAACGTCGCCGCCGGCGAGACCCACGTGCTGATGGGCCCCAACGGCGCCGGCAAGTCCACCCTCGGCCACCTGGTCATGGGCGACCCCGTCTACACGGTCAACGACGGACGTATCGTCTTTGACGGCCAGGACATCACCGAGCTCACCACCGACAAGCGTTCGCGCGCCGGCCTGTTTCTGAGCTTCCAGGCCCCGGTCGAGATCCCGGGCGTGCCGCTGTCGAGCTTTTTGCGCGCCAGCATCGCCGGCCGCCCCGGCCTGGAGATGAAGGGCAAGGAGTTCCGACGTCGCGTCAAGGAGCTCGCGGCCGAGCTTAACATGGATACCTCCTACCTCAACCGTGAGCTGGGCGTGGGCTTCTCGGGCGGCGAGAAAAAGAAGGTCGAGATGCTCCAGCTTCTGCTGCTGCAGCCCAAGCTCGCCATCCTAGACGAGACCGACTCCGGCCTGGACGTCGACGCGCTTTCCACCGTCAGCCACGGCATGGACGCCTACCGCAAGAGCTGCGACGGCTCCATGCTCATCATCACGCACAACACGCGCATCCTGGAGCACTTGGATGTCGACCGCGTCCACGTTATGGTCAAGGGTCACATCGTGCGCGAGGACGACGCCTCGCTCATCCCCTGGATCGACAAGAACGGCTTTGAGACCTTCGAGCGCGAGGCCGCCGAGCAGCGCGCCCAGGCCGAGGCCGCCGCTGCCGAGCAGCAGGCGTAAAGGGGCGACGTAATGACCAAGAACCGCACCGAGGTCGCGGACATCGACCGCAGCCTCTACGACTTCACCTATGGCGAGGAGGGATTCGAGCGCCTCGACGCCGGCATCACGCCCGACATCGTGCGCGAAATCAGCGCCAAGAAGGACGAACCGCAGTGGATGCTCGACCTGCGCCTCAAGTCCCTCGAGATCTTCAACCGCTTCCCCGATCCGACGTGGGGCCCCTCCATCGAGGGCCTGGACATGGACAACATCGTCACCTACGTCAAGCCCAACACCGACCAAAAGCACGACTGGGAGTCGGTGCCCGACGACATCAAGAACACCTTTGAGCGCCTGGGCATCCCCGAGGCCGAGCGCAGCTACCTGGCGGGCGTCGGCGCGCAGTACGACTCCGAGCTGGTCTACCACAACATGCAGGACACCGCGTCCAAGATGGGTATCGTCTATTCCGGCATCGAGGAGGCCCTGCACGACCCGCAGTGGGAGCCGCTCATCCACGAGAAGTTTATGACGCTCATCCCGCCCACCGACCACAAGTTTGCGGCCCTGCACGGCGCCGTATGGTCGGGCGGCTCGTTTGTCTACGTGCCCAAGGGCACCAAGTTGGACTTCCCGCTGCAGAGCTACTTCCGCCTTAACGCCAAGGGCGCCGGCCAGTTTGAGCACACGCTCATCATCGTCGAGGACGACGCCGACCTGCACTTCATCGAGGGTTGCTCCGCGCCCAAGTACAACGTTGCCAACCTCCACGCCGGCGCCGTCGAGCTCTTTGTGGGCAAGCGCGCGCACCTGCGCTACTCGACCATCGAGAACTGGTCCAAAAACATGTACAACCTCAACACCAAGCGTGCGCGCGTGGACGAGGATGGCGACATAGAGTGGATCAGTGGCTCCTTCGGCAGCCACGTGGGCTACCTCTACCCCATGAGTGTGCTCAACGGCCGCCGCGCCCGGTCGAGCTTTACCGGCATCACCTTTGCCGGCGCCGGGCAGAACCTCGATACCGGCTGTAAGGTCGTGCTCAACGCCCCCGAGACCTCGGCAACCGTCGAGACCAAGGGCATCTCCAAGAGCGGCGGCATTCAGACCTTCCGCAGCTCCATCGTGGCCACGCCCAAGGCCGAGGGTTCCAAGGCAACCGTGAGCTGCCAGTCGCTCATGCTCGACGACCAGAGCCGCTCCGACACCATCCCCGCCATGGACATCCGCGCCAAGAACGTCGACATCGGCCACGAGGCCACCATCGGCCGCATCGGCGACGACAAGGTATTCTACCTGATGAGCCGCGGCATCTCGGAGGAAGAGGCCCGCACCATGATCGTCAACGGCTTTGCCAACCCGGTCTCCAAGGAGCTGCCGCTGGAGTACGCCGTCGAGATGAACAACCTGATCAAGCTCGAGATGGAAGGAGCGATCGGATAATGAAACAGGAAACCAACACCGCTGCTACCACCCTTGAGCAGGTCAACGCGATGCCGGCTGCCACTTGGGGCTGGCTGAAGATGAATCAGACCAAGCTCGAGCTCTCTGACGAGCTTGCCGCCGCTCCCGCGGAGGCCGTTGAGGTCGAAGGCTTGGGCGAGCAGTTTTCCGGCGCTGCCGACGCGTTTGGCACCGCCATGAACGCCATAGCCGAGCGCTTCCCCGAGCGCCGCGCCTCCGCCCCCGGTGATGCCGCCGACCGCGCCCGCATCACGCCCGAGACCGAGCTCGACGTGCCCGCCACCTCCGTCTACCAGGCCGGCGCCATCAAGCTCGAGGAGGAGCTCTCCCCCGCTGAAGCCTTCGAAACCGGCATGGGCGAGGCTGCCTACGCCTACTTGGCCGAGCACGCTACCAAGCGCATCGTCATCGATGTGCCCGCATACCAGCACGCCACGGTTACCGTGCGTGTGAGCGGTGTCGATGCCGCCGCGGCCATCGCCGCCATCGACGTCGTCGCTCGCCCGCAGGCAACGCTCGACCTGCATATTGCCCTAGACTCTCCTGTTACCGGCGAGGGTGTCGTGGGCTCCGTGCTACGCGTGTGCGCCCACGAGTACGCCACCGTCAACGTGACCTGCACGCAGACACTCGACGACAGCTGGATCGCACTCGACGACACCGGCCTGTTCCTGGACGAGGGCGCGCGCGTCAACGTGCAGCACACCGTCCTGGGTGCCGGCGCCAGCGCCACCGGCCTTGCCGGCGACCTGCTGGGCGACACCGCCAAGGTGACCATCGATACCGATTACCTGGGCGCCCGCGAGCAGGTGCGCGACTTTAACTACGAGCTGCGCCACCGCGGTCGCAAGACCGAGTGCGAGATCGACGCCAACGGCGTGCTGACCGGCACGTCCAAGAAGGTCTACCGTGGCACCATCGACCTCGTGCACGGCTGCAAGGGTGCAACCGGCACCGAACGCGAGACGGTGCTTTTGGCCAACAAGGGCGTCGACAACAAGACCGTTCCCGTCATTCTCTGTGACGAGGACGACGTCGCCGGCAACCACGGCGCCACCATCGGTCACGTCCGCGACGAGCAGCTGTTCTACCTCGCCTGCCGTGGCCTTGACCAAAACGCCGCCGAGGACCTGTTCATCCGCGCCAAGCTGGAGGACGCCGCGCTTTCCGCCACCGACGAGCGCACCCGCGCCGCCGTCGTCCGCCTAGGCAACAACCTGATCGACAACTTTGAAGAGGAGCTCGCATGATCGACACCGAGCACGTTAAATGCGACACCTGTACTGCCCCCGAGCCCATGGAGCTCGACGCCAGCGACGAGGCTTCGCGCGGCTGGCCCACCGTGGACATCGAGACCAACCCCTACAAGGGCCAGTTCCCGCTGTTCCAGCAGCATCCCGAGATCGCTTTCCTCGATAGCGCCGCCACCGCGCAGCGCCCTGCCTGTGTGCTCGACGCCGAACGCGACTTCTACCAGCGCATGAACGCCAACCCCCTGCGCGGCCTGTACTCGCTGTCCGTCGAGGCCACCGACGCCATCGCGAAGGTCCGCCAGCAGATCGCTGACCTCATCGGCGCCCCCAACGCCAACGAGATCGTCTTCACCCGCAACACGAGCGAGTCGCTCAACCTGGTCGCCAAGAGCTTTGCGCCCACAGTGCTCGAACCGGGCGACGAGGTCGTCATCACCATCATGGAGCACCACTCCAACCTGATTCCGTGGCAGCAGGTCTGCCGCGAGACCGGCGCCAAGCTCGTCTACCTCTACCCCACCAAGACCGGCCAGCTCACCACCGAGGAGGTTCTTGCCAAGGTGGGTCCCAAGACCAAGATCCTAGCCGTGGGACAGGTCTCCAACGTGCTGGGCGTCGAGAACCCGGTCAAGAACCTCGGCAAACTCGTGCACAAGTACGGCGGCTACCTGGTCGTCGACGGCGCTCAGTCGCTGCCGCACATGCCGGTCGATGTGGCCGACCTGGGCGCCGACTTCTTTGCCTTTAGTGCGCACAAGGCCATGGGCCCCATGGGCATCGGCGTGCTGTGGGGCAAGATGGACCTGCTCAACGCCATGCCGCCCATGCTTACCGGCGGTGAGATGATCGACTCGGTTACTGAGCAGGACGCCGTCTGGGCTCCCGTCCCCGAGAAGTTCGAGGCCGGCACGCAGGACGCCGCCGGCATCTTCGCCACAGGCGCCGCCCTCGACTACCTCGTCAACACGGTGGGCTACGAAAATATCCAGGCACGCGAGCAGGCACTCGTCCACTACCTGATGGGCGAGCTCATGCAGCTCGACTTTGTCCAGATCATCGGCTCAATCTATTGGGATAACCACCACGGCGTCGTGAGCTTTAATGTCAAGGGCATCCACCCGCACGATGTCGCGAGCATCATGGACATGGACGGCGTCTGCATCCGCGCCGGTCACCACTGCGCGCAGCCGCTGCTCACCTGGCTGGGCGTCGAGAACCTCGCCTGCTGCCGCGCCAGCGTGGCCTTCTACAACGACAAGGCCGATATCGACAAGTTCATCGCCGGCCTGCATCACGTTTGGAGCACGTTCAATGGGTAATCTGTACACCTCCACCACGTTTATGGAGCACAACTCGCACCCTGACTACAAGTACGAGATGGACGCCCCCACGCACGAGCACGAAGGCATCAACCCCAGCTGCGGCGACGAGCTCACCTTGCAGCTACGCGTCGAGAACAACGTGATCGAGGAGGCCTCCTTTACCGGCCACGGTTGCGCCATCAGCCAGGCCAGTGCCGACATCATGGCCGACCTCATCACCGGCGAGACCGTCGAGGAAGCTCGCCGCTTGGCAGAGCTCTTCCTCGCCATGATCCGCGGCGAGCAGCTCTCCGAGGAGGACCTGGAAGACCTGGACGAAGCCGCCCAGCTCCAAGACATCTCGCACATGCCCGCCCGCGTCAAGTGCGCCGAGCTCGCCTGGCGCACCCTCGACGGCATGCTCACGGGACAAAATAATCAGTAGTATTTGTCCCAAATCTTAAGAATTTTGTTGGCCGAATCGCTTGACAAGAGTGGTTCGGCCATTTTCTATTCCGAGCCCTCAGCCTGAGCATTCACCCGCGCATAAGCGCGCACGATACGAGAGACGGTACTCTTGCTGATTCCCGTATACCGTTCGATCTCGCGCACCGTGTAGCCGCCATCGTGCAGGGCGAAAATGATTCCGTCTCGCCGCGAGGGTGCTACGGTCTTGAGTTCGTTGAGCGGCACACCCAGGCGCTTCGTCATCTTGTCGGCAAACGCACGCCGCTCCCACTCCGTCTCATCCATATCGTGAATCACCGGATCGGAACCATCGGGCATCGACAGAGAATAATCCAGAAACCCCTTGGCAGACTCAAAGAGCTCGAGCACACAAGAAGGGTCCGAAAATCCCCTCGTCGTATCGTTGTCATACGCTCTCAGATACTCGGCAAAGCTGCTCCAGGGATAACGCTCGATCAGGGCGATACCCGCCTCCTGCGGATTAGCGTGAACATAGCGAATGGCAGCCATTAGATAACGGTCGGTATCGAGCGAGCGCCGGTCAAAACGGTTCTGGAACAGATGACCCGTGCGCCCCGTGCGTTTATTGAACCGCCGCGCGTACGTCAAAAGCAGCCGGTGCATCGCCGCGCTCATCGCGTCCTCGTAATCTGCAAGTACCAGATGCACGTGATTGCCCATAAGGCACCAGGCGATAACCGTCACGCCCGCCTCGCGGCAGCACTCGCGCATCAGCTCCAAAAACTCCCACCGGTCTTCATCGCCCTCAAAGATGAGCTGCTTGCCCACACCGCGGGCACAGACTTGGTAAAAGCCGGTAACCGTTCTCCAAACGCGCTGCATGGCGCTCCCTTCGCCGGGATCTGATTGCCATCCAATACAGCACGATTGAAGCGTGCCATCAAAACATTCACGCAAAACAATACACTCGCGCGGCCAAAGGCAGTAAACGGGCGGCGAACGGCACCGTTGCAACAGGTCAGACCCCGCAACGCATACAAGAGCTGACCAAAAGCTTGCCCAAGACGAACCCCCTCTACGGAAGTTCGCGACCACAGAACATATAGTTAAACCGTTTCAATTAAAACTTCCGGACTTCTCGCTACGAAAACTGAGCCGTTCGCCGAATATTCCGTGCATTTCGCGGTATTATAGGGGCTGCATGTCATGTCCCTTTCGAAGGGTCGCCCGGCAATCGCCAGCCACGACCCCCAGACGGGACGCCAACACGATAGAGAGGAGAGGCATGCAGTACTCACAGGAAGTGGAGAACATGTGCCCCGTTGCCAAGGGTGCATACCACGGCCCCGCACCCATCCCCGAGGAGGGCAAGTGGGTCCAGGCTAAGGAGATTTCCGACATCTCCGGTCTTACGCACGGTGTGGGTTGGTGCGCACCTCAGCAGGGCGCCTGCAAGCTCACGCTGAACGTCAAGGACGGCATCATCGAGGAGGCCCTCGTTGAGACCATCGGCTGCTCGGGCATGACCCACTCTGCCGCCATGGCTTCCGAGATCCTTCCCGGTAAGACCATCCTCGAGGCCCTCAACACCGACCTCGTCTGCGACGCCATCAACGTTGCTATGCGCGAGATCTTCCTGCAGATCGTTTACGGCCGCAGCCAGACCGCGTTCTCCGAGGGCGGCCTGCCCGTGGGCGCCTCCCTCGACGACCTCGGCAAGGGCCTTCGCTCTCAGGTCGGCACCATGTTCGGCACCAAGGCCAAGGGCGCTCGTTACCTCGAGCTCGCTCAGGGCTACGTCACCCGCATGGCTCTCAACGACAAGAACGAGATCATCGCATTCGAGTTCCTGAACCTCGGCAAGTTCACCGACGCCGTCAAGGCCGGCAAGACCCCCGAGGAGGCCATCGCTGGCGCTATGGGCCACTATGGTCAGTGGGACAACGCTGCCAAGTACATCGACCCGCGCACCGACGAGGAGACTCACTCCGTCGCCAGCGTGTTCCCGGTTCACGAGTAGAAAGGGAGGGAAATAACTATGACTGTTACGTTCGAAGGTTACGAGCGCCGCGCTGACAAGATCAACAAGTGCCTCGCCGACAACGGCATCGCCTCCCTCGAGGAAGCTCTGCAGATCTGCACCGACAAGGGCTTCAACCCGCGTGAGATCGTCAACAACACCCAGTCCATCGCCTTCCAGAACGCCGAGTGGGCCTACACCCTCGGCTGCGCTCTCGCTGTCAAGCGTGGCGCCAAGACCGCTTCTGAGGCTGCCGCCATCATCGGCGAGGGCATCCAGGCCTTCACCGTTCCCGGCTCCGTCGCCGAGGACCGCAAGGTCGGTCTGGGCCACGGCAACCTGGGCGCTATGCTACTCTCCGACGACACCGAGTGCTTCGCCTTCCTGGCCGGCCACGAGTCCTTCGCTGCCGCTGAGGGCGCTATCGGCCTGGCTCTGAACGCCAACAAGGCTCGCAAGAAGCCGCTGCGCGTCATCCTTAACGGTCTGGGCAAGGACGCCGCCCAGATCATCGCCCGCATCAACGGCTTCACCTATGTGAAGACCCAGTTCGACTACTACACGGGCGAGCTCAAGGTCGTCGAGACCATCCCCTACTCCGATGGTCCCCGCGCTGCCGTTAACTGCTACGGCTCCGACGACGTCCGCGAGGGCGTTGCCATCATGTGGCACGAGAACGTCGACATCTCGATCACCGGTAACTCCACCAACCCCACGCGCTTCCAGCACCCCGTCGCTGGCACCTACAAGAAGGAGCGCATCGAGGCTGGCAAGAAGTACTTCTCCGTCGCTTCTGGTGGCGGCACTGGCCGTACCCTGCACCCGGACAACATGGGCGCCGGCCCTGCCTCTTACGGCATGACCGACACCATGGGCCGTATGCACTCCGACGCCCAGTTCGCCGGTTCTTCCTCCGTGCCTGCGCACGTCGACATGATGGGTCTCATCGGCATGGGCAACAACCCCATGGTCGGTGCCACCGTCGCCTGCGCCGTCGCCGTCGAGGAGGCCCTCAAGGCCTAATCGCGCCCGCGCGATGCTCATATAGTTGAGCTTTAGAGCCGCTACCCACCCGGGTGGCGGCTCTTTTTTGTCGCCACAAAGCATTCGTGATCCGATATATCAGTTCTGATGGAACGTGAAGTGCGATGAGCAGGAGCCGCCAAGCAGCCCTAACGTCCACGCGCCATATTCGCCCTTTACCGATTTATCCAATCTTTGCGATACATTTGCCGAACGCCCATGCGACAATGCGCGAACGAGAAAGGAATCCCATGGAATCGACTGATGTACTGGTAATTGGATCTGGCATTGCGGGCCTCTGCGCCGCCATCGAGGCGGCACGCGCGGGCTTAACCGTTACCGTAGCGAGCGCCGGCAAGACCATGAGCGGATCGAGCTTCTTCCCGGGTACCTGGGGCTTGGGGCTTATCGGACCCGTTAACGAAGACGACGAACAAGACCTCATCGACACCATCCAGACCGTTGGCGGCGGCGTTGCCGACCCCGAGCTCGTCCAGACGTTTGTCCACGGCATTCCCCAGGCGATTCAATGGCTCGAGCAGGATCTAGGTGTTGAGCTCCAGCGTCCGCAAAGCGCCGAGAGCGCCCAGCAAAAGCAATTTA
>CALDCF010000033.1 GCA_937937635.1 uncultured Collinsella sp.
GCGACGCAGCGGGGCGCGGCCGCCGACCAGGCGGACGCGGAATCCCTCCGTCCCAGCCATTAAAACTGAGCGCCCTAAGCCCATAACGGCCCAGGGCGCTTTCTTGTGGGCAAGCGGAGGAATTCGAACCCGCAAGGGTGCGGAGCTGAGGAAACGCGAAGCGTTTTCCAGCGCAGCACGCAAGGAGCGAAGCGACGCAGCGGGGCGCGGCCGCCGACCAGGCGGACGCGGAATCCCTCCGTCCCACACCAGCCAAGAGCCCCTCACGTCAAGCAAATCGAGCCAACGCCGCCAAGCGGAGGAATCCGAACCCGCAAGGATGCGAAGCGACGCAGCGGGGCGCGGCCGCCGCAGGCAGACGCGCTGCCGGCACTTGGGGACGCTCCTAAGTGCCGGCATTATAGGAACGTCCCCAAGTGCCGGCTCGGGACTATTTTCGAGGACCCTCCGAAGGACTGTGGCCAAAAAACGGCAAATATGAGTACTGTTACCGTTGTAGCTACATTATTTTCGTTAATAAAAGAAGATCTTAATGAGATTTATTCGCATCAAGGTCTTCCTTTAATGAACACTTGAGGAGATACGGCAGCTTATCTGCTCGATCGACACGTCAAATCACCTTAAATGTGGTCAAAATTACTGCTACTAAAAGAGTATCAGTACTCATATTTGATGTTTTTTGGCCACGGCTCTTTATAGACACCCTGCACAGCGACGGTGGTAGATTTCGGAACGTGTCCGTCAGCCCCGTTCCGAAAAGCGAGCCGCGTGCAACGGCCAAGCCACGACAGCCCCCGGGAGAGCGGGGACACCGGCTTAGGTTTATCGCGAGTTCCGCACGCAAAGAAGGCCACTAACCTCGATGTTTTGGACGTGACAGCGAGAGGGGCCCTGGTATGGCAAGGTGACGTGAAACAAGGCGGCGCTGACCTTCTGGTCGCGCCGCCGAAGTTGAACGTCAGATTGCCGTGCCAGGGACCCTCGCAGCGTCGAGAGGACCGCCGTTCGGTAGAACGGCGGAATCTAATTGTTCAGCATGCGGTCGAAGCTTCCCGAGTCGCCATCCCGATAGTCGGCGGTCATCAGAATCTCCTGCGGAATGCGCCCGCCCTCGCGCAGCACATTGCGGAACTGCACGCGCGTGACCATGGGCAGATCCTTGATCGTCGCCGCCAAGTTCTGCGGCACGCCCTGGTTGGCAGCCGCGGGCTCGCACTCGCCGCCGGCCTTCACGCGACGCTTATGCTCGGCGAGCATGGCGCGGTACATGCCGGCATGCAGGCGAATCTCAACCACATTGGCATTGCGAGCCTGCTCGACGATGCGCGCGCCCTCGCGGTCGATATCGCCCACGTAGTAGACGTAGTTAAAGCGATAGCCGATCTCAGCCAGATAATCGTCCAGGGCATGCGAGACGCTCGCCTTGCATCCGCCGCCAAAAATCACGCCGCCCACCTTGATGCCAAAGAGCTTGGCGTGCTTGCGGCCACGCAGCAGCCTGACGATCTCGTCGTAGGTGTCCAGGTTCTCGACCATAATGAACGGCTTATCGGCGCCCAGCGTAAAGAAACCCGTAAAGTGAACGGGGCGGTTGGGGGCGACCTTAATCGCCTGCATGCTGATGCCCTTTTCGGTCATACGCCGAATTAGGCGCTCGCCGTGCTTGCCGTCAAAGGCCTTCTCATCGTTAAAAATCTGGTAGGCACGCTGGCGGCGCGAGGCAACCGGCGTATCGGCACCTCGGTTTTGCTCGATCCAAGCCTGGATGATTGCGATTTCCTCGGCAATCTTGCGGTTGGACATCTCGTTGTGCTGAGTGCGCTGCGGCGCCTTTTTGCCGTCCTTGCCCTCGACCTTAACAATTTGAGTCTGCTGCTCCTTGATCTTAGAGAGCGCCGTAGGCGTAGGGACAACTTTGAGCAGCTGCCTGCCCAAAACGCGGGCAAGGGCAAACGCCGATACCTCGCCGTGGACGGCCGACTCGGGCTGCTGGGTAGCACTATCAGCCGCGGCAGGCTCAGCCTGTGCATGAGGCTTACGCTTGGAATCTGCCCGGGTATTACGTTCCTGCTTGGGCGCAGACGAGCGCTTTTGCGGACGATCGGACTTGGCCTCCTTCGCCGGCTGGCGCTTGACCTGATCCACCGGAGTCTCGGCCTTCTCATCTCCGTTTTGTGTCGCTGTCTTCTCGGCCGCGGCCTCGGCATTTGAGCCACGACCGCCGCGGTGACGACGACGGCGGGGCTTGCCTGAGGCGCTCTCCCCAGCCTGCTTATCAGCGGTCTGTTGAGCTTTGACCTCAGTGTCAGCCGCAGGCTGCGACTCGGAAGGTTGCTGCTCGCGAGCCGCCGGCTCAACGGTTTTCTCGGTTTGTTCGGCCTTCTCGGCCTGAGCGGTCGAAGCCGGCTCGCCCTTCTCCTGACGCCTTACGGGATACGCGCGCCTCGCAAAACCACGCCCGGGACGGCATGAACCCGGAGCCTTCTTGGCAGACTCCTCAACATCGTCTGCAGCCTCGGAAGGCTCTTCAACCTCATGCGCGACATCCTGCTGCGCAGCCTTAAAGTGGGCACCACGGCGACGCTGGGGCTCCTGGGCCTCCACGGGCTTTTGCTCCTTCGCGGGCCTCTGCGACTCGGCAGCAACCTCGGTCTCAACAGCCTCGGCATCCGTCTCGCCCTTTCGAGCAACGGCGCGACGGAAGCGCTCCTGCTGGGCGCGGCGCTGTGCATCGCGCTTGCCGCCCCCGCCAAAACCGCCGCGTCCTGCCTTGGCCGTAAAGGCACGCACGACGTTCTCATCGAGCAACTCATCGGTATCGACATGCTCACGCGGAGCAACTTCTTCCACAGCAGGCACGTCAGCGAAATCCTCGACGACAAAATCTTCGACGGACTCGGCAGGCTGCTCCTGGGCATCGCGGATCTCGGCATTGATGGTATAGAACGCCGGGCGCCCGTTAATGCCGCTGCCCTCGATCTTGGTCACGATATTTGCCGCGATAAGCTCATCGCGCATCGCCTTGGTGTCGCATTCCTTATCGACGGAGCGGAAAATCTGCGCCAGCGCGCTCGACTTAATCTTGAGCGCCTTGCGGCAGAGCAGGTCGTAGGCAACCAGCTTGGCGCGCTCGGCAGAAAGCGATGTCTGGCTGCTCAGACGCTCAGCCAGAGCATCGACATTGTTTTGATTATCGGAATATACCGTCTTGGCCACGGGGCCCCTTTCATATGCACACATATACGTCTATATGGTACAACGCACGAGCCTATCCACGCAAAACATCTGCGAGAACGCCCTTGCACCACCTGTTCTCACAAGAAAAAAGACCGGGTCCGCTTGATTGCGGACCCGGTCTTTCCGAGTCAAATAGATGGGAGATTCAACCCGTCCGACCGACTAGGCCTTGGCGGCCTCGGCGTCGGCAGGAGCTTCAGCGGCAGCGGCGCGACCGTACTCGGCCTTGCCCATCTCGGACCACTCGGGCTCCTCGTCGGGCATGGAGCCGGCCTCCTTGCCGAAGAACTCCTTGAGGCAGTTGACGGCGACGATGAGGCCCAGGACCATCAGCAGGACGGCGAAAACGAGCTGCAGGCCCTTGGTGGCGGCGACGGAGACGGCGGCCGTGGTGGCGGTAGCCGGGATGGTGCCGAAGAAGCCGTAAGCCTGGACAGCGGTCATGCAGCCCATGGCGCTCTGGACCAGCGAGGTGAAGGTGCAGCAGAGCAGGAAGACGACGGGCACGTAGAGCATCCAGCCCTTGCGGCCGGTGCACTTGCAGAACACGGCGAGGGTGATCATGGTCATACCGCCGAGCAGCTGGTTGGAAGCACCAAAGAGCGGCCAGATGTTGGCATAGCCACCAAAGGCAAGGGCGAGACCGGGAAGCAGGGTGACGACCGTGGCGAACCAGGGGTTGCCGAGAACCTTCATGTAGCCGGCCTTGGACTCGATGGCCAGGGCGTCGTTGGTCTGGGCAAAGAACTCGGAGAACGAGGTGCGGGCGATGCGGGCGACGGCATCGAGCGAGGTCAGGGCCAGAGCGGAAACGTTCATGGTCATAAAGACGGTAGCGAGCGTGCCGTCAACACCGAAGGCCTGCATACCGCGGGAGATGCCAGCGGCGAAGATCTGGAACGGGGTGGAAGCGACACCGGCGTTGAGGGCGCCAGTACCGGCGGTGTTCATATCGGAGAACATGATGCCGGCGACAATGATGGCAAGGATGCCGACGAAGGACTCGACGATCATGGCGCCATAACCGACCTTGACGGCGTCCTGCTCCTTCTCGACCTGCTTGGAGGAGGTACCAGAAGAAACGAGGCTGTGGAAACCGGAGAGAGCACCGCAAGCGACGGAAACGAACAGGACCGGGAACATCATGCCGGAGGCAGTGGAGAAGCCGGTGAAGACCGGAGCGGTGATGGTGGCCTGACCGTTGACGCCCAGGACGACGATGCCAAGGACAGCGCAAACGATCATGACAATCATCATGATGGAAGTGAGGTAGTCACGCGGGGTCTTGAGCATCTGGATGGGCATAGCGCCAGCGAAGACCAGGTAGACCATGACGACGGCGAACCACTGGAACTTATCCAGGTAGACCGGGAACTGCATACCGACGGCGAACATGAGAACCATGAGGACCACGCCGGTGACGAACTCGGCAGCGCCGGTGAGGTTGAACTTCTTCTGGGCCCAACCAAAGGCGATAGCGACGAAGGTGAACAGGATGGAGATGGTGCCAGCGCAGCCAGCGGCATAGGACTTGGTGAAGTCGATGGCACCGGTAGCGGCGCCAGAAGCGTCAACGGCCGGGGTGAACATGAACGTCTTGCAGACCATGTCAGTGAAGGCGGCGATGACGATGATGCAGAACAGCCAGCAGAACAGCAGGAACAGGCGACGGCCGGTCTTGCCGATGTACTTTTCGATGAGCTGAGCGAGCGACTTGCCGTTGTTCTTCATCGAAGCGTACAGAGCACCAAAGTCGTGGACGGCGCCAAAGAAGATGCCGCCGACGAGGACCCAGAGCACGACGGGCAGCCAGCCAAAGGCCATGGCGACGATCGTACCCGTGACAGGGCCGGCACCGCAGATCGAGCTGAACTGGTGCGAGAACGCGGTAAAGGCGGAGACGGGCGAGAAGCTGTTGCCGTCCTTCATGCGCTTGGCCGGCGTGAGGGCATCCTTGTCAACGCCCCACTTGTTGGCCAGCCAGCGGCCATAGCCCAGATAGCCGCAGGCGAGCACCGCCGCGGCCACAACCATGAGCAAAACTCCGTTCATTACATTTCCTCCTCTAAAAAGAACTTCCCAGACATAAAAAATGAGGGCCGTCGGTTGCGCTCGACGGCCCTCATCTTCATCAGCCGCCCGTTATCGTACGGGCTAGCTGTATGTGCTAACCCGCATCAGATAATTACTACGCTGATAATGTTTAGCTGATGCGTGAACATGTCTAAGAAATCCTCTTCAATCATGATGCGAACGATCCGTGCGTGTTCACATCCCCCAGTGGTTGAAAAGGAGTATGAAACTTTAGTTACCTAAAGTCAACGCAAATTTGTAATGAATTTTCAACTTTTTTGAAATTCTCGGTATAAAACGCCACTGACCTCGGACTTTACCCAACAAAAGTTTTTGCATGAGAGATACCCCTCGGGAGCGAGCGGGCGTATACAAGGTTTCCTGCTCTACAGTCCTGCTCGCACGGAGAGCACATTAAGTGCTCTCCGGCTCGTGCGGAACTCGCGATAAACCTTGTATACGCCCGCTCGCTCCCGAGGGGCCCCCATCCCAAATGCGGAGCAAAGCTCCGCATGCCATCTTTTCTTTCAGCTAAAGCACACCGGAAATTCGACGCTGGCTTGTTAACCTTGCTGGACGTTGTCGACACCGATCCAGCTCAGAAGCTATATCGATACAGAAAGGTCCCCGGACGGAGGGGCCGGATATAAGGTTTATCGCGAGTTCCGCACGCAAAGAAGGCCACTTAATGTGGCCTTCGTCTTGCGCAGGACTGTAGAGCAGGAAACCTTATATCCGGCCCCTCCGTCCGGGGACCGCGCCGTACCAGCTACAGCGTCATGTTTGGATCGGCGTCGACGTCGAACGGCGAGATTTCACCTCGGTCGAATTTACGGCGAGCGACCTCCGCGATCATGGCTGCGTTATCGGTACAGGCAGACAAAGGCGGCACCGTTACGCGGATCCCCTGACGCCCAAGCTTCTTAATCATCATCTCGCGCAGATGCGGGTTGGCCGAGACGCCGCCGCCGATGCAGTATTCCTTGCATCCGGTGGCATGCAGGGCGTTTTTGGCCTTCTTGTACTGCACGTCAAAGACAGCTGCCTCAAACGAAGCCGCCAGATCGGGCAGGTGAATCGTGCGCCCGGCCTTGGTCTCCTGCTCGATGTAGAGCGTCACGGCCGTTTTAAGACCCGAAAGCGAGAAACGATAGTCTCCCCTGCTGTTAAGCGCACGGGGGAAGTCAATCGCCTTGGGATTGCCCGTCTCGGCCAGCTTGGAGATGATGGGGCCACCGGGATAGCCCAGACCCAACGCCTTGGCTACCTTGTCGAAGGCCTCGCCCACAGCATCGTCGAGTGTCTCACCAAGTACCTCGTAGTCGCCCCATGCCTTCACGTGCACGAGCATGGTATGACCGCCCGAGACGAGCGTGAAGATAAACGGCGGCCTGAGATCGGGCTGCGCCAGCAGGTTGGCGAACAGATGGCCCTCCAGATGGTTGACGCACACGAGCGGTTTACCGGCGGCATAGGCAAAGCCCTTGGCGAAGGCGACGCCCACTACCAGAGCACCCACCAGGCCCGGACCCTGTGTCACGCCAACAGCAGCGAGTTCGCTCGGCGCGATGGCTCCACCCTCAAGACCAAGCGATGCTGCGGCATCCTCGAGCGCCGCATCCACGACACTCACAATCACCTCAACGTGTTTGCGCGAGGCAATCTCGGGCACCACGCCGCCAAAGCGGGCGTGAAAATCAATCTGTGTTGACACCTGGTTGGCCAGCATATTGCCATCCGCATCGATAATCGCCACGGCCGTCTCGTCGCAGGAGCTCTCGATAGCGAGCACTAGGCGGCGGCGCTCAATTTCGGCACGCTCCCCCTCGGAGCGCCCAGGCGCAGGCAGCGGCCATACGCGCTGCTCTGCCGCCGTCGGCTCGGGCGAAGCATTGTCGACCGGAAGCACCAGGGGAAGAGGGGCCGTCATGACGATGGCGTCCTTGCCGGCACCATAGTAGCCGCGGCGACGGCCAGCCTCGGTAAAGCCCAAAGCGTTGTAAAGCGCGATCGCTCCCTCGTTGCCGTCCTCGACCTCGAGCGAAGCCGTGGTGCAGCCGAGCATCTGGGCATCATAGCTCACATGCGACAGCAGCTTGCGGGCAATGCCCTCACGGCGATGTGCCGGGTCGACGGCGACATCCAGAATCTGTACATCACCGTCCACGACCATACCGCCGGCAAGGCCCAGCAGCTTGCCGTCGTCGTGTGCCACCCACCAACTACGCGGCGCAGCGACGTCCTCGCCCAGTTCGGACAGGAACATGCCCGGCGTCCACGCCTCGTGTCCGGCACCTTCAAAGCAGGCAGCCTCCAGCGCGCTCGCGCCCTCGGCATCCGCCGCGCCCATGGGACGGAACTGCAGATGACGACCGGCGAGCTCATCGGCAACGCCCGTTATTTCGCTCTGCGCACTCTCGGCAAGACCAAGACGCTTGCGCTCGTTTTCCTCGGCATCCGAAAGGCGCGTGTAAATCGGCAGGACGCGAGCCGGATCGCCGTCACCCGCAGCGTGCGCGAGCAGCAAGCCCTCGCCCGAAGGCCACCACAGGTCGCGCTCCACGCAGCGGGCGGTCTCGTCCTCACCCAGCAGCTTGCCATAGCGCACAAGACCGTCACCGGTCAGCTGAACCTGGTCCCAGTCCGCTGCTCGGCGCCACTCATCGAGCGCCACGGCGGCCTTGACCACGTGTTCGCGCTCAAATTGACGCTCGGGGCCCTCATCGACCAGCATATACAGCGCCGGATATACCTCACCGCGCATAGCATCGGCCAAGATACCAAGCTTGCCGCGCACGCCAGCCTTCCACGCCGTCCAAGCGCAAGCGTCGAGCGTCGACACGCCCAGCAGCGGAACATTGGCACCGCGCGCGAGGCCCTTGGCAGTGGAGATGCCGATGCGCACACCCGTAAACGACCCCGGGCCGCGGCCGACCACGTAGCAACCAACATCGCTGCGATCCAGACCGGCTTGAGCCAGCACGCCATCAACGGTATTCACGAGCTCAACGTTGGCGTGACGGCGACACATGTGGTCGCCACTCACGAGCTTCGTCTCACCCGTCTGCCCATCAATCCAGCTTGCCGCGCAGGCAAGCATGTCGGTCGAGGTATCGAGCGCCACCACCAGCGCGTTGTCGTTATGCAAGCTCATCTTGTACAGCCTTATCAATCAAATGGGAAAGCTCCATTGCGCGGTCACCGTGCGCCTCGAGCGTTATCGTTCGCACGTCGCTGTCGCCCTCATCACGCCTGAGCGTCACCGAAAGATACTCATCCGTCAGCTCGTCCTGGAATTGTTCGCCCCATTCCAGCAGGCAAGCACCCTCATAGCCCAGCACATCGAAAATGCCCGTATCCTCGAGCTCGTAGGCATGCTCCAGGCGGTATAGATCAAAGTGAAACAGCGGAATACGACCTTGATCGTGAACGGCCATGAGCGCGAACGTAGGGCTCGTAACCATATGCCCATCGCCCAGCCCGCGCGAGACGCCCTTGGTAAAGTGAGTTTTGCCCACTCCCAGGCCACCGGTCAGGATGAGCACATCGCCGTCCTCAAGGCACGGTGCAATTAGCTCGCCAAAGTACTCCGTATCGGCAGCGCAAGTCGTTTTGTAAGTACCTACCCCCAGGCGCTCCAGGGACATACATGCTCCTTATTATTCCGAGGCGTCCTCTGGCGCGGGATGTCGCTCCAGATAGTCGCCCAGCATCTTAAAGTCTTCCTCCAGCAGCTCCTGCCACGCCGGATTGCGCAGCGCTGCTGCCGGATGGAACGTGGGCATTACCACAAAATGCCCCATCTGGTGGAACCTGCCGCGCAGCTTAGTAATGCCAATCTCGGTCTTTAGCACAAAGTGCGTCGCGGGGTTGCCGAGCGTCACAATAATATCGGGCCAGATGCTTCGAATCTGCTCACGCAAAAACGGCGAGCAAGCCAGCACTTCCTCGGGACGCGGATTGCGGTTTCCCGGCGGGCGGCACTTAAGCACGTTGGCAATGTAGACGTCTTCGCGTTTGAGCCCCGCCAGCGACAAAATGCCGTTGAGGTCCTCGCCTGCCGCCCCCACAAAGGGCTCGCCCCGCAAATCCTCATTGCGGCCCGGCGCCTCGCCAATAAACATCACGCGAGCGTGGGGGTTTCCCACGCCAAACACGATGTTATGGCGCGACTGGTAAAGCTGGCAAAGGTGACAATCGCCCAGAACGGCCTCGATCTCCTCGAGTGCGACCTCACGCGGCGCCTGATGGCTATGGCCGGGAATGTGCATGACGCCCATAGCGACTCCTACACGTAGACCTTGTCGAGACGCATACCAAAGCCGCAAGCGACCTCGTAGTTAATCGTGCCGCGTAGGCGCGCCATCTCGTCCATGGTAATCTCGGCATCTCCATCGCGGCCGACAATGATCATCTCGTCACCATACTCGGCCTCGGGAATCTCATGCGCCGGGTTGGACTGAATGGCGACCATAAACTGGTCCATGCAGATATTGCCCACCTGACGCACACGCTCGCCGCGATACAGCACGTCCATACGATTGGAAAGCGTACGCGAAAGGCCATCGGCATAACCGATCGGAAGGGTGCAGATCTGAACGCGCGTGCGCGGTACGCGGTAGGTAAAGCCGTAGCCCACGCCCTCGCCCATCGCAGGATGCGCCACGCGCGTCACACGCGCGTGGACGCTCATGACGGGATCAAGCTGCATCACGCGACCACTCAGCTCACATGGCTGCAGACCATACAAACCGATGCCGGCACGAATCATGTCAAAGTGCATTGAAGAATCGAGCATCGAGGATGGCGTATTGGCACAATGCACGATACCGCATTCAAAACCTGCGTCCTTAATGGCCTGAACGGCCTCGGTAAAACGCTGGCACTGCAGCTTGTAGTCCCAACCCGAAGGTTCATCGGCCGTGGCAAAGTGCGTAAATACGCCGTCGCACTGAATACCGCGATGGAAACTGATGCCGCGGACAAAGTCGAGCACCTGTGTGTAGTGAACGCCGATACGATTCATGCCCGTCTCGATGGCAAGATGGTACTTGCCCACCTTGCCCGCCGCGACGGCGCATTCGCCATACGCAAGAGCAAAGTCAGACGTATAGACCGAGGGCATGATATCGAACTCGAGCAATGCAGGAATAGCCTCGATAGGCGGCTCACTTAGAATCAGGATGGGCTTAGTAATCCCGCCCTGACGGAGCCCAACGCCCTCGTTGACCGTCGCCACGGCAAACATGTCGGCACCGGCCGAATACATGATCTTGGCACACTCAACAGCTCCATGACCATAAGCATCGGCCTTGACCACGCAGCACAGGCGCTGACGCGGATTCAACAAGTTCTTATAGGCCCTCGTGTTGCGACGGAGCGCCCCGCGGTCGATCTCGACCCAGGACCAGCGCGTCAAATCGGCTTTATTCATGATTAGTCATCCGACCCTTCGTCCATGATTCCCAGATCTTCGAGCGCATCCTTTGCCGCCAGCTCCATGGCAGGACCGATCAAGTCGATAAGATCGGTCGCGATAACGCTCTTCTCACCATACTCCGTCGCCGCAGCAAAACCGGCGTAGCTGTGAAGTGCGACGGCGTACGAATACAGCAGCTCCCAACGATCCATCTCGTCGCGCATGGTGGCAAGCGTGCCGGCCAAAATACCCGCGAGAACATCACCAGAACCGGCAGTTGCCAGAGAAGCCGGACCCGAGAGTGGCAGCAGCACGCGCTCAACGCCACAGATAGCCGTCGTCGGCCCCTTGGCTATGACCACCAGATTGTCGGAGCCTGCAGCCCAGACAACCTTCTGCGCGGCCGCAATCGCGGTACCAAGGTCGTTCACCTCGTCACCGGCAACCAGGCGCGAAAGCTCACGATAGTGCGGCGTCATAACCAACGGCTGCTCGCGGCGATACATCTCGGGGTTACTATCAATACCGTCAATGGCAATCTTAGCAAGGCAGTTGAGTGCATCGGCGTCCAAAATTAGCGGTACATCAAGCTCGAGCAAGCCCGAAACCACCTGCATAGCGCCAGCAGACGTCGTCATACCGGGACCGCACAGCACGCAGCTGTACTTCTTTGCGATCTCGCACACCGTCATGCGCGCAGCGGCGCCAAAGGAGCCGCGCGAATCAGACGGAATAGCAAAGACGGGAATCGAAGGAAGTGCCATGCGAATGAGATTGGCACAGGCGTCAGGAGCCGCGACTGCCACGTAACCAGCACCCGCGCGAGCCGCAGACTTGGCCGCCATAATGGCAGCACCAGGATATTGCGCCGATCCGGCGACAATAAGCACAGAGCCACGGGAATACTTATCGATATTCGATGGTAGCGGAGCAAAGTAATCAACTAAGTCACCGGGCTCGACAATCTCGGCGGCGTGGTCAACATCATCGATGACTTCGTCAAGACGGTCGTAAAGATTGCCGCAGATCAAATCGCCAGCATACTCAGGGCCATCAGCGCTATACAGACCAATCTTGGGCGCAATCATCGTCACCGTGCGCTCGGCACGAATGCAGTCGTCATCAACAACGCCCGTCTCGGCATTCAGGCCCGAGGGGACATCAATGGATACGACACAATCGGCGCATTCATTGACCGTAGGAATCCAAATGGAGAACGGCGCACGCAGATTCCCGTGGAAACCGGTACCAAAAATGGCATCGACAACAACATCGGCCTTATCGATCAAAACCTCGAGTTCGTCACGCGAGGGACCGACGCAAACGTGCACATCGCGGCCGGCAGTTCGACGAGCAACATGACGTGCCAGAGCAGCAGGAATCTCATCCGGCTCAACCGGAGAAACGATATCCACGTCCACACCCTTGTGGCTCAGGATATCGGCGGCAACCCAACCGTCGCCGCCATTATTACCAAAACCGACCAGAACGAGAACCCGATCGGGATTGAGCTTCAAGACCTCGTTGGCGGCAAACTCACCCGCTAGCTCCATAAGCTCGGCCTTCGAAGTCCCTTCGCGTTCGATGATATCCTCGAGACGAACGACTTCTTCGGTACTCAAAACCGGTTTCATCTATGCTCCTAGCGTATCTTGCGAAGCATCGCCCAGGTGCTCCGTCAATGCTGAATTCTGCAGCTGCTCAAGCTCATCTAAAACAGAGCGAGCCTCTTTAAATGTCTGCGCAACGCGTTTCTTGTTGCTCACTTTTTCTTCCTTAGGCTTAGGTCGAGCATCCTCGGTGATTGCAATGGCATTAGCGACAGCCAAGTCACCCGTAAGGGTAATAGAAAGAGCGACCTCGACAACACCCAAATCCTGGGCGATTTCGAGAGCACGACCAGAAAGCAGAGCCTTCGGTTTGCCGAGTTTATCACGCGTTACCGAAACATCCTTGCGACCCACGCCTTGACTAAAACCCGTGCCAAGAGCTTTAAGCACCGCCTCGCGCGAAGCAAAGCGGCTCGCATAGTGAGCAGCGGGACGCGATGATGCATCGCAATACGCACGCTCTTCTTCGGTAAACACACGCCGAGCAAACGACGGCGTCTTTTCAAGAATTGATTTCATGCGGGAAATCTCGACGATATCAACGCCGATACCAGCTTCAGCCATGTTCACCTCCATATCGCACAGACTAAGTTATTGTAGCCCGTTCACAGAAGATGCGACAAACGAGGGTTATAAAACACAGCTACTATGTGAGACAAATTGCCCGAGATACAAAAAAGGGGGAGGCCGCGAGGCCTCCCCCTTCTTCAGTTTCGATGACGGCTCGGTGCCGTCCACCGGTCAGCGGCG
>CALDCF010000034.1 GCA_937937635.1 uncultured Collinsella sp.
CCGAGGCGACCTCTGACGTCGTTCCCGAGACCGAGAGCGCCGATCAACCAGCAACCGAGAAACCCAAGCGCACGCGCAAAAAGTCCGCAAAGGCCAAGGCTGCCGAGCATCAGGTCGATGCCGATGCCGGTTCCGCCATCGATGGCAAGTCTGACAGCGAGGCCTCGAACAACGCCGAGGGCGCCACGACCGCCGAGACCGACGAGAACGCCCGTCCCAACCGTCGTCAGCACAAGCGCAACGACGAGCGCAACGAGCGCAAAGACGAGCGCAACAACGACCGCCGCAACCGTCAGCGCGATCGCAAGCAACGCAACAAGGAGCGCAACGCCGCCCCGACCGAGCCTACGCTTTCGCGCGAGGAGCTCGCGGCCATGAAGGTCGCCGAGCTGCGCGAAAAGGCCAAGGAGTTCGAGATCGAGACGACCGGCAAGAAGAAGGCCGAGCTCGTCGAGGAAATCTACACCACCGCCGCGAGGGCCGAGGGCTTCCGTGACATCAAGGGCATTCTGCAGATTCGCCCGGACAGCTCCGGCATCATCCATGCCCACGGCTACATGAAGTCCGGCGACGACGCCTTTGTTCCCGCATACCTCATCCGCTCCGCGCGTCTGCGCACGGGCGACGTGATCGAGGGCTCGCTTCGTCCCTCGCGCGGCGGCGACAAGCGCGCCGGCCTTGCCAAAATCACGACCGTCAACGGCCTTGATCCCGAGCAGGCCCGTAACCGCCCCAAGTTTGGCGATCTTACCCCGGTCTATCCCAACGAGCCGCTGCGTATGGAGCACGGTAAGGATTCCATCACCGGTCGCGCTATCGATATCGTGTCGCCGATCGGTAAGGGCCAGCGTGGCCTGATCGTGTCTCCGCCAAAAGCCGGCAAGACCACGATCCTCAAGAAGATCTGCCAGTCTATCTCGATCAACAACCCCGAGGTGCACCTCATCTGCCTGCTCGTCGACGAACGCCCCGAAGAGGTCACTGACATGCAGCGCTCCATCAAGGGCGAGGTCGTGGCCTCGACCTTCGATATGCCAGCCGACAACCATACTCGCGTGGCAGAGCTCGTGATCGAGCGTGCCAAACGCATCGTGGAGCTGGGTGGCGACGTCGTGGTGGTGCTCGACTCCATCACGCGCCTTGCTCGCGCCTACAACTTGGCCGCGCCCGCCTCGGGCCGTATCCTGTCGGGCGGCGTCGATTCGGCGGCTCTGTATCCGCCCAAGCGCTTCCTGGGTGCTGCCCGCAACATCGAGAACGGCGGCTCGCTCACCATCCTGGCCTCCGCCCTCATCGATACCGGCTCCAAGATGGACGAGGTCATCTTTGAGGAGTTCAAGGGTACCGGCAATATGGAGCTCAAGCTCGACCGCGACCTGGCCGACCGCCGTATCTTCCCGGCCATCGATCCCGTTGCCTCCGGCACGCGCAACGAGGACCTGCTGGTCGACGAGCAGATGCGCCCGTTTGTCTTTGGTCTGCGCCGCATCCTCGCCGGCATGAACAATACCGAGCGCGCGGCCGCGTCGTTTATCAAGGGTCTCAAGGGCACCAATACCAACCAGGAGTTCCTGGTGCGTTCGGCCAAAAAGCACAGCGACTACGAGCAGACATTCTAGGTCGCCTGCCGAACACGACAACAACCATAGTTACGCCAGAAGGGCCGGGGTTTAGATCCTGGCTCTTTTCGTATAGCCGCTCGCCAACGATTATTGACCTCACGACCGGCAAGCAGCGATTTTCCCGTTTTAATCCCGCTTCGTCGCTTGCATTCCCCAAGGGGGTTTCGCATAATAGCTGTTAAGCTTCGCGACGGAAAACGCAGATGAAACGAACCATATACCGTTGCTTTGGGGCATAGCCCCGCTTCATCTTCTCTCGCGCAGCCAACTGAATGATGCGATTTTGGTGCTGGAAGATGGGGAGAGCTCATGGCTTCTTCTGATGCAACACAACGAGCAGTCCTTGCTGGACTTTCCTGCGGAATCGGCCTTGCCGCTCCCGTGGTGATGTATGCTGCCACGCTGCCGTTTTCGTCGGTGAACGAGACGGTCGTCGCGGGCGCTGTTCCCTTTGCCGTGGGTGCGGTGGCGGGCGTGGGTATCTATGCCGCCTCGCTCGGCATTTCTGAATATCGCGCGCAGCATGCCGAGCGCCTGTTCCAGCCCGACGCCATGGGTGGCGCTGCGAACGTCAATCAGCATCAAAATGAGTTCCAGACCGCCTCGATACCCGCTCAACAGCAGTGGGCTGCCCCTCAGGGCGTTGCTACTGCGGCTCCTGCCGTTCAGGCAAACGCCGCGCAGCCCTCTTCGGTTTTCTCCGGCCTGACCGGTGCCTTCCAGCGCCGTCGTGCCGACGATGGCGTTCCCACCATCGCTCGCGCTGCGGATGCCATGAGCGAGGCCGATGCCTGGTCCATGATCGATGGCATGCTCGACGATGACTCGCCGATCAGCTGCGATCCTGCGCGCTCGCGCGATGTGTACCAGGTCGCTATCGACGAACTCACCTACGGCGGGC
>CALDCF010000035.1 GCA_937937635.1 uncultured Collinsella sp.
TGTATCATTTCGGATTGCAAACAACTGCCCTCGTCTAAAGACATGCTGAAAAGATATGCTAAAAACGACAATTTAGGCACGAGACATAACCTTCGGCAGTTTTAAATAGCAGGGGTTAGAAAGGAATAGGGGATGGATGAGATAGAAGAAGGCATGGGGGCGCTGAAAGCGAAGCTCGGGAGAATTCTGACGAAACCCAAGGTATTCCTCGCGGGCTTGGCTCTTGGCGGGGTGATTGTGGCTGTACTATTTATTACCATCTTTAACAACGGCAAAGCCGCAGGCGCGAAAGAAGCTACCCCCAATACGCTCTCCCCGTCGGTCGTGTTTGAGCGCATTGCATCCCAGAACGAGATGGTTTCCGCATCGCAGAACTATGCGATTGTCGATAAGGTGACGGATACTAAGAGATTCTTCGATTGGTTTGATATTCCGTTTACGGAAAACAGCTTTTGGTACCGCTATGTGGGAACCATTAAGGCGGGTGTGAATCTTGAGACAGCAGAGATACATACGAACAAGAAAGAGCTGACAATTACGATGGATGAGCCTTATGTAATCTCGAATACGCCAGATATGAATAAGTCGGGTGCTCTCGAGGAGCGTAACAACATTCTCAACCCCATTGAGGTCAAAGACGTCACGGCGTTTGAAGCACAGTGCAAGAAACGGAGCGAAAGCGAGGCCATCAAGGATGGCAAGTTGCTCGAAGAGGCTCGGGTGAACGCTGAAGTAAATATTCGTGCGATGTTCAACTCGGCGTTCGGCGATGAATATACGGTTGATTTTGACTATCGAAAATAGGAGGCCACCATGGAGGATAAGGATGATCTGGATATTGTCGTCGAAAGAGGGGGACAGCTACGACATAAGCAGAGCTTTGATATCCGTAAGGTCGCTGCTGGATTGGTCGGTGGTGCCGGAAATGCGGTAGCGGGTGCGATCGCAACCGTACAGAAAGTTGCCGATGATGCAATGCGTGCCGCAGCTCCGATGGCCGATGACGCCTTAGCGGCCATTGCGGATGCGGCCGATGGCGCGGCGGGAGCCGCTGCAGATATCGGTGATGCCGTCAACGATTGGGCATACCAACAACAACTCAATAGGTACAGACCGGTAACCAAAGAGGCCTATCAGAGCCCTTCATTCCATTTGCCGAACATGATTCGAATCGTTGACGGAAATGAGCGTCGGGGCATCGACGTGTGTAGGGATGCTATTGGTTGGCTGGATACTGTTAAGGGTACGCAGATTTTCAATTTGTACCGCGAGGCAATCGGGGATAGCGAGCTGTCTTTCTACCCTAAACCATCTCTCTATTCCACCTATTACATAGATGCTTTTGATCGGTCTCGCTTTGTTGATCTTGATTCTTATTTCGCAACCATGCAACAAGACAAGATGGCCGAGCTGAGGCGGATTGCATTCATGCTTGGCGCAAAGCGCTGCAAGCTGGAGGTGACGGAGTACGAGGAAACTCGGCGAGGCCACCAGGTTAAGGGAAACGCCAAGGCGGGAAAGAAGGGCTCGGTTCGAATCGACGGCTCCTTGAGCGATTCAACGAGAAACGAGAAGAAAATCCTGTTTACACAGGAATTCGAGGGCGACATGGCCCCGCAGCGTCCTGAGCTCCATTGGTATGCCCATGACTCAGATATTCTCTTGTTAATCGAAACGAGATGCGGTGGAGAGGATAAAAACAAGGCGAAGAGCTATCGGGTTGAATTGAAAAGTGAGACGACCATGACCATGTCCGTATCGCTTGCTATGGCTATCGATGAGGCATGCAGCAAGCTGAGTATAAGGGCGAATTCGAGCCTGACAAGTCAAGCCAAGCGAGAACTCCGGCAGTCGTTTGTATTTGAAGTTGAATTCTGACGTGAATCGCCAGCTGTCGAATGTGACAAAGGGACTGTGCCTTTGTCACATTCCCGGAAAGCCTGTTTGGCGCAGGGCTTCGTAGAGGACGATGGCGGCGCTGTTGGAGAGGTTGAGCGCGCTGATGCGATAGTCGTCGGGATTGACGAAGTTGCCGCAGATGTCCTGCTGCAGGATGGCTTCGTGGCTGTCCTCGGTATGCCCGAGCGACTCCTCGTGGGCCTCCCAGGCGTCGGCGTTTTCGAGCGAGTCGCAATCGCGCAGCATCGGGATGCGCTCGCAGCGTTCGGGCGCCGCGGCGAGCAGCTCCTCGGGAATGCCTGAGCTTTCGCTGCCAAAGACCAGGAAGTCGCCATCGCGATAGGTGCTCTGCGCATAGGTGCGACGAGCCTTTTTGGTCAGCAGGTGCAGACGCTCATCGGCGGGGGAGAGCCCGTTGCGGGCAAGGAAGTCCTCCCAGCCGGCATATGTCGTTACGTCCAAGCTTTGCCAGTAGCCCAGGCCGGCACGACGCACCGTCTTGTCGTCGAGCGAAAAGCCCAGCGGCTCCACCAGATGCAGGCGGGCGCCGGTGACCACGCAGGTTCGGCCGATGTTGCCCGTATTGGCGGGAATCTCGGGCGCATACAGCACGATATTGAACATGAATCTCCTTGGCTCAGAACGAAAAACCACCACGAAGGGGACAGGTACCTTCGTGGTGGTTTGGCGGTTACGTAGGCGGAAAAATGCCCGCTTGGATAAACCTAGGCGCGGTGCCAGTCAGTCAGGCAGGCATCGAGGGAGGCGATGAGCGCATCCTTGTCCATGTGACGGCCGATGATGCACAGGCTCGTCATGCGGTCGCCCGTCTCGTCGTCCCAAATCTGCATGATTTCGGGGTTCTCGTCGATGATCTTCTGCTTCTCGCCCTCGGGCGCGGAGTCAACGAACAAGCCGTTCTCCATCAGGCGCATCTGGTGACCGGCCTGCTCAAACATGTAGCACATGTCCGGATCGCCGGTCTGCCACAGCGGGCCCTTGACGCGGATGACCTCGTCGGGCCACTCCTGCTCAACAAAGTCGGTAAACTTCTGCAGGTCAAACGGCTTGCGGCGCGAGTATACAAAGGTCTCGATGTCGTACTCGAGCACCTCGGGGTCGTCGTGCTCCTCGGGATGCTCCATGGCCTCGATCCAAGCGGCGGAGTTGTAGGCGCGCATAAAGTCGAAGCGGTCGGTGTCGAGCAGCTCCTCCATGGGGACCTCGCCGTTTTGAGCCTCGACAATCACGGCGTCCTTCTGCAGGCTGCGCACGATGGCCTTGAGCTCGGCGATCTGCTCGGGCGTGACGGTGTCGGTCTTGTTGAGGATGAGCGTGGAGCAAAACTCGATTTGCTGGATGAGCAGGCTCTCGATGTCGTCCTCGTCGATATCCTCGGCTAGCAGGTCGCGGCCGCCGTTGAACTCGTCGTACATGCGGGCGCAGTCGACCACGGCCACGATGTTATCGAGCGCAAGCTTGGGCTCGCCGCCCACCTTGGCCTCGTCGCAGAAGCTCGAGATGGTGTAGGCGATGGGGATAGGCTCGCAAATGCCCGAGGCCTCGATGATGATGTAATCGAAGTTGCCCGAATCGGCTATGCCCTGCAGCTGGTTGGCTAGGTCGTCCGAAAGCGTACAGCAGATGCAACCGTTGGTGAGCGGGATGAGGTCGTCGGTCTCGGAAAGGCCGCCGTCAGCGATGAGGCTGGCATCGACGTTGATCTCGCCGATATCGTTGACGATCACGGCGGCGCGGATACCGCCGTCGTTAGCGAGGATGTGGTTGAGCAGCGTGGTCTTGCCGGCACCGAGGTATCCGGTAAGCATGATGATCTTTACGGGTTTGTTGGGCATGTGCCCTCCTTTGTTAGACATGGCTTACAGTTGAATCTTATGCCAAACGCCTGCTCTTATACCCACGCGCCGGCAAATAACACAGGCTACTCCCAGGCTCCCCATACATCGGGGCAATAACCGACGGTGGCCTTTTTGCCGTTGCGCACGATGGGCTCGGCTAGAACCTGCTGGTTTTCGAGCAACTTGTCGAAGCGCTGGCTAGGGGTGAGGTGCTGGATGAGCGCGAGCGTCTCCTCGTCCTTGGCTTTGGGGTTGAGCAGCTTGTCGATGCCGCCGACCGCCTGCATCACGCTCGTGAGCTCGCCCTTGCTCATCTCCTTTTCCTTAAGGTCGATAAACTGCACCTTAATGCGGCGCTCCTTAAAATAGCGCTGGGCCTTCTTGGTGTCGAAGGACTTCTTGGTGCCAAAAATTTGCACGTTCATATAATGTTCCGCCGTTCTAACGAATGAAGTTGGTCCTGGCGCGATTGGCTTCGGGGGCTTCGATGCCGGCGACCTTTCCTGCTTCGATGCAACGAAGGAGCCAGGCCATGTTCTTGCCGATGTTTCGCATGGTGGCAAGGCCCTCGGCGTCCTGGGCGGCCTCGCCAGGCATGGCACCAAAGACGTTGTTCCAGTACGTGGAGGCCACCACGGGCATCTGGTTGATGGTGAAGTACTTGTTGAGCACATCGAAGGTGGTCGACGTGCCGCCGCGACGGGCGACGGCGACCGCGGCACCCGGCTTGTGCGCAAAGGCCTTGCTGCCAGCATAGAATGCGCGGTCGAGAGCCGAGAGGATGCGTCCGCTGGGATGCGCATAGTAGACGGGGGAGCCAAAGACAAAGCCATCTGCCTGCTCGGCGGCAGCGATCAGCTCGTTCACCACGTCGTCGTCAAAGGTGCAGCGGCAATCGAGCTTGCCGCACTGGCCACAGCCAATGCAATCGCGAATAGGCTTGGCGCCCAGCTGGAAAACCTCGGTATCGATGCCCTCGGCGTTGAGCTGCTTGGCGACCTCGGCAAGTGCCGTGGCGGTGTTGCCGTTTGCCTTGGGACTGCCGTTAACTAAAAGAACCTTCATCACAATCTCCCTCTGCTTGTCGGTGACTTCTGCAGAGGATTATCGCACGATGGGGGAGATGGCGTGCGGCGGGATGTGGCTGCCTACCGTCTCGTGCCGCCTCCCATGGTGCTACTTCAGTTTGGTGCCCGGCACCTGCACGGCTTCCTCGAGCAACACGTTGAGCTCGGTCAGAATCGAGACAGGCTGGCGGTCGACGTTGTCCAGATGAAGCGTCGCTACGCGGATGGGTGGCTGATACTCAAACGAGCCAAAGAGCACGGGGGAGCCCAAGAAGCGCTCAATTTCCTCGGCAATCTCATCAACCTCGTCGGGCCCCAAGTTGTCGTAGAGCGCAACGAACGTGGTGCCCGTAGAGCGGAACAGGCGGCCCTTGCCGCGTGAGCATTCCACAAGGCAGGCGGCACTTTCGGCAAGCACTCGATCGCCCGCATCAAACCCAAAGCGGGCGTTAACGTCGCCGACGTCATCGATCTTAATGGCGATAAAGCCTGCCTCGCGTGCCACACGGCGCATCTCGCCGATAGCGTTGATCAGGGCGTGCACGTCGCCAAGACCGGTCACGGAATCGGTCGTGTCTGCAAGGCTTCTGTTGATGATAGTTCCGACGTACATGTTCGGCTCGGTGTCGGTGCCATCTAAACGGTAGCCCGTGCAGTCGCAGAGCACGTACTTTCCGCTGGCGTCCATCACGCGGTACTGCATGTAGTGGAAGTGCCACTCGCCGTTCAGGATCATATTGAGCTCGGAGCGTACGTTGTCACGTTCTTCGGGGTGAACGCGAGCGAGCCACATATCGACCGAGTTAAAGGGATGCTGGGAAGGCAGGTCAAAATCGCGCACGGCATTGACCGACCATTGCGATTCGCCGGTATCGAGGTTGAGGATGAACGGGTAGCGTGTCTCGGAGCTCATGGAGATTGCCTGGAACACGCGGTCGTTGCACGGAAGATGGTCCGCGACGGGGTGTTGCTGCGCGCCGTCGCCTTCTGGTTGCTGCACGCGATGCATGAGTTTATAGCGATACATCTTGCGGTCGGCATCCATCGTCATCTGACGACGCGTGTCGCCGGCAAGCGGGTTAACGCTTGAACAGCCAAAGCTAAAGCTGGCGATCATGGGCGCCTTGCCGTCCGAGGTTGCCTCGATCAGATTGGTGCGCACCTGCTCCAGGCGCTGCTCAAGTTCCGTCTCGCTTGTCGTGGGTGAGATGAGCACGAACTCGTCTCCGCCAATGCGGAACAGCAACTCGTCGTGCTCCATGGTTTCGGAGAGTGAACGGCAGGTGCGCAGGATGTAGCGATTGCCCTCGGCGTGGCCGAATATATCGTTGCAGTGTTTAAGGTGGTCGATGTCAATATAGGCGCAGGTAAAGGGGTCGCCGTTGCGCCAGAGCTGATCGACGTGACGGTCGAGCCCGCCGCGGTTGCCCAGATTGGTGAGCGGGTCGATATGGGCGCTGCGTTCGAGCAGCTGGCGCTCTTGTTGCAGGATGGCGTGGGTCTTTTGCAGCTGCTCGCCGATGGCGCGGAGCTCGGTAGGCAGTGCGGCGACGTCGAGCTCGGCGGCGGAAACGCCGCTTGCAAGTCTCTGTAGATAGGCGACAATCGATTGCTCGCCCAAGTGATATGACTCGTTCATGATGAATAACCTCCTTGGGCGAAACAATGGTCTGTATCATATCCCCAAATCGATGAGAATTGAGGATTTAAGTTAGCCGAAGGGGACAAACATGTCCTCCAACGGCATTGCATTACGCGTGTATGCATCAATCGGTGATTTTGCCATCGAGCAGCGCCTCAAACTCTGCCGCCGGCATGGGGCGATAGTAGAGGAAGCCCTGCGCGAAGCGGGCGCCCATCTGGCGCAGCAGCTGAGCCTGGCCTTCCGTCTCGACGCCTTCAATCACAACGGGCAGATGGAGCGACTGCGCCATACCCAGCATCGATGACACGATCTGCGTGCTGCGTTCGTCGGCTTTTCCGGCGGGCACAAAGGTTCGGTCGAGCTTAATGACGTCGACGTTGACGCTCTTGAGCATGGCGAGCGTGGACTGGCCGGTGCCGAAATCGTCCATGTAGGTCGAGAACCCTCGGGTGTGCAGCTCGGCCGTCAGCCTGTCCACGGCCTCGGACTCTCCGGTATAGGCGGTCTCGGTAATCTCGATGCGCATGAGTTCGGGCGGCAGGTTGTACTGGTCGGCGAGCGACCCCATATGTTCGGCGACATCACAGGCAAGGATATCCACGCGCGATACGTTGAGCGAAATCGGAACCACGCGAAGCCCCTGGTCGAGGCGCATGCGCAGCCAGATGGCAACGCCCTGCCAAACGTATTTGTCGAGCGTCACCACAAAGCCGCTTTCCTCGAGCGCCGGAATAAAGGAGTTGGGCGGAATGAGGGAGCCGTCCTTGTCGATCCAGCGTGTGAGTGCCTCGGCTCCGATGATCTCGCCTGTTTCCATGTCGACCTGAGGCTGCAGATGGTAGGTGATGCACTCGTTGGAGAGGGCGTACTGGAACTCGGTCAGCGTATGGTGAAATGCGACCTCGTGCTTGTAGTCCTCGGGGCTAAAGACGGCGATGCGATCCTTAAAGTCCTTTTTGGCGCGTCGGTTGGCAAACATGGCCTTTGCCTGCGCGTCGATGGTGATTTCCTCGTGGGGGTTGATAGGGTAGACGCCCATGGATGGCCAAAAGCCCACACCGTCATCATGCTTGGCGACTGCCTCGCGCACGCGAGCGTAAATTCGATGTATGGCATCGTGTTCAAAGGGAGCGAGGATACAAAAGTCGTCCTGACCCCAATAGCCCGCAACGCCAAGCCCTGCATTTTCGATGTCCTTGAGCACTGTTCCCACATCTGCAAGTACGCGGTCGCCTTCGGCCTGCCCGTGCCATTCGTTAAAGAGGCGCATGTGTCCCATGTCGACCGTGGCAATGCACCAGGCGCCGTCGCGCACTGTTGCCAAGAAGGCATTGGCGCGCCGCATAAACTCACTGGGGCGGTAGAGGCCGGTGAGCGGGTCAATGCGCTCGGCAACAGCGCCCTTGCGGTCGATTTCGGGTATGGAGAGGCTCTTGTTCTGAAACGGCCCGTTGATGGCGCGTAATCGACGATCGAGTTCGTCCAAGACGGCCGGTGCTTGGTTGACCAGGCGTTCGTAATAGACGGGAACAACCAGGCAGGTAGGGGTAATGGTATCGTCGGCAATTTGGACGGGGGCCGAGATGACGCGCTCCAAATCGCGTGCGAGGCAATCGAAGGCGTCGCGGTCCAGACCATCGGTAAGTACGACAAACTGTACGCTGCGCGAGCGGAACACACGGCTTCTGCCGCGGGTGAGCGAGAGCATACGACCGGCATATTCGGAGAGCATAGCGTCAACGGCGTCAGCCCCATAGTGCTCATTGAGCTGCGTCGTACCGCGAACGCGCACGGCGATCAGGCCCGTCTGATGGTTATCGCGACGGCAGCCGTCGATGGCGTTGACCAGCATGCGTTGGGTGCCGAGTCCCGTGGCGGGATCGACCGTTTCAACGAGGGAGTGGTTAACGAGTTCGCCGACATAAAGCGAGGGCGTATTTCCGTTTCCGTCGATGCGATAGCCCCGAACGCGACAAAGCACGTAATCGCCTTCGGCGTTGCGTACGCGATATTGCATAACGCGATAGCGTTTAGAGCCATAAAAGACCTGGTAGATGTCTTGGGTATATGCTTCGAGGTCATCGGGGTGCACGCGTGTCTTCCAGTAATTGCGGCAGTCATCGATGTGCTCCGAGGGAAGTCCAAAATCGCGCAGCG
Organism: uncultured Collinsella sp.; assembly: GCA_937937635.1. Classification (GTDB taxonomy): domain Bacteria; phylum Actinomycetota; class Coriobacteriia; order Coriobacteriales; family Coriobacteriaceae; genus Collinsella. The sequence continues at coordinate 8,628 of CALDCF010000035.1, forward strand.
CTCCCTGCGACCAGAGCGTGCGGTTCTTATCAAGGTTTTCGATAAAGAAGTAGCGTCCCTCATCGAGCATCGAGAAGGCGTCAAAAACGCGGTCATTAATCTCAAAGTCATCTGCGTGGACTTGACTGATGTTGCGGCGATCGAGATGTATGGCATTGCGCAGCTTGTAGTCATACATGCGATGGTCGGCGTCCTTCGTCATGCGGTTTTGGGTTTCGCCCAGTTTGGGATTGGCATGCGACACGCCATAGCTAAACGAATGGGGCATCTCGGCGTCGTTGTTTTTGAGGAGCACCGAGCGGCAATGCTCCAGGCGCTCGGCAAGGTCATCCTCGGTCGAGATGGTGGAGAGCACGGCAAACTCGTCGCCACCCAGGCGAAACGCCGCCTCGCCAACCTTGATGTAGAGCTTAAGGTACAGGCTCACCTGCATGATGTAGCGGTTACCCTCGTCGTGCCCAAAGACATCGTTGCAGTGCTTAAGGTTATCGATATCGATAAACGCCATAGTGACCGGCGTGCCCTGCCCCCAGATCTCTTCGAGAGACTTGGTAAAACCGCCACGGTTGCCAAGACCGGTGAGCTGGTCGGTAAAGGCGGTCCTAATCAGATCATTCTGACGCTCGAGAAGGTCACGGATGGTCTTTTCGAGCGTTTCGGTGTAATTGCTGACAGTATCCATGTTCTAAGCGGCTTTCTGAGGTCGGGGCGGATTGCGTCGGGCGAGCTCGTTGTGTACACGCGTCGTTGCTCAGCGTATTGCGTGTATCCAGGCCTCCGCCTTGCTGCGTTGTTGGGTTACTTTGCCGGCTAATGTTCGCTGTTGATAACTGCTGAGTAGTATAAACAACAGTACAAAAATATATAGGGGTGCCCATACTATGGGTGACAATTATTTGCCAAGCGGTAACACGACGATGCGATGTTCGATGAAAATGCGACTGAGACGATATATGTTGACGGGTATACTTGTCCCGTTTTAAAACGCAGGGACGGAGATGGTCGCATGACACAGCCAAATACGACGCATACGGTGGGGCTGGCGCTTGAAGGAGGCGGCTATCGCGGTATGTATACGGCGGGTGTGCTCGATGTTTGGATGGAGCATGGCCTGACCTGCGATCATATGGTGGGCGTCTCGGCGGGGGCGGCGTTTGGCTATAACTTTAAATCGCGCCAGATTGGTCGCGCCATCCGCTACAACAAGGCCTATTGTGCCGACAAGCGCTACGCGAGCGTGACGAGCTGGCTGCGTACCGGCGATATGTTCAATGCCGATTTTGCCTATCACGAGGTGCCGCTCGAGCGCGATCCTATCGACCTGGAGACATATCGCGCCTGCCCCATGCGGTTTACGTGCGTGTGTACCGATATCGAGACGGGCGAGGCGGTCTATCACGATTTGCCGTATGGTGACGAACGCGACATCGAGTGGATTCGCGCGTCATCGGCGATTCCCGTGGCAACACGCCCTGTCGCCATTGAGGGGCATAAGTACCTGGATGGCGGCGTTGCCGATTCCATTCCCAGTGCCTGGCTGTTTGCGCAGGGCTATGACCGCAACGTGGTGGTGCTGACGCAGCCGGCGGGCTTTGTAAAGCAGCCCAACAGCGTGATGCCCATGCTGCGTCGCGTGTATCGTCACTATCCGGCGTTTGTCGCAGCGCTTGAGCATCGGCATGAGGTCTACAATGCTACGCTCGATGACCTGGCACGTCGCGAGGCCGCCGGCGAGGTCTTTGTGGTGCGGCCGAGCGAATCGGTAAAGGTGCCGTCGCTGTGCCGCGAGCCCGATGAGCTCGAACGCATCTACCAGATCGGCCGCCACGATGCGGAGGCGACTTTGCCGGCGCTGGAAGCGTATCTGGCGGGGTAAGGGCTGCGGCGGGCTCGGCGGAAACGGCATCCCAGAATTTGCGCTCAGACTGGGACACAGTTTCCCGCTGGTCCTCTATACGGAAAGCGCATCCCAGAATGGACGTCAAAACTGGGATGCGCTTTCCGCTATTGAAGATATAGGGCTGCGGAGCAGCTGCTCGGCATGGGTCTATGCCTGCTGCCAGGTGTCGACGAGCTTCTTGGCTGCGGCGTGGGGGTCATCGGCGCTGCAGACGGCGCTCACCACAAAGAAGCCGTCGACGCCGGTGGCCTTGAGCTGCGGCAGGTCGGCTGTCTTAACGCCGCCGCCCACCACGATGGGCACGGGGCTTGCCGCGTGGAGTGCGGCCAGGTCCTCAAAGCTCTTGGTGATGATGGAGCCGTCGGCCGCGCGTCCGCAATCGCGCTTGGTCTCGGTCTCGTGGAGTGGGCCGATGCCTAGGTAATCGACCAGGCTCATGTCGGCGGTTTTGACGTACTCGAGCATCTCCTCGCAACGGGCGGAAAGGCCCACGATGGCATCGGGGCCCAGCAGCTTGCGACAGACCTCGACGGGAATATCGCTCTGACCCACGTGCACGCCGTCGACAGCAATACCCTGCTCGCGCGCGGCGAGCACGCAGTCAAGGCGGTCGTCGATCAGCAAGGCGACCTGACCGGTCTTGCCGGCCTGAGCGATAGCCTGCGCGGCGTCGTCGGTCAGCGCGATGATCTCGCGGGCACTTGCCACCTTGGAGCGCACCTGGATGCAGGTAAAGCCGGCGTCGAGTGCCTGGGCCACTACATCGCCCACGGGGCGCCCGAGCGTGTTTTCGGGGCCGAGTACCAGATAGGCCGAGATGTCAAGGTTGTCGCGGATACTCATCGTGCTTCCTCCTGCTTTTTGATCTGCGCTTCCATGCGCTCGAGTTTGCCGGCCATGGTGTCGGTAAATCCGGGTCGAATATCGGCTTTGAGCACGACTTCGGTGCGGATGCCCTTGCTCGCTAACACAAAGGTCGCGTCGCGCACGACCTGCATGACCTCGTCCCAGTCGCCCTCAATCTCGGTGAACATCGAGGTGGTGCGGTTGGGAAGGCCGCTCTCGCGAATGACGCGCACGACCTCGGCGACCTCGGCGGACAGCTCATCGCCGGTGCCGCACGGGGCGATGGCCACGGCGACGAGCGTGTTCATGCCAGTGCTGGTTGCGACCTCGGACATGGCTTATGCCTCCTCGAGTTCGAGTTGGTTATCGGCAATATCCTGGGCGGTTGCGCGGTAGAGCTCGTCGATAAAGGCGACCTTAAAGCTTGCCGGCGCGTCGGCGACAGCAGCGGCACGCGTACCGGCGACGTTGTAGACGGCGGTGCCGCAGATGGCTGCCGTAAACGGGTCGGCGGCGCAGGCGTACACGGCCAGCACGCCGCCCTGCGAGCAGCCGCAGCCGGTGATCTTGGACATGAGCGGGCTGCCGCCGTGGGACTTAGCCACGGTCGTGCCGTCGGTGATCAGGTCGACTTCGCCCGAGACCACTACGGCGCCGCCGGTGTAGCGGGCGAGCGCCACGGCGGCATCGCGGGCGGCGTCGACCGTGTCGGTGGTGTCGACACCGCGTACGCGGCGCAGGTCGGCCGCCTCGCCCTCAAGACCCCACAGGCCGGCGAGCGCGATGATCTCGGAGGCGTTGCCGCGCACGATGGCGGGCCTGTACTGCTTGAGTTCGCTTACCAGTTGGGTGCGCAGACTGCCGATGCCCAGGCCAACCGGGTCGAGCACCCAGGGCTTGCCGGCGTCGTGTGCCGCCTTGGCCGCGCGGGGAATCGTCTGCTCGTAGATGGGGAAGAGCGTGCCCATATTGAGATAGATGGCGCCGCCGCCGGCAACGAGTGCCTCGCCCTCGTCTGGCAGATAGACCATGGCGGCCGAACCGCCCACGGCAAGCTGCGCGTTGGCGACAAAGTCAATCGTCACCGTGTTGGTGATGGAACCTGCCATCGGGTTGGTGGCGCGAATCTCCTCCACGGCCTTGACCACTTGTTGCTTAAGCTGTTCCGAATCAATCACTGCACATGCCTCCTTGGCACAGAAAAGGGGCGCTGTGCATAGACAGCGCCCCTGTAAAGGCGGCATGCTCCCTACGCCAGCATTAACTGACAGGTTCAAAGGATTGGGCCCTATGCCCTCTCAGCCTTGTGGTTTGCACCGCCGGCACTCCCGCATCGAATCTGTTGCTCCCTATACTAGCGCACCTGCCAAAAAGGGACAGATTTATTTTGGCAGGTGGCAACAGGGGCGCTGCATTTTCCCAGATAAAACCTGCCAAAATAAACCTGTCCCTTATTGGCAGGTCGTTACAATGGTTACGGTGAAAATGACTGGGGGACTCTATGATCAAACTTGTGCTGACCGATATGGACGATACGCTGATTCCAGCCGGGCATGACGGCGCCAGCGACTACGCCATCGAGGGCATTCATGCCATGCAGACGGCGGGTCTGCACTTTGGCCCGGTTTCGGGTCGCCAGCCGTCCGCGATGGGCTGGATGTTCAAAAATCGTTCCGAGTGCTTTTCGACCGGTGCGTTCTGCAACGGCCAAGTCATGTTTGTCGACGGTCAGGCGGTCGCTTCGCGCGCGACCGACAACGATGCCCTGATGCGTCTGGCCGATTACCTCGAACAAGAGACCGACGATACGTATCTAAAGGTCTACAGCCTGGGTGATGACTTTTGGGACAACGATGCCTATTGCGTGACGAGCGACCCCGAGCGCGTGCGTCGTGCCATGGAGTCGGGTGGCAACGCATGGCTCAAGGGCGAAGAGGCCCCGTGCCGCCCTGTTGTCGATGACGTCCCGGTATACAAGGCCAATATTTGGAGCGCCCGCTCGCGTGAGGAGCTCGCCGAGCTGCGTGAGCGCGTTGCTGCCGAGGTGCCAGAGCTCTCGCTTGTGTTCCCCAACAATCGCGTGCGCCTGTTCGACATCCTTCCGGCCGGTTGGGACAAGGGTTGCGCCGCGCTGGAGCTTGCGCGCGCTTTGGACCTGACGCCCGACGAGGTGGCCGTATTCGGTGATTCCGATAACGATCTGCCCATGATCGATGCCGTTCCCAACTCCGTTGCAGTCGCCAACGCCAACGAGGCTGTCACGGCTGCCGCGCGCTGGCATATCGGCGCTGCGGTAGACGATGCGGTTGGCGGGGCTCTGCATCAGATTGCCGCCTGCGCCGCAACGGGGGAGATGCCGCCGTTTATGCGTCAGATGGATGCAACGGGTTTCGACGTCACGAACGTCTAGGGAGGGCGCTATGAAGCTTCAGCAGCTCAGATATGTCGTCAAAGTTGCCGAATGCGGCAGCATCACCGAGGCCTCGCGCCGACTCTTTGTGTCGCAGCCTTCGATTACCGCGTCGATCCGCGATCTCGAAAACGAGATGGGTGTGCATATCTTTGAGCGCACCAACAAGGGCGTCATTGTGTCCGAGGAGGGCGAGACCTTCTTGGGCTACGCACGCCAGGTGCTCGACCAGGCCGACCTGCTCGAGGGCAAGTACAAGGGCGCGTCCGAGCAGGTGCCGCACTTTAGTGTGAGCTGCCAGCATTATTCCTTTGCCGTCAACGCGTTTGTCGACGTGATCCGCGAGTTCGATGCCGCGCGCTACGACTTTACCCTGCGCGAGGAACAGACTCACGAGATTATCGAGGACGTCGCGCATATGAAAAGCGAACTGGGCATCTTGTACCTGTCCGAGCACAATCGCGAGGTTATCGAGCGCATGCTGGCGGCCAACGAGCTCGTATTCGAGGGACTCTTCTGCGCCACGCCGCACGTTTTTGTGTGCGCAGACCATCCGCTGGCGGGCCGCTTGAGCGTGACGCTCGAGGACTTGGAAGACTACCCGTTCCTGTCCTACGAGCAGGGCAGCTACAATTCGTTTTACTATTCCGAGGAACTGACCTCGACGTTTGAGCGCCGCAAGAACATTCGCGTGCGCGACCGTGCGACGCTGTTCAACCTTGTCATGGGACTCAACGGCTATACGGTGTGTTCGGGCGTGATCAGCCACGAGCTCAACGGTCCCGGCATTATCTCGATTCCGCTCGATGTGGACGAGTATATGGAGATCGGCATTATCACGCGCAAGAACACGACGCTCACCCGCTACGGCCGGGCCTATATCGACGCAATCCGTCAGCATATCTAGCCACACCGGCGCGATATGCTGCGTGCGTCTCTTGCTGTTTGTAAATATAAATAATTCCTATATCAAACAGTTATAAAAGCATATTTTACGATAGCGATGCGGACGCTCATACTCTGTCTGGGTAAAGCAACCAAGACAAAGGGAGATACCTTATGAGCACTTCGACCACGCTGAACGCGCCGTTTCGCGCTGATATCGTCGGCAGCTTTCTTCGTCCGCAGGCCGTAAAGGACGCCCGCGCTGCCTATGCGGCAGGCACGCTTGACGCCGAGGGGCTTAAGGCCGTCGAGGACGATGCCATTTGCGATTTGGTGGCAAAGCAGAAGGCCGCCGGCCTGCAGGTCATCACCGATGGCGAGTTTCGCCGCAGCTACTGGCACCTCGATTTTATGTGGGGGCTGAACGGCGTCGAGCGTCGCACCTCGCGTACGGGCTATATGTTCCACGATGAGGAGACCACCGCCGATACCGCCGTGGTGACCGGCCCCATCAGCGGCGAGAACCACCCCTTCGTCGAGCACTTTAAGTTTGTCAAGGCACTTGAGGGCGAGGGCCACGTTGCACGCCAGACCATCCCGGCGCCTATCCAGACGTTCTCTGAGGTCACGCTCGATCGCTGCGACGGCCAGCAGGAGAGTCTGCGCGCTGTCTATAAGACCGACGAGGAACTCGCCGATGCCATCGCGGCTGCCTATCGCACCGTGATTGCCGACCTGTACGCTGCGGGTTGCCGCAACATCCAGTTCGATGACTGCACCTGGGGTATCTACTGCGATACCGATTTTGTCGCCAAAACCGGCATGAGCCCGGTCGACCTGCAAAAGGTGAGCGAGCTGGGCGTGGCACTCAACAATGCGGCTATCGAGGGTAAGCCCGATGACCTTGTCATTAACACACACGTGTGCCGTGGTAACTACCACTCTACCTATGCCTTCGAGGGTGGCTATGACCCCATCGCGCCGTACCTGTTCGCCAACGAGGACGTCGATGCGTTCTACCTGGAGTTCGATACGCCGCGCGCCGGCGGTTTTGAGCCGCTCAAGTATGTTGCCCCTGGCAAGAAGGTCGTGCTGGGCCTGGTGACCACCAAGGCGGCCGAGCTCGAGGACGAGGATGTTATCGTCGAGCGCATCAATGAGGCTGCGAAGTATGTGCCGCTCGAGGACCTATACCTGTCGCCTCAGTGCGGTTTTGCCAGCTGCGAGATCGGCAACAAGCTTACCGAGGACGAGCAGTGGGCAAAGCTCGCACTGGTCAAGCGCATCGCGGAGCGTGTCTGGAAATAGCGCTAGCGTTTGCAGGTGGCGGCGCGTGCGAGGTACTGCATATCGCGTACAATGGTTCGGATCGTATCGTTCGGGCAGGTAATCCGCTATGCCCGGACGCCCTTCCATTTTTGAAAGGACTCTCATGTCCCAGTCTTCGACGCCCACCGTTGCCGATGCCATCTACGATGCGTCATCGCTCGGCCGTCCGCGTATGTTCCTGCTCGGCTTGCAGCATCTATTTGCCATGTTTGGCGCTACCGTGCTGGTGCCCGTGCTCACCGGCCTCTCGGTCTCGGCGACGCTTTTGTTTGCCGGTTTGGGCACGCTGCTGTTCCACTTCCTGTCGCGCGGTAAGGTGCCGGCATTTTTGGGCTCATCGTTTGCCTTTATCGCCGGCTATGCCGCAATTGCGCCCAACGGCGAGGCCGAGCTTTTGCCCTACGCCTGCCTGGGCGTAGCCTGCGCCGGCCTGCTCTATCCGGTGCTGGCGGCGCTCTTCCGCGCGTTTGGCGCCAAGCGTGTTATGCGCTTCTTCCCGCCGGTGGTGACTGGCCCCATCGTCATTTCCATCGGTCTGATCTTGGCAAGCTCCGCCATTGCCAACTGCCAGACCAACTGGCTTGTTGCCGTTGTCGCTGTGGCAGTGATCATCATCTGCAACATCTGGGGCCGCAGCATGGTCAAGATTGTGCCGATCTTGCTGGGCGTTGTGGTGAGCTATGCCGTTGCCGCTGTGCTCGGCGAGGTCGATTTTTCGGGCGTTGCCGCCGCTCCGTGGGTCGGTCTGCCCATCGTGTGGGACAACACCGTGTTTGCGCTCTTTGGCCCGCAGTTCGATAGCGGTCTTGCCACGACGGCCATCATCACCATTATGCCGCTGGCCTTTGCGACCATGATCGAGCATATCGGTGACATCTCGGCTATCGGCTCCACTTGTGAGCGTAACTACATCGCCGATCCTGGCCTGCATCGCACGCTGCTCGGCGACGGCCTTGCCACGATCCTGGCTTCGCTCTTTGGCGCTCCGGCCAACACTACCTATGGCGAGAACACCGGCGTGCTCGCCCTGACGCGCGTGTTCGACCCGCGCGTGATTCGCATTGCCGCGTGTTGTGCCATTGTGCTTTCGTTCTGCCCCAAGTTCGCTGCTGTCATTGCGGCCATGCCGGCGTGCGTAATCGGCGGCGTGTCGCTTGTGCTCTACGGCATGATCAGCGCCGTGGGCGTCCGCAACCTCATCGAGAACCAGGTCGATTTCCAGAACAACCGCAACGTGCTGGTGGCCGCTCTGGTGCTGGTGCTTTCACTCGGCATTGCGTACAGCACTGCCGGGGCTATCGTGTTGGAGCTGGGCGGCGTGACCATTTCGCTCTCGGGCCTTGCCGTGGGATCGCTGGTGGGCATTGTGCTCAATGCCATCCTACCGGGTAACGACTTTGAGTTTGATGTCTCGGAACTCGAAGGGTCTGCCGAATAGCAGCTGTGTCCAACTCAGTTAAAAAAGCCGGCCATGCGTCCGATGCGCATGGCCGGCTTTTTAGTGCGCAAGAACCCAGTGGATGCCACGCGCCATGCGCAGGTCGGTTTGGGCAAAGTGGTTGCCGGGGTTGAGTTCCAGTGTTGTGAGGATGCCGCGCTCAACGAGCAACGTTTCCATTGCGCGCGTGTCGTCAAGTACGTGCCGCATCATGCGGTTGGGCGTCTTGGTTTCCTTTTTGCCGAGTGACAGATAGACGGCCTGCGGGTTGCCGGCAAAAGGGGCCGTGCTGGCGCGATCGACAAAGTCGGGAAACCACAACGACCCCGATGCGCTTGCGGCGCGGCTAAAGGCATCGGTTTGCCAGAGGGACCAGAGCGCGAAGAGGCCCGCGAGCGAGTAGCCGGCAATGCCGCGCCAGGTGGGCGGCTGGGGAAGCGATGACTCGGCCTGTGGGATTATCTGGCTCAGCAGCTCGTCAAGAAAACCGGCAGCCTGACCGCCGAAAGGCTCAGCATCGCGCACGGTTCCGTCGCATCCCCAGGGGCTCAGCTCGCGATTCCAGTTGAGGCTGCCAATGGCGACAAGCGTGAAGGGCGGGCAGTTGAGCTCTCGGCAGCGTTCATAAACCTCCGTGCCGTCGCCCATGACCACGGGAAGATAGATGGCTGGTGCGCTTTCGGCATGCTGTGCATGAACGGTTATCTGCTTTTGATGCGCTTCCATGACGGGCTTCTCTCGGCGTTGTGATATCGACGGCCCCCATTGTCGCACGCCGGCTCATGCGGGCTGGGCTAGACCAAAGACAATCTCGTGCATACCCTGCGGACGCATATGGAAAACGCCACCGCCGGAGGGGAGCTCGGCGGTGGCGTTGTTAAACGGTGCTGGGGCTCGGGGCCTTCGCGGGAGCTGCCATGTGCGCAGAGGCGTCTAAGAGCGCTTGCGGCTCGCCATGGTGCCTGCGGCGATAGCGGCTGTTCCCGCAAGGACGGTTGCCACGATGGCCGCACCCGAGGTGTCGCCGGTTGCCGCGAGCATGCCGGTAGTCTTGGCTTTCGTGGTTGAAGCCGCAACGGCCTTGGTCGGCTTTGGGCCCTCAGGCTTGGGGTTCTGCTTGGACTCTGCGGGCTTGGTCTCGTCGGGCTTGGGGTCTTCCGGCTTGGCTACCTCGGGAGGTGCGATGGTCGTGCTTTTGGCGACTGCTTTGATATAGAGGGAGTCGACCGTGACGTCGCCCGTGCCGATGGCTTGGCCTGCCTCGTAGATGCCGTCACGGAGCTTGCGATAGTCAATGACCTTGCCGCCTTCGGGCGTCTGGATGGCGGCGTTCTCAATCTTGATGGTGCCGATTGTCTTGCCGTCAGCGCTCATGGCACGGGCAAAGATTGCCGCTGTATCTCCTTCGGCCGTTACCTTGCTGCGGGTGATCGAGATGACTGCGGGTGTGACGCCCTCGCTGGTCTGGGCGATGATGCCGATGTTCTCGCCTTGGGGCTCGGGGCTCGTCTCACCATCTTGGTTTTCGCTGTAGGGGATGGGGCCGTCGCCGTTCTCGACATAGCGGGCTATGGCCTTGACAACGGAGTCGCTGATGTAGATGTGGCCACCCTCCTCGTTGGGTCGATCGTTTCTGGTGGAGAATGCAGCCGAAACCTCGCCTTCCGCAAACGCGTCCACGGTGGAGCCGTTCTTGACGACGATATCGTCTTGGTAGGTGAAGAGGGCAATGGCGTCACCGTATCTGCCTTTACTTGCGCGGACTGTCACGTTTGCATGATCGAGTGTGATGCCCTTGTGGGCATAGACGCCATATTCAACACCGTTTGCGTTGAGGGAGGCGTTTGTGGCTGCGAGGCTGCCCTTGGCCTCGACGGCGGCGTCTTTCTCGGAGCTCGCCTTGACCTGGCTGCCGTCCGAGATATTGATGTTGCCGCCGCTCCAAATGGCCTCACCATCGGCTGAGCTTGCCTCGACTGTGCCGCCACCCTTGATGGTGAGGTTCTTGTCGGTTCCGATACCCTTGTCCTTGGTAGCCCTGGCGGTGACGGCCCCGCTGTCGTCAATCGTGATATTGCCGTTTGCCCTGATGCCATCCGATACGCCCGTGGCGTTGACGTTGCCCGAACCTTTGATAGCGAGATCGCCCTCGGCGTCGATGGCATCAAACCCAGCGCTCGTGGCGTTGACGGATCCGGCTCCGTCGATGTTGATATTACCCGTGGAGAGGATAGCGTCCTCAGTAGATGTCACGCTGAGCGTGCTGCCCGCGTCGCCTTGGATATTGAGCTCGGCGTTCTCATTCTTGCCATGAGAAGCCTTGATGCCTTCGATCCAGTCGGCAGTGACGATGTTGTTTCCCGAGTAATTCACGTTGAGCTTGCCTGCGGCCTGGATCTCGCCGCCGTTATAGTTGTTGAGCTTCAAGTCGTCGGCGCCGTCCCACGACCAGGTGCCGGTCTCGTCGCCCGCCGCAGTGCCGGCGTTGTATTTGGTTTCGCCGACCTTGACCCATTCCGCCGCGAGCGAGACGCTCGGCATGAGCAGCGAGCTCACCGTGAGCGCGCACACGGCGCCTACGACGATGCGGCGCGTCACGCGGCGCCAGCTGCCGTGCGCGAGTCCTATGCGACGGCGAACGTCGGGTTCGGCAACATGGGTTCCGGCGGTAGTGTCATTGCGCTTGGGGGTCGTGAACAAGGCGGCCATGGTTACTCCCATCCTCATAGGGCCTATGCGGTTATATCCAGCATATCTGCAGGATGTAGCCGTCGGTAGTGCCGTTTGGAGAGCAAAACGTCCAAAACTTGCGAAGCAATACATCGCGTGTCCGTGTGGTGCCTGGCTTTAAAAGCAAAGCGCGGAGCCGCTCGATGCGACTCCGCGCTTTGCTGTTTGGTATTGCGAATCTTGCGCCTACGCTACAAAGAAGTAGACGAGGAAGGCGAGGGCTGCGATCCACATGAGCGGCTTGATCTTGGAGGCCTCGCCCTTAAAGAGCGCGACGACCACGTAGGCGATAAAGCCCAGACCAATGCCGGCAGAGATGGAGTAGGTGAAGGGCACGCCGGCGACAATCATGAACGCCGGGAAGCCCTGCGACACGTCGGACCAGTCGATCTCGGAGGCCTCGCTCATCATGAGGTAGCCGACGTAGACCAGAGCACCGCAGGTGGCGGCGCTGGAAACGATGGTGACGATGGGGGAGAAGAACGCGGCGAGAATGAACAGCACACCGGTGGTGACGGAGGTGAGGCCCGTGCGGCCACCGTCGGCAGCGCCAGAGGTGGACTCGACGAAGGTGGTGATGGAGGAGACGCCCATAAAGCCACCGGCAGCGGCGGCCACGGAGTCAACGACCAGGATGGGGCGGATGTCCTCGACATTGCCGTCCTCGGTTAGGAACTCGCCCTGCTTGGCGACGGCCATGGCGGTGCCCATGGTGTCGAAGAAGTCACTCATGAGCAGCGAGAAGGCAACGACGAGCAGCATCGGGTCGGTCAGAACCTTCACGATGGCCATGTTGCCGTCTGCGGTGCTGGCAAACGGGGCGCCAAAGGTCGAGAAGTCGAGCGGGGCGATAAGGCCCTCGGGCGCATGGGTGACGCCCAGCGGGATACCGGCGATAACGGCGACGATGATGCCGATGAGCAGCGAGCCCGGCACGTTGCGGGAAGCCAGGGCGACCGTCACGACGATGGAGATGATGCCGACGATAAAGGTGGGGGAGGTGATGTCGCCCAGGCCGACAAGCGTACCGGCGCCAGCGGTGATGATGCCGGCGTCGCACAGGCCGATCATGGCGATAAACAGGCCCAGACCCACCGAGATGGCGTGGCGCAGGACCACGGGGATGGCGTCCATGATGGCCTCGCGCAGGCCGCAAAGGACGAGCAGCAAGATGACGATGCCTTCGAGGAAGATAACGCTCATGGCAACGTGCCAGTCACCGCCGCACATGGTGGTGGTGATGCCCGCGATCATGGCGTTGATGCCCAGGCCTGAAGCGCAGGCGAGCGGGCGGTTGGCGAAGATACCCATGCAGATGGTCATGATACCGGCGCCCAGGCAGGTGGCGCAGGCGAGCGCTCCCGCATCGATGCCAGCGCCCGAGAGCACCGCGGGGTTGACGGCGATGATGTAGGCCATCGCCAGGAATGTTGTCAGTCCAGCGCGGAGTTCGGTCCCGATTGTGGACTTGCGCTCGCTGACGTGAAAAAGTTCGTCCATGCATACCCTTTCCTTGTTCGGCCCCGAGTTTAGGCCGATTGACACGAACTCACCCACTATATCGCCTTTGTGAAGTTGGTGTTCCTCACATGTTGATGTTCGGCGGTTTGTAACGGACGGGCGGTATCTTTCGCATGAAATTGTGTAGGTACCGTATACTTAAGCGGTTACAACGACCCCTATGGAGGAACGTATGATTAAAGAGCTCTGCCGCGACGAGGCTATCCTGTCCCAGCGTTGCGAGGTTGCGACTGTCGAGGACGAGTCGGTCGCTCAGGACCTGATCGATACCATCAAGTCGCTCGATGATGCCGGCTGCCTTGCCGCTAACCAGATTGGCGTTACCAAGAAGGTTTGCGTCTACCTGGACGATGCCGGCGAGCCCCACGTGCTCTACAACCCCCGTCTGGTGTTTGGCCTGGGTGCCAGCAAGATGGAGGAGAGCTGCCTGACGCACGAGGAGGTCACCAAGTCCACGCGCTATATCAAGTGCAAGGTTGCCTTTGACCAGATCGTCGACGGCAAGATGAAGGAGTGCCGCCGCGACTACGCGGGCTTTGAGGCACAGATGATCCAGCATATGATCGATCACTGCCAAGGTAAACTTGTCTAGGGTGACTACGGCACCGCACTTCGTCGTTTTTGTCCCGGGCGTGACATTGTTGTCATGTCCGGGCTTTTGTGTTTAGCGCCTTTTTGTTTGGTGACAATAACCTTAGCAAGAACGTAAAGCTAGGAGGCGCTATGTGTACGAGCATTCGATTTACCGATAATTCTGGCCACATGTATCTGGGCCGCAACCTCGACTGGAGCTTTGACTACGGCCAACAGGTTCGCGTGATGCCGCGCGGGTTTCACATTCCGTATTCGTTTATCGACGATGCGTCGGCGGCACACGCGGTAATCGGCATGTGCATCGATTACAAGAACTATCCCATGTTTTTCGACTGTGGTAACGATGCGGGTCTGGCTGTGGCGGGGCTCAACTTTCCCGGCTATGCCGAGTATGCCGAGGGCCCTGTCGACGGCAAGAACAATATCGCGGCCTATGAGTTTCCCCTGTGGGTGGCAGCGACGTTCTCGACGGTCGATGAGGTCGAGGCCGCGCTGCGCGACACGGTGATTGTCGCCAAATCTGCCGGAGAGGGGCTGGGCGTGTCGCTGCTCCATTGGATTATCGGCGACAGCCAGCGCAGCATCGTGGTCGAGATGATGGCTGACGGCCTGCATGTATACGACGATCCGGTCGACACCCTTGCCAACCAGCCGACCTTCCCGTGGCACATGGAAAACCTGCGCACCTATATCACCGCCACAAGCGATTTTCCGCAGACGGCGACATGGCGTGGCGCCGAGCTTAAGCCCTATGGCGCGGGTGCCGGCATGCGCGGCATTCCGGGCGATTGCTATTCGCCGAGCCGTTTTGTAAAGGCGGCGTACCTCAATGCCAATTACCCGCAAAAGGAGAGCGAGACCGAAAACGTCGTTCGCATGTTCCGCTCGCTCGAGGGCGTGGTGATGATTGAGGGGGCGTCCAGGATGGGCGATGGCAAGTTCGAGAAGACTATCTATACCGGATGCTTTAGCGCGCGCACGGGCAATTATTACTACGCGATGTATGGGGATCCGTCGATTCGTTACGTGAGCCTGATGGATGCCGAGGGCGCGAGCCCCGATAGGCTCGTGGTTCCCGAGCCGCGTCGTTCGTAGCTCACTGGTCCGTTGCGACATAAAACGGCCTCGCACCTCTTATGAGATGCGAGGCCGTTGTCGTCAATGGCTGGTGGCGTGTTAGAAGTTGGCGTCGTTGAACTGGGTGCTCTCGAGTCCGTCGAGTTGCTGTTCGGGCGTATCGGCGACGCTCTCGAGCAGCTCGGTGGGATCGACGTTCATGCTCTTGCCGGCCTCGTTGCCGTTGACCAAGTCGTCCGAGAAGATGTCGACCTCCATTTCCTCGGCCTCTTCGATCTGAACCTCGAGCGGCACCTGGGTGCGCACAAGTTTGACGGCCGGGCGCATGCGGGCAAAGAGCGGTACGTACTCAATGATGATGGCCGAGTTCTCGAGACCGTACCAGCGTGCCGGGCTTCCGCAGGCGCGGCGGACGGCGTACTTGATGGCCATCACGCGGTGGTCATTGCGGTTGATGTCCGTTTCGGGGGCAAGCATCTTGCGCAGCATGCAAAAGCGGAAGTCACCTACGTTGCCGCGCGTCTCGTAGATGGAGTAGGTGTGATGTTGCGGCGGCAGCTCGCCCGATGCCATCAAGTCGCCGACGATCTGACGCAGATAGGCGTTGACGCGCTGGTTGACCTTAAAGCCCAGGTCCAGGCGCACGCGGAACAAAAAGTCCGTGCCAAAGGTCTCGACGGAATACTCGTGCGTATAGGGTTCGTCGGTAACGTGCACGTTGATGAACCAATATGCCTTGGCGCGCTTGGGGTGCTTGTCCAGGATGGAATAGAGCACGTCGCGGTCGAGTGTGAGCGGGTCGGGGCTGTTGGTGAGAAATACCAGATTGTCGGCGAGCACGGGATAGGTCTCGTCATTGCGCAGGCGATTGAGCTGGTCGATGTACTTGGAGACGGGCAGCAGAATCGTCTGCGTGCGCTCGATGGCGGTGCCGCGACGCCACACATACATAAGGCCAAACAGCAGTGCGGCCAAGAAGATCATCACATAGCCGCCGTCAAAGAACATGGTGAGGCACGAGGCGAAAAAGCACAGCTCAATGGCGCCGAAGAGCAGGGCGAAGACGCAGGCGCCCAGCTTGTGCTTGAGAATGCCGGCGATATAGCTCGTCAAAAGCGTGGTGGTCATAAGCATGGTCACGGTAATGGCGAGGCCGTAGGCACTCTCCATGCGCTCGGAGTTTTGGAACAGCAGCACGATGAAGATGCAGCCGACCCACATGATGTTATTGACGAGCGGAATATAGAGCTGGCCCTTGGTGTCGCTGGGGTAATGGATGCGCAGGTGCGGCATAAGGTTGAGGCGCGTTGCCTCGGATACCAGCGAGAACGAGCCGGTGATGAGCGCCTGTGAGGCGATGATGGCCGCCACGGCCGAAAGCACGATGGCAAAGGGGCGTAGGGGCTCGGGGAGCATCATATAGAACGGGTTGACGATATCCATCGCGAGCATCTGGGGGTTGGAGTTATTGGCGAGTAGCCAAGCTCCCTGACCCAGATAGTTGAGGATAAGGGCCGCCTTAACAAATGGCCAGGATGCATAGATGTTTGCCTTGCCCACGTGGCCCATGTCCGAGTAGAGCGCCTCGGCACCGGTTGTCGACAGGAAGACAAAGCCGAGCACCATAATGCCCGAATGGTTGATGGGCGAGAACAGGAACATAATGCCGCGGATGGGGTTGAGCGCGCGCAAGATGGACAGGTTGCCGAGCATGTTGAACAGACCGGCGCCTGCCAGGAACAGGAACCACAGCGTCATGAGCGGGCCGAAGAGCTTGCCGATTGACGAGGTGCCGGCGCGCTGCATGGCAAATAGGCCGCAGATAATGATGATGGTGATGATGATCACATTGGTTTGGCCGTCGCCC
>CALDCF010000036.1 GCA_937937635.1 uncultured Collinsella sp.
CGCATGGCCCCATTCGATGGTGCGCAGACCCTCGATGGCTGTGGTGACCGTGACGGCGGGGGTGAGGATGCCGTCGGCGAGCAGCGCCGCGCCGCCGATCATGGCGGGCAGAATCAGCCATGGTGCCACCTTGCGTACGAGGCTGAACAGGGCGAAGATGCCGCCTTCGTTGTGGTTGTCGGCCTTCATGGCGATTACCACGTACTTGACCGTGGTCACGAGCGTCATGGTCCAGATGACGAGCGAAAGTGCGCCCAGAATCATGTCCTCGCTGACGGTGCCGATGCCGCCGTTGTTGGCGACGATCGATTTCATGGTGTACATAGGGCTCGTGCCGATGTCGCCATAGACGACGCCGAGCGTTACGAGCAGCATGCCAGCGGAGAGGGGGATGGCTCCGTGCCCGCCTTGCCCGCGCTGGTCTTGGAGGTTTGCCTCCAGTTTGTTGTGTGCCACGAGGACTCCCTTAGACATCCGGTTATCTGTCTAGGACAAAAAACTTTATGCCGTCTTTATACATACAAGAGCAGTTTGACACATCGGGTTATTTTAGACAATAATCCTCAGCTGGGGATTATTTATCTACGCAGGTAGCATTTCAAAGCAGGGGCTTTTAAGCACGTGCTGTCTGGGCGATGCCAGCCTTGGCGTTTGCGCGTTTGCCGGCGAGTTCGCAAAAAATCGCGCCGCCGATGATAAGCGCGGCGCCCATCAGGCGGACCGGTGTTATGGCTTCACCCAAAAGGGCGGCCGAGAACACGACCGCCGAAAGCGGCTCGAGGTAGCCGACGACGGCGACGGTCTGGACGGGCAACTTGGCGACGGCGCTAAAGTAGAGCAGGCAACCAATGCCGGTGTTGACGACGCCGAGCATAGCGACGGCGCGCCAATCAATACTGGCGGCGACGCCGGCGGACAGGAATGAGGGAGCGCCCTGCGTGATGAGCGTGAGGGCCAGTGCGGTCACAAAGGCGGCGCTCACTTGGAGTGCGGAGTTCTCGAGGCCCTCGATGTGAGGCGCACCCTTGCTGGCGATGACCATCAATGCATAGCAGAAGGCCGAGGCGATTCCACAGACGATGCCCGCAATGGGCATATTGCCGCCTAGACCTTGCGCTGCAATGAGAAAAGCACCGCAGGCGACGGCGATAAAGCCGGCGATTTTGCTGCCGGTCAGCTTTTCGCCAAAAATGAGCGGGGAGAGGGCCATAACGATGATGGGGCCACAGTAATACAACAGCGAGGAGATACCAACGCCGATCGTCTGATAGGCGCGGAACAGGAAAATCCAGCTGGCGCCCAGCGCGGCGCCCGAGACGATGAGCGCTGCGGCCTCGCGGGGGCGAGACGGAGCCTGCAGGTTATGGCGCTTGGTTATGAAGAGGATGGCGGCAAGGGTGAGAGCGCCCAAAAACGTGCGCAACAGTACGATATCGGAGCTCGGCAGCGCGATGGCAGCGGCGATGATGCCGTTGGAGCCAAACAATAGCAATGCTGCTAAGTACGTAAACAATCCGTTGTTCATGTGCTGACATCCCCTCTATATCCGAGCATGTTCACTATGGGTGAACTGGCTTTAGAAGAAAAGCGAATATAATGTATGGCTGACATGACAAAATCTCATGCAAGGGTGGAGGACTGCCGTGGAAACGAATATTCAAAAGATGCAGGTGCTGCTCGAGACAGTGCGCGCCGGAAGCTTTACGCGCGCCGCCGAGCGCCTGAGCTATTCGCAATCGGGCGTGAGCCGCATGGTGGCCGATCTTGAGGCCGATTGGGGCTTTAAGGTGCTCGACCGCAGTCGCGAGGGCGTGGCTCTTTCTGCTGACGGGCGGCAGGTCATGCCGGCTGTCGAGGCGCTCTGCGAGGAATTCGTTCGCTTGCAGCGACGCGTGGATGAGATGCGCGGGCTCATGCGCGGCAAAATCTGCATCGGTACGTTTTCGAGCGTGGCGACCCACGTGCTGCCGCCGGTGATTGCTCGTTTTCGTGTCGATTATCCAGACATTGATTACGAGTTGCTGATGGGCGACTATTCAGAGATTGAACAATGGGTGGCAGAGGGCCGCTGCGATCTGGGCTTTATCCCGCATGAGCCCCGAGAAAATGGCATGACGTCGCGGTCTTTGGCGCGCGACGAGTTGATGGCGGTGGTGCCGACAGATTCGTTGCTTGCCACGGCGGAGTTCGTCTCTCTTACCGATTTGGCAAGAGAGCAGTTTATTCTGCTGGAACGGGGTACCGATGATGAGATTACGCCGCTATTCCGTCGGGCGGGGCTGGCGGTGCGCTCAAAACTGTCGACTTGGGATGACTATGCGATTATGGCTATGGTCGAGGATGGCCTGGGCGTGAGCATTCTTCCCGCGCTCATCTTGCGTCGCTGCCAGTTCGATGTTGCTGTGCGTCCGCTCGAAGGGCATCCCCATCGGCAGATCAACGCCATATATCGAACGGCCGATGTTTCGCTTGCCGCCGCTCGTTTCCTCGAATACCTCTAAATGCGTGCACGTCGTTATCGCCTTGGGATAAATCTCGAGGTCTTGCTCATTTTATTTTTGAAATTGAACTTTTCGAAATAGCACGGCGTTATACTGCTGCCTAAATTGAACTCAGGTTCAATTCGTGTTGTATAAATTGAACTTTGCCAGCAAGGAGGTTCTAGTGGCCCAAGAGACGTTTAGCGATCGTCTGCGACAGGCTATGTCCGATCGCGACGTTCGCCAGTCGGACGTGATCCGCGCATCGGAGATGCTCGGCAAAAAACTCGGCAAGAGTCAGATGAGCCAATATGTGAGCGGCAAGACGATTCCGCGGCGCGATGTGGCTGAGCTGCTCGCCCGTATTTTGGAGGTCGATGTTACCTGGCTGCTTGCCGGCGACGCCGATCAAGGCGAGGCATCATCACCCCGCAACGATTCCAAGCCCGAACCCCATCCCTCAGCTCAAATTGCAAGGAGCACCACCATGCGTACTTTTTCTAAATCCACCAAGCTCGATAACGTCCTGTATGACGTGCGCGGTCCCGTCGTCGACGAGGCCGCCCGTATGGAGGACGAGGGCGAGCGCATCCTCAAGCTCAATATCGGCAACCCGGCGCCCTTCGGTTTCCGCACGCCCGATGAGGTCATCAAGGACATGCGCCAGCAGCTGCCCGACTGCGAAGGCTATTCCAACTCGCGTGGCCTGTTCTCCGCGCGCAAGGCGATCATGCAGTATTCGCAGATCAAGGGCTTGCCCAACGTTCAGATGGAGCATATCTACACGGGCAACGGCGTGTCCGAGCTCATTCAGCTTTCGATGAACGCGCTGCTCGACAATGGCGACGAGATTCTGATCCCCAGCCCCGACTATCCGCTCTGGACGGCGTGCGCAACCCTTGCCGGCGGTCATCCTGTGCACTATCTGTGCGATGAGCAGGCGGATTGGTATCCCGACCTGGAGGATATGGAGTCCAAGATCACGAGCGCGACCAAAGCCCTCGTTATCATCAACCCCAACAACCCCACGGGCTCGGTCTACCCGCGCGAGGTGCTCGAGGGCATCGTCGAGGTTGCACGCAGGCATCAGCTGATGATCTTTGCCGATGAGATCTACGACCGCCTGTGCATGGACGGCTACGAGCACGTCTCGATTGCCTCGCTCGCTCCCGATCTGCCCTGCGTCACCTTTAGCGGTCTGTCCAAGTCGCACATGATCGCGGGCTATCGTATTGGCTGGATGGTGCTTTCGGGCAACCAGCGCTGCATGAGCGACTTCATCATGGGCATCAACATGCTCTCCAACATGCGCCTGTGCTCCAACGTGCCGGCTCAGTCGATCGTTCAGACGGCGCTCGGTGGCCATCAGTCCGTCAACGACTACATCCGCCCCGGCGGCCGTGTCTACGAGCAGCGCAACTTTGTGTATGAGGCGCTCAACAAGATTGACGGCATCTCGGTGGTTAAGCCGCGTGCGGCGTTCTACATCTTCCCCAAGATGGATGTGAAGAAGTTCAACATTACCGATGACGAGCAGTTCGCCCTTGACCTGCTGCACGAGAAGAAGATTCTGATCACGCGCGGCGGCGGCTTCAACTGGGCTGAGCCCGACCACTTCCGTATCGTGTACCTGCCGCGCATGGAAGTGCTCAAAGAGTCCCTCGAAGATCTCGCCGACTTCTTCGATCACTACCGCCAGTCGTAACGACAAAGGTAGCCTGTACTAAAACGGCCGGCCCGCAACGGATGCGGGCCGGCCGTTTTCTGTCTAAGCCCGTGCTGCTAACGCTTTGTCTCTTTGAGCGAGCAAGGTTCGCGTGTGAGCGTTAAGTTCTATTCCAAAATGGAATACAGTAGGCTTAAGCTGGAATTGATGCCCGGGTACCCGCTTTTCTAGAATGTTCTCAACAAGATGAAAGGCGGTTCCAACCAATGATTATCGATGCAAATTCCTACTGGTTCGACGAGCGCATCTTTCATGACGAGACGCTCTGCGAACAGTTTTTGGCCGAGGTGCCCCGCGCCTACGACACCGAAGGCTATCTGACCGTGAATTCCGTCGGCAAGCGACAGATCGTGATCGAGATGCCCGCCGGTTCTCCGGGCCTTAATTACATCGAGGGCGACTACACCCTCGAGAAGCGCTTGGCCGATATGGATGAGGCGGGGGTCGACAAGGCGATCCTCAAGCTCCCCGGCTGCCACGAGTGGATGTCGCTCGAGATGTGTCGGCGCTTCAACGACGGTATGGCCGCTGACGCGAAGGCGTCAAATGGCCGCCTGATTCCGCTTGTCGCTGTGCCACCCTTTGGCACCAAGGCAAATTTAGAGGAGCTCGACCGCAGGCTCGACGATGGTTTTGCGGGTGTGCAGCTCTGCGCTCACTACGGCAAGCGCTATCTCGACGACCGGGTTTTCTCGAGCTTCTTCGAGCACCTGAACGAGCGCAACGTCACCGTTTACGTCCACCATGTTCCCGTACCGGTCGAGAACGAGTCGCTTCTCGCGTACGACAACCTTCGCCGCTCTTATGGTCGCTGCGTCGACCAAACTACGGCGATCGGCCGCGAGATCTTTGGTGATTTCTTCGAGCGCTATCCTAATATCAAGATGGTCCACTCCATGCTCGGTGGCGCATACTTTGCGTTCAAGGAGATGCTGCTGCCTCACGGCCCCAAGCGCCCTGATGCCTCTGGACGTTTTCAGGTCGATACCGAGACCGTTTCCAAGCGCCTCGAGAACAACATCTATTTCGACATGTCCCATGCCCAGCCTTGGGGCAAGACACTCCTCGCCTGCGCGGTTAACGTGTTGGGTGCAGACCATATTGTTTTTGGCACGAGCTATCCGGTTAAACGCGAGTGGCTCACCGAGGGTGTCGCCTGCGTTCGTGCCGCGAGTCTGAGCAATGCAGACACAGATCTTGTGCTTGGCGGCACGGCGCAGCGACTGTACGGTGTCGAGTGAGCGGCAATCAGAGGGGGGGGTGTCTGCCATGGACAAAGGAGAGATGAGGGCTGGGGCCGCCCGTGCGGCCATCGATCTTGGGGGCGTATTGCCGTTTGACGGTTTCGACGAACTCCGCCATGAGGTCTTTGCCCGTGCTCTTGTCATCGAGGGGGCGGGGCGACGCTCCTGCATTCTTTCGCTTGAGGTCACATCGATTGCTCCGGCTCTGCTCGCCGATCTGCGTGAGGTCGTCGAGGATGCCGCCGGCTGCAGTGGCGCTTACTCTTGGGTGGTTCCTACCCACACGTTTTCCATGCCTCACGTTCGCACTCCCGGGCATCTTGCCGATGCTGCTGCCCGCGATCGCAACGAGCGCTATCGCGCAGCGCTCATCGCCGCCGCCCGCACGGCTGTCGAGCGGGCTGTTGCGGGCATTCGCTCCGTCACACTCGCCACGGCGGAGGGCGACTGCCCCGTGAACGTTAATCGCGACATCGAGACGCCGGCCGGCTGGTGGTTGGGCTCGAATCCCGAGGGGTTTGCCGACCACGCGATGCCCGTGCTCGCCATGAGGGATGCCGGGGGCGAGTACGTTGCCGTACTTGCGGCGGCGGACGTCCAGTCCTCCGTGCTCGACGGGTCGCGCGACTCCGAGGGGAGACGCGTGGCGAGCGGAGATCTCTTTGGTTTTGCCGCCATGTCACTCGAGCGTGAGCTGGGCGGCGTTGCCCTGTTGCTGCCGGGCGCCGCGGGCGACCAAGGTCCGGCGGAGCGCGCCATGAACGTCACGTTCGATGCCGCCGGCGTGAAGCGGACGGTCGATGCCCATGAGGACGGATACCGCATGCTGCACCAGCAGGGGCAGGTCTTGGGCGATGCTTTGATTGAGGCCGCTCGCATGGCACGTGAGGATAGCGCTGCCGGCATCGATGCTCGCACGGTCGACGTCCTCCTGCCCGCTCAGACACGCGCCGATTTTTACTCTTTGGCTCCGCATCGAACGTATGAGTTTCATGCTGCCGGTGAGCAGCACACGAGGGTCTATCTGCTTCGGCTGGGAAACGTCGAGCTTGTCGGCGTGCAGCCCGAGGTCTCGAGTACATTCGGCGCCACCGTGCGCGTCGCCCGGTCCGGCTCTGTGCTCTTTGCCACGCTCGTCAACGGCGGACAGAAATACCTACCGGCCCCCGACGCGTACGAAAAGATCACCTATGAGGCCATGAACTCCGGTTTTGCCGCCGGCTCCCATGAGCGCCTCGTCGATATCATCATTGCCGCCTTGAATGCGGCGTAACACAGAAGGAGAACGTGCATGAACATTGGACACGCGCGCCGCAAAATCACCCCACAGGGCGACATCTACCTGATTGGCTATCGCAATCTTCCCAACCGCCTGGAGCCTGCGACGGGCATCCATGACGACGTCTACGCCAACGCCATTCTCTTCCAGCAAGGCGAACGCGAGGTGTTTCTCTTTAATGCCGATGTCCTCGAGTTCGAGGAAAGCATGGCCGAGGAAGTCAAGACAATGCTCGCCGAGCGCTACGGCATTGACCGTGATTGCGTCCTGCTCTCGGCGACGCACGACCATACTTCAATCGTCGCTTACCACCGCAGCTGGTGGACGGGAAAATTCGACGAGAACTACTATCGCTGGCTCCTCGATACCATTTGCCAATGCTTTGAGGAGTGCCGCGCCAATGCGCAGCCCGCGATTTGCCGCCTGGGCAAGCAGGTCGTCACCGGTTTCTATGACAACCGCATCATCCCAGGCGAACTCGCCGACAATGAGGTCATTGTCGTTTCGTTCTTCGATACCGAAGGCAAGCCATTTGCGGGCTTTGTGAACTGGGCGGTGCATTCCGCTTGCGTCGGGCCCGATTGTACGGAGCTCACGAGTGAGCTTGCCGGCCTTACCGGTAAAAAGCTCGCTCAGAGTCTTGGTTACTATCCGGCCATGGTCGTCGGTGCTGCTGGCGACTGTAGCGACCGCAATTTTCGCCAGGGACGCGGCATTCCCGAGGTCGAGCGCGTTTCGACCGGTCTTGCCGAGGCGATTTCCCAGATCAAGCTCGATCGCGAGGTCGTTCTCGACCGCATCGAGCCTCAGACGTTCTATCACACCGTTGCCCATGACGACTTTTCGCTCACGCTTAAGTGTGCCGTCATCAGTTTGGGCGGCCTGCATCTCTTTGTGTTTCCGAGTGAGCTCGGCAGCGACTTGGGTATTCGCATGAAGCGCGAATGCCCGGTCGAGGGAATAGTTTGCGGTTACACCAACGGCTATTTCGAGTATTTCCTTCCGGCACGCGAGTACGGCCTCTCCTTTGAGACCGAGCGTACTCAGATTCCCCAGGGCGAACCGGAACGTCTGTGTGACAAGTTCTGCCAGATGACGAGACTTCTCGGCGCAGCAGATTCGCGTTTGTAGACCTGATTGCGTGACATGGGCCAATGAGGCTCGCCGCCATGTGATCGGCATCTTCCATCTTCTCTGCCGTTTCGCATCCCGGGCGTACGTGCGTCCGCGGATTTCAAAGGGGGAAGCGGGTTCCTTGCCCTCCCACGTCGACTACGGAGGCATGAAATCGATGCTATACCCCGCTCAGAAAAAGGAGAATTCCATGAAATACCAGAAGCTTTGCGATGAAATCATCACAAAGGTCGGTGGTCGAGACAATGTGTTAGACGTGAGCCACTGCATTACGCGTCTCCGCTTCCACCTCAAGGATGAATCGCTCGCCCAGACCAATGAGCTTAAGGCGACGAAGGGCGTCGTTGACGTCATCCAGGCCGGCGGACAGTATCAGGTCGTGATTGGTGCCACTGTCGAGGCCGTCTACAACGACCTTGTTCAGATTGGCGGGTTCGACTCCAAACCCGCACTCGATATCGATGAAGGCGACGACGTCAAAAAGGGCGATCCATTCTCGCGTCTGCTGGCCATCATCTCCGAGATTCTGCAACCGGTTCTTGGCGTGCTTATGGCCGGTGGCTTTATCAAGTCGATGCTCGCGCTCTGCACGGTTGCCGGTTGGCTTGCCAAGGACAGCAATACGTATGTGACGCTCTCGGCAATCGGAGATTCGGTCTTCTATTACTTTCCGCTAATCATTGGCTGGACGTCGGCCAAGAAGTTCGGACTTAAGCCCGTTATGGGAATGGCGCTCGGCGGTATCCTCGTCTATCCGACGCTCGTTGCCCTTATGGGCGGAGATCCGCTCTACACGCTCGGCGCCGGTACGGTCTTCGAGTCCAATGTCTACGGTGATATTTTTGGCATCCCGCTGATCATGCAGAATTACTCATCGACGATTCTGCCTGCGATCTTTATCGTCTGGATTGCCTCCAAGGTGCACAAGGCCCTTTCTAACGCGCTGCCCGCGCTTGTGAGCTCGTTCTTCTCCAACATCCTGACGCTCCTCATTTGCGGCATCCTTGGCCTGCTTGTGGTCGGTCCGGTCATGACGGTCCTCTCCAACATCGTTGCCCAGATCATTCTGATGCTCATCAACTTCCAACCCGCCATCGCCGGCTTCGTCATCGGCACGTTCTGGAGCCTGCTCGTCATGTTCGGCCTGCACTGGGGCATCATCCCGCTGTGGTTCCTCGATGTCGCAACCTACGGCTATGACCTCATTAACCCGCTCGTGTATGCAGGCGGTTGTGCCATCGCCGGCGCTGTGCTTGGCATGATCATCCGAACCAAGGACTCCGAGGAAAATGCTGCCGTCAACATTCCCGCCCTTGTCTCTTCGATTTTCGGTGTCAACGAGCCTGCGCTTTACGCCATCTTGCTGCCGCGTAAGCGCCTTATGTGGGCAACCTTTATTTCCGCTGGTGTAGGCGGCGCCATTGCCGGCCTCATGGGTGCCAAGCTCTATGCCTTCGGCGCCTCCGGCCCGCTCGGTTTCCCGAGCTTTATTAACCCTGCCGGCATCGACACGGGCTTTATCGGCCTTGTCATCTCCGGTGTGGTCGCTTTCGTTCTGGCTCTTGTCGCCGCTATGGTGATCGGTACCAAGAAGGACGAGGGCGGTAAGGCACTCAACATCTCGGTGGACTAGTCTTTCTGCGCACTTTGATTAAATATGCCTCGGACGGCGACGTGCTGCCCGAGGCATATTTGTGTTTCGTGCCGCTGTCATCGTGTTTGCGGTCACAAGTCTGCGGTTGTGGAGCAGCGGGGATTATGACGGTCGTGCCGCGATGGAAGACGCACGGTCGCCCTGCAGGAGCTGACGGTAGGGGAGGAAGCCAATGAACGAGACGACCGCCTGCGAGTGCGCGGCGTTCCGCTTGAGGTAGAGCCTGACCTCGGAGGTCGTCGCGGGCTCAAGCGGCACCAAGGCTACCTTTCCGCTGGTAAGCGATTCCGCCGGCTTGCGCATGAGGAATGAGACACCGGCGCCGCGTGCGACAAGAGAGATGATGTTCTCGGCTCGTTTGCCGGTGAACGTAACACGTGGGCCAAATCCAGCTTCGCGACAAAGGGAAAGGACGAGCTCGCTTACGAACGAGCCTTGGGGAAGCATGAGGAAATTCTCGTCGATAAGGTCGTCTATCTCGACGGTGTCACGTTCGGCGAGTGGATGGTCGAGCGGAAGGACGGCCACGAGCCGGTCGGTCGTAAAGGGAATCTTTTTGAACTCCGGCTCGATGGCGCCGCTGTCACGGATGAAGGCCAGGTCAATGTCCTCGTGCAGGAGCATGCGCTTGAGTGTGTCGCCCTCGCCTTCGATGAGCTCGACAGAATATGAGGGGTTCGCCTGCTGAAAATCGATGACGGCGTCCGTAATCCCATAAGGGGCCATAATGGGGATAGAACCTACGGTGAGGTGCTCGAGCGGCTCACCTGCACCTATTTGAATGGCGGCAAGATAGCGATGCTGAAGCGTCGCAATTTTTTGCGCATAGGGGAGGAGCGCTTCACCTTGCGCGGTGAGTGTTACGTGGCGCTGGCTTCGATCGATGAGCTTGCAGCCGAGTTCGTGCTCCATTGCCATGATGTGCTTGGAGAGGGTTGATTGCGACATGAAAAGCAGTTCCGCCGCATCAAGAAGCGTGCGTGACTGCGCTAAGATGGCGAATTCGCCAAAGCGGCTGATATCCATAGGGAGGCCTCCGGTACCCTCATTTTGGCGGGTGGCCTAAACCACGACGCCGTTGCAGTGGTCGATTTCGTGCTGGATGATCTCGGCGGTGTAGCCCGAGAAGTTTTTGATGCGGTGAACGAAGTTCTCGTCCAAATACTCCACTTTAATGCGGCGATAGCGGGTACAGGGACGCTCGCCGATCAGCGAGAGGCATCCTTCGCTCGTCTGATAGGCATTGACCTGCTCAAGAATTTGAGGGTTGTACATCAGCAGCGCCCTGTTGCCGTCCTTTACGCAGATGATGCGTTTGCGCACGCCAATCATGTTGGCGGCAAGGCCCACGCACTCGTGCTCATGCTCATGGAGCGTATCCAGGAGGTCCTGCCCGGTCGCGGCATCGTCGGGTCCCGCGTCTTCGGAAGGCAGGCGCAAAAAGAACTCGGATTTCATGATGGGCTTAATCATGGCGGGCTCCTCATGTCTCGTGCTTTCGTGGACTTTTAATAATAGCGCGGAAGGAAAGCTGCGCGTCAGCGTTACAATCTTTCAACGTTGGACCATGTTGTCGGATCCGTCGCGTGCGGCGTCTGACGTAAGTCTAGGGCTCATGCTCGCCCTGGACTGTTCCTCTGGGGCGATGCGACTGTCGTTCCAAGAGGAAGGAAATGCATGGGGAGCAAATCTCAGCAACAAGTTCAAGTAGCGCCATCGGCCACTGCGGCGTTTCTCGTCGTAATGTATACTGCAGCCTTTGTCGCCGCGTTTAACGAGAACATTATTAACGTGGCGTTGCACGACATCATGGCGGTCTTTTCGGTGAGCGCTACCACGGCGCAGTGGCTCGTTTCGGGATACATGATCGTGACGTCGATCTTTACGGCCATCATGGCCTTTCTGTCCGGTCGTTTCTCGACGCGCAAGCTGCTGTTTTTCGCATGCGGATGCATGGTCGCCGGAGAAGTCCTGTGCCTGGTCGCCCCGTCGTTTACCGTTTTGCTGCCAAGTCGTATTTTGCAGGCTGCGGGATCGGGCATCTTGTTTCCGCTCATGATGAATGTGGTGCTATCTTGTGCTCCGCGCGAGAAGCTCGGTCTGTATCTGAGCTTGGGCGGTGCCTGCATTACGCTAGGGCCGGCGTTTGGGCCCGTGATTAGTGGTCTTATGTGCACGTTGTTTGGCTGGAGGGCGGTGTTCGTAGTGCCGCTGGTGGGCGGTGTCGTGGTCGCCGCGGCGGCAGCAAAGCTCGTTCGGAATGTCGGAGAGTGTTCGAACACCACGCTTGATATTCTGTCGGTTGTTTTGCTCACTGCCGGCATTACGGCGTTCGTGTATTCCGTAGGCGAGTTCTCGACCAATGTGATGGCCGGTATCGTGGCGCTTTTCGCCGCTGTTGTGGTGCTCGGCCTGTTTGCGGTTCGTCAGCTCAAGCTCGAGCATCCGGTGCTTAACGTGCGTCCCATGGCGAGCGTTCGTTTTTGGCCTGCATGCCTGCTTGTGGTGGTGTCGATGATGACGACGTTCTCGATGAGCGTTTTGTTGCCGCTCTATTTTGAGGGCGCATACGGCATGACCGCACTTGTCGCGGGTTTGCTCATTTTGCCGGCGATCGCCTGCAACGCCGTGACCTCGATTGTGGGCGGACGCGTGATGGATGCCCGTGGTGCGTGGCCGCTGCTGCCGGTCGGCTTTGCCCTGATCGCTGTGGGGCAGACGGCAATCTCGATGACCGCGGCAAGCATGAACATCGGCGTTGTCGTGCTGCTGACCGTTGTGGTGTATGCCGGCGTCGGTTTGGTACTGAGCCCCTCGCAGACCGCCGGTTTGGAGACGCTCCCCGCCGCTGAGCATCCTCACGGAACGGCATTGCTTAACACGTGGAACATGATTGCCGCGTCGTTTGGTCCGTCGCTGTTTATCGGCCTGCTTTCGAGTTCTGCGGTGGCTGCTGGCGCCGCAGGCGTTGCGTCGGACGTTGCCCAGGCGATAGGATTTGCAGCCGCCGTGCGCGTGGCGGCCGTGATTGCCGTTGTCGGGTTCGCGGTGTCGCTGGTGTACGCTCGCCGCGAGTCGCACATGTCGCATTAATGTGTGCACATAGATTCTGCAGCTAGATTGGATGGCGACACCATAAACTAATGGACGTTTTGCCGAGAGGCATGAATGTATAAAGCGCAAAGAGTGCGCGACGGGCCCCGCGAATGGGGCGATGATGCCCGAGAGGGCCAAGAAGGAGTCTCATGTCTGAGAACGAAGAGATCATGAACGAGACCGAGAACGAGACCATGGCTGCCGAGGTTGAGGCAGTCGAGACTGTGGAGACCGAAGCTGCCGAGGTTGAGGCTGCTGACGAGGTTTCCGCCGAGGAGGCCGAGGTTGTCGAGGCCGCCGCTGATTACGATGACGAAGAGCTGATGGACAAGATGCAGAAGGCCGCCCGCCTGCTGCGCAGCCGTCGCTTTGCTATTTCCAAGGAGGAGGAGGCCAAGGCCGAGCGCATGGCGAACATCGAGCGCGCCATCAAGCTTCTTGACCTCAAGCCCAAGATGGAGCAGAAGGAAATGTCCGACCTGCTGGGCATGCGCCTTCGTGAGCTCGATGGCCTGATGGCCGAGGCCGAGGCTGCCGATCTGGTCGGCCGCATCGACGACGCCGAGGGCGATATGCGCAAGATCGTTGTCTTCGCTGCCGAGGATGCCGCTGAGGGCCTGGTCGAGCTTGCCAACAAGAAGGAGAAGCTCCTGCCCGAGCTTTCTTACGAGGAGGCTACCGAGCTGATGGCCGCTCTCGATAAGGTTATCGCTCCGCTCGTCGCCATGGGCCTGGACGAGGACCGCGGTCCTCGCGGCGGCCGTGACGAGCGCGGTGGCCGTGGCGGCGACCGTGGCGGTCGCGGCGGCTTTGGCGATCGCGGTGGCCGTGGCGGCGACCGTGGCGGTCGCGGTGGCGATCGCGGTGGCCGTGGCGGCTTTGGCGACCGTGGCGGCGACCGTGGCGGTCGCGGCGGCTTTGGTGGCAACCGTGGTGGCTATGGCGATCGCGGTGGCAACCGTGGTGGCTTCGGCGGCAACCGTGGTAACGACCGCGGCGGTCGCGGTGGCGACCGTGGCGGCCGCAACGGTGGCGGCTTCCGCGGCAACCGCTTCTAATTTGTTACGCGGTTTTGCCAAACCGCGTAACCAGTTGACGCTGCGCGCCCACCAGAGCGACAACTTGTCATTCAAAGAGGACGGCATGACCAGAAGGTCTATGCCGTCCTCTTTTCATGCCAATTTGTTCGCTCTGGCGGGCGCTCGCTGGCGTTTGCTCAACATGCGACGTCTTCTTGTTTCAAGGCACCTTGCTCGCTCTGGCGGGTTTTCGCTGTCGGTACCAAAACATCGGCGTTGCCTTGATCCAAACCTGCCAAAAAGGGACAGGTTTATTTTGGTCGGTTTTATCTGGGCAAACGTGGTCGTCTATCGCAATGTAGTCGTTGGGGACGTTCTTGTTTGACTAGTCATTTAAGAACGTCCCCAACGACTACAAAGAATGAGAGTGGATAATCTCCCGGTTTGGGCCCGTATTCAAGCTCAAAGTGGGAGATTATCCACTCTCAATTTCTATGTGTCCGAAAATCCACGCTCGTTATATCTGCCTACATTTGCAGGAACAGTTCGTGGAGGCGGGTGTCCTCGTCGAGTTCGGGGTGGAAGGTTACGCCGAGCTGGTTGCCTTGACGGGCGGCGACGATGCGGCCGTCGACTTCCGCTAAGGCCTTGGCGTCACCGTGGACCTCGACGATGCGGGGTGCACGGATAAACGTCAGCGGTACCTCGCCATCGATTCCGGTCACTTGCCCCTTGGTTCGAAAGCTGCCGAGCTGTCGGCCGTAGGCATTGCGCTCGACGAGTACATCCATGGTCGCCAGGCGCGGGGTGCCCTTATCGTCATGGACGGCAAGGTCGTGCGCCAGCAGAATCAGGCCGGCGCAGGTGCCTAACACGGGCATGCCCTCAGTAATGCGGGCGCGAAGCTCGTCGAGCATGCCCAGCTCATCAAGCAACTTTCCTTGAACGGTGGACTCGCCGCCAGGAAGTACCAGACGGTCAAAGTCCTGCCTCAAATCAGCCGCCTGCCTCAGCTCAATACAACGTGCGCCCAGCTCGGACAGCCTTGCCTCGTGCTCGGCAAAAGCGCCTTGGACCGCCAGCACGGCGACCGTCTGGTCTGCGTAATCGCTCATGTGCGATCCTTTCTACTGGACTAGCGTCCGCGCTCCTCCATGATGATCTCGATTTCGTCGGCGTTGATGCCCACCATGGCCTCGCCCAGGTCCTCCGAAAGCTCGGCGATGAGCTTGGCGTCGGTGAAGTTTGCCACGGCCTTGACGATGGCGGCGGCGCGCTTGGCGGGGTCGCCGCTCTTAAAGATGCCCGAGCCCACAAAAACGCCCTCGGCACCCAGTTGCATCATCAGTGCGGCATCGGCAGGAGTCGCCACGCCGCCGGCGGCAAAGTTTACGACGGGGAGCTTGCCCGTGGCGTGAACCTCGCGTACCAGCTCGACCGGAACCTGCAACTGCTTGGCCGCCTCAAAGAGCTCGTCGTCACGCAGGGCAACAACGTCACGGATCTGCTTTTGGATCTTGCGCATGTGGCGCACAGCCTGAACCACGTCGCCCGTGCCCGGCTCGCCCTTGGTGCGGATCATCGTGGCGCCCTCGGCAACGCGGCGCAGCGCCTCGCCCAAGTCGCGAGCGCCACAGACAAACGGCACGTCAAACTGGGTCTTGTCGATGTGGTAGACATCGTCGGCAGGGGAGAGAACCTCGGATTCGTCGATGTAGTCAATCTCGATGGCCTGCAGGACCTGGGCCTCGACGATGTGGCCGATGCGGGACTTGGCCATAACGGGGATGGAGACGGCCTCTTGGATACCCTTGATCATCTTGGGGTCACTCATGCGCGACACGCCGCCGGCGGCGCGGATGTCGGCCGGGATGCGCTCGAGCGCCATGACGGCGCAGGCGCCCGCCTCCTCGGCGATGCGGGCCTGCTCGGGCGTGGTGACGTCCATGATGACGCCGCCCTTGAGCATCTGCGCGAGCTCGCGGTTGAGTTTGACGCGATCGGCCTTGCTGGTCTGTTCTGCCATGGTTACTCCCTTGTGTGGCATGTGTATTGCTTGACGGAACATCCTATAGGGGAGCTGGGTATGGCGGAATACTCAGTTTTCGAGATAATAACAAGGTCAGACTAATACCAGATTGAATGACACGATAAGGTCAGGTGGCAAACTCATGCTTGACTACAATTTGGAAAATCGCGGCGAAGCATCGCTCTATGAGTATGTTTACCAGCAAATTCGCGATGATATTGTTGCCGGGCGCATTGCGGCAGGGGAGCATCTGCCGTCTAAGCGCGCCTTTGCGAGTCATCTGGGTATCAGTGTCATTACCATCGAGAATGCATATAGCCAGTTGCTTGCCGAGGGTTATATTTGCTCAATGCCGCGTCGTGGCTACTACGCGTGCGAGCTTCCGGATGTGCCGGTTTTGGCTTTGGCTGCGGGGGATATCGACCGAGATGCCGTCCCTGTTGGTCCCAGCGCGCATGATTCCATGGGGCAGACAGAGCGATTCGACGCACTTTCTCCTTCCGCTTTGGAGGCGGCGCGGCTTTGGCAAAGCGCACTACGGGCGACGCTGACGTCCGAAGACGAGCGTGAAATCTTTTCGCCCGCACCGGCGCAGGGCACCGCTCGACTGCGACATGCGATTGCGCACCATCTGCGCGGGACAAGGGGCATGAATGTCAATCCCGACAATATCGTTATCGGTGCGGGCGCCCAGCTGCTTGACACGATGCTGGTCCAGTTGCTTGGCGCGGACAAGGTGTATGCCGTCGAGGATCCAGGCTATTTGCGCTTGACGCGCATCTATCAGGCCATGGGTTGCGAAGTGCGGCATATCCCGTTGGATGCTGAGGGCGTGGACTTGAGCGCGCTGCAGAAAACCGGGACCGATGTCCTTCACCTGATGCCGTCTCATCAGTATCCGACCGGTCTTGTGACGAGCATTGCACGTCGCTATGCGTTGCTGAGCTGGGCCGCCGAGCGGCCAGGTCGGTATCTCATCGAAGACGACTTTGATTGTGAGTTTCGCCTTGCCGGCAAGCCGATTCCCGCGCTCGCGTCGATCGATGCCGCCCAGTCGGTTATCTACACCAACACGTTTTCGAAGAGCCTTTCATCGGCGTTGCGTTTGGCGTACATGGTGCTGCCCGATGAACTAATGGAGAGGTTTAAACGCAACCTTGGTTTCTACGCCTCGTCGGTAAGTTCTGTTGATCAGGTTGCCTTGGCGCGTTTGCTGGAATCGGGTGATTACGAGCGACATGTGAACCGCGTGCGCGCTCGTGCTCGTGGGGCGCGTGATGGCCTGGCGGCGCTTGTAC
This sequence comes from uncultured Collinsella sp., assembly GCA_937937635.1. Lineage (GTDB taxonomy): Bacteria > Actinomycetota > Coriobacteriia > Coriobacteriales > Coriobacteriaceae > Collinsella. Next base: position 16,960 of record CALDCF010000036.1, read on the forward strand.
GGAAAACGTTTCCGGCAGGGGAAGTCTCGATCGAGTACGCGGACGCCGGCCTTTACTGCGTCGTGGCCGTGGAGTGTGACGCGGGCGGAAGCTCTTTTGCACGGGCCCTCACGCGCTCGAGCATCCCTTTTATCGATATCGGTGACTGTTTTTGGTGTGCCGATGGCGCATCTGTCCCTGAAAACTCAACTCAAATTCTTGTTCAGTATGACGATCTGAGTCCAAAAGTACTAACTACCTTGGAATTGCAGCTAATGGGGGGCACTCTGCAACCTAAGTGAGTAGACTTTTAGCACTTTGGCGACCAGGCAGTTTTGTAGCAAGCTATCTACCTGTGGTTTTGAGAAGCAGAATGACCGGTCTGCTCGGGGTGTTCCAAATAGTCTACTCACTTGCCGCGCATAGCTTCCGCATGAGAGATAAATGGGGTTTTCAACAGGGCTTCGTCCAGTTCTCGGCAAGCTTTTGGTCAGTTGGGGAGGGTTGTTGAAAACTTAGCAGTCCGTTCGACGCCATTTTTTGATGCGTTCGCGCCAATGCGAGACCGATTGGGTTGATATTCGTGTTTTCCTGTGCTTATGAAGGATCTACTTTGTGACATATCGGCTTTTAGGTACTGGCGTTTGCCCCCTCAGGTTCGCGCTTTGTGTCCGCCGCTTCCACGGCCGGAAGAAGACCGGCAGCGATATGATCTCGCCCGTAACCCGACGGCTGCGGTTGCGCTCGGCTTTCCGTTGTATACATTGGTTCGGACGAGAAACAAGCGGACTTGTCCTGCCAGCATTAGGCAGCGGCTGTTCCTCGGTGAGCTCCCCAGGGAATCCGTGCTGGAAACGGAGCATGGATTTTTGATTACGTCTCCTCTACTGACGGCATTCATCATGTTGCGGCATCTGACGGATCTTCAGCTTCTTTTGGTATTGGCGGAGATGTGCGGCTTGTTTGCGGTGTGCGCTCTGCCGGCGGCGCTTGAGGCGGAGCTTACGCGCGCAATTGATTCGGGCGCGATTTCGACAACGTTCGGTTGGGTGCGCTGCCCGTCCGAAGATGGCACCGCCTCAAATTTATGGCGTCGAGACGCTTTGGTTTTGGGCAGAGACCTTGACCGTTTTTGTTCAGATGTTTGCGGGATGCGTTACGGCAATAGATTTATGGCGGTATCGCAACTCGTTCCATTGGGTGCCGCGTCGCCTTTTGAGGTCGAGGCGTATTTGTTGCTTGGACTGCCGCGAGCCCTGGGAGGCGAAGGGTTCTGCGGCATAGAGCTCAATGTCGAAGTGACGCTAAGCACAAGTGCTCGAGCGATTGTGGGAAAGTCCCGTGTATATATCGACCTACTTCTTTCTTCGCCGGACGGCAGGCGACAGGTGGCCATTGAATGTCAGGGGAAGGCCTCGCACGGACGCGCAGGGGATGGCTTGCGTGACGCTGACCGCATGACAGCCCTTCAGGCCATGGGCTACGATGTACTTCTCCTGACACACAGACAGATATCCGATGAGGGTAGATTCCGCGCGATTGTTAAGGCCGTATGCAGGATGCTCGATGCTGAATATCGTGATAAAAGCTCAGATGAGCAAAGGGCTGAGACATTACTTCGGTCTGAACTATTCGTTGACTGGACAAAATTGGGAGTAATTGACGGAAAGATGCCCGTTAGACGCAAAACAGCTCGATCGTGGACGGCTGCGGTTCTAAGTGAGTAGACTTTTGGCACTTTGGCGACCAGGCCGTTTTGCAACAAGTCATTTACCTGCGGTTTTATAAAGCAATATGGATGGTGTGCTCGGCAAGTTCCAAAAAGTCTACTCACTTATTTTTTGACGAGAAGCCGATGCCTAAGGTGGTCCTATTTCAGGGAGTTAACAAGTTCGTGAGGCATGAAAAAGGCCCGAACCGCAAGGTCCGGGCCTTGTCTGGCTTGAGGTTATGTCTCAGGCGGCTGGATTAGCCAAAGTAGCGCTTGAGCAGGCCGGCGAAAGCCTTGCCGTGGCGGGCCTCGTCGCGAGCCATCTCGTGCACGGTATCGTGGATGGCATCGAGGCCAGCGGCCTTGGCACGCTTGGCAAGATCGGTCTTACCGGCGGTGGCGCCATTCTCGGCCTCAACGCGCATCTCGAGGTTCTTCTTGGTGGAGTCGGTCACGACCTCGCCCAGGAGCTCAGCGAACTTGGCGGCATGCTCAGCCTCCTCGTAGGCAGCCTTCTCCCAGTACAGGCCGATCTCGGGATAGCCCTCGCGATGAGCGACGCGAGCCATGGCCAGGTACATACCGACCTCGGAGCACTCGCCCTCAAAGTTGGCGCGCAGGTCGGCAACGATGTCCTCGGAGACGCCCTCCATCTTGGCGACGCCCACGACGTGCTCGGCAGCCCACTCGAGCTGGCCCTCCTCCTGCTTCAGGAAACGAGAACCGGGAACGCCGCACTGGGGGCACTTGAAATCCTCGGGCAGCTGGTCGCCGTCGAACTCTTCCACATAACCGCAAACGGGGCAAACAAACTTCATGATTCGATCCTTTCGATCGATGGCGATGGTGCGCTCGTCCGGTCCCATAAGGGCCCTCTCCGGACGTGCGTCTTGACGGGTTCTATTATCCATAAATGAGACCGAATGTGAAGCCTATTAGGAATGATTTTTAATAAAACAATTTAAGCATGTGAAGATGTTGATTGATTAACGATTGGCAAGCCATATGCGACCTCCGATGAGTACAATCGGTCGAGCAAATGTTGACCAATCAACAAATGAAGGAGCTTCCTCTATGCATCTAGCCCGCCGCGCCTGGTGCCGAACGTATCAAACGGTTTTTCGCATCGCATTGCCGGTACTGCCCTATACCGAGCCACGCATTTTAGAGCACGCTGAGGAAGTGCCCGCAGTGCTTCAAAAGCGTTCAATACAGCATGTTCTTATCGTGACAGATCCCGGCATTGCCCGTCTGGGGCTCACGGCATCGCTCGAGACAGCGCTCGCGTCCAAGGGAATTAGCGCTGCGGTCTATGCCGAAACACGTGCGAATCCCACGGTCTCAAACGTGGAAGAAGCGGCATCTCTGTATCGAGAGAGCGTCTGCCAGGCCATTATCGGCTTTGGCGGCGGTTCGGCCATGGACTGCGCCAAGGGCGTGGGCGCGCGCATCGCGCAGCCAAAGAAGCCCATCAACAAGATGCGCGGCCTGCTGCGTGTCCATCGTCGCCTGCCGCTGCTCATCGCCGTTCCCACCACGGCGGGCACGGGAAGCGAGGTCACGCTTGCAGCGGTAATTACCGATGACGAGACGCACTATAAGTACCCCATCAATGACTTTGTGCTCATCCCACGCTTTGCGGTGCACGACCCCGAGTTTACGCGTGGGCTGCCGGCGTTCATTACGGGGCAGACGGGTATGGATGCTCTGACGCATGCCGTCGAGGCGTTTATCGGCTGCAGCACCACGCCTTACACGCGTAAGATGGCGCGCCAAGCGGTTCAGCTCATCCATGACAATTTGCTCGAGGCCTATGAGTATGGCGACAACATGCGTGCGCGCCGCAATATGCTTTCGGCAGCGTATAAGGCGGGCGTCGCATTTACGCGCTCCTATGTCGGATACGTTCATGCCATCGCGCACAGTCTGGGCGGCCGATACGGCATTCCGCACGGTTTGGCCAACGCCATTATCCTGCCGCACATGCTTCGCGCTTATGGCGAAGCTGCCGCTCCCAAGCTTGCCGATCTTGCTCGCATGGCGGGTATTGCGCCGGCTAACGCGCGGGACGGCTTGGCTGCTGAGGCTTTTATCGATTGGGTCGATCGCATGAACGATGCCTTGGGAATTCCTAAATACGTCTCGGGTATTCGCCGCTCCGATATTCCGCAAATGGCCTCCCATGCCGATGCCGAGGCCAATCCGCTGTATCCTGTCCCGCTTTTGATGGACCGTGTGGAGCTCGAGCATATGTACGAGGTCGTCGCGGGTGGTATGTTTGAGGACGAGAACTAGGAGGGTCCATGAACACCGAGGAAATCGCGCGCATCGTTAGCGGCCAGCGCGCCTATTTTAAGACGCATGCCACGTTTGATGCCGATGCTCGCCGCCGCGCGCTCATGCGCCTGCGCGATGCGGTTCGGGCACACGAGGACGATATCGCCCATGCGCTCAAGACCGATTTGGGCAAGTCGCATGACGAGGCGTATATGTGCGAGATCGGCACGTCGCTTTCCGAGATTCGCCATCAGATTGCGCACGTGGTCCGATGGAGCCGTGCACACCTGCGTCCATGTGACCTTGCCAACGCCATTAGCGTGTGCAAGACGCAGCCGGTTCCCTATGGCGTGACGCTGATCATGGCGCCTTGGAACTATCCGTTTCTGTTGACGCTCGAACCGCTTGCCGGTGCCCTTGCCGCGGGCAACACCGTGGTTATCAAGCCGAGCGCCTATGCGCCGGCTTCGAGTGCGGTGCTCAGGCAGATTTGCGAGGAAGCGTTTGATCCGCGTCTGGTGACGGTCGTCGAGGGCGGTCGTGCCGAGAACGAGGCACTGCTCGATGAGTGCTGGGATAAGATTTTCTTTACCGGCAGCGTTCCGGTCGGCAAGCTCGTCATGGAGCGCGCGAGCAAAAACCTCACGCCCGTGACACTTGAGCTGGGCGGCAAGAGCCCCTGCATCGTGGATGCCTCCGCAAACTTGAAGGTGGCGGCACGCCGCATCGCGTTTGGTAAGTGGCTCAACGTGGGCCAGACCTGTGTAGCGCCCGACTATCTGCTGGTCGATGCGCGCGTGCACGATGAGCTGTTGGGCCTCATCAAGGAAGAGGTCCGCCGCATGTTTGGCGAGCACCCGCTCGACAACGAGGACTACGGCCATATCGTCAACGCCAAGCATTTCGCGCGCGTGCGTGGGCTGATCGACCCCGACAAGGTTGTGCTGGGAGGTGCTGCGCGCGAGGCCTCGCTCAAGATTGAGCCGACGATCCTGGACGGCGTGACCCCCGATGACGCCGTGATGCAGGAGGAGATCTTCGGTCCCATCTTGCCGGTGCTGACGTTTGAGAGTCTGGACGAGGCCGAGACGTTTATCACGGATCGTCCGACGCCGTTGGCCCTGTATATCTTTAGTCGGGATCGCGCGGTGCAGCAGCGCTTTGTGCGCTACGTGCCCTTTGGCGGTGGCTGCGTCAACGATACGATCATGCATCTGGCTACGAGCCATATGGGCTTTGGCGGCATGGGCGCAAGCGGCATGGGGCAGTACCATGGCCGCGAGAGCTTCGATACGTTTAGCCACAAGAAGAGCATTGTGAACAAGGCGACATGGCTGGACGTGCCGTTCCGCTACGCGCCCTACGCAAGCTGGAAGCATAAGTTCGTGCGCATGTTCGTGCATTAGAAAAAGGCGCCGGCAATACGAACAGGTGTTCCTATTGCCGGCAATTTGCGTTAGACTACTGATATGGGGCACGGATGGGCCAACTCCCTATAGAAGGGATTTGGTATGAACGTTAGCGATGTTATTTCGTTATTGGCGTTGTTGATCGCGGCTATCGAACTCGGCCTGTTTATCGGCCGAATGAAATAACCGCCCCCGCATAAGCGAAGACGGCCACTTCTCACGATAGAAACGTGCATTGGAGTTGGCAAGACCCGCTGCAACGGGTGCCATCCGTGTCCCTATCTTATCCGCAAGCGCTCTGTCGCGCAAGCGCCGCGGCAAACGAGCAAAAAGGTATGGGTGGGACAAATTTTTGTCCGCACGGGTTCGTAGATTTCTCAATAAGGTTAAACGCCGGATGTTCCGGCCGTTAGAGGAGCTGCTATGTACGAGCCTTCACGTGTTCTTCTGTTGTTTCATATTGCGGGATTTCAGTATGCCGACGGCGCCTTGGTCCTGGGCGATCTTAAAGCGGGCGATAAGCTGACGCTCTGCGCCGAGCGCGATAACCCTCATGATCCCGAGGCTGTTGCTATCTACTACGGCAAAACCAAGCTCGGTTATGTCCCGGGAAACGAGGTCGGCCCGCTGTCTGTGATGATGTATTACGGACACGAAGATGTATTTGAGGCGCGCGTGCAGCAGGTCGCGCCCGAGCTCAGCCCCTGGCACCAAGTGCGCGTGGGGCTTTACGTGACTGACGCCCGCTAGCCGTTGATGGAGGGTGTCATGTTTGATGACGACGATCTGTTCGATTTGACGGATGATCCGTTTGAGTGGGACATGCTACTCGATGATGACGAGTTGGAGCAGGATCGCAAAAAGCAAAAGGATAAGAGTGCCAGGGGCGACGCTTCGAAAAAGAAAGACAAGCACCATCGCGGCTTGTTCGGCGGGCTCTTTGGGTAACTGTCGCGTTACTGCGTCTGTATACTTGGTTGCAGTTAAACGCTTGCGAAATGAGGACACAGACGATGATGTGGTTTACCGCCGACCTGCACCTGGGCGACACGAATATCCTGAACGATATGGATCGACCGTTTACCTCGGTTGAGGAGATGAACCGCAAGGTTATTGACGCCATTAACGAGTGCGTGGCTGCGGACGATCGACTCTACATCTTGGGCGACTTCACGTATCGCTTGCCCATGGCGGAGGCCGTGCGCCTGCGCGAGCGTATCGAGTGCAAGAACGTGACGCTTATTCGTGGCAACCACGATGGTGACTGGGAAGACCCTGATGCGCCGCAAATTTGGGAAGACGTGCGCGACTACCTGGAGATCGCCCCCGGCTATGCCAAGGGACATCGCCTGGTGATGAGCCACTACCCCATGCTCAGCTGGAATGGAAAGGCCCGTGGCGCGATCATGCTTCATGGACATATCCACAGTAGGGGAGACCACACCAACGTGCGTAATCGCGATCGTGATCGTCCCATCCTCCGCTATGACGTCGGCCTCGACGCCAACGGCTACAAGCCCGTAAGCCGCGATCAGATCCTTGGCTTCTTTGGACTGTAGCTGCAAGTATAGGTAGAATAAACGCGCCGCGCGGATGGTCCGAGCGGCGCGTTTTAATAGGAGCGGTGAATCCATGAGGGCTATCCAGCGCATCAATCACAACGCTGCCATCTGCGAAGACGGCGCGGGGCGTCAGCTTATCGCGCTGGGCCGTGGCATCGGTTTTGGCGACATGCCGCACGAGGTCGATCTTGATGTTATTACCCGCACCTTTTACGGCATCGATTCCAAGTATCTTGCGTTTATTGACGAGGTCGATCCCGAGGTGCTGGAGTTTTCCGCTCAGCTGGCAGATATCGCAACCGGGCAGCTCTCGTACGAATTGAGTCCTAATCTGCCCATAACGTTGGCCGACCATATTCAGTTTGCCATTAAGCGAGCCCACGAGCACATGGTGGTATCGTTGCCACTCGAGCGTGATCTGGAACAGTTGCACCCCATTGAATATCGCTTGGGCGAGCTGGCCGTTCGTGGCATTAAGAAAACCTTTGCCGTCCGAATGCCCCAGAGCGAGGCCGCGGGTATCGCCATGTCTATTATCAATGCGGCGGTTAAGCCGAGCGAGAAACGCGTTTTGGCCGAACGGCAGGAGGAACGCCTGCTCGACATGACGGTCGCAATTATTCAGGAAGAACTCGGTGTGACGGTCGATCGTACGTCGTTCGCCTTTACTCGCTTTGCCACTCATGTGCGCTATCTGCTCGACCGCGTGGCAAAGAAAGAGCCGATCGATACCGAGAACTCGGGTCTCTACGACGTGCTCGTGGAGCAGTACCCTGCGGCATCGCGCTGCGCCCATCGTGTCGACGAGCTGATTCAGGAGACCTTTGGCGAGGCGTTGGCGCAAGAAGAGCTTGTCTACCTCATCATGCATGTGAATCGCGTTGCTCCTTCAATTCAGATAACCAGTAGGGGCATCTAAGCGCTTCAAATCTGTCTCGGCGACCGTTCGCGGCCTGTTTGCTACCGTTTGTCGGTAATCTGAGCCGCAGCGAACGCGTCCACCGCATATACTCGCCGTGTGTTGGGTGTTACTCACGGCGCAGCTCCGAGAGGCACTACCGATTCTGCCGAGGTCCGTATTGGGTCTCTGTCGGTTGTGCGCGGGGCTTTTTTCATGTCGATCCACCCGGGAATCACATGCAATGAAATCTCTTGCCAACGGGCATCGCGCGCTGCGCAGGCGCGAGCGGAATCGTGTGTCTTGGCGCGGTGAAGTCCCACGGGCCTTTAGCTGGAAGAGAAGGGATTCGACATGGCTGTCGATAACAAGAAGATTGCCGAGGACGTGCTTGCTGCCGTCGGCGGCGCCTCCAATGTGACGAACGCGACGCACTGCATGACCCGCCTGCGTCTGAATCTTAAGGATCAGTCCATCCCCAATGACGATGAAGTAAAGAAGATCAAGGGCGTGCTTGGCGCGCAGTGGTCTGGCGGCCAGTACCAGGTCATCATCGGCCAGAACGTGCCGAAAGTCTATGAGGCAGCCATTGCGCTGGGCGTTAAGGGCGAAGGTTCCATCGACGAGAACCTCGATGGTGCTGCTAAAGAGCCGCCGACGCTCAAGAGCGCGGGCAAGAAGACGCTTAACTATCTGTCCAAGACGATGGTCATGACGATCCCCATCATCATGGGCGCTGCCATGTTCCGCACCATCGCCGTGCTTTGCGGTGACGGTATGCTGGGCATTTGGGCTGCAGATTCCGATATCTACAACTTCTTCTATAACTGGATTTACAATGCGGGCTATTACTTCCTGCCCATTTATCTGGGTTGGGCCGCTGCGAAGCAGCTTGGCTGCAGCCAGCCGCTCGGTATGATGCTCGGTGGCGTGCTCATCGCTCCTGAGTTTATGACGCTTGTCAACGCTGCGGCGGATTCGGGCGCCACGACCACGATGGTGTACGGTGTGCTCCCGGCTCAGCTCAACAACTATTCTGCTACCGTGCTCCCCATGGTGCTTTCCATGCCGGTGCTCATGGTCGTTGAGAAGTTCATGAAGAAGGTTATCCCCGATATGCTCTCGACGGTCTTTGTGCCCGTGTGCACCCTTGCCATCATGATTCCCGTTTCGCTGTGCGCCCTGGCCCCTATCGGCTCTATCCTGGGCAACCTGATTGGCAACTTCATGTTCGGTCTGGGCAATACCGGCGGCATCGTTACGATTCTCTCCCTCGTCGCCATTGCCGCGCTTTGGGAGTTCCTGGTCATGACTGGCATGCATCAGGTGCTGCTTACCCTTGGCATTGTTCAGCTGCTCACGCTCGGCTCTGACTCTTGCGTTATGGTTGCTGGTGGTATCGCACAGTTCGCCACGTGGGGTATGGCCTTTGGCGCTTTCCTGCGTCTTAAGGAGACTGACGAGAAGGGCGCCATGCTCGGCTTCTCGCTCTCCGGCATTGTCGGCGGCGTGACGGAGCCCGCGCTTTACGGTTGCGGCTTTAAGTACACTCGTTGCCTGGGTGCCATGGTTGTCGGCGGCGCTATCGGAGGTCTGATCGCGGCCCTTACCAACGTGACCACGTATGTTCTGGGCGCGACCAATATCCTGGGTGTCACCGGTTTTGTTGCTGGCGGAACTGCCAACCTTGTGTGGGGTTGCGTTGCTTCGGGCGCTGCATTTGTCTCCGCTGCTGCCATCGCATACCTCTTTGGTTTCACCAAGGAGCAGCTCGAGGAAGATGCTGCTGCCGCTGCAAAGGCTTAATCTTTCCTTCCCGGTGGAATAATTGTTTGGGGCACTTGGTAAAACTCCAAGTGCCCTTTCCTGCAGATTGGAGTCGCTGTGAAACAGCTGTTGATTCGTGCCGACGACATCGGCTATTCGTATGCCGTTGACCTGGGTATCGCTCGGAGTGTCAATGAAGGCCTGGTGCGCTCGGCGGGTTTGATGCCCAATATGCCCGAGTCGGCGCGTGGATGGTCGCTCGTTGCCGATGCCGATATCGCGATTGGCCAGCATACCAACGTGTGCCTGGGCAAGCCGTGTGCCGACCCGGCGCTCATCCCGAGTCTGCTCGACGGCAACGGCGAGTTCCATAGCAGCCGTACCTTCCGCGAGCATTTTAAGCGCGGCGAAGAACTGATCGACTTTGATGAGGCCTGCATCGAGATCCGCGCGCAGCATGACCGCTTTGTAGAGATTGTGGGCCGCGAACCCGATTACTTTGAGGCCCATGCCGTCATGAGCAAAAACCTTAACCGAGCGATCTCGGCGGTTGCTCAGGAACTGGGCCTTAAGGAACAGAAGGCGAGCTTCGACCCCATGGCGGTTGTGCGATGCGGTGCCACCGACCTGCGCATGGTGATGCACTCGATGGAGCCGGGCTACGAACCCAAGGACTCGATTATGCGGACGGTTCGCGAGATGGCGGACGGCGAGACGGTCGTCTTTGTGTGCCATCCGGGCTATCTCGATCGTTTTATCTTGGAGAACAGCTCGCTTACGACCGATCGCACCAAGGAAGTCGATGCGCTGATCGACCCCGAGCTTCGCGCTTGGCTTGAGTCTCAACCTGATCTTCGCCTGATCGACTACCGCGACCTGTAAGGACCCAAGCCACCACAAAGGGGATAGGCACCCTCGCGGTGGATCTGGCGCCGTTGCCATTATGGCTGCGGCGCCTTTTTTGTCCGCGTGGCGCGGTAGAGTGTAGAAGGTTGAAATTTGCGTCCATCGAGGAGCTGCTATGAACGAGATCAAGTGCCCGCATTGCGGCGAAGTTTTTAAGGTCGATGCGTCCGGTTATGCGGATATCGTCAAGCAGGTGCGCGATGCCGAGTTCTCGCGCGATCTTGATGAGCGTGTAAAGGCCGTCCAGCGTGAGGGGGAGCAGGCGTTGGAGCTTGAGCGCTCTCGTTCGACGGCCGCCCTGCAGGAGGTGGAGTCTCAGCGTAGCGCTCAACTTGCCGAGCAGAAAAACGCCGCGGCTCAGGAGCTGGCACAAGAGGTTGCCAAGCGTGATGCCGAGCTTGCCGAATTGCGTGCCAAGCTCGAGGGCGCTGCCGCAGAGCGCGAGAGTGCAAGCCAGCGCGCGGCGGTTGAGGCCCGTGCCGACGCTCAGAAGGAGAACGCCGAGCTCCAGCGCGAAATCGACAACTTGCGTGCGCAGCTGGGGCGCAAGGATGATGAAGCCAAGCTTGCCGAGGCTTCGGCGCGCAATGCTGCTCAAAACGATTTAGCCGCACGTGATGCCCAGATTGCCGAGCTGCAGGCCAGGCTTGCCGCGGCGGACAAGGCACGGGAGATGGCGCTTGCCGCTGCCGCGGCCGAGTCGCAGCGTGAGCTCGATGCCGCTCACAACGAGGCCGAGCGCACGCTTGCTGACTATCAAGCGAAGGTGCAGGAGAAGTTTTCTGCCGCAAAGGCTCAGTCTGAGCAGGAGGCCGAGGGTCTGCGCGCGCAGCTGCGCGAGCAGGAGCTGATGGCAAAAATGAACCTGTCTGAGGCGGTTGCCGCGGCGGAGCGAGAGCGCGATGAGGCGCGTGCCAAACTGACGAGCGAGCTGGCGGTGCGCGATTCGCGCGAAGAGCAGGCCAAGGCGGCACATGAGCTCGAGCTTGCGCAGGCCAAGCGCGCGAGCGATGACCTGATTCGCTACAAGGATGAAGAGATCGAGCGCCTTAAGGACATGAAGGTTCGCCTGTCCACCAAGATGGTGGGCGAGTCGCTCGAGCAGCACTGCGAGACCGAGTTTAACCGTCTGCGCATGACGGCATTTCCCAACGCGTACTTCGAGAAGGATAACGATGCGTCCGAGGGTACCAAGGGCGACTTTATCTTCCGCGAGTGCGACGCGAGCGGCAACGAGGTCATTTCGATTATGTTCGAGATGAAAAACGAGAACGACGAGACCACGACCAAGCATAAAAACGAGGATTTCTTTAAGAAACTCGACCACGATCGTCGCCAGAAAGGCTGTGAGTACGCGGTGCTCTGCACGCTGCTCGAGCCCGAGAGCGAGCTTTACAACGCGGGAATCGTGGACGTGAGCTATCGCTTCGAGAAGATGTATGTGATCCGCCCGCAGTTCTTCATTCCCATCATTACGCTGCTGCGCAATGCCGCCATGGGTTCGCTTCGCTATAAGCAGGAGCTGGCGGAGTACAAGCAGCAGAATATCGATGTCACGAACTTCGAAGCCAAGATGGAGAAGTTCAAGAACGATTTCGGTCGCAACTACGAGATCGCGAGCCGCAAGTTCCAAACGGCAATCGATGAGATTGACAAGACGATTAGCCATCTGCAGAAAACCAAGGAGGCGTTGCTGTCCTCCGAGAACAATCTGCGCCTAGCCAACAAGAAAGCCGACGATCTTACCATTCGCAAGCTCACGTGGGGTAACAAGACCATGAAGGCAGCGTTTGACGAGGCGCGCGGGGCTGCGACAGAGATAAACGATGAGCCAGCCGAGGCGGATTCGTATGAGGTCGAGGACGCCGAGTAAGGCATAGCGGATAGTGCAAAAGCGGGGCCGCTGGCGATGTTGCCAGCGGCCCCGCTTCGTTTCGTCCCATTCTGTTCGGCTAGTCCTCGAGCAGGTCCTCGATAAAGCCGACGCGGTAGTGGGTGAAGATGACCTCGCCGCCGTCTTGCGTGGCGTCCAGATCGACATCGCCCATGATGCCAAAATCGTGGTCGCCATCCTCGTCGGCAAAGATCTGGTGCACGTGCCACACGTGTGCAGTCTTCTCGTCGGACTCATCGATGGAAAACATTGCGCTGCTGCGGGCATCTCCGTCGGTGAGAATCTCCTCATGCTGCTCATGGTAGGCATCGAGCGCCTTTTGCCAGCGGATCTCGCTCATGCCCCAGTCGTCGTCGAGCTCGCCCAGGTCGCGCACGTGCTCGCGGGCGGCAAGGGTCACGCGGCGGAAGAGCGCGTTGCGCACCAGCAGCGTGCAGCCGCGGCGATCCGTCATGACCTCGTCGATGCCCTGCGGCGGCGCGGCGTCGAGGGCTGCCGGGTTGCCGGCGTTCTCCCACTCGTCCACCAGGCTCGAGTCGACCGAGCGCACCACAAAGCCGAGCCACGAAATGATGTCACGCAAGCGCTCATCGCGCTTCTCAATGGGCACGGTGCGATCGAGGGAACGGTAGGCCTCGGCTAGGTAGCGCAGCAGAATGCCCTCGGAGCGGGCGATGCCGAGCTTTTGGATATAGCCCTTAAAGTCGCTCGCGCTTTCTAGCATGTCGCGCAGGACACTCTTGGGCGAGAGCTGGTAGTCGTTGGCCCAGGGTACTTCCTGGCAGTACTTGTCGAAGGCGGCATCGAGCAAGTCCTCGAGCGGCTTTTCGTAGGTGACGTCCTGAATGCGCTCCAGGCGCTCCTCGTACTCGATACCGTCGGCTTTCATCTCGGCCATGGCGCGATCGCGTGCGGTGCGCTCCTGTGCGCGCAATACCTGCTTGGGGTCCTCGAGCGTAGCCTCGACCATCGAGATGAGGTCCATGGTATAGGTCTCGCTCTCGGGATCGAGCAACTCCAGCGCGGCAAGCAAAAACGGCGAGAGCGGCTGGTCGAGCGCAAAGTCCTCGGGTAAATCGACCGTCAGCGCGTAGTCGATGTCCGGCGCGGCGTCAGCCGGAGCGTCGGGTGCGGGCGGCACTTCGGTGCGCACGACGACGCCGGAATCGATGAGCGTGGCGAAGATCTCGTCGGCACGAACCTCGAGCTTTGCCTTTTCCTCAGGGGTCTGCAGACTCGTCTCGATGAGGTCGTGTACGCGGGCTCGGGCATCGCCGCCCTGCTCGACCACGCTAATCACCATGGAGTGTGTGATGCGCAGGCGCGGCTTGAGCGTTTCGGGCTGCGTCTCGATCAGGCGCTCAAAGGTCTGCTTGTTCCAGGTGACAAAGCCCTCGGGGGCCTTCTTCTTTTTAATCTTGCGGAGTTTTTTGGGGTCGTCGCCCGCCTTGGCCATGAGCTTGGCGTTCTCGATCTCGTGCTCCGGGGCCTCGGCAATCACCATGCCCTCGGTATCGAAGCCCGAGCGGCCGGCGCGACCGGCAATCTGATGGAACTCGCGGGCGCGCAGGCGACGCATCTTGTAGCCGTCGAACTTGGTGAGCGCGGTGAGCACCACGGTGTGGATGGGCACGTTGATGCCGACGCCGAGCGTATCGGTGCCGCAGATGACGGGCAGCAGGCCCTGCTGCGCCAAGCGCTCGACCAGCAGGCGATAGCGCGGCAACATACCAGCATGGTGCACGCCGACGCCGCATCCGAGCAAGCGCTTGAGAATCTTGCCGAAGGCGGTCGAGAAACTCGTGCCCTTGGCGGCTTCCTTGATGGCCTCGCGCTGTTCCTTGCTGGCAATGCCAAAGTTGGCGAGTGACTGTGCCGTTGCAAGCGCGGCATCCTGGCTAAAGTGCACGATGTAGAGCGGAGCCTCGCCGCGGCGCATCGCGAGCTCGACGGTGCCCTCGAGCGAGGTCGTTACATAGTCGTAGCTCAGCGGCACGGGACGCGGGGCGTCGACGACCAGGTCGCAGGTGGCGCCGGTGTGCTCCTCGAGCGAAGCGGCGATCGCGGTGACATCGCCAAGCGTAGCGCTCATGAGCATGAATTGCGTGTGAGGCAGGGTGAGCAGCGGCACCTGCCAGGCCCAACCGCGATCGGGGTCGGCAAAGTAGTGGAACTCGTCCATGGCGACGCAGCCAACATCGGCATCTTCGCCCTCGCGTAGTGCGTCGTTGGCGAGGATCTCTGCCGTGCAGCAGATGACGGGCGCCTTGGTGTTGATATGCGTGTCGCCGGTGATCATACCGACGTTATCGCGGCCGAGCACCTGCACCAGGTCGAAAAACTTTTCGCTGACCAAGGCCTTGATGGGGGCCGTGTAATAGCAGCGCTTGCCCTGCGCCATGCCCATAAAGAGCATGCCCAGTGCGACGAGCGATTTGCCCGATCCGGTCGGTGTGCCCAAAATGACGTGATCGCCGGCTGCCAGGTCCATGAGGGCCTCTTCTTGGTGGTCCCACAGTTCAATGCCGCGGTCGCTCGTCCATTCAAAGAAGCGCTCGAAGGCCTGGTCGGGCGTGAGCCACGGTTCGGGCTCGCTGCCGTCCTCGGGCTCCCACCAGGTGGGGGAGAGCGCACCGAGCGAGCCGAATTCGGCTTCGGTTCCCGTGCCGCCCGAGAATGAACTGGCGGCTCCGGCACCGGAGACGGTGCTGGCGGCGATATCTGTCGTGGTCTGTGCCATGTGTTTGCTTTCTCTCGCGATTGTCCGCCAACTATTATGGCGTAGCGTCGCATCGATGCGTTCGCAGGCAAGAAAATGCAGGAAATGGGCGTTCTGCCCAGCCGTTTAGTGTAGTCGCTAGCCAAGTGAGTAGACTTTTTGCGATATTGCGAGCACATGACTTTTGCGCAAGGGTTCTACCTGCGGTTTTATGTTTCGCTATGCGGGCTGTGCCTGGCTATTGCAAAAAAGTCTACTCACTTAGGTTTGAGGGCCGTTCGCTGGCGCCAATTTGCGCTTGTTTGCCGACGCCGCGACCATCAGAAGCCCCTAGGACTCTTGCGGCAGGCGCTTCTTGCCTTTACGGGCGCGGTTTCTAAAGTTCTCGACGGCCTCTTCCATACCCAGAGGTACATAGGTGAGCTCATCGAGGTTTTCGGGCAGGTAGCAGGCAAGGCTTTGCTCCTGCGCGCGGCTCGCCGCGAGCTGTTCATCGCTGGGCTGCGCGCCGGGTGTGGCGCAAATGCCATAGACGACGGCACCCATCTCGCGCGTGCGGCATTCGTATTCGGTCTCGGGATGCTCGGGATGGTCGCGGCGGACGTCGTCGCTTACCCAAAGCGTGTCGTAGCCGGCCGCGGCAATCTGCCCCAGGGCGTAGTCGCGCAGCGGTTTGCTGTCGGTGCGCAGCGTGACGGTGGCGCCGGCTGCAAAGAGCGGGCGGTAGAGCATCAGATGGTCGACATGGACGAGCCGTTTTTTGGCGTACTTGGCCTTGGGCTGCGGCGTGGGAAAGTTGATGGTGATGGCATCGAGCTCGCCTGCGGCAAACAGCTGCGGCAGCGATGCGGCGCCTCGGGGCAGGACAAGTGCGTTGGACAGCTCCTGCTCGCAGATTTTCTGTGCGGCATAGGCGATGCAGATGGGCTCCTGGTCCATGCCGATAAAGAACGTGTTTGGCTCGCGGGCCGCGCGCTCTACAAGGTACGTTCCCTTGCCACAACCAAGATCCAGATGAAGGTGTTCGAAAGGCTTGCTGCCTGCGGGCGCACAGGCCTCGCGCCAATCTCCGGCATAGGCCTCGGGGTTCGTCTCAATCGCATCGGCGTAGCGCTCCAGGCGCTCCTCGAGTACAAAGTTCTTAGGCGTGCGAACGTGGACGGCTCCCATGAGGCTCCTTGGTTATAAGTATGGAACGTATAGCTGCACGTTCCGTCAATGGGTTGAAAAAGGGTGGGCATGGTTTGCCCGAAAGATGCGGTGCGGCTCGGCGGCGAGTCGTCGATGCCTACAGGCGCTTGAGGATCACATAGCGGTTGAGCTTGCCGCTGCGACCGTCGGCATGGAAGCGCTCAAGCTCGCGCACGGGGACCTCGCCGCTCTTATAGAACGTACGGACGCCGCGCACCAGGTCGGTGATCTGCTGATCGTCAAAGTGATGGCAATAGCGGTAGGCGTGGCGGTCGTTTTGCCAGCCAATGAGATGGTCGCCGGCTTCAAACTGCGCGGAATCGTAACCCTCAAACGGCGGGGTGAGCTCGGCGCGGGCCTCGGCGCGAACGGCCTTGCGCGCCATGCGCTCGTCGTTCATAAACTCCCAAAAGCTGATGGCGATGATGCCGCCTGGGCGCGTCTGACGCACCAGGGCGTCGAGCACGCGTACACGGTACTCGCACGACGGCACGTGGTGCATAAAGCCAAAGCAGACCGAGATGTCGGCGAGCGGGGCATCGAAAAGCACGTCGGGCGTCTCGGCGGGGTTGAGCTTCATGAGCGCGTCGAGCACGTCGAGTTCCTGGAAGTGCAGGTTGGGAATGCGCAGGGCGTGGCCACGGGCATCGATGGCCAGGTCCTGGCACGAGTCGACGCCATAGAACTCGAAGGGGCAGCTGGCGTCTGCCGAGGGGTTTGCGCCATCGACGCCCTTGGCGGCAAGTGCGCCGCCGGCGGCAAAGTTCTCGAATCGCATGTTGCCGCAGGCAAGATCGAAGATGCGGACGGGATGCTCGATGGTGGCGACGTCGAGCTGTCCGAGCGCGATGTCCATGGTGCGCACCCAGCCGGGCCAAGGGGCCTGGCGCGTATCGGAAAAGGAGGCGGAGTGCTCGCGATAGAACGTATTGTTGAGCTGGATGAGCGATGAGGCGAAATCGCGGTTCACGGCGCGGAACTCCCTCCGTTGGCGGTGCGGAATAAACAGTACGACCATACTACCGTTAACGCCGCAACGGGGACAACCGAGCTGCGGGTCATTGCTTTGTTTGGACACATTTCCGCAGCTCATATATGCCCGCAACCGCCGGTTGTCAAAAATCTCACTAGAATAGGTGGCATGCTTTTGGCGGTGGCGGATAGAGTTTTAACTGTGCAAGGCGCCTTAAGAACAAAAACGGTCCGGCGGCACGGCTGGCATCACATAGGAGGAACCATGAATGTAGAAACTGCGCAGCGGCTCGCCGACCTTCGTCGCAGCAAGGGTTTTAGCCAAGAAGGGCTGGCGCGAAAGCTGGGGCTGTCGCGCCAGGCGGTCAGTAAATGGGAGCGCGCGGAGAGCTCGCCCGATACCGAGAACCTGATCTCGCTTGCCAAACTCTATGGCGTGAGTTTGGACGAGCTCCTCAATCCGAGCGATGAGATCGAGGACGATATCGAGTTTGAGAACGAGGACCGCGCCCGTCAGCGCGAGGCCGAGGCAGCGGAGCGCGCCCGTACCCATGAGGCGGCGGCACGTGCTACCGAGGCGGCAACGCAGGCGAGTGATGCCGCCGCCAAGGCGGCGCAAGCGGCAAGCTGGAGCGCGCAGGCAGCTAATGCGGCGACGGCTCAGGTGACGGGTGCCGGTGCGACCAGCGTGACTCCGGTGAAGGGCCCGTTCCAGTCGTTCCCGTATTGGGCCGTGTGCTGGCTGCTGTTCTTTTTGCTGATGTTCCTGTTTGGTGCCGGCCCCTTTGCCGCGCTGATCTTCTTTACGATCCCCATCTATCACTGGGTGGCGCGTGCGCTCGATGGTGATTGGGCGCGCGGGGATATTCAGGTTGGTCCGGCGCCGGAGGCGGCTAAGGCTCAGGATGTTTCCGCTGCGGTTGATACTGACGTGGCTACCGCGATCACCGCTGAGCCGAGCGTCAAAGAGGGTGATGAATGATGAAACTCTCGCATGAATCGAAGATGCGCCTGATCGTTGGCATCGGAGCCTTCTTGCTTATCATCGGACTCGTCTTTGGCACTTCGCGGACATTGATTCACTACGATGGCCCGTGGGGTCTCGGCGATATCGCATCCGGCTTGTCTGGTGTGGACCATGAGGACGACAATGACGATCTTTTGAATGGCGGTAATTACTCCGCTCAGTCTCGGCAGCTTTCGAGCGCGACCTTTGATGCCGATTCATTTCAGTCCCTTGACTTGGATGTTACGTCGGGTACGGTTGAGGTCAAATGCGTTTCCGACGGGCCGGTACGTGTCATCGAGAGTGGCCGCGTCGCAAAAGGAGTAGCTGCTTTCGATGCGGCAACCCAAAATCTGGCCGAGGTTCAGGGTTCTACGCTCAAGCTTCGCCAGTTCGATTGCGATGACGAGCGCGCCATTGACCGCACGGTTACCGTCGAACTGCCGCGTGAAGTTGCCGATAACATGGTGGGCATTACGGCGAATGTAGGATCGGGCGATCTGGCGGTCACGGACATTGCGTGTCATGACCTCAACCTGACGTTGGACTCGGGAGACATCGAGTTCGCGGGCACTGTTACCGACACCCTGAATGCCGAGGTCGGTTCGGGCGATGTGACGTTCGAGCTCTACCAGGCCCCCGCGAAGTCGATGGACGTGAGTGTGGGCTCGGGCGATGTGGAGATGACGGTTCCGAACTCGACGGGCTTTAAGGCGAGCCTCACCGTGGGCAGCGGTGACTTCGAGAGCGATTTTCTTCCGCTTGGCTACGATGGCGAGACCATATTGAATCTTGAATTCGACAACGGTGATAAGTCTGCCACGTATCGTTTTAAGGTCGGTTCGGGCGACATGTCGTTTGATCCGGAATGATGACGGCGGGCTGAGTCCGCAAACGTAGATGCTGGAGAATGCTCTTTGATGGAGGCGCCGGAGCCGTGACGGGCTCCGGCGCCTTTGCCTTTACAATGGGGGCATGGAACAGATTATTTTGAACATACTCGAGGCCCTGCGTCGCGGCGAGACCGTGGACGACAAGGCGCTCGTCAAACTGATACATGCCGAGGCGCGCCGCGAGGGCGCCGACAAACGTGACCTGGCCAAGCGCCGGCTGCTGCCGTTTTACCAGCGGGTTAAACGTGAGGAGCCGGCTCGCTGGGCTGGGTGGAATGTCGACGCGGACCTAGAGCGTCAACTGCTGCAGGTGCTGCGCATGAAGCCGCGCCGCACGGCTTCGGGCGTGGCGACCATTACCGTCATCACCAAGCCCTGGCCGTGCTCGGGCGATTGCCTGTTTTGCCCCAACGACCTGCGCATGCCCAAAAGCTATCTGCACGCCGAGCCGGCGTGCGCCCGTGCGGAGCAAAACTGCTTCGACCCGTATCTGCAGGTGAGCGCTCGTCTGACCGCGCTTTCGCAGATGGGGCATGCGACCGACAAGATAGAGCTCATCGTACTTGGCGGTACCTGGAGCGACTATCCGCAAGGCTATCAGACGTGGTTTATGTCGGAGCTCTTCCGTGCGCTCAATGACGATGTCGTCGCCGGCGTGGCGGCCAACCCCATGCTGGCGCGTCCGGGCATCAGTCGTGCCGAGGCGGGGCGCCTGCTCGATGACGCTCCCGCCGATGCCCTGCCGCCGGTGGTGGCGGAGCGACGCGAACGCTATCGCGCTGCCGGTATTGCGACCGATGAGGTTGAGCTTGCGAGCGGCGTTGCCGACGAGCAGGAGCGTGTGGATGCCGCCGTGGGTGGCTACAACCGCGCAGTGCGTCGCCTGTACGGCCCCGGTACGCCGTGGGGCGAGGTTGCCGAGTGGCAGACCGCCACGATGGAGGAGCTTGAACGTCAGCAGCGCATCAACGAGACGGCGAAGCATCGCGTGGTGGGGCTCGTCATCGAGACGCGTCCCGATGCTGTAACGCCGCAGGCTCTCACGCTCATCCGTCGTTTGGGCTGCACCAAGATTCAGATGGGCATCCAGAGCCTCGACCAGCATCTGCTCGACATTAACGAGCGTCGTATCACGGTGGCTCAGATCGAGCGAGCGTTTTCGCTCGCGCGCCTATTTGGCTTTAAGATCCACGCGCACTTTATGCTCAACTTGCTGGGCGCCACGCCCGAGGGGGACAAGCGTGACTACGAGCGCTTTATGACCGAGGGCGCCTTTATGCCCGACGAGGTCAAGGTCTACCCGTGCGCGCTCATCGAGGGCTCGCGTCTGGTGGGCTGTTACGAGCGTGGCGAGTGGCGCCCCTATACCGAGGAAGAGCTGCTCGACGTGCTGGCCGATGACATCGTGGTGACGCCGTCGTTCTGCCGTATCAGCCGCATGATTCGAGACTTTAGCTCCGACGACATTATGGTGGGCAACAAGAAGCCCAACCTGCGTCAGCTCGTTGAGAACCGCCTGGCTGCTCGGGGTGACGGTGCGACGGTGTGTGAGATTCGCTATCGCGAGATCAGCACGGCGGGTGCCGACCTGGACGAGTTGACCCTTGATGAGGAAGTGGCGTACGAGACGCCGGTGACTTACGAGCACTTTTTGCAATGGGTGACGCCGCGGGGCAAGATCGCGGGCTTTTTGCGGTTGTCGCTGCCCGATCGCGCTTTTGTTGCCGCGCATGTGGACGAGCTGCCGACGACGCCGGACGAGGCGATGATTCGCGAGGTGCACGTGTACGGCATGGCGGCGCGCGTGGGCGATCAGGGTCAGGCGGCGCAGCACCATGGATTGGGACGTTTGCTCGTGGAGCGTGCGTGCCAGATAGCTCGGGATGCCGGTTATACGCACATCAACGTGATCAGCGCGATTGGTACGCGCGAGTACTATCGCCATCTTGGGTTTTATGACCATGGACTCTATCTGCAGAAGGAGCTCTAGATGAACAAGCCAAGTGTTTCTGCCGGCGTCGTTGCCGGCGTTGCCCTGGGAGCCGCGGCGCTTGGTGCGGCCGCCGTCGCTGTTCGCGCTGCCTGTTTGCAGGTCGTACGTACCCGCAACGGGCTGGCGCGGGTGAAGCGCATGCACAATGAGGGCGGTGACGAGGTCCGTGTGCTCGTGCAGGGCGGCGTTTACCAAAGCGCGAGCTATGTTGGCGAGCGTTGGGCGGAGCCGGCCTTTGCGTACTATCGTGCATTTGACGATGTGTTTGAGGCCGAGGATGCAATGCGCGACGCTTATGGTCACGGCATCGACCGCATGCTTATGCTCGGCGGCGGTGGGTTTTCCTATCCCAAGTTTGCACTGTTGTCGCATGAGGGCTTGCGTATGGACGTCATCGAGTATGACGGAGAGATAACGCGCTTGGCGCGCCGTTGGTTCTATCTGGATGAACTGGAGCACACGGTGGGCGATCGCCTGCGGGTGATTACCGCTGAAGCTCGCTCGTTTCTGGGTGTGACGAGCGTGGGCCATCGTCGCTACGACGTCGTTGTGAGCGACTGCTTTGGCGGTGCCGAGCCTGTGCGCGAGCTGGCGACCGTTGAGGCGCTGCGCCTGGTGCGGGGCAGCCTGAATGCCGGCGGCATCTACGTTGCCAATATCGTGAGCGCAAACGAGGGGAGCGATGTGACGTTCCTGCGCGATTGCGTTGCCACGGCACTTGAGGTGTTCAACCGCGCTTGGGTGGCGCCTTGTGGCGATACGGAGTTCGGCGGCGAGGAGAACTACCTGCTCATCGCCAGCGACGGCGACTACGCCTTTGCCGAAGCCGTGCCCTTCGATACCGACTTCCTCGGCACCGTCCTTCACGACAAGTAAGTCTCCCCGTCCCAAAAAAGACTGGTCTTAGGCGTGGTCGCGCCAGCCGAGAACGCGCTGCTTCATACCCTCGATGTCGAGCACGCCTTCGGCAAAGCCCTTGCGCACGAGCTCTTCGGGAACAAACTCGTCGTAGCGGTCAAAGTAAGGCACCTCGCCAGGATAGACGAGCTCGATGGGATCGAAGTCCTTTTCGGCCTCGGCGGCGAGCACCTCAAAGAACGTCTCCTCGTCGGCCTTCATCTTAAACTGCATAAAGTACGGGCGTGACGGGTCGAGTCCGCGAAGGCCCAGCTCAGCGGCGCATTTGATTTTAAGCATGCGCTCGAGTGCTAGGAAGGCGTAGCTGCCCAACCAGGGGAAGAGCACCCAGGTGTCGCCACCCAGATTGATGAGCGGCTTAGTTCCCGCGCCCGAAATCTCGGCGGTATGACGAGCCTGCGCCAAGCGAGCCCGTGCGTTACCCATAAGGTACGGATATGCTGCGTGCTCAGTGAGCGCTTGGCGCATGCGCTCGAGCACATGCGTGTTAATGTCGCCGGGGCAGTCGCCAAAGTAGGCCGGCACCCGGCCCTTGACCTGCGTGGCAAAGACAGTGTGGCGCTTCCAGTCCACTTCCTCGACAATCCAGCAGTGTCCGGCGATGGCGATGCGCTCACCGGGCGGGGGCGGATTAACGATCGTGCCCAGCTCGGCCGATTCGCTCCGGACGGTAAACTCCTCGTTTTCCTGGAACACGGCGTAGAACTTAAAGTTGTTGATGATGCGCTCGCCCGCGAGACCCACGATGAGCCCGCCACCTTCGGTGACCTGGATATGGTCGATCTTAATGAGGTGACGTAGCAGCACACGGTAATCGTCTGCCGAGATACGGTGGAAATAGCTGAGCGTGAGCACGCGCTGGGCAAGTTCGGCCGGCGTGAGCTCGCCGGTGCTGGCGAGGGTCGACATAGTCTGGTGATAGAGCAGGCTGTAGGGGAGACGATCGAGCTCGGGTGGCTCGACCCACTTTTCCTCGCGATAGAGTTGTACGAGCGCGATACCCTGCAGGAGCTTCCAGGGAATGGTTTCGGGCATCATCGTGCGCGGCTCGGGCTCTTCCTCGCGCATGACAAACCACATCTCGGGCGGAAGATCGCGACGGCCTGTGCGCCCCATGCGCTGCAAAAAGGAGCTGACGGTAAACGGCGCGTCAATCTGGAAGGCGCGCTCCAGGCGGCCGATATCGATACCGAGCTCCAGCGTAGAGGTGGTGACGGTCGTCTGTGCCTGTTCCTCGTCGCGCATGAGCTCTTCTGCCGTCTCGCGCAGCGATGCCGAAAGATTGCCGTGGTGGATGAGAAAGCGGTCGGGCTCGTGCCGGCTCTCGCAGTAGCTACGCAGCATGGAGCATACGGCCTCTGCCTCCTCGCGCGAGTTGGCAAAGACCAGGCACTTGCGGCCGCGGGTATGTTCAAAGATGTAGCCCATGCCGGGGTCGGCGTTGTCGGGTGCGGTGTCGGTGGGGTTGAGCAGCGCCTGTTCGGTTGCCTGCGGGATGTCGACTTCGCCCTCGGGGGCCGAGGAAGTGCGACGGTCCTTGTGGGCAGCCTTGCCCCGTGCCTGCTCGCGACGTTGGCGCCGTTCCTCCTGTGTGAGTTGCCCGCTATGACGCATGTCTTGGGTGCTGACGGGCAGTGCCGCGGGTGGTGCCGCCTCAATGCGCTCGCAAGCGAGCACCTCAGCTTCCTGCGGACCTGTGCTTGTGAATCCCCGCTGCTGCGCCTGGGGACCCGAGTTGTAGAAGTGCTCCATGGAGATACGCCACACGCGGCGCGGCTCCTCAAAGCGGGGGATGACGCAGTCGCGTCCCGTCCCCTGCGACAGGAAGGCACCCGTGCGTTCCGGGTCCCCGATGGTGGCCGAAAGGCCAATGCGGCGGGGCTGAACGCCCGCCATGCGCGAGAGGCGTTCGATAAGGCAGAGTGTCTGCCCGCCGCGGTCACCACGCATGAGCGAGTGGACCTCGTCGATGACCACATAGCGCAGGTCGCAGAACATACGCGGGATTGCCATGTGCTTGTGGATCAGGAGTGCCTCGAGTGATTCGGGCGTAATCTGTAGGATACCGCTCGGCTTTTTGATGAGCTTTGCTTTGTGCGACTGCGAGACATCTCCGTGCCAGTGCCAGACGGGGATGCCGGCCTCTTCGCACAGATCGTTGAGGCGAACGAACTGGTCGTTGATGAGTGCTTTGAGGGGGCCAATGTAGAGGGCGCCCACGCTCGCGGGCGGGTTCTCCCAAAACTCGGTCAGGATGGGAAAGAAGGCTGCCTCAGTTTTGCCAGATGCCGTGGACGCCGTCAGGAGCACATTGTCTTGCGTGTTGAAGATGGCATCTGCCGCCGCAACTTGGATGGAGCGCAGGCTCTCCCAATCGTGGGAATAAATGAAATCCTGGATAAACGGGGCATAGCGGTCAAAAGCGTTCACGGGACCTCCTCTCATCAACGGGCTGATCAACGCAACGGGCAACGGCTCGATATCTTGCAACATCGGCGTTTGCCCAGATAAAACCTGCCAAAATAAACCTGTCCCTTTTGGCAGGCTAGATGGTGAATTCGGCAAAGTTGCGGTCGTCGTTTGCGGTGCCGGTGTCGTCTGTTGCGGCTGCCGGCGCCAGCGCGTCGCCACCGACGCTTTGCAGCAACTCGGCCACGTTAGCATCGGGGTTTTGACACAGGATATCGAGCAGCTCGATAAAGTCGCGGATGACTTCGCGGGGCGTCAGATGCGTGTCGGCCCCCACGCGGCCAAACTCAATTTTGAGGAAGTCCACCAAGTCGTTCTCGGTAAGCGTGGGCGTCCAGCCAAAGTAGCCGGCATGGATCTGCATGAGCTTTTCGATGAGCACCAGCAGCTCCTCGTAGGTGAGCGGCTGCAGGCGGATGATGGGCGCGAGCATGTCTTTGAGATCATCGCGCGCAAAACGGCCTTGAGCGAGACGGCTCCGAAGGGCCTCGTAGGAAAAGACGCCGCGGCGGCGGTCTTCGATGGAGGTTGGCGTGCCGCCCATGATCATGCCCAGGTACTGCGCCTTGCCCTGCAGCGTGTCGTTGTACATCGTAAGGATTTTCTCGTAGTTGTACTGTCGCGTGATGGCGTTGGGAATCTTATACAGATTCACGAGCTCGTCGATGAGTACCAGCATGCCCTTGTAGCCGCTGCAGACCAAAAAGCGCGCAATGAGCTTAACGTAGTCGTACCAGTCGTCGTCGCTGATGATGGTCGAAGAGCCCAGCTCGGCGCGAGCCTCGCTCTTGGTACGGTATTCGCCGCGGATCCATTTGGTCACGCGGCTCATGGCTTCTTCGTCGCCCTCGGATACGGCCGTGCGATAGCGGCGGAGCATGCGGGTGAAGTCGAAGCCGTGGACCATTTCCTCGAGCGGGGCCAGTTGGGCATTGACGACCGACTCGTCGACGTCGGCGCACGAGGCGACCCAGCGATCAAGAATAAGGTTGAGCGCACCGCCCTCGGGGCGCGTCTTGGTCGATATATTGCGTATGAGCTCGCGGTAGGTGGCAAGGCCCTGCCCCTGCCCGCCCTGCAGACGGCGCTCGGGGGATAAGTCTGCATCGGCGACGACGAATCCCTCGCCCATGGCATGCGTTCGGATGGTTTGGAGCAAAAAGCTCTTGCCGGCGCCGTAGCGACCGACCAGGAAGCGGAAGCTCGCCCCACCGTCGGCGATGAGGCTCAGATCGGTGAGCAGGGCGCGGATCTCGACCTCGCGGCCTACGGTGATGTAAGGAAGGCCGATGCGCGGGACGACGCCGCCCTTGAGCGAGTTGAGAATGACGGCAGCGACGCGCTTGGGCACGCGAGGTGCTGCGGATGCGGTATCACTCATGGTCTAGGTATCCTCTCACGTCTGCTTCGTAGTCCTCGATAATCTGCGGCCCTGCCGCGCTAAATTCAATTACGGTGTCGCCCACCAGGTCAAAGAGCGCCTCGTTGATGGTATCGACGAGCATGTCCTCGCTCTGCTCCGATTGCACTACCGCCGATTCCGCCTGTACTGCGTTGTGCTCGAGCAGCGCGCGGAGATAGGCGTCTGCGGCGAGCGCGAGTTCGTTCGTGGCGTCAGCGGGCGCAGCAGCTGCGAACGCGGGCGTCGGCGCGAGAAGCGGTGCCACGACACCAAACTGTTCGGTGGATATGGTCGGCTCGTCTGACTCGTCCTGCCCTGCGGCCGCCGCGACCGCCTCGACCGTCGCGTCGGCTACGGGCTCGGCTTCCGGTTGCCCTGAGTCCGCTGCCTCGGCTTCTGCGGACGCGCCGTCCTCGCGTTCCTCGTCGATCAAAAGCGCTTCGCGCGTTTGTGCGGCAGCGCTCCGAATGTGCCCCAGCTGGCTCAGATCGATATCGATTTTGACGGGCTGGTGTGCGGCGTCCCACGAAAGCCATGCCACAATCTCGTCATCGATAATCTTGGCCAGATATTTGGGGACCTTTTCTTCCTTAAGGGGATGGGCAGGGTCCAGGGCCAGGCGCAGGCGTTGGTCGCAGGCGCGCATCATCTCGCCAAGTTTGCTGCTCTTTTGTCTGCTGCCGTGAATCCGCATGCATTCCCAAAAACCGTTTTGGCAACGGTAGATATGGATGGGGTCCAGACGGTATTCGCAGTCCTCGTGGCGCTCGGGCGCAAAGAATACGGCCGAGGCAAACATGGTGTAGGGCATGGCCGTCTCCTCCCCAAATAAACTTGCCACGATGCCGGTCTTTCGGTGCGTGTCATAGTAGCGCGCCATGCGGACATACACGGCGCACGCCACGTGGCGCAGATCGCGGTGGTGGCTGCGGTCGAGCCGCGAGCTACTTAGGTTGTACGTGGAGAGGGCGTTGATGGCGGCCATGAGTCGCTCCTCGCGCACCTCATCGGGCGGAAGGGGGAGCGTGGGCTCGGAGGTTTTGCGACGCTTAGGGGTCTGGCTGGACGGTGCCGGTACAAGGTCTCGTGCCGCGCGCCGCAGTTCGATAAGTGCGTTATCGAACATGACGGTTTTAGAGTCGCGAAGCAGCTTGGGGTCGAGCCCGTGGAACACGGCGTAATCTTGCAGCCACACGCGCGCAAACCGGTCGATGCCGGGCTCGAAGGCGCGATAGACATCCCAAAAAGCCTTGATCTTGTTAAAACCATCGAGTGGATTATCTACGCCAATGCCGCAGATCAGCTCATAGAGATACAGAAAGGCAAAGGACGTAGACGTTTCCTCGACGGTTCCGCGGCGCACTTGGGCACGCCAGGTAAAGTAGCCGCGCAGTTGCCGGTCGCTCATGGCGTTGTAGGTGGGAAAGTACGACTTAAAGGTGCCGTTGTAGGGACAGTCGTCCTCAAAGTCGGCCATCAGCAGGCCCTGGCGGTAAAAAAGCTCGGCTTCCGAAAGCCAGCGGCCCGCACCGCCCTTGGGGTCATCCTGCCAGCGCGATATCTCGCGCATTTTACGGTACTGGTCGGGGAGGAAATTCTGCATCTGTCGGCCGGTTTTGAGAATCGGCTCGTCTGCGTAGATTTCGTTTGAGAAGCGGGCGGACTGATGGGTCCGGGCCTCGGCCATAATGCGCTCGATGAGCATCTTGATGTCCTGGTCGGCCACCGCCCTCTCCTCTCCCTATACGGTGTCGGTGACCTCATATCATAGCACAGCATCAAACAGATGTTCGAGATGCCGCTATGTAGATAGACTTAGAACAGGAGGGCGTAGATGACGGCCATGACGACGGCGGGGAGCATGTTGGCCGTGCGGAAGGTCTGAGGTCGGATAAGGTTGACGCCGACGCAGAAGATGAGCATGGAGCCTACGAGCGAAAGGCTGTTGAGGGCAGCTGTGGTCATGATGGGGGAGAACGCGCCGGCAAACAACGTGATCGTCCCCTGGAACACGGCGACGGGCAGGGCGGAGAAGATACAGCCGCGGCCAAGCGAGGCCGTCATGGTGCAGACGATGATGCAGTCCAGTGCGCCCTTGAGGGCAAGCGTTGACCAGTCGCCGAGCAGGCCGTCCTGGATCGATCCCACAATGGCCATGGCGCCGATGCACACGGTGAGTGAAGTCGAGACGAAAGCGTTGGTGAACTCGTTATCGCCCTCACTGCCAGTCTTGCGCTTGAGCCATTCGCCAAGGTTCTCGATGGCGGCCTCCAAGTTGATGGCCTCGCCGATGAGCGAACCGAGCGCAAATGAGACGATGAGCATAGTGGTACCGGTGGTCGCTAGCGCCTTTCCATCGATGATGAGCATCTTTTGCATGGTGCCGCCCAGGCCGATAAACAGGACGCACAGCCCCGATGCTTTCATGAGCGTGTCTTGGATGCGCGGTGTAATGAAGCGGCCGCCCGCTAATCCCAAAAGACCGCCCGCAACTAAAAGCGCAACGTTGATGATTGTTCCCAAGCCCGGCATGAGCCCTCCTGTATTGATGCCAACGTGGCAATCGTAGCAGAACGAAATGCGAGGCACATCGCGACTCATCTAATACGTTATATAAGTGGTATTAGGAATGATGCGCAGCATTTAAGCCTCAGGTGGTTGTCGGGACATAGGGATAGTAGTCAAAGCGCAGTGTCATAAGCCGCTGTGGGGATTCAATAGCCGCGGCGATGATATTGGCATCGCGGGCACGATCAAACCCTTCGAGTTCGATCTGATACGAGACGTCTTGCATAATGTCCAGACGTCGCCAGGCTAGAAGTGTGTCGCCATCGAATTCCAAGGTCTTGCCTCCGTCTGGGGCAACGGCGTATAGACGCAGTTTGGCGGTGGTTGCAGGGTCGACAACCGTGACCTTTTTAATTTCGTTTCGAGTATTCTTGGCGCCCAACAAGGTGAGCAGTGTTGGGGCCACGACCTCGCCTGATGGCAAAAAGACGACTTCGATGGATTCGGGAAATGCGATGATGGCCGACTTGCGGACGGGCTGATTGGCGTCGGCAACTTCGATGTTTGCAGCATCGATGACCTCTGTGTGGTCGAGGGCGGCAAGCACGCAGCAGTTACCTTCATCGATCTCCTGAGGATTAGCAAGCCCCAGACTGTCCGCGAGCTCGGGGTCGTTTGGACCGGTAGCGGGCTCATTCGGTGCTTCGAAAGAAGCTGGGACGCTGTTTGTTGGCGACGGCGTGTCGCCCGCACCTGCTTCTTTGTCCGTGCTCTCTTCTTGTATGGTTGCGTTGATGGGTTCGTCGTTTGAGGGGAGCGTCTTGGCGTCAAGCGCGGAGGGGACAATCCCGACGGCTCCGGATCCGTTCCACTCCATCTCGAGAAGCGCCGGGTCGGCAAGAATGCGTTGCCTGCCTAGCGTGTGGGTATCGATCGCAATAGGGCCTGCCTCCGTCCCGCGCGTAAGGCTGAGCGATCCGGCCGGCTTCTCGAAATGAATGTCTGTGTCTTCGGTACTGGCGGCGTAGAACAGCAGGGATGCTTCTCCCGCCGCGATGGCATCGGTGCCCGCCTTGGTCAGC
Organism: uncultured Collinsella sp.; assembly: GCA_937937635.1. Classification (GTDB taxonomy): domain Bacteria; phylum Actinomycetota; class Coriobacteriia; order Coriobacteriales; family Coriobacteriaceae; genus Collinsella. Next base: position 46,516 of record CALDCF010000036.1, read on the forward strand.
CGCAGCGATGCCGTGAATGAGAGGGTGGGCTGCACATCGTCTGCATTCGCGGCGGCGCAGCCCAGACATATACCGCCTCCTTTCTCGAAAAACGCACCGTCGAAGGCGACCTTCGCTCCGTTCGCCGAGTCATCGACCGAAGCGATATCGATGCGCAACCCCAAATCGCACGGATCGCCATCTGCATCGAGCACAATCGAGCGCCACGTGCAGACGGCGCACCCCGCCTGGGAGCCGTTTGCCTTGTTCGAACGATTGATATCCACGACTATCGAGCCGTCCGTATTACGACGGAGGCATCCCGAGGTTGAGATTGCGGCCTGTGCGAACGAAAAACGCTTGCACGCAATGGCGCTCGACGGATTTGGTGCGGAGCTTAGGGCTGCTGGTAAGGAGTCTGCCATGACGGGAGTCGCCCAAGCGGCGACAGGCGTTCCGGTTGCGAGCGCGCCGCAGAGTGCGACGACGGGCAAAAGGTTCTTCGATGCCATGGGGTCTCCTTAGCTAATTTAGTGCGGCCTGTCCGTGTTTCGTTTCTGGCTGCGTTTGATGTGCAGACCGAGGCCGGCGGTTCCCGCGCCTGCTGCCGTGGCGCCTGCTGCCAAGAGCCATCGTCTGTCGTCTGTCTGTGCCAACGGTTCCTTGCAGTTGCCGCGGTCGAGCTCCGAGAGGTCGACCGTCACTTGCGTGGCGGCCTGCGCCTGTTCTTGCTGGGCAAAGGCCATGGCTGGCCCAAACGCTAGGATACTGACGGCGGCGGCCAGGGCGACGGCCTTATGCCGTGTGCGCACCGGGCTCGACCGTCCAGGTGATCGTTGCAACCTGATCGCCTTCGCCGGTTACGTGAAAGATGTCGCGCGTGACGCGGGCGACGTTTCCGCTTGTCTTGAGCTTAATTTTGTCCGTGCCACCGGCAATGCCCTGGTAGCCCATGTCGAAGGCTGCATTCTTGGAAAGATCGAGGCCCGTCCCCTGCATTGCGGCGCTGGCGTTCTGGAGTGCGCCGTCGGGGCCGACCTTAAAGTCGATGGAGTTCTGCGCGGTTCCGGCCTTGGCGTCGGCGGCAATGGTCCAGGTGTTCATGGCGTCGATCTTCATGTTGGTGACATGGATGCCGTAGGCCGAATGATTGTCGATGGTGGTCGCGTCTTCTGAGGGGCCCTGAAGCGTGCCGTCGGCCTTGGCGACGAAGGGAATAACCGTCGGAACTTTGAACTCAACGTTGTCGATCTCGGTCCTGACCATTACTTTCGTTGTTCCAGCGCGCCCGGCTGCCATAGCTGGCGTCGGGGCGGCGCCCATTGCGAGCGCGAGCGCGAGCCCTGCGCCCACGACGAGCGCTCTGGCTCCGTTCATGTTCCTGGTGATGTCCATGGTCGTTCCTTTCTATTCGCCGCGGGCCGTCCCCGCGATGATTGGACGAATGCTGGTGAATTGCATGCGGTGCCGCGTCGGCCGAAAAAGCTAGTTCTCGGTTTGCTCAACCCGGACCTTGACGCGCGTCGGATTGCCGTGGTTGTCATGGGTCTTGGTGTCGAGTGCCTGGATTTCGATATACGCCTCGCCTTCCTCGATGTCGCCGGCGGGACACGTCTCGACCGTCTTGCCGGTTTCGACGATGCCGGACTCATAAATGGTCTCGTCGTTTTGAATGACGCGGAATCGCTGGGGGAACTTGTTGTCCTGGACGTTTTGCACGTTGACGCGCAACTTGCCGCCTTCCTGCAACTGGGCGACCGGCGCGACCGAGATCGTCATCATGTTGTCGCGGACGATGGCGTCGAGCTCATCTTGGATCTCTTGGCGCGATTTGCCCTCGGCCGTTGTGACCGAGGCGCCCGCTTCGGGTACGGGCTGCGACTGCCAGGCGTACAAGCCTACGGCGACGAGGGCACAGACGATAGCCAAACAGACAGCGATGAGTTTCTTGCGATGCCTCTGACTCGCGAGTTGGGGCAACTTCTTCGCGCTCATGCGGCGTCCTTGGTGGTGTAGACGCGTGCGAACGTGGACGGGTCCGCTCCAAAGAGCATATGAAGCATCAGGCGTCGCGAGTAGACAAGCTCATCGAAGTCGGGAGGGAGCTCGATGTCGTGGATGCGTGCGATGTGGTGGGCGAGCGCCGAGAACGACTCGGGGTCGCAGATCACATCGGTAGTGACGTGGTAGACCGTCGTGTCGGGGAATGCCTCTTCTTCGAAAGGCAGGAGATGGGGATCGTCGTCGACTTCGATGGCGACGCCGTACTGGGGCCAGTAATATGCCATGGGAACCTCCCTGCTTCTGGGGCCAAAACTTCTATCGGTTTGGCTGTCGATGCCGACCGTATCAGCCGCTACTTGACCAAAAGCTGACCAAATGCTTGACGGATTTGCATCGCCGCAGGTAGCAGGTGGTAAAAAATACTTCAACATTTTTCGAGTGCCAATTTCGCGATCGTTGGCGGCGAAGCGATATGTGTCAAAAACATCGCCTGCCGAGATCTAGCAGCCACTCGCCGAATTGCACGGACGTAAAAATCCTCAATTATGGAGACGGTCTCGAACACGTCAACGAAACGATGCGGTAACATCTCCCTGCAAACACTGTAGTTAGCTAAAGGGGGAGTTCGCGTGTCTGCAACCATCAAGCCCTTCACCGACGAGTTCGAAGAGTATGGCCGCGATGAGTCCCGCGCATCGGGTGAGGCTTCGAGCATCTCGTTTCCGATGACGGAAGATGAGGTGCGCGCTATCTTGCGGCAGCTCCATGTCGACCGTGTTTCGGTGACCGTTCAGGGTGCCCGAACGGGCCTCGCTGCCGGCGCTGTGCCCCATGGAGGACATATTCTCAACACTTCCCGTATGAATCGCTACCTTGGTCTTCGCTGCGATGACGAGGGCCGTTTTCTGCTGCGCGTGGAGCCGGGCGTTGTGCTTTCGGAGCTGCGCAAACAGCTGTGCAAGAAGGCGTTGCCGACCGCCGGCTGGGATCAAGCATCGCTCGAGGCCTATGAGGAGTTCCAGGCAGCTCCTGAGCAGTTCTTTCCCACCGATCCCACCGAGGCATCTGCCTGCCTGGGCGGTATGGCGGCGTGCAATGCCTCAGGTGCCCGCAGCTACGCCTACGGCCCCATGCGTCCGCATATCACGGGCCTTCACGTGGCGCTGGCGGACGGCGACCTGCTTGAGCTTCACCGCGGTGAGGTTTTTGCTCAGGGCCGTCGTCTGTCACTTGTGACGGTGGAAGGTCGTTCGCTTGAGCTCGATCTTCCTGACTACACCATGCCCAAGACCAAAAATGCTTCGGGCTATTTTGTTGCGGACGATATGGACGTCATTGATCTCTTTATCGGCGCATGTGGCACGCTCGGCGTTATCACCGAGCTCGAGATCGCCCTGCAGCCTGCTCCCGCGGTTGTGTGGGGCGTGAGCTGCTTTTTCGATAGCGAGGACAAGGCGGTGTCCTTTACCGATTCCGTGCGCCCCGTGCTGTCCCATGCCGCCGCTATTGAGTATTTCGATGCCGGCGCCTTGGATATCCTTCGTCGCCAGCGCGAGCAGTCGACCGCGTTTGCCTCGCTGCCAGCGCTCGACAAGGAGGCAAAGGTCTGTGTCTACGTGGAGCTCGACTGCGACGACGAGGCGCAGGCGACCGAGGAGCTGTACCACTTGGGGTTGGTTTTAGAGCTTGCGGGTGGCCGCGACGACGCGACCTGGGTTGCGCGCACCGAGGTCGATCGCGAGTGCCAGCTGTTCTTCCGCCACGCCGTCCCCGAGAGCGTCAACATGCTCATTGACGAGCGTCGCCGCACCGACCCCACCATTACCAAGCTGGGGTCGGATATGTCTGTGCCCAACGCGCGCCTGGCCGATGTCGTTGCCCTCTATCGCCGCACGCTGGCCGAAAGCGGGCTTGAGTCTGCTGCCTGGGGACATATCGGCAACAACCATCTGCATGTGAATATTCTGCCGCGCGACGCGCAGGATTATCGCGCCGGCGGCGAGCTGTTTGCCCAGTGGGCGGCCGAGGTCACGGCCATGGGTGGTGCCGTCTCTGCCGAGCATGGCGTCGGCAAGATCAAGGCGGGCTTCTTGGAGACGATGTACGGCCACGAGGCCATGGTCGAATCGGCTCGGCTCAAGCTCCAGCTCGACCCTGCTGGACAGCTCGGCCGTGGCAACTTGTTTTCGGAGAAGCTCTTGGATGAACTCGTTCAGAAAGGGGGCGCGTGAAGATGAGCGAATTCCATATGGTGGTGTGCGTCAAGGCGGTGCCGGGAAGCACCGAGGTCAAGATGGACCCCAAAACCAATACCATCGTGCGTGATGGCAAGCAGGCGGTCATTAATCCCTTCGATGCAAGCGCTCTGGAATGCGCGCTGTCGCTCAAGGACGACTTTATCGGCTTTGGTATGGATGTGCGCGTGACGGTGGTGTCGATGGGCATCCCCGCGACCGAATCGCTGCTGCGTGACTGCATCGCCCGCGGCGCCGATGACGCGCTGTTGCTAACCGATCGCGCCTTTGCGGGTGCCGATACCCTGGCTACCACCTATGCCCTCAAATGTGGCATCGAGGCGCTCGACGAGGACTTTGACCTGCTCATTTGCGGCAAGATGGCAGTTGACGGCGATACGGCGCAAATCGGTCCCGAGCTTGCCGGAGCCTTTGAGATTCCCTGCGTGACCGACGTGAGTTGCGTGCAGAGCGCGGGCTTTACGACCTGCGGCTCGCTGGCGCTTGTCCACGGCTGTGACGCCGGCGAGGAAACTGTATATCTGGAGATGCCATGCGCGATGACGACTGCCAAGGAGATTGGCCAGCTCCGCATGCCGAGTATCGCTGGCATTCGCGCGGCCGAGGAAGCGTACGTGCGCGTGGTCGGCGCTGCCGACGTGAACGCCGATCCCTCGCATTGCGGTCTTGCCGGTTCGCCGACGCAGGTCGTGCGCTCGTTTGTGCCCGACCGCGACCAAACGTGTGAGGTCGTTGAGGGCACGGCGTCCGAGCAGGCGGCAAAACTCGCCAAGATTATCGAGGAGATGGCATAGATGAGCGGACTGATTATCGATAGCGAAGCCTGTATCGGCTGCGGTCGCTGCGTTCGCGCTTGCGCCTCGGGCGGTATTGTGGTGGAGGGCGAGCGCCCCAATCGCTGTGCCCACGTAACCGACGGCTGCATCCTGTGCGGCGGGTGCGTCGACGCCTGTCCTGTCAACGCCATCTCGATCGAGCGCGATGAGGCCACCGGTGCGATAGACCTTGACGCATATCAAGACATTTGGGTCTTCGTGCAAACTGACGAGCACGATGCCGTGGCATCCGTGGCCTTCGAGCTCATGGGCAAGGGCCGCGAGCTTGCCGATGCACGCGGCTGCCGCCTGGTGGCGCTGGTCGGCATGGGCCCCGAAGGCTCGCTCGGGGACCTGGAGCATCTAGTTTGCGCCGGTGCGGACGAAGTTCTGGTCTGTCGTGACGAGCGCCTGCGTCAGAACGACGCGGAGGTCTATGCTCGCTTCATCTGCGATTTGGTAGCCGAGCGCAAGCCCGAAGCCATTCTGTACGGTGCGACCGCCTTTGGCCGCGAGCTGGCGCCTGGCGTTGCCGTGCGCATGCAGACGGGCCTTACGGCCGACTGCACAGTGCTTTCGATGGATACGGAGACGGGCCTGCTGCAGCAGACGCGCCCGGCGTTTGGCGGCAACTTGATGGCCACCATCATTTGCCCCAACCACCGTCCTCAGATGGCAACGGTGCGCCCCGGCATCTTTAAGGCACCCGACTTTGACTATAGCCGCTCAGGTACGATTGCCCAGGTATTCCTTGCGGAAGACGCCAGGGCTCGTGTCGAGATTTCGATTCCCGCCGAGGAATGGAGCCAGCAGGCTTCGATTGCCGATGCCGAGCGTCTAGTTGTTGTGGGTCGCGGTATTGGCTCCAAGAAAAACCTACCCTTGATGCGAAAGCTCGCCGAGGCCCTGGGTGCCGAGCTCGGCTGCACGCGACCCGTCGTGGAAGCGGGCTGGCTGGAGTATCGCCACCAGATTGGCCAGACGGGCGTGTCGGTCTCACCCAAGCTCCTCGTGAGCGTTGGTGTCTCGGGTGCCATCCAGCATCTTGCCGGCATCGGTGGGGCGGAGTGCATTATCGCCATCAATGAGGACCCGGATGCTCCCATCTTTGGCGCCGCCCAGTACAAGGTTGTCGGTGACGCCGTCGAGGTCGTTGAGGAGCTGCTGGCCCAACTGGGGCACTAGGAGCTTGCCAGCCAGCTGCGTAGCTCGTCTTTAAGACGGCTCCAGGTTGCCTGCGTGGCGGGGTCGATAAAGGGCCGCGTAATGCCAAAAGGCGCGTCGAGCAGGCGGTAGATATCTCCCTGCTTGCGCGCCAGCGCACGGCTTGCCGGATAGACGAGCTCAAACATAAAGCAGATGAGCCCTACCAAGTAGTCCGCGGGCTCATCGCGCTCATCGCGCGCGATGCAGCGGCGCTCGTCAAAGGCAGCCAGCGTCGGTGCCGAGAAGCGGCTGGCGAGAAATGTATCCTCATCAACCTTGAGGATGGTGTCGACGGTGCTGTCGGCGATGGTGCGCATGATGTCGATCTTGTCGCCATCGCGCACGATATCGCAGAAGCGCCGCGTGCGTGTGTCGAGCTGTGCAGGTAGACGGAAATCGCTGTGATAGGCAACGCTTGCGCGGACGAGCTCGTCATGCGCATCGGTTTCGATAAAGTCACGGATGTTTGTCGTGGCGGGTGCATCGGCGGGATGCTCGCCAAAGAGGACCTCGACGCCGAGCGCCGCATGACTTATGCTCTCGGCGTCCTTAAAGGTGTCCCAGCGTCGCAGCTGTTCAAAGCGGCCCATATCGTGTAGCAGGCCGCAAAGCCATGCCAGGCCAATATCCTCTGGCCCCCAGCCCTGTTCGCGTGCCACGGCGTCGCATGTCTCGGCCACGTGATAGGTATGTTCGATCTTGAGGGCGATGCGCGGGTTGGTGGCATCATAGGCATCGGTGTAGGTTTTAAAGGCCTCGGATGCCCGGTCTCGATCGATAACTGTCATAATGACTTCCTCACAGATACGTCTTTCGATCCGGTGGCAATTGTAGGTGAACTCGGTTGCTGCTGGGCGATGATTCTGCCATGTCGTTGAATGCCATTCGGAAAGCTTGTCGGGACGAGGAACGCTATGGTGCTCAAAATCGTTAAAACCGTCTGGCCGGTGATGCTTACCTATGTTGCGATAGGCGCGCCGTGCGGAATGATTATGGCGCAGACGGGGATGGAACCTTGGATGGTCTTTGTCCTGAGCAGCACGTTTGTAACGGGTAGCGGCCAGTTTATGGTCTGCAATCTGTGGCTGGCGGGTGTACCGGCGCCATCGATTGTCGCAAGTGTGGCCGCAATCTCCTCGCGGTTTGCGCTGTATTCGGCATCAATCGCACCGCATCTGAGGGGTGCCTCGAAGCGTCAGGCGCTGGCCGTTGCCGCGACGCTCACCGAGGAGGCATACGGCATCTCGCTTGCCAAGTTGGTTAAAGGGGAGGATTGGGGTCCGCTCGAGTCCTTTGTGCTCAACGCGATCCTCATCGCAACATGGGGCGTTTCGTGTACGACGGGCGCCATCGTCGGCGCCGTTGTCGATGTTCCCACCGCTATTGCGGGCTTTGTCTGCACCTCGCTTTTTATCTGCCTGCTCTTTTCGCAGCGATTGTCGCGCGGCAATATCGTTGCTGCCGTTTTGGCCGCGGTGTCCGTCGCCATATGCAAGTTCTTGGGGTGGACGAATATCGCCGTGCCGGCAAGCGTGCTCGTCGGCGTTGTCGCGGCGCTTGCGTGCGATGCTCTCGCCGAAGGAAGGGGTGATCGCGATGCCCGTTAATGAGTTTTTGGTCCTATGGCTGTCGTCGTGGGCGGCCATCGCGTTTTTCCGCATTGCCCCGGCGTTTGCCTTGCGCGGGAGAACGCTGTCGCCCCGCGTTACCGAGGCCTTGGGCTATATTCCGCCCGCCGCCTTCGCGGCACTGGTTGCTAACGATTTGATAAGCCCTAGCACTTTCGACGCCGGCTTGTGGCAGGGCTTGATGCCCTGGATTGCGGCTGCCGGTGTCGTGGCGGTGGCAATCAAGACAAAGTCGATGTTGTGGTGCTGCGTCTCGGGTATCGTGCTCTATATCGTTTTGAGTCTTGTATAAAAGCAAAGGGCGCGCTTACCGTCCTGGTCGACGAATCGAATTTCTCACTGAGCTGGTCTGCTTCTTCTGGTACCATGGTCAAACTTTACTGTAGCAAAGCATGACGTGGGCTTTTGTCCCGTGTCAGCGGAAATGGGGGTTTCATGGCACAGGAAGCAACCGTCAGCGAGCAAAAGAAATTCAAGGTACCGCGCATCCCGGGCGACATCATGATCTATCCGATGATTGTCGGCCTTTTGCTCAATACCTTCTGCCCGCAGGTCTTCGAGATCGGTGGCTTCTTTACCGCCGCCTGCCGCGGCGGTTCCAACACCATCGTCGCCGCGATTTTGCTGTTTGTGGGTGCCGGCATCAGCTTTAAGTCCACACCGGGCGCCATTAAGACCGGCATCGTCGTGCTGATCCCTAAGCTTGTGGTGGCAGCCGCGCTGGGCCTGGGTGTCGCGTATTTCTTTAACGACAACTTTTTGGGTCTGAGCTCGGTCTCCATCATCGGCGGCATTACGTTTTGCAACATGGCGCTCTATACGGGCATCATGGGCGAGTTCGGCGATGAGTCCGAGCAAGGCGCCGTGGGTATCCTGTTCTTTACGGCCGGCCCTGCCGTCACCATGATCATCCTGGGCGTTTCGGGTCTTGCCAACATTCCCGTCGGTACCATCATCGGCTCCATTTTGCCGCTTGTCATCGGTATGGTTCTGGGCAACCTCTTCCCGTTCATCAAGAACCTGCTGGTTCCCGGTGCCAATCCCGCGATTGCTGTCATCGGATTTCAACTCGGTGCGTCCATGAGCCTGTCGAGCTTTATCACCGGCGGTATTTCCGGCATCTTGCTGGGCCTTGTCACGCTGTTTGTCGTCGGTCCCATCACCTTTGCGTTCGAGCGCCTGTGCGGTGGTAACGGCAAGGCTGCCGCGGCTTGTTCCACCATCGCCGGCACGGCTATGACCACGCCGGTTGCCCTTGCTGAGGTCGCGCCGCGCTATGCCGAGCTTGCGCCTACGGCGTATGCCCAGATTGCCACCGCTGTTATCATCACGGCAATCATGGCCCCGATTCTGACCGGTTGGGTCGACAAGAAGTTCTGCCAGGGTAAGGAGGACCTGTCGGTTGCCGGTGTCGAGGCTATCGAGGAGGCCGTCGCGACCGATATAGATGGTGAATAATATCCACGATCAATAGGGTTAAGGTGCGTAGCCATATCTTCGGGGCCGCGAACCAAGCTGTAGATACGTTTGATTTACGGCCCCGACGTTCGCCTGCTACGTCGTGCGCGTCAGCGTTCACGTGTTTTTCGGCGACTTGCCGATCAATCCCAACTGCTACCGCAAGGGGCGCTTGGCCAACATATTGGTCAAGCGCCCCTTGCGGTAGCAGTTGGGACTAGTAACGGCTGTCGAAGATACGCTTCGTCTTTTTCTCGGAACGCGGCAACTCACCGAGCGGTACGGCGGTCGCCTTGGGCGTGCAGCCGATCTTGGCCTTAAAGACGGCGGCCACTTCGCGCTCGCATGCATCGCGCTCGGCGCTCGTTAGCTCGCTTTCGAACAACAGCTCAAGCACATCGCGACCATTGACGGCCTCAATCATTACTTGGTACCCCGAGCTCGCGCCGTCTACAAATTTAAGGATTTCCTCGATCTGCGCGGGGAACATATTGCAACCCTTGACCTCTTAATCATGTCGTCGGCGCGTCCCACTAGGGTATCGATGCGCGGCGGGCAAGGCCGCAGGCGCATTTGCCGGGAATGATACGCGTCAAGTCGTGTGTGCGGTAGCGGATAAGCGGTGCGCCCTGTTTGCGCAGGGTGGTGAGCACCAGTTCGCCAACTTCGCCGTCGGGAAGGACCTTGCCGGTCTTGAGGTCGACGATCTTGAAGTACACGTAATCGGATCGGATATGCATGCCGTCGTGCTCGCGGTACGAGATGCCGATGCCCGGCCCGTAAATCTCGGTGAGCCCGTAGATATCGAAGAGCTCGATGCCCAGTTCGTTTTGGATGCGCTGGCGCATCTTTTCGCCCCAACGTTCCGAGCCGATGACGCCGCGCGTCAGGTGGAGCTTGTCGCGCAGACCGCGCTTGGTGATCTCCTCGGCCAGCAACAGGGTGTAGCTTGAGGTTGCGGTGATGACGGTCGAGCCCAGGTCCTGCATCATCTTGAGCTGCGTACTCCATTAAGCTAAAGTGCGCGAACACCCTTTCTAAAAAGGTGAGCTCGCTAGGCTTTTTTGGGCCTGTTGACGATAATGATGCCGCCGCAGACCAACAGCAGGGCCACGATTACGGTGACGGGGCTCGTGCCAGCACCCTCGCCAAGTAGCAGTGCGCTCAGCAGCACGCCGAAGACCGGGTTCATAAAGCCAAAGACCGAGACGCGGCTGACGGGGTTGACGGCAAGCAGGCGTGACCACAGCGAGTAGGCGACTGCGGAGATAAGCGCCATGTAGATGATGAGCGCGATGGCGGGGACGATTGCCGTGGGGGAGAGCGCGCCGCCCATCAAAAGGCCAATGGCGGTGAGGACCAGACCTCCAACTAAAAACTGCCAGCCGGCAAGCAAGACGCCGTCGTGCTCGCGCGAGAAGATGCCGATGAGGCAGGTCGAAAGGGCGCCGGCGACGGTGGAGGCCAGGATAAAGCCCTCGCCGTCGAGCGTAAAGCCAAAGGTGCCATCTGCGCCCGAAAGGTTGACGAGCGCAACGCCGGTAAAGCCCAACACGCAGCCGAGCACCTTTGGCGCATTGAGTTTTTCGGTGCGAAACGCCAGGGCGGCAAAGAGGATAGCCAAGAAGTTGGCGCTGGCCTCGATGATGGAGCTCGACATGGCGCTGGCACGCGAGAGTCCCAGGTAGAAAAAGAAGTACTGACCGACGGTCTGGAAGAGCGACAAGATGCAGATGGGCTTGATATCACGCACTTGCGGAACGAGCAGTCGGCGCTGGGCTGCGCTCATGCCGATAATGACCAACACGCCGGCAAGGGTGAAGCGCAGACCGGCGAAGAACAACTGCGAGGCGCTGTCGTGCGCCGGGATGCCAAAGAGGCTGTAGCCGATTTTGATGCAGGGGAAGGCTGATCCCCAGAGCGCGCAGCAAACGAGACAACCCAGGATGAGTCCGGGCAGGGTGGCGAGATACGGCTTGCGGCTTTCCATGGTGTCCTTCTCCTATACGCGCAAAGCAAAAAAGAACCCGCCACCGGGGGTGCCGGTGGCGGGTGTTGTTACCCGAGGGGATTGTACTCGATGGGGACGTATTAAGCGAAGTAGGCTACGCCGCTTTCAAAGATCGGCATGAACTTATCGCCGGGAACATGCTCGGGTACGTTGCGGTACAGGTTGTCGCCGCGACGCTCGGCATGGCCCATCTTGCCCAGGACACGGCCGTCGGGGCTCGTGATGCCCTCGATGGCGAGTGCGGAGCCGTTGGGGTTGACGGAAAGATCCATGCTGGGTTTGCCGTCCTCGCCCACGTACTGCGTGGCGACCTGGCCGTTGGCGATCAACTGGGCGAGTACCTCGTCATTGGCGACAAAGCGGCCCTCGCCGTGGCTGATGGCGACGGTGTAGGGGTCATCCAGGCTGCACTGCGACAGCCACGGGGACAGGTTGGACGAGATGCGGGTGCGCACCAGACGGCTCTGGTGACGACCGATGGTGTTGAACGTCAGCGTGGGCGCGTCGGGCGTGGCGTCGACGATGTCGCCGTAGGGCACCAGACCGAGCTTGACCAAGGCCTGGAAGCCGTTGCAGATGCCCAGCATCAGACCATCGCGGGCCTTGAGCAGGTCTCGCACGGCCTCGGTGACCTCGGGGGCGCGGAAGAACGCCGTGATGAACTTGGCGGAGCCGTCGGGCTCGTCGCCGCCCGAGAAACCGCCGGGGATCATGATGATCTGGCTTGCACGGATGCGGCGGGCAAGTTCGTGGGTGCTCTCGGCGACGGCCTCGGGCGTGAGGTTGTTAATCACAAAGGTGTCGGCCTCGGCGCCGGCGGCGCGGAAGGCACGGGCGCTATCGTACTCGCAGTTGTTGCCGGGGAACACGGGGATAACCACGCGCGGACGGGCGATCTTGGCGCCGCCGTACACGTGGATGTCCTTGGCGCGGAAGTCGATGGTCTCGACCTCGGCGGTCTCGTCGGCGCTGCGGTAGGCAAAGACGCCCTCGATGCCGCTCTCCCAGGCCTCCTGGAGCTCGGAGAGCTCGATGACCTCGGAGCCGGTATCGATGACGTAACCCTCAACGGTGGTGCCCAGGGGCTCGACGACAACGCCGTCGGCGACCTCGGGCAGCTCGGCGTCATCGGCGAGCTCGACGATAAAGCTGCCGTAGAGCGGGGTGAAGAGGCTCTCCACGTCCACATCCTCGGCAAGCTCGATACCGATCTGGTTGCCGACGCACATCTTAAAGAGGCTCTCGGCGCCGCAGCCGTAGCCGGGCGTGGAGACGGCCAGGGCGTCACCGGTGGCGGTGAGCGCCTCGACGGCGTCAAACGCGGCGAGCAGCTGCTGGGCGTCGGGGCGGTAGTCCTCGCCATAGGTGGCGGGGGCGATGCGCACGACGCGATGCGTCAGGCCCTTGAACTCGGGCGAGACGGCACGGGCTGCCTTGCCCACGGCAACAGCGAAGCTGATCAGAGTCGGCGGAACGTTGAGCTCGCCGGCCTCGTCCTCAAACGAGCCGCTCATGGAATCCTTACCGCCGATGGCGCCGGCGCCCAGGTCGACCTGGGCCATAAGGGCGCCCAGGACGGCTGCCATGGGCTTGCCCCAGCGCTCTGCCTCGGTGCGCAGGCGCTCGAAGTACTCCTGGAAGGAGAGATAGGCGCGCTTGTGCTCAAAGCCGGCGGCCACGAGCTTGGCGATGGACTCGACAACGGACAGGTAGGCGCCCGCAAACTGGTCGGCCTCCATCAGGTAGGGGTTGAAGCCCCATGCCATCGCACTCGCCGTGGTGGTCTCGCCGTCCACGGGGAACTTGGCGACCATGGCCGAGCTCGGAGTGAGCTGCGTCTTGCCACCAAAGGGCATGAGCACGGTCGCGGCACCGATGGTGGAGTCGAAGCGCTCGGAAAGGCCTTTGTTGGAGGCAACGTTGAGGTCGGTGACAAGCGAGGTCATGCGCTCGGCAAGCGTGGTGCCGGCCCAGCTGGGCTGCCACACACTGCGGGCACAGACGTGGGCGACCTGGTGCTTGGGTGCGCCGTTGGAGTTGAGGAACTCGCGGGACAGATCGACGATGGCGACGCCGTTCCAGGCCATACGCATGCGCGGCTCGGCGGTAACCTCGGCGATGACGGTCGCCTCCAGGTTCTCCTCGGCGGCATAGCCCATGAACTCATCGACGTCACCATCGGCGACGGCGCAGGCCATGCGCTCCTGGGACTCGGAGATGGCGAGCTCGGTTCCGTCCAGGCCGTCGTACTTCTTGGTCACGGTGTCCAGGTCCACGTACAGGCCGTCGGCAAGCTCGCCTACGGCGACCGAGACGCCGCCGGCGCCAAAGTCATTGCAGCGCTTGATCAGACGGCAGGCGTCGCCGCGGCGGAACAGGCGCTGCAGCTTGCGCTCGACCGGGGCGTTGCCCTTCTGGACCTCGGCGCCCGATGTCTCGATGGACTCGGTGTTCTGGGTCTTGGAGGAGCCGGTGGCACCGCCGATGCCGTCACGGCCGGTGCGGCCGCCCAACAGGATGATCTTGTCGGTGGGGGCGGGGCACTCGCGACGCACGTGGTTTGCCGGGGTAGCGCCCACGACGGCGCCGACCTCCATGCGCTTGGCGACGTAGCCGGGGTGATAGAGTTCGTTGACCTGACCGGTGGCAAGGCCGATCTGGTTGCCGTAGCTGGAGTAGCCGGCGGCAGCAGTGGTCACGAGCTTACGCTGCGGCAGCTTGCCCTCGAGCGTCTCGGACACGGGGACGGTGGGGTCGCCGGCGCCGGTGACACGCATGGCCTGGTACACGTAGCTGCGGCCCGACAGCGGGTCGCGGATGGCACCGCCCACGCAGGTGGCGGCACCGCCGAAGGGCTCGATCTCGGTCGGGTGGTTGTGGGTCTCGTTCTTAAAGAGGAACAGCCAGTCCTGGTCCTCGCCGTCGACATCGACCTTCACCTTGACGGTGCAGGCGTTGATCTCCTCGGACTCGTCGACATCGGTCATGACGCCGGTCTTCTTGAGGTACTTGGCGCCGATGGTGCCCATGTCCATGAGGCAGACGGGCTTGGTGTCGCGACCGAGTTCGTGGCGCATCTCCATGTAGCGGTCGAAGGCCTGCTGCACCACGGCGTCGTCGATCGTCACGTCGTCCAGGACGGTGCCGAAGGTGGTGTGGCGGCAGTGATCGGACCAGTAGGTGTCGATCACGCGGATCTCGGTGATGGTGGGGTCGCGATCCTCATCGCGGAAGTACTGCTGGCAGAAGGCGATGTCCGCCTCGTCCATGGCAAGGCCGCGCTCGGAAATAAAGGCGGCAAGGCCGGCTTCGTCGAGCTCGCGGAAACCGTCGAGCACCTCGACGGGCGCAGGCTCGGGGGTCTCCATGTACAGCGTCTCGGGCAGGTCGAGCGAGGCGATGCGCGCCTCGACGGGGTTCACCACGTAGTGCTTGATGGCATCAATGGCGGCCTCGTCCAGAGCGCCCGAGATCATATAGACCTTGGCGGAGCGCACGGCGGGGCGCTCGCCCTGGCTGATGAGCTGCACGCACTCGCTGGCGGAGTCGGCGCGCTGGTCAAACTGGCCAGGCAGGAATTCGACGGCAAAGACGGCGCCATCGCTTGCGGGGAGCTCGTCGTAGGTCACATCGACCTGGGGCTCGCTAAAGACGGTCGGCACGCAGGACCGGAAAAGCTCCTTGTCGATGCCCTCGACGTCGTAGCGGTTGATAATCCTCAGGGCCTCGATGCCCTTGATGCCGAGAATTTCGGTCAGCTCGCCCTTGAGCTGCTGAGCCTCGACGTCGAACCCGGGTTTCTTCTCCACGTAGATACGAGAGACCATTGGTTCCTGCCTTCCTGATCGGTTGGGCGTACGGTACGGTATGCGGCAGCGGTCGGTTTGCGGGGCCTGCCCTGCGGTCGCCTTGAGCCACATGTTTGTAAACCTCACTATGATACGACAGCTCGCGGCGCGTTGAGGACGGCGAGGGTGCTACAGTGAAGCGCAAACAAGAGAAAGGCATCACATGGCATTCGTTTCACTCGCCATCATTGCACTCGTGGCCTTTGCAAGCCCCTTCATCGCCTCGGCGATTCCTGGAAAACCCGTTCCCGAGACGGTCTTTTTGCTCGTGTTCGGCGCGGTGCTGGGACCTCATATGCTCGGCGTCATCCATGTGGATGCCGAGGTCTCGCTTGTGTCCGAGCTGGGCCTGGCCTTTTTGTTCCTGCTTGCCGGCTTTGAGATCGACCCCAAGAGCATCACGGGCGTCGAGGGGCGCTACGGCTTGGCGACGTGGGTCGTCACGTTTGGTATCGCCTGGCTTGCCGTGCGCTTTACCCCGTGGTTCTCAGTCAGTCATTTCGACGGTATCGCCGTGACGCTTGCCCTCACTTCGACGGCGCTCGGTACGCTTGTGCCCATCATGCGTGAGCGCTCGCTCACCGGCACGCGCGTGGGCGACTCGATTCTCGCGTATGGCACTTGGGGCGAGCTCGGTCCCGTGCTCGCCATGTCGGTGCTGTTGTCTGCCCGCACTGGCATCCAAACGCTCGTTATCCTTGGCTTGTTTGCGGTGGTTTGCGTGTTGCTGGCCGTGGTCCCGAGCCGCTCCAAGCGCGTCGGCAGCCGCTTCTTTGCATTTGTTGAGGAGCGCGCCGATACCACGTCGCAGACCTTCGTGCGCCTGACGGTGCTCATCCTGGTCACGCTCGTGGCATTCTCGGCTGTCTTTGATCTCGACATCGTGTTGGGTTCTTTTGCCGCCGGCTTTGTCCTGCGCTATATCATCCCCGAGGGCAACCATACGCTCGAGACCAAGCTTGACGGCCTGGCCTACGGCTTTTTGATTCCGGTGTTCTTTACCGTGTCGGGCGCAAAGATCGACCTGACGGCCGTGGCGTCGCGCCCGGGCTTGCTCGCGGGCTTTATCGTGGCGTTGTTGATCATTCGCGCTGTGCCGATCCTTGTCTCTATGAGCATTTGTCCCGCGACGCGCGACGTTTCGGCGTATGGCCGCATTACCGTGGCGCTCTACTGCACTACGGCGCTGCCGATCATCGTTGCCGTGACGAGCGTTGCCGTCAACGCGGGCGCGCTGTCGCAAGACATCGCGTCGGTCATGGTTGCCGCCGGTGCCATCACGGTGTTCTTGATGCCATTGCTCGCGCAGCTCTTCTACCGCGTGGTGGATGCCGCACCGGTCGCCGCCGTGGCAGAGGTTGCCGAGCATCCATCCGATGCGCTCGACATCTTGCGCGCCCACCACGACCTAGCGAGCTTGCTCGCGCGCGAGCACGAGCTGCTGACCTCGCATGGCCATGGTCGCGTATTCGAGGGCCTGCCTACGCTCGATACGATTGCCGAGCGTCTTTCCGCCGAGGCAGCGAGCGGCCACATCGATGCCCGCATCGTGGACGCGGCGCACCTGCTTGCCGATAAGACCTATGGAGACGAGGTCGACCCGTCCGAGCTGACTCCGCGTGAGCGCCGCCGCCTGGAGCGCGCCAAGCTCGCTGTGCGCGAATACCGCCGTCGCATGCTGGAGCTCTATGCGCGCGAAGAAGCCGAGGACGACGACGGCAAGTAGCAAGGAATGTCGGGATACGGGTTCCGTCCAAATAATAGAAGGCGCGCTGCCTGCGGTTGATGCAGGCAGCGCGCCTTTTGCGTTGAGCTCCGTTGAGGTCCGAAATCGTGGCTTGCGACCTTTAGGAGCGGGCGGCTCCGTCGACGGGGAGCACGGCGCCCGTGACGTAGGAGGACATGTCGCTCGCCAGGAAAACAAAGGCGTTGGCGACATCCTCGGGCTCGCCCATGCGACCCAGCGGAATGGTGGCGATGATGGGCTTGATGACCTCTTCGGGCAGGTTGGCGACCATATCGGTCTTGGTCACGCCGGGTGCGACGGCATTGACGCGAATGCCCATGGGGGCGAGCTCGCGCGAGAGCGACTGGACCATACCGTTGACGGCAAACTTGGACGTGGGATAGCCAACGCCGGAGGGCTGACCGTACTTGGCGACCATCGAGCTCGTGGTGGTGATAGTGCCGCCATGGCCGGCCTTGGTCATGATCTTGGCGGCTGCCTGGTGGCCATTAAAGACGGCGACGACGTTGAGGTCCATGACCTTTGCGAACTCCTCGGCCGTGTAGTCCAAAAGGGGCGAGCGCTGGGAGATGCCGGCATTGTTGACGACTGTATCCAAGCCGCCCATATCGGCTGCGGCTTGGGTAAAGGCCTCGGTCACGGCTTCGAGCGAGGTGAGGTCGCAGGAGCGGCCCCAGACCTTGGCGTCGGGATAGGCGGCTGCCAGCTTCTCAACGGCCGTGTCGGCAGTCTCCTGGCGCGAGCCAAAGACGGTGACGGCAGCGCCTTCCTCGATAAAACGGCAGGCGATGGCATAGCCGATACCGCGTGTGCCTCCGGTGATGATTGCTTTCTTGCCCTCGAGCAACATGGTGCTTCCTCTCATCGCGGGCGGACATTCACAGCACAGCGTAGCGGTAGTCGGAATCGGCCGCGTTTGCATATCGGTGAACGGTAGCCCGCGTTACCGATGAGCGGCTCGCGCAAATATGCTTTGCCGTTGTGCTTAGGGCAGGTGACAAAAGGGCTCCCGTCCCACATCGGACGGGAGCCCTCAAGGCGCGTATTGCTAGGCGAGCGTTGGGCTAGTTCGCCATGACGCCTTCGGTCCAAGCCTCAACGTCCTCGATGCGCAGGACGTTGGCGACCTCGGCCACGCAGCCGACGCTGGCAAGCTCGGCGGCGGCAGCCTGGACGTCCTTCTCGAGCGCGCGGTGCGTCAGGAAGATGACCGAGCAGGCATCGCTGACGCCCGATTTGCCGTCCTCGACCTGGTTGATGAGCGAGATCGAGATGTTGTGCTTGGCAAAGATGTCGACCGTCTCGGACAGGGCGCCCACGCGGTCGGCGACTTTCAGGCGCACATAGTACTTGGTCTGGAGCTCGTCCATGGGCTTAAAGGTGAGGTTGTGGCCATAGGGCTCAATCTCGGGCAGCGGAGCCACGCCGCGGCTGATCTGCTCGGAGAGCGATAGGATATCGCCCACGACGGCGCTCGCGGTGGGGAAGGAGCCTGCGCCCGCGCCGTAGAACATGGTCTCGCCCACGGCGTCGCCTACCACGTAGACGGCGTTCATGGCGCCGTTGACCTTGGCGAGCATATGGTCTGCGGGGATCAGCGTGGGATGCACGCGAACGTCGACGCCAGCGTCGGTGTTGCGGGCGATGCCGAGCAGTTTGATGGTGTAGCCGAGCTCGCGGGCCTGGGCGATGTCCTCGGCGCCGATGGTGCGGATACCCTGCTGGTACACATCATCGGTGGTAACGCGGGTGCCAAAGCCGATGGAGGCGAGGATGGCCGTCTTGCTGGCGGCATCGAAGCCGTCGACGTCGGCGGACGGGTCGGCCTCGGCATAGCCCTTAGCCTGTGCGTCGGCGAGCACGTCAGCGTAATCGGCGCCCTCGGCGTCCATGCGCGACAGGATGTAGTTGGTGGTGCCGTTGAGGATGCCGGCGATGGTCAGGATCTTGTTACCCACCAGGTCGTGCTCGAGTGTGCTGACAATGGGGATGCCGCCACCGCAGCTGGCCTCGCACTTAATCTGCACGCCGCACGCACGCGCCTTCTCGGCAAGCGTCTCGACATGGCGGCCCAGCAGGGCCTTGTTGGCGGAGACGACATGCTTGCCGTTCTCGAAGGCAGTGGTGAAGATCTCGGTTGCGGGATGCTCGCCACCAATCAGCTCGACGACGATGTCGACGGCGGGGTCGGTGACGACATCGTGCCAGTCGCTCGTAAAGGCCTCGCGCTCAATGCCTGCCGCCTCGGCCTGCTCCCAAGCAAGCGCGCAGGCGCGGGTCAGCTTAAGGTCGATGCCGTAGGCTGCCAGGTACTCATCGTGGTGGCTCTTGATCAGACGGGCCACGCCGCCGCCGACGGTTCCCAGACCGATCAGACCGACGTTCACGGTGCGCAGGGGTTCGCTCATAGATAACTCCTTCGTGCATCTTATGGATGGATAAACCGCTTAAAGGTTGAGTGCATTCTAGCGTGAACCGGGGGCGCGTGCTCGCCAGGCAACAGGAGCCGCGCAAAACGGCACCCCCGAAACGCTGCGGAAACATTGGAAACACGCTCGCTACAAACGGACTTCCGTAACAAACTGTCAACGTTTGCGCCATAAGGTTTGCCCTGTACCGCAAGACGGCCGCACCGCGGCCAGCGAAAAAGGGGGACACCATGTTCAACATCAACAGCACGCTCAGCCGTAGGAACTTTCTCGCCGGCGCTGCGGCGCTCGGCAGCACCGCCGCACTCGCTGGTTGCTCGTCGGGTGGCTCGGACGGCGGCACCGCCGATGACGGCAAGACCTTCAAGATCGGTGTCATCGGCCCTCTGACCGGTGCCGCGGCAACCTATGGTGTCTCGGTCGAGAAGGGCGCCAAGCTCGCCGTCAAGGATTTCTCGACCAAGGACCTCAAGCTCTCGCTTAAGTCCGAGGACGACGTCGCCGACGGCGAGAAGGCCATCAACGCCTTCAATACCCTGTGCGACTGGGGCATGCAGGCGCTCGTCGGCCCCGTCACCACTGGTGCCGCCGTCGCCGTCTCGGGTGAGATTGCCGATGACATGCTCATGGTCACGCCTTCCGCCTCGTCGCTCGATGTCACCAAGGATAAGACCACGGTCTTCCAGGTCTGCTTCACCGACCCCACCATGGGCACGAGTGCCGCGAAGTTCTTGGCCGAGAAGTATGCGGACGCCAAGATCGCCCTGTTCTATAACTCCGGCGACACGTACAGCTCGGGCGTAGCCGATGCCTTTGCCGAGCAGGCCAAGGAGTCCAAGCTCGATATCGTCGACACCGAGACCTTTAAGGACGACTCTTCCACGAGCTTTACCAACCAGCTGACCAAGGCCAAGGAGGCCGGCGCCACGCTCATCTTTGCGCCGATTTATTACACGCCGGCGTCCGTTCTGCTCAAGAACGCCAAGGACATGGGCTACGACATGACGCTCATGGGCACCGACGGCATGGACGGCCTGCTCTCTGTGGAGGGCTTCGACACCTCGCTTGCCGAGGGCGTGCTGCTCATGACGCCGTTCTCCGCCGACGACGAGAAGAACGCCGACTTCGTCAAGGCATACAAGGAGGAGTACGACGAGACTCCTAACCAGTTTGCCGCCGACGCCTACGACTGTGTCCACGCGATCGCCGAGGCTATCGACAAGGCCGGCATCGACACGACGGCAGACGGTGCCGACATTGCCGCCGACCTTGCCAAGGCCATGCGCAAGATTAAGATCGATGGCCTGACCGGCGAGCTCACTTGGAACGACGAGGGTCAGGTCGAGAAGCCCGCTACGGCCTATGTGATTCAGGACGGCAAGTACATCGCCGCCTAAGAGCGTATAAAACGCAACCGGTGAGGCTCTTTTATTCAGGACGAGGACGCTTGTAACAGAATGGAAACATTACTTTTACACAATAAAGTGGCAGACCTGCATAAAACGATAAAAATACGCAGAAATATGGATAATAGGACAAACCGAAAGAAAAGTTGAAATAATCGCCACTTTTCTTAACTAAAGCGTCTACTATTTTGCGAACGCCGAACACGGCGAAGGATGGCCTGTCGGGTAACCGAAACCCGACGAGATTTGAGAGGAGAGCCGCATGTCGAGCCTCACCGGTAAGTCATTGAACCCTGTTATGAATCGCAGGAGCGTTATCGCGAGCGCAGCAGGTCTGGGGGCGATGTCCATTCTAGCTGGCTGCTCCTCCAACGGCGGCGACAGCGGTTCCGCTTCGAGCGACGCCTCGTTTAAGATCGGCACCATCGGCCCGCTGACCGGTGCCGCCGCGTCCTACGGCAAGTCCGTTACCCAGGGCGTCGAGCTTGGCTGCAAGGACTTCTCCACCAAGGAGCTGCCGCTTGCCAGCAAGGCCGAGGACGACCAGGCCGACGGCGAGAAGGCCGTCAACGCCTTTAATACCCTGCTCGACTGGGGCATGCAGGCCCTTGTCGGCCCGACCACCACGGGTGCGTCGGTTGCCGTTGCCGCAGAGTGCGGTAACGACCCCAAGACGTTCATGATCACCCCGTCCGCGTCCTCCGAGGACGTTACCAAGGGCAAGGATTGCGTCTTCCAGGTTTGCTTTACCGACCCCAACCAGGGCGTCAACGCTGCCAAGTTCCTGGCGCAGAAGTATGCGGACGAGAAGTTCGTACTGTTCTATAACTCCGGCGACGCCTATTCTTCGGGCATCGCAGATTCCTTTAAGGCCCAGGCCGCTGAGTCTAAGCTCGAGATTGTTGACGAGGAGACCTTTAAGGACGACTCTGCCACGAGCTTTACCAACCAGCTGACCAAGGCCAAGCAGGCCGGCGCCACCATGATCTTTGCGCCAATCTACTACACGCCGGCGTCCGTCCTGCTCAAGAACGCCAAGGATATGGGCTACGACGTCAAGATGATGGGCTGCGACGGCATGGACGGCATCCTGGGCGTTGAGGGCTTCGACACTTCTCTTGCCGAGGGCCTGCTGCTTATGACCCCGTTCTCCGCCGACGACGAGAAGAACGCCGACTTCGTCAACGCTTACAAGGATAAGTACGGCGATACCCCCGACCAGTTTGCCGCCGACGCCTACGATGGCGTGCACGCGGTGGCCGAGGCCCTCAAGGAGGCCGGTCTTGGTGTTGACGCCGACCCGACCGAGGTCGCCGAGAAGCTGCCCAAGGCTATGCTCAAGATTACCGTTGACGGTCTGACCGGCAAGCTCACCTGGAACGATAAGGGCCAGGTCCAGAAGGACCCCACGGCGTACGTTATCACCGACGGCAAGTACGTACAGGCCTAATAGACCGCCTTACATGGAGCGGTTTTGATCCCAAGCAGGGGAGGTTTTGGCCTTCCCTGCTTGCTTGGTATCTAGGGACGATGTAACGTCCCTGTTTCATACATCAACTGGAAACCTATTCGAAAGGGGGATGTGGAACATGACGGTCTTTATCCAATACCTGGTCAACGGCCTGTCCATGGGCAGCGTCTACGCCATCATCGCGTTGGGCTACACCATGGTCTACGGTATCGCCAAGATGCTGAACTTCGCTCACGGCGACGTCATCATGGTCGGTGCCTATGTCTCGTTCTGCGCCACGTCGTATCTCGGCCTCCCGGGCTGGGCATCTGTAATTCTCTCTTGCGTGGTCTGCACGGTTCTCGGTGTTCTCATTGAGGGTCTGGCCTATAAGCCGCTGCGCCAAGCAGGCCCGCTGGCCGTTTTGATCACGGCCATCGGCGTGTCCTACTTCCTGCAGAATGCCGCGCAGCTTCTGTGGGGCGCCACGCCCAAGAACTTCACTTCGCTCGTCACCTTCCCGGTGCCGGAGTTCTTGGCCAAGTTCAACGTGAGCGCCGTATCGCTCGTCACCATCGTCGCCTGCCTGGTTATCATGGCCGGCCTGATGTTCTTTACAGGTAAGACCAAGATGGGCAAAGCCATGCGCGCCGTGTCCGAGGACAAAGCCGCCGCTCAGCTCATGGGCATCAACGTCAACCGCACCATCTCGATGACGTTTGCCATCGGCTCTGCCCTTGCCGCCATCGCCGGCGTGCTGCTGTGCTCCTACTCGCCGGTCCTGCAGCCCACCACGGGTGCCATGCCTGGCATCAAGGCCTTCGACGCCGCCGTTTTCGGCGGCATCGGCTCCATCCCCGGTGCCTTTGTCGGTGGCATTCTCATCGGCATCATCGAGGCGATGGCGCAGGCCTACATTTCCACGAGTCTTGCCAACTCCATCGTCTTTGGTGTTTTGATCATCGTCCTGCTCGTCAAGCCTGCCGGCCTCTTGGGCAAGTACGTCCCCGAGAAGGTGTAGGTGAGCGTTATGAAGTTTCTTAAAGACAAGCAGACGCGTCACGACTTTGTTACGTATGCCATGTGCATCGTGGCGTTCGCCATCGTGTTCTTTATGCAGTCCAATCATATGATTCCGCGTATGATTGCCGGTCAGCTGGTTCCCATTACGGCCTACATCGTCATGGCCATCTCGCTTAACCTCGTCGTCGGTATCGCGGGTGACCTGTCGCTGGGCCACGCGGGCTTTATGAGTGTCGGTGCCTACACGGGTATCGTCACCGCGGTCGCCCTCGAGAGCGCCGTTCCCTCCGATCCTGTGCGCCTCATCATCAGCATCGTGGTCGGCGCCATCGCCGCCGCCATCCTGGGCTTCTTGATTGGCATTCCGGTCCTTCGCCTGAGCGGCGACTACCTGGCCATCGTGACGCTGGCCTTTGGCGAGATCATCAAAGAGATCGTCACCTGCCTTATCGTGGGCGTCGACTCGCGTGGCCTGCACGTGATCTTTAACATCACGGGTAACTCTACGATCGACGACCTGCATCTGCTCGAGGACGGAACCGCCATCATCAAGGGCGCCCAGGGCGCCTCGGGCGTGTCGACGTACTCGACCTTCCTCGCCGGTGCCATCCTGGTCATGGTCGCGCTCGTAATTGTGCTCAACCTGGTCCGCAGCCGTACCGGTCGCGCCATCATGGCCGTGCGCGATAACAAGATCGCCGCCGAGTCTGTGGGCATCTCCGTCACCCAGTACCGTATGATCGCCTTTGTGGTCTCCGCTGCCCTCGCCGGTGCTGCCGGAGCCCTCTTCGGCGGTAACTTCTCGCAGCTCTCCGCCACCAAGTTCGACTTCAACACGTCGATTCTCATCCTGGTGTTCGTGGTTCTGGGCGGTCTGGGCAACATGCGCGGCTCTGTCATCGCGGCGGCCCTGCTCACCGTGCTTCCCGAGCTGCTCCGTCAGTTCTCGGACTACCGCATGCTCATCTACGCCATCGTGCTGATCCTGGTTATGATCTTTACCAACAACCCGCAGCTCAAGGCGTTCTTCGCACGCATTAAGGATCGCTTTGCTCCCAAGAAGGAGGTGGCAGCCGATGCCCAGTAAGTTTGAGTTCAACAAGGGCAAGATGGTCCCGTATCCTTCTGGCGCCATTGTCCCCGACCGCGACCTGGGCGAGCGTCCGGCGCTCGAGTGCATCCACCTGGGCATTGAATTCGGCGGCCTTAAGGCAGTCGACGACTTTAGCCTAACCATCGGCAAGACCGAGATCGCCGGTCTCATCGGCCCCAACGGTGCCGGTAAGACCACGGTCTTCAATCTGCTCACCAAGGTGTACCAGCCCACGCACGGCACCATCCTGCTCGACGGTGAGGACACCTCGGGCAAGTCCGTCTACCAGGTCAACCGTATGGGTATTGCCCGTACGTTCCAGAACATTCGCTTGTTCAACACCATGACGGTGGAGGACAACGTCAAGGTCGGCCTGCACAACCAGGAGCGCTACTCTGGTTTTGAGGGCGTGCTGCGTCTGCCGACGTACTGGAAGCACGAGAAGGCCGCCCATGAGCGTGCCATGGAGCTGCTGTCCATCTTTGATATGGAGCACCTGGCAAACGAGCAGGCCGGCTCGCTGCCTTACGGCGCCCAGCGTCGTCTGGAGATTGTCCGCGCGCTTGCCACCAACCCTAAGCTGTTGCTGCTCGACGAGCCTGCCGCCGGCATGAACCCGTCCGAGACCGCAGAGCTCATGGAGAATATCGTCAAGATTCGCGACACCTTTGGCATTGCCATCATGCTTATCGAGCATGATATGTCGCTCGTTATGAACATCTGCGAGGGCATCTGCGTGCTCAACTTTGGTAAGGTCATCGCCAAGGGCACGGCCGAGGAGATCCAGAACAACGACGCCGTTATCGAGGCGTATCTGGGCAAGCAGGATAAGGGGGAGAACTAAATGGCAGAGCCGATGCTTTCCGTCTACAACATCAACGTCTGGTACGGCGCTATCCACGCCATCAAGGACATCTCCTTTAACGTCAACGAGGGCGAGATCGTGGCCTTGATCGGCGCCAACGGCGCCGGTAAGTCCACGACGCTTAAAACCGTCTCGGGCCTGCTGCGTTCCAAGACCGGCTCCATCAAGTTTATGGGCGAGGACATTACCCATACGCCTGCCGACAAGTTGGTGGGCAAGGGCCTGGCCCAGGTCCCCGAGGGCCGTCGCGCCTTTTTGCAGATGACGGTCGAGGAGAACCTGGAGATGGGCGCCTACACGCAGCCCAAGTCCACGGTTGCTCCGGGCCTTGAGCGCGTCTACGAGCAGTTCCCGCGCCTCAAGGAGCGCCGTCGCCAGGTCGCCGGCACCCTTTCGGGCGGCGAGCAGCAGATGCTCGTTATGGGCCGCGCCCTTATGAGCAACCCCAAGCTGCTCATGCTCGACGAGCCTTCCATGGGCCTGGCGCCGATTCTGATTGAGCAGATCTTCCAGATTGTCGAGGACCTGCACAAGGCCGGCACCACGGTGCTTCTGGTCGAGCAGAACGCGCAGATGGCACTCTCGATCGCCACGCGCGGCTACGTGCTCGAGACCGGCAAGATCACCATGACCGGCACCGGCCAAGAGCTCCTGCACGACGATAACGTGCGTAAGGCTTACCTCGGAGGCTAAGAGGTTCCGCCGTTCTTCCGAACGGCGGACCAGTCGACGCTGCGCGGGTACCAGAGCGACAACTTGTCATTCAAAGAGGACGGCATGACCAGAAGGTCTATGCCGTCCTCTTTTCATGCCAATTTGTTCGCTCTGGTGCCTGCTCGCTGTCCGTCCTCTGCCTGCGGCGTTGCTTTGGTTCTGGCACTTGGGATAGTCATTGGGGACGTTCTTGAATGACTGGTCGTTTAAGAACGTCCCCAACGACTAGGTCGCTACCCCCTTGCTTCAAAATGGGCCCCATTCCGGAATGTGCCGGAACGGGGCCTTGGTGGTTGGGGCTATTGGGTTTTGTTCGCTAGTCTACCTTTTGTCCGCATGTGGGGCAGAACTGGGCTTCGGGTACGAGCGGGGTTCCGCAGTGACGACAGAAGCGGGCGGGCTCGGTCGGGTTTGCTGGCATTGCCGGTGCCGTGGGCGTCGCGACGTTCTGCTGGGCGCGCTTTTCGCGACGGCGCTGCTTGCACTGGGGCTTCGGCGTCGCGGTCGCCATGCCGTTCGCAGCTTTCGCGCGCTTCTTGCGGACGCAAAGAACAATGGTCACACCGCCAATGATGAGGACGATCGCCACGCCACCGCCAATAACAAACGGCAGGTGAGTCTGGACAAAGTAGAGAACATCCTCAGGCAGCGAATGGGGAATGTTCGACTTGTAGATGTTCACATGAAGCGTGGTGGGGTCATCGTCGTCGAAATAAGTTGCTAAAATCTCGCGATCGAAGTTTATGAACGAAAGACTGCGCCAATGAGAGTCAAACTCGCTCTTTGCCCCGGTTTTTGCATCGACTAGACATGCCGAAGACTTGTCATCGTCTGAGTACGTCCCAAGCAAGATGCCGCCATCATGCGAGATGCCGTCGAGATCTCCATCGCCGAAGGGAAAGGCGGTCGAGCTGATAATCTCGTCGCTTTTTAAATCGTAAACACTAAGATTCGCATCCTTTTCATTGAGATAATAATCACCGTCATCCTCATCAAAAAGATCATTCGATTCCTTCTTTGTATGGAGGGCATAAAACTCCGCCGAAGGGTATGAATAAAGCCAATCGGGTGAGTGGTCGTCATCGTTGAAAAGAACGCTCATATTTCCATCGCGGTCGGCTTTTATCAACGTGATATCGTTCGAAAGATAAAAATCATCCGAGTTAGAGCTGGGGGTGATGTGATCGATGTCCGAAGACCTGTCGCCCTTTTTAACGTTGACGGTCTTTAATTCCGTTGACCCTGTGTCACAGTTGAAAACCCTAAGTGCAACGACGCCGTCCTCGGTATTGTCCTGTAATGCATATAGGCGGCTCATGTCTTTTGAGTAACTGTACAACCAAGAATCATCTTTATCTGGTTGATATGTCTGGATCAGCTTGTCGGATTCTAGGTCATAGATCTCGATTTTTTTAAGCTCAGTTTCATGGTCATAGTGCTCGATGGCTGCTCTATTGCCATCGTAAGAGACGGTTGCACCGGTGTAGGCATATTTGGCCGAACTAATGGGATGGACTGTCTGGCTTTGGCTGTCTGGCGAGAATACGACCAAATTATTGCCGTCTTCCCAATAGAGTTGATCGCTGCCTGTGCGGTATGCGGAATAGAGGCTTTTATCCGGGATGGCGATGGGGCTTGAGCTGCCATCACTGAAATTGATGAGAGTAATCCTCTCTAAGTTCCAATCATCATCGTAATCGTACAGATAGCCGTATTTTTTATCGTCGTTTGCGCTGATATGCGAGTAACAGCTACTTGTCTTAAAGCTATACGACTTCTCCAGCTCAGGCGTCGGTACGCTGCCGCCGGCTAATGCTGCTGGAGGGACTGCGAGCGGGGACAGGGCCGTGATCAGGCCGATGGCGACTACTGCGATCCTTCCGCTCTTTTGGATGCTCTTAAACATGGCAATCCTTTCCTCTAAATATGAATGTCGATACTGTCATGGTTAATCGGGATTTCGAAATCTTGTTGCGCAACATTCACCATCGGCAACCTTTTTTCGGCAAGCCGCGCCGTTCCCAAGGAATCATTCTAAGTTGCGGTGAAATAGGGACTAAATGAAGGCTCCAGACGCCAAAACAGTCCCTATTCCACCGCAACTTCATGGGGATGTGTGACAATGCCCGTCGGAAAACATCTGTTGCCTTTTGGGGGTCTCTCTATGCTGTATGAGTTTTGTGCCGAGAACTTTGAGCGGGTGCCGGCGGCTATCGAGGCCGGTGCGGGGCGCATCGAACTGTGCGACAACCTTGCCGTTGGTGGTACTACGCCCTCGGCTGGCGTTATCAGCGCTGCGGTCGGCTGCGCTCACGAGCATGACGCGCGAGTGATGTGCATGATTCGTCCGCGTGGTGGCGACTTTCATTACAACCAGGACGAGCTGCGTATGATGGAGATGGACCTGGGCCTTGCTGTGAGTGCCGGCGTTGACGGCCTGGTCTTTGGCTGCTGCAAGCCCTGTGCCGGCGGCTGGGCGCTCGACGAGCTCACCCTCGGTGCCCTCGTTATGGCTACGGGCTGCGCGACCGAGGAGTGCAAGCGCGAGTCCCTTGACGTCACCTTTCACATGGCCTTTGACCAGCTCTCGCCCGAGGCTCAGCTCGATGCGATTGACACGCTTGCCGACTGCGGCGTTACGCGCATCCTGACGCATGGCGGCGCGGCCGGCACGCCGATCGAGGACAACTTCGATCACCTGGCTCGTTTAATCGAGTATGCGGGCGATCGGTTGACCATCCTTCCCGGCGGCGGCATCACTACGGCAAATCGCGACGCGGTCACGGCGGCGCTAGGTGTCTCCGAGCTCCATGGCACCAAGATCGTGCCGCTGGAGGTATAACCCGTGGCGCTGGTATTTGACGTTCAGCAGGCGAACGGTAAGCCCGACGATAATCGTCGCCCTGGCACCGCGTGCCCCTTTTGCGACACGGAGGGGCTTGCCAACATCATCGAGCGCGATGGTGACTGCATCTGGCTCGAGAATAAGTTCAAGACCTTGCGGGCCACCCGTCAGACCGTATTGATCGAGTCGGCCAATCACGACGCTGACCTGGTGACCTATGAACCGGGTGAGCTGCATCATGTGATGCGGTTTGCCCTGGGGTGTTGGCAGCAGATGATTGACTCCCAACAGTATCGCAGCGTCCTTATGTACAAGAACAAAGGCCCGCTTTCGGGCGGCAGCCTCGTCCATCCACACATGCAGATTGTGGGCTTGGAGCAGGAGGACGGCTATGCGGCGCTGACTTCCGCCAATTTCGAAGGCATCAATGTCTGGCAGCAGGGGAGAATCTCGGTCAACATATCAACCGAGCCGATCATGGGATTCTTTGAGGTCAATGTCTCGGCTCCACAGGGAATCGCCGCCAGCGACGACGCCCGCGACCAAGCCGAAGCGGACCTGTTTGCCGATGCGATTCAGGTGGCCCTGCGCTATATCCTGCACGAGCACCACGGCGGCCGCGCGGAGTCGTACAACTTGTTCTTCTACCACATGGACGGCCGGACCATTGCCAAGGCGCTGCCACGTTGGGTGGTTTCGCCCTACTTTGTGGGCTATCGTTTGGCCCAGGTCAATGCCGAGACGACGCTCGATATCGATGCTGAGCGCCTGCGTGCGCATCTGGAAACGCTCGCGTAGCAAGGCGAGCGTCTGCGAAAAGTGTGCTGCCTAGCGTGCCATCGCGTCGCGGCCGGCCTTGACCTGCTTGCGCTGTTTGGCGCGCTCCTCGCCGGTTAGGCGCTCAAAGAGATGTCCGATAATCGAGGCCAGCACCTGCTGAAACAGCGTGCCGCACATGACGGGGAACACGACCTCGCCGGGAAAATACTGCGTGGCGATGACGGCGCCCGAAGAGATATTGCGCATGCCACAGGTAAAGCACATGGTGGTCGTCTCGCCATACGGCAGGTGCAGGGCGCGTGCGACCAGAATGCCGATGATAAAGCCGCTGATGGCGAACACCAGGATAAAGAGCGCGACTTCCAGGCGCTCGGCGTTCATATGCAGCACGTACTCGCTCATAGCGGTGGAGTTGGACGCGATGACGCCCATCATCATAAACTTGCAGGCGGGCGATAGCGTGGGGGAAAGCTTCTCGTGCCCCCATCCGCGCGTAAGTTCGTTGATCACGATGCCGAGCACGGCGGGGATGGCGATCATAAAGGCCATGTTCTGCATCATGCTCGGCACGTCGATCGAGACGGTGGCGCCCAGCAGGAGCTTGAGCGTGAGCGGAATCGTCACAGGTGAGATGACCGAGGACGTCAGGATGATGGTGAGCGCGAGCGGGCCGTTGCCGCCGAACATGCTGATCCACATAAAAGCGGTGACGGCTACGGGCACGCTGTACTCGAGCACGATGCCGCAAACGAGGTTAGGATTGGAACCAAAGAACAACGATCCCATGGCATAGGCGGCGATGGGGATGAACACTGCCGAGACCAACAGCGCCAGAATCAGGTGTAGCGGACGACGGAATACCTCGGCCACCTGGTGAAAGGTGTTGCTGAGCGCACCTTGGAACGTCATAAAGGCAAACAGGGCGGGAACGATGGGCTTGAGCACGCCAATCTGCTGGGGAAAGAGCACGCCGAGCGTCACGCAAATCGGAACGATGATCTGCATGTGCCCCGCGAGAAACTTGCCCAGTCCAACCCATTGCTTCATATGCTCTTGTGACTCCCTTTGCTCGTGAATCCGTTTTGAATGGATATGCTAGACGCTCGCATGCGTCCGTGCGTCAGAAACGCTCGATTATTTCGAGGGTATTACCGGCATCGTTTACCGAAACCGCGGCGCACTGCGGCGATTTGCGTCCGCGCTGCACGGTATAATAAATCCGTTCAACAGATCTGCCTGCCGAAGCGGGCATACACAGAGGACTCATCGCTATGAACCGTGAGAGGTATCGCGGCGACCTGCCCCTATCGGGGGTGGGCGCCTATGTCATCGCTTAAGACGACGCATCGCTGGGCGGTCGCTCAGCAAAACCCCGAGCTCGAAAAGGAGCTTTCGGCTGGCCTGGGCATACCCGGGCTGGTGGCGCGCATTATGGTTGCGCACGGCATTACATCCATCGAAGAAGGCCAGCTGTTTTTGACTCCTTCGCTCGATCGCGACTGGGCCGACCCACTCATTATCCCGGGCATGTCGGTCGTTGCCGACCGCGTCGAGCGTGCTATTCGAAACCACGAGCACATCGCGGTCTTTGGCGATTTTGACGTTGACGGTATTACGTCGACCTGCCTGTTGACCGAGGCGCTGCGTACGTTTGGTGCCGATGCCACGCCGTTTATTCCACACCGCTTTGACGAGGGCTACGGTCTTTCGCGCGCGGCGCTCGACCGCGTTAACGAGCTCGCTCGCCCCCAGCTGATCGTGACCGTCGATAACGGTATTGCCGCCAAGGAAGAGGTCTCCTATCTGGAGAGCCTGGGGATTGATTTGGTGGTTACGGACCATCACGAGCCCTCCGACCAGGTGCCGCAGGGCGTGCCCCTGACTGACCCCAAGCTCGAGGACGAGGGCCCCTCGCGCGAGCTTGCCGGTGCCGGCGTGGCGCTCAAGCTGGTGCAGGTCCTGGGCGAGCGTTTGGGCAAGCCGTTGTATTGGCGTTCGCTGATCGAGGTTGCGGCGCTTGGTACCGTGTCCGACATGATGCCGCTGACGCCCGAGAACCGCGCGCTGGTCGCCGAGGGCATCCAGCAGATGCGCGTGACCGCCCGTCCCGGCTATATCGCGCTGGCTGCGCTCGCCAAGGCCGACCTTTCCAGCATTACGGCCGATGGCCTGTCGTTTTCGCTCATTCCCCGCCTGAACGCTGCCGGCCGCATGGCCGATCCCAAGCTGGCGCTCGATTTGCTGCTTGCCCGCGATCCTATCGAGGCAAGCGCGCTGGCGGCCGAGCTCGAGGAGATCAACCGTCAGCGCCGCGAGATCGAGGCGGAGCTCACGCGCGATGCCATGGCAAAGGTCGAGGAGACCTATGACGGCGGTCGTGCGATCGTCGTGGGCGGCGAGGGCTGGCACGAGGGCGTCAAGGGTATCGTGGCAAGCCGTCTGACCAACCGCTATCACGTGCCGGCGCTGCTGTTCTCGATCGAGGACGGTATCGCACGCGGCTCGGGCCGCTCAGTGGGCAAGGTTAACCTGTTCGACGCCGTCGAGCGCTGCTCCGACCTGCTGATTCGTCGTGGCGGTCATGCCGGCGCGGTAGGCGTGACTATCGAGGCATCTAAGCTCGATGAGTTCCGTCGCCGCCTTTCTGCCGTGCTGTCCGAACTTCCCGCCGAGGACTTTGAGGACACCGACGAGGTTGCCGCCACCGTCGACCTCTCTGAGCTGAATATCGAGACCATCGAGCAGATCTCCCGTCTTGAGCCGTTTGGCCAGGGCAACAAGGTGCCGCTGTTGGCGTCCGAGGGCGTAACAATGTGCGATCGCGCCGTGGTGGGCAAAACCGGCGAGCACATGCGCTTCGTGGCGACCGATGGCGCCGCGAGCGTGCCGGCCATCATGTTTCGCGTGCCGCAGATTGATAAGCTCATCAATTGCGATAGCGCGGTCGACTTGGTGTTCGAGGCTGTGGCCGAGCATTGGCAGGGCCGCGTGAAGCCCAAGCTCATGATCAAGGATGTCCTAGTCCGCGATACCGCGGCGCCCAACGTTGACGATCCGGCATGCGAGCTTCGCCGTGGCATGCAGCCGGCAGACTCCGGCCTGCGTCTGGAGTCGCGTAAGCGCGAAACGCTTGCTCAGCTTTCCTATACCGAGCTCACGCGTTCGCTCATCCATAGCTTTATCGGGTCGAACCAACCGCACCGTGCTCAGGTCGAGGCGCTCGACGCCTTGGCCGATCATCAAAGTGTTCTTGCCGTTATGGGAACGGGCCGCGGCAAGTCGCTCATCTTCCATGTCCATGCGGCGCGCGAGGCGGTCCTTCGCGGGCGTGCGAGCATTTTTGTCTATCCGCTGCGCGCGCTCGTTGCCGACCAGGCCTATCACCTCTCGTCGACGATGGCCGCGCTCGGCATTGGCGTCGGCGTGCTGACGGGCGAGACCGTCGAGGCGGTCCGCGACGACGTGTTTGCCGGTCTTGCTTCGGGCCGCATCGGTATTGTGCTCACGACGCCCGAATTTCTGTCCATTCACCGCGAGCGCTTCGCACGTTCGGGCCGCATCGGGTTTGTCGTTATCGACGAGGCGCACCATGCCGGTCTTGCCAAGGGCGGCGACCGCAGCGCATACCTCGACATGCCCGAGATTCTTAAAGCCCTGGGCGACCCGGTCGTTATGGCAGCGACAGCCACCGCGACGACTCCGGTCGTGGCCGAGCTCGCCCGCGTGCTGCCGATTACCCGCACAGTGGTCGACGAGACGGTGCGCGAGAACCTGCAGCTCGAGGACGATCGCGATCTTGCGAGCCGCGAGAACCGCCTGGTGTCCATTGTGGCGACGGGGGAGAAGACCGTCATCTACGTCAACTCGCGCGACCAGTCCGTGGCGCTTGCCAAGACGCTGCGCAAGCGCGTGCCCGATTGCGCGACCCGCATCGCGTTCTATAACGCGGGGCTTGCGCGCTCCGATCGCCGCCGTGTGGAGGAGGCGTTCCGAGACGGAAGCCTTAGCTGCATCGTTTCGACCTCTGCCTTTGGTGAGGGCGTGAACCTGCCCGATATCCGTCATGTCGTGCTCTACCACATGCCGTTTGGCGCCATCGAGTTCAACCAGATGAGCGGCCGTGCCGGTCGCGATGGCCAGCCCGCCGTGATCCATCTGCTCTATTCGTCGCGCGACGCCCGCATTAACGAGCGCCTACTCGACTGCTATGCGCCCGAGCGCGACGAGCTCGTCACGCTCTATCGTGCGCTGCAGACCATGTGGCGCTCCAACCGCGGCAAGACCGGAGACGACTCGTTTAGCGCGAGCGATATCGACATCGCGCAGATGTGTCTTGCCATCGATGCCCGCACGCCGGTTGATGAGCGCTCGGTGGAAAGTGGCCTGGGAATCTTCGAAGAGCTTGGTTTCTGTCGCGTTTCGGGGTTTGACGACACACGTCGCATTGCGATGGCCGAAAACCCCGGCCGTGTGCAATTGAGCAGGTCAATTCGATATTTGGAGGGCCTGCGCTCACGCATGGAGTTCTCGGCTTTCCGGAGCTGGGCGCTCGATTCGTGCGCTTCTGATATGCTAGCCAAAGTTAACCGCCCGATCGTACCGCGGGCCTAGGGGAAGGGGACCTCGATGGATGCCGCAGCCCGTACCGCCCATGATTCCACCCTCCAGCCGTTTTCGGAGATGGAGCACTATAAGCATGCCGATGAGCTGCCGCCCGAGATTATGGCGGACAGCTACGACAAGCTGGAGCGCCTGTGCCTCAAATATATGAATGAGGATGACTTCTCTAAGGTGGAGCAGGCCTACTGCTTTGCCGCCGAGAAGCACTGCAACCAAAAGCGCCGCTCGGGTGAGATGTACATCAACCATCCCGTCGAGGTTGCCATCATTTTGGCCGACCTCAAGATGGACTGCGATGTGGTGTGCGCCGCGCTGCTGCACGATACCGTCGAGGACACCGAGACCTCGCTCGCCGATGTTTCCGGCCTGTTTGGCGATACGGTGGCCGAGCTCGTCGACGGCGTGACCAAGCTCACCAACATCGAAGTTGACAGCATGGACGAGAAGCAGGCGCTTACGCTGCGCAAGATGTTCCTCGCCATGTCCAAAGACATTCGCGTTATCATCGTTAAGCTTGCCGACCGTCTGCACAACATGCGCACCCTTGCAGCCCTGCGCGAGGACCGTCGCCTGTTTAAGGCCCGAGAGACCATGGACGTGTATGCGCCCCTGGCCGACCGTCTGGGCATGAGCTCCATTAAATGGGAGCTCGAGGACCTGTCCTTCTTCTACCTGGAGCCCGATGCCTACCAGCGCATCGCGCGCATGGTGGCGGAGTCGCGCGAGGTCCGTGAGCGCTATCTGGCCGAGACCATCAAGACGCTCACCGACGAGCTCAACCGCATTGGCCTGGAGGGCTTCCAGATCAACGGCCGCTCCAAGCACTATTGGTCCATCTACCAAAAGATGAAGCGCAAGGGCAAGGAGTTCTCCGAGATCTACGACCTGGTGGCGCTGCGCGTCATCACGCATTCGGTGCGCGATTGCTACTCCACGCTCGGCGCGGTGCATACGCTGTGGCACCCCATGCCCGGTCGCTTTAAAGACTATATCGCCATGCCCAAGGTCAATAACTACCAGTCGCTCCATACGACGGTTATCGGCCCCACGGCCCGCCCGCTCGAGATTCAGATTCGAACCTACGAGATGCACGAGCAGGCCGAGTATGGCATTGCCGCGCACTGGCTGTACAAGAAGTCGGGCGGATCGTCTGCCTCCAAGACCAACGATGCGCAACGCCTGGACGACCAGATCAACTGGCTCAAGCACTCGCTCGACTGGGCTGCCTCCGACGAGATCACCGACGCTAAGGAGTATCTGCATTCGCTGAAGGTCGACCTGTTCGACCAGGAGATCTTTGTCTTTACGCCCAAGGGCGAGGTCATGGCGCTCCGTGCCGGCTCCACCCCGCTCGACTTTGCCTACGCTGTCCACACCGAGGTCGGCAACCACTGCGTGGGCGCCAAGATTAACGGTGCGGTGGCGCCGCTCACGCACGAGATCAAGACGGGCGACCGCGTCGAGATCCTGACCAACAAGAGCTCAAAGCCGTCGCGTGACTGGCTCAAGATCGTCAAGACACCTTCGGCCAAGTCCAAGATCCGTCGCTACTTTGCTGCCGCGACTAAGGACGACGACGCTGCCGCCGGTCGCGATATGCTTGCCAAGGACCTACGAAAGCGCGGATATGGCATTTCCACGCCGCGCTCGACGCGTGCGCTCAATGCCGTGGCGGAGCAGCTGAACTTTAAGCAGCTCGAGGACCTGTTTGCGGCCGTCGGTGCCGGTAAAGTCGCCCCGCGTGCCGTGGGCAACAAGGTCGAGCAGATCTTGGATCCCAAGCCCGAGGAGCAGCTCACCAAGGCCGAGGCCATCGCCGAGGTCGTGAAACAGCCTGCCCGCGGCTCCAACCGCAAACCGCAAAAGCGCGGCAAGAGCGCGAGCAACGGCATCATCGTCAAGGGCGAGAGCAACAGCGGCCTGCTGGTGCGTCTGGCGCATTGCTGCAATCCCGTGACGGGTGACGATATCGTCGGCTTCATCACACGTGGTCGCGGCGTCTCGGTGCACCGTGCCAACTGCCCCAACGTCAAGGGTCTTATGGAGCATCCCGAGCGCATGATCGACGTGGAGTGGGACGGTGCCGCCGACACGCTCTTCCAGGTCGAGATTGTGGTCGAGTGCCTGGACCGTATGGGTCTGCTCAAGGACGTCACCATCGCCATCGGCGATGCGGGCGGCAACATCCTTTCGGCCGCCACGTCGACCAACCGCGAGGGTATTGCAACCCTGCGCTTTATGGTCGAGATCTCAGACGCGAGTGGTCTGGACCCGCTGCTGGCCTCCATCAGCAGTGTTGACTCGGTCTACGACGCGCGCCGCCTGATGCCCGGCGAGGGTGGAGCCCAGCTTAAGCGCCGCGTTTAGTCGCGACGAACGTGTGACATTATTGATATTCGCTACACTCGAGGCATCGTTTGATGCCTCGAGTTCTATAGAGAGGAGAGGGACATGAGTGGAGAGGAGAGGGACATGAGTGCTGTGTCCTTGGATTTAACTCCCAAGGGATCGGTCGAGATCGAGACGCTCGTAAACGGTCCCATTCAGACCAATAGCTATGCTGTTATTTCGGACAATGAGTGCGTGATTATCGACCCCGCATGGGAAGGCGAGCGTTTGGTGGAGCATATTCGAGCCGAGCATCCCGGCGTACGCGTGCTTGGCGCCGTATGCACTCACGGCCATGCCGATCATGTTGGTGGTGTTGCCGGCGTGCGAACCACCGTTGGCGAGGGCTGCCAGTATGAGCTGTGTGCTAAGGATGTGGCGGTGCCGCATGCGAACATCGAGGAACAGCGAGCTATGTGGGGCATTGAGACGCCCAACCCCGGGGAGCCGACGCGCCTGCTCGCCGAGGGCGATGCTATCGAGGTGGGCGATATCTGCCTGCAGGTGATCGAGACGCCAGGGCATACGCCGGGTGGGATCGTCTTGTTTGCTGCCACCGAGCAGGGGAACATTGCCTTTGTGGGCGACACGCTATTCCCGGGCAGCCACGGCCGCACCGACCTTGCCGGTGGCGACGAGGCAGCGATTCTGCGTTCGCTCTCCAAGCTCGCCCGGCTTCTTCCGCCCGATGCCGTTTGCCTAACCGGCCATGGCGATTCGACCACCATGGCACGCGAGCTCATGCAGAACCCTTTCATGCAGATGTAGCTTAATAGTCGGCTTTTGAAGCACGAGAAGCGTCCAAACGTCAAGCTATTTTTCCCCAACGGGTCGATTCCGTAGGGCAAACGGTCAAAAAAGTCTGTTTGGACGATATTCGTGAACAAACGAACGTTTATGCTCGGGTGCGCCGTGGTAAAATCTCAGGCGTTATCGGAGCAACCTTACAGGAGGTTTCTTTTATGCTCGTCAACGCAGCAGACATGCTCAAGAAGGCCGAGGCCGGCAAGTACGCTCTCGGTGCCTTCAACACCAACAACCTCGAGTGGACCTTGGCTATTCTCCAGGCCGCCGAGGAGGCCAAGTCTCCGCTGATCCTTCAGTGCACCGCTGGTGCCGCTAAGTGGATGGGCGGTTTCAAGGTCTGCGCCGACATGGTCAAGGCTGCCGTCGAGGCCACGGGCGTTACCGTTCCCGTCGCCCTTCACCTCGATCACGGTTCTTACGAGGACTGCTTCAAGTGCATCGAGGCCGGCTTCACGTCCATCATGTATGACGGCTCTCACGAGGAGACCTTCCAGCTTAACCTCGACCGCACCAAGGAGCTCGTTGAGCTTGCCCACTCCAAGGGCATGTCCATCGAGGCCGAGGTCGGCGGCATCGGCGGCACCGAGGACGGCGTGACCTCTAACGGCGAGCTCGCTGACCCCGCTGAGTGCAAGCAGATTGCCGACCTGGGCGTCGACTTCCTCGCCTGCGGCATCGGCAACATCCACGGCGTGTATCCCGCCGACTGGGCTGGCCTTTCCTTCGAGCGTCTGGGCGAGATCAAGGCTCAGACCGGTGACCTGCCCCTCGTCCTGCACGGTGGCACCGGCATCCCCGAGGATCAGATCAAGAAGGCCATCTCCCTGGGCATCTCCAAGATCAACGTCAACACCGACCTGCAGCTCGTCTTCGCCAAGGGCGTCCGCGAGTACATCGAGGCTGGCAAGGATCAGCAGGGCAAGGGCTTCGACCCCCGCAAGCTCCTCAAGCCTGGTCGCGACAACATCGTTGCCCGCACCAAGGAGCTCATGGAGGAGTTTGGCTCCGTCAACAAGGCGTAAGCGTCGATAAACTTATCCCGCCGGAAGCCCCGTCCCCCTACACTGTTTCCTCTGCGCTCACCTGGCTTCGCCAGAAGTCGCGCCGAGGAAACAGCTCCGGGGGACGGGGCTTCCTTCGTTTTCCGCCGCAGGGTTACGGGGCTGAGATAATTTAATAGCTACCGTTTATCGGTGTTTGGGGGCTCCTTGGTTGGGGCTTTGTTTTTATCTCGGTACAATGGGTTTGGTTTGTCGTTCGGTGTGGGAGTGGTTATGGCTGTTATTGATGTGCTGCCTTCGGATGGGAAGGTTATTGACGAGGGTCCTGTTGGTTGCTCTGTTGATGTTTGCTGTGATGACTTTCGTCATCTCGATGTTGGACTGCCGCCCGAGATTCTTCGTCTTAAGGATGCCG
Source organism: uncultured Collinsella sp. (assembly GCA_937937635.1). GTDB lineage: Bacteria > Actinomycetota > Coriobacteriia > Coriobacteriales > Coriobacteriaceae > Collinsella. Next base: position 85,303 of record CALDCF010000036.1, read on the forward strand.
GGTATTTGACGCAGGCTGTTGCTGCCTGCGATCGCCTTTTGGAGCAGAACCCCGAGCCTTCGCTGGCTGCTTGTGTTCGTGCGGAGCGGTATTGCATGCTCGAGACGCCGCTTCATTTTTCGGTATCGCGTGATCGGGCCATTGCGATGATTCGCGAGGAGTGTCCTGAGTTTACCGAAGAACAGTTTGATGACCTGATTAATCGCAAGCGTATTGACTGGCGTTTTATCGATGGTGAGCTGTTCGTTCTGGACAACTTCCTCGATTCGCTTCGCGTGTATCCCAAAGAGGTTCCGGGCATGCGTCCCGATCCCACGGATGGCATTGCACTGCGCAACCAAATGCTCAAGGAGATGGAGTCGCAAAACGGGCTGACTCGTGTCATTACGCTTAAGGCGTCCGTGTCTGTCCCCGGGGCTTTAGAGGGGGAGACAGTTCGCGCGTGGCTTCCCATTGCCGCCGTCTGTCGCCAGCAGTCTCACGTTGAGATTCTCGACATGACGCCGGAGAGCACCGTTGCTTCCGAAGACGTCTCGGCTCGTACTGCCTCGTGGACATCTTCGACTGAGCGTTCATTCTCGGTGACCTATCGCTATCACATCGATGCCGCCTATTGCGACGTCTATGGGGGTACGCTTCCGTCTCATCCGTGCATGGACACGCCGCTGCCCGAGGATACTTCCGAGGACCGTCCGCACATTGCGTTTACGCCGTATCTGCAGCAGCTGACGGAGCGTGTCATTGACGGGCTCGAGGATTCGCTCGATCGTGCCCGTGCTATCTACGATTACCTGACACAGCATGTCGACTATCGCTATCAGCCACCGTACCTGCTTTTGGGGTCTATTGCCGACGACTGTGCGCATTCGCTCCGCGGTGATTGCGGCGTTATGGCGCTCACGTTTATCACCATGTGTCGCATTGCGGGCGTTCCTGCCCGTTGGCAGAGCGGCCTGTATGCTGCGCCCGATTCGGTGGGGCCGCACGATTGGGCTGAGTTCTATACGCCACAGACCGGTTGGCTTAACGCCGACGTATCGTTTGGTTCATCGGCACGCAGGATGGGGGAGGAATGGCGTCGTCGTCACTACTTTGGCAATCTCGACCCGTGGCGTATGGTGGCCAACAATCGGTTCCAGGCCGAGTTTGAGCCGACTTTCGACGGCATGCGCGAGGACCCCTACGACAATCAGATGGGCGAAGCCTCGGTTAACGGACGCGGGTGCCGCCGGCGCGAGATGCTCCGCTCGGTCGAACTCATCGAAATGCTTGAAGTTCCATTTTCGGACTAATCAACAGAAAGCTGTGATAAACTAACTCACGCATTACGTGCCCGAGTGGCGGAATTGGCAGACGCAGTGGACTCAAAATCCACCGTTGGCAACAACGTGCGAGTTCGAGTCTCGCCTCGGGCACCATACATGCAAGTGAGCGTTCAAGGGGGTTTAGGCCCCCTTTTTCGTGCCGAACTCGCGTGAGCGCGCGGAGCGTTAAGCAAACAGGCCTGTGGCCTGTTTGTAGCGGAGCGTGGCGAGGGCGCCATGCGCCCGAAGCCCGGGGCTTCGCGAAGCGAAGGCCCTTCGAGTCTCGCCTCGGGCACCATACATGCAAGTGAGCGTTCAAGGGGGTCAAGGCCCCCTTTTTCGTGTACGTAATGTGATAACGCGCTGTACGTGTTATTATTCGCAAGGCGTTGTTTCCGCAATGCCCTAAAGAGGAACCTGAGGGTTCCCACCTTTTGGCGCCAATGAGCAGCTGACTGGTCATACAACTTAGATTCCCTTCCTCATATTGAGGATGTCTATGTGTACGACCTGGTTGCAAAGAAGCGCCGGGTTATTTTTTTTATGAATGGAGGTAGGGAAAATAGCTAAGTCTGATGACACCCGCATCAACGACGAGATCACTGCATCTTCGTGCCGTTTGATTGGCGTCGATGGTTCTCAGCTCGGCCTGTTCGCCATCCGCGATGCCCAGCGCGTCGCTGACGATCAGGGTCTCGACCTGGTCGAGATCGCTCCCAACGCGGAGCCGCCGGTCTGCAAGGTCATGGACTACGGTAAGTTCAAGTACCAGCAGGCCATGAAGGCCAAGGCTGCTCGTAAGAACCAGTCCAAGGTCGAGGTCAAGGAAATGAAGTTCCGACCCAAGATTGACGTTGGCGATTACGAGACCAAGAAGGGCCACGTTCTGCGTTTCCTCAAGAAGGGCGCACGCGTTAAGATCACCATCATGTTCCGCGGCCGTGAGATGGCTCACCCGGAGCAGGGCCTTAACGTTCTCGAGCGTCTCGCCGAGGATCTCAAGCCTTACGCTACGGTCGAGTCCAAGCCTAAGATGGAAGGCCGTAACATGCTTATGCTGCTCGCCCCGATTAAGGGCGCCTTCGATGAGGATAAAGCGGCAAGCGATAGCAAGTAACTAGTGTTCTGTAACCGATTAAGGAGTATTTCATGCCTAAGATGAAGTCCCACAGCGGCACCAAGAAGCGTTTCCGCAAGACTGGTACCGGCAAGCTTATGCGCGCCAAGGCTTTCAAGAGCCACATCCTGAGCAAGAAGTCCACCAAGCGTAAGCGTGGCTTCCGTCAGGAGACCGAGATCGCCGCTGCCGACCGCAAGGTCATCAAGTCGCGTCTCGCCTAAGTTCGCGTTCCCGTTTTTCGTTTTACCGTCTAGGAGTTGATAGAACATGGCACGTATTAAGCGCGCTGTTGCCGCCAAGAAGAAGCGCCGTACCGTTATGCACCGTGCGAAGGGTTACTACGGTGCCGCTTCGCGTACTTACAAGCATGCTAAAGAGCAGGTCCAGCACTCCCTGCAGTATCAGTATCGTGATCGCCGCAACAAGAAGCGCGAGATCCGTTCTCTCTGGATCACCCGTATCAACGCTGCTGCTCGCCTGAACGACATCTCTTACTCTCAGTTCATGCACGGCCTGAAGGTTGCCGGCATCGAGCTCGACCGCAAGGTCCTGGCTCAGATGGCTTACGAGGACATCGAGTCCTTCAACGAGCTGGCTGCCATTGCCAAGAAGGCTCTCGAGGCCTAATAGATTCTGTTGAATCGCTAGGGGAGTGTCGCGTTGTGCGCGGCGCTCCCTCTTTTTATCTGAAGTGCGGTTTACATTGCTAAAAGCGCGGGTAGATAAACACTTACAGGTGACCGATCTCTATATATTCCTGAACCAAAGGGTCATCATCTGATATGTGCGGAAGATCCGCGCCAGTCTTTCTATTACCTATAGAAAGCGATATGTTGTGTAGGACTTGTGAAGAGCGGAATTGACGTCCCACAAGGCTTCGCGGTCTGGCAATATATCTCCTTGCCGCGCGGCCCGGTCGGACCGGATCAGCCGCACAGCGTGCACCTTGAGAACCGGATACTGCGAGGATGGACACTTACTTCAGTGTCGCA
>CALDCF010000037.1 GCA_937937635.1 uncultured Collinsella sp.
ATATAGGAACACAAGGTCAAAGGCGGCACCATGATCCTCCTGGTCGACAAGATCGAAAAAAGCTTCGGCGCACGCGTCCTCTTTAGCGGCGCGTCCTTCCAGATCAACCCCGGCGAGCGCTTCGCGCTCGTGGGACCCAACGGCGCCGGCAAAACCACCATGCTCAAGATCATCATGGGCATCGACAGCCCCGACGCCGGCCAGGTCCAGTACGCCAAGGACTGCCAGGTGGGCTACCTAGAGCAGGAAACCAACCTGGAGCACAAGGACACCACCATCCTCGCCGAGGTTATGGCTGCCGCCAAGGAAATCCGCCGCATGGGCGAGCGCGCCAACGTGCTGCAGGCCCAGATCACCGAGCTCTCCGAGCAGGGCAAGGACGTCGACGCGCTCCTTAACGAGTACGGCCAGGTCCAGGACCGCTTTGAGCACCTGGGCGGCTACGAGCTCGAGAGCAACGCCCGCAAAATCCTGTCCGGCTTGGGCTTTAAGGTCACCGACTTTGAGCGCCCGTGCTCCGAGTTCTCGGGCGGCTGGCAGATGCGCATCGCGCTCGCCAAGCTCTTCCTGCGCCATCCCGACCTGCTGCTCCTGGACGAACCCACCAACCACCTGGACCTCGAGAGCGTCCAGTGGCTGCGCGGCTTTATCGCCAGCTACGACGGCGCCGTCCTCATCGTCAGCCACGACCGCGCGTTCATGGACGCCTGCGTCGACCACGTCGCCGCGCTCGAGAACCGCCGCGTGACCACCTACACCGGCAACTACAGCAGCTACCTTAAGCAGCGCGAGGACAACCTGGAGCAGATGCGCGCCAAGCGCGCCGCCCAGGAGCGCGACATCGCCCACATGCAGGTCTTCGTCGACAAGTTCCGCTACAAGCCCACCAAGGCTGCACAGGCCCAGGAGCGCATCCGCAAGATCGAGCAGATCAAAAAGGAGCTCGTCATCCTGCCCGAGGGCCACAAGCACATCGACTTTAAGTTCCCCGACCCGCCGCGCTCCGGCGACATGGTCGTGGGCCTGGAGGGCGTATCCAAGTCCTACGGCGACAAGCACATCTACAGCGACATCGACCTCAAGCTCTACCGCGGCGAGCACGTGGCGCTCGTCGGCCCCAATGGCGCCGGCAAGTCCACGCTCATGAAGCTCCTCGCCGGCCTGGAGCCGCCCACCACCGGCACCCGCGACCTGGGCACCAACGTGGGCGTTGCCTACTACGCCCAGCACGCGCTCGAGGGCATGACCGAGTCCAATACCGTCCTGCAAGAGATCGACACCGTCACGCCCAAGTGGACCGTGCCGCAGCAGCGCAGCCTGCTGGGCGCCTTCCTGTTTAGCGACAATGATTCCATCGAGAAGCAGGTTCGCGTCCTCTCCGGCGGCGAAAAGGCGCGTCTAGCCCTTGCCAAGATGCTCGTGGCCCCCGAGGCGCTCCTGTGCTTGGACGAGCCCACGAACCACCTGGATATCGACTCGGTGGACATGCTCGAGAACGCCCTACAAAACTTCCCCGGCACCATCGTGCTGATCAGCCACGACGAGCACCTGGTGCGCGCCGTGGCCAACCGCGTGATCGACATCCGCGACGGCAAGGTCACGGTCTACGACGGCGACTACGACTACTACCTCTACAAGCGCGAGGACCTCGCCGCCCGCGCCGCCGCCGAGGCGGCAGGGGAGAGTGCGCCGGCCGCAGCCAAGCCCGCCAGCGCCGCCCAGGCCAGTGCTACCGCCGCGCCCAAGCCGGCCGAGGGCAAAAAGACCAAGGAGCAAAAGCGTGCCGAGGCCCAGGCCCGCGCCGCGCTCAACAAAAAGCTCAAGGGCGTGCGCAACCAGCTCAAGAAGATCGAGACAGAGCTGGACAAAAAGCGCGCCCGCTATGACGAGCTTATGGAATTGATGGCAAGCGAAGAGCTTTATGCCGATCAGGACAAGTTCAACGCCGCACTGGGGGAATATAACGGCCTTAAGCAAGAGCTGCCCAAGCTCGAGGACGAATGGCTCGAGCTTTCCGCCCAGATCGAGGAGGAGACCGCGCGTGAACTCTCGTAAGGCCGCTGCCGTGGCGATGAGCATCATCGCCATCGCCTGCCGCATCTGCGGCATCTTTATGAGCGCGATGACCGTGCTGCTGTGCTTTAGCGGTCTGACCGCTAAGCTGCAGATCGTCGGCTTTGTCGTCGAGCTTTCGCGCGCGCTGCCGAGCGCCATCGCCGGCTACGGCGTCATCACGTCGCCTTTTGGCGGCGTGTTCCGCCTGGATTACGCCATCGTTGCCGTCATCCTGTTTGTGATCGACTACCTGCTCACGCGAGCCTCGCGTCGCGTCCGCTAGGGGAGCGCCATGTCCAGCAGCTACATCATGAACCTGCTCGCCAGCGCCGTCGCCGTCATCGTGGGAATCGTGATCCACGAGAGCGCACACGCCGCCGCGGCCTGGGCACTCGGCGATAAGACGGCCCGTTCGCGCGGACGCGTCTCGCTCAACCCGCTCAACCACATCGATCCGTTTGGCACCATTCTCCTGCCGCTGCTTATGCTTGTCGCCGGCGGCCCGGTGTTCGCCTTCGCCAAGCCCGTGCCCGTCTACCTTAACAACCTCAAGCACCCCAAGCGTGACGAGGTCCTGGTGAGTGCAGCCGGCCCCGCATCGAACATCGCGCTCGCGTGCCTCGCTGCCGCCCTCATGCACGCGGCATATGGCAGCCTCTATACCGGCATGTCCTTTGCCATGGCGTCACAGATCATGAACTTCGGCGCCACGTTTATCGTGGTCAACCTGTCACTCGCGTTCTTCAACCTCATCCCGATCCCGCCGCTCGATGGCTCGTCGATCATCGTGCCCTTCCTCAAAGGCAAGGCGCTCAACAACTATTACCACCTGCAGCAATACGCTATGCCCATCCTCATCATTGCGCTGTATCTGCTGCCCATGTGGACCGGTATCGATGTGATCGGCCGCTATTTCGGCGTTACCGTGTATCCGCTTGCTGAGCAGCTGCTCAACTTCGCAATCGCCGGCATCTAAGGTAAACTTACAGGTCGACCGTGCAAAGCGGTCGTAATATGCACCCAAACCGCGCCGCGAAGGCGCCGTCAAAGGAGGTCGAAAATGTCGTATCGCGTGTCGACGCAGGTCTACAGCGGACCGTTCGACCTACTGCTGCAGCTGGTAACCCGCCAAAAAGTAGATATCGGCGCCATCTCCATCAGCGAGGTGGCCGAGCAGTACCTTGCCGAGGTGGAGCGCATCGAGGCGCTGGACCTGGACGTGGCGAGCGACTTTCTGCTGGTCGCGGCAACCCTTCTGGACATCAAGGCTGCCTCTCTGGTGCCGCAGGAGGCCCCGCGCAAAGTCGATGACGACGATGACGAGTTCGACGAAGACCTCGAGGAACTCAGCGCGCTCGACGGCGACGCCTTGCGCGAGGTCCTGATCCAGCGCCTGATTGCCTACAAGCAGTTTAAAGGCGCGGCTGCGGCCCTCGGTGCCCGCATGCAGGCCGAAAGCCGTATGCATCCGCGTGTGGCCGGCCCCGACCCCGAGTTCCTAGGGCTCATGCCCGACTATCTGGCTGGCATCACCCTGCGCGGCCTGGCCGTCATCTGTGCCGACCTGGACGGCAAGCGCCAGACCTTCTTGCTGGAGGCCGAGCACGTGGCGCCGCATCGCGTGCCGCTCGACCTGACCGTGGCCTCAGTCGACCGCTTTACCATGGCGCACCAAACCTGCACCTTCCGCGAGCTGCTGGACGGCGACGCCACCACCGAGCAGCTCGTCGTCACCTTTTTGGCCATGCTGGAGCTCGCCAAGCGTGGCTCGCTCACGCTGAGCCAGGACGAAATCTTTGGAACCATCTGCATCAACCGAGTCGAGGGCGCCGAGGCATACGTGCCCGGCGAGGGCCCCGAGCTCACCGAATAGGAGCGACCAACCATGTCAACCCTTTCCACGCTGGAGGCAAACAGCCTCAAAGGCGCCCTCGAGGCGCTGCTGCTGGTGTCGAGCGACCCGGTGAGTGCGCCCGCGCTCGCCGGCGCACTGGATATCGCCCCCGGCGAGTGCGCATCGCTGCTCGCCGAGCTCAAGGTTGAGTACGAGGAGGCCAACCGTGGCTTTCAGCTGCGCGAGGTCGCCGGCGGCTGGCGCCTGTTTACGCATCCCGCCTACCACGACGTGGTCGAGGCCTATGTGCTGAGCTGGGACACGCAAAAGCTGTCGCAGGCAGCGCTCGAAACACTGGCCGTCATCGCATACCACCAGCCCGTGACGCGCGAGGTGGTCAAGGGCATCCGTGGCGTCAACTCCGACGGCGTCATCGCATCGCTCGTTGACAAGGGCCTGGTCCGCGAGCTCGGCCGAGACCCCCAGCGCGGTCAGGCCATCATTTACGGCACGACCAACGCCTTCTTGGAAAAGTTCGGTCTGCGCTCCACCCGTGACCTGCCCGACCTGGAGCAGTTTGCCCCCGACGAGCAGTCGCGTCAGTTTATCCGCGAGCGCCTGAGCGGCCGCAGCATTCAGTCCACGCTCGAGGAGCAGGCCGAGGACCTGGACGAAGAGCGCGAACTGCTCGATACCGATGTTGAAGATGTTGAGGCAGTCGAGGACTTGGAAACCCTGGTCGTCGACGAGACCTCGGAGGATTTGCATGACGAGGACTAACGAAGTAGGGGAGACGCGCGCCATGGGCAACGCAGTACCCGCAACCGACGCCCAGCCCGTCTATCCGCACACCATGCGCCTGCAGCGCTTTTTGGCGCGCGCGGGCGTGGCGAGCCGCCGCGGGTCGGAAGACCTGATGACTGCCGGCCGCGTGACCGTCAACGGCCAGGTCGCGACCAAACTGGGCACCAAGGTCGACGTCGACCGCGACCATATCGAGGTCGACGGCATGCCCGTCAAGCTCAACCAGGGCGCCGTGTACTTGATGCTCTACAAGCCGACCGGCTACCTCACCACCATGAGCGACCCGCAGGAGCGCCCTTGCGTGGCCGACCTGGTCCCCCGCGACCGCTTTCCGGGACTATTCCCGGTGGGCCGCCTGGACCGAGACACCACAGGCCTTTTGCTCTTTACCACCGATGGCGACCTGTCGCAGGATCTGCTGCACCCCAGCAAGCATGTCTATAAGACCTACCAGGCGCTCGTGGACGGCCACCTGACCGATCGCGACTTAGAACCACTCCGCCGCGGCATCGAACTCGACGACGGCCTGTGCCAGCCGGCGATCTGCCGCGTCATCAACGCGCGCGAGGCAGAGGCCGTGGCTCCGCAAGGCGTAAAGCCCGGTACCACCGCCGTGGAGGTCATCATCCGCGAGGGGCGCAAAAACCAGGTCAAGCGCATGCTGAGCAAGATTCACCATCCGGTAATCCGCCTGCATCGCTGCAACTTTGCCGGCCTGGAGCTCAAGGACGTGGCCAAGGGCTCGTGGCGCGAGCTCACCGACCGCGAGGTACAGATCCTCAAGGCCGGCGGCATCCCGCCCAAGCAGGCGAGCGCCAAGCGCAACGGCGGTAAGCCCCAAGACGCGCCCGCCAGCCGCACGCGTCACCACGGCAGCCACGGCTCCGCACCCAAGCGCAACACCTACCGCGAGCGCTACACGGGCTAGGCAACCCGCCGCGCCCCAGCGTCCGCGAACCATACCAGCACGTCAACCATCGAAAGGAAGCATTGCATGATCGTCGCCATCGACGGCCCCGCCGGTTCCGGCAAGTCCACCATCGCCAAGGAGATCGCCCGCCAGCTGGGCTTTAACAAGCTCGACACGGGCGCCATGTATCGCGCCGTCACCTTCGCCGCGCTCGACCGCGGCATCGATCTGGACGACGAGGCGGCCATCGACGCCCTCGCCGAGCAGATCGAGATTCGCTTTACCAACGGCACCGGCGAGGATACGCGCCTGACCATTGACGGCCAGGACGCTTCGGCCGCCATTCGTACCCCGCAGGTCGACGCCAACGTGTCCAAGGTCTCGGCCTACCCGGGCGTGCGCGCCGCCATGCTCATTCACCAGCGCCGCGCCGCCGAGGACCGCGATATCGTGGCCGAGGGTCGCGACATCGGAACCGTCGTGTTCCCTAACGCGCAGGTCAAGGTCTTCCTGACCGCCGACCCGCGCGAGCGCGCCCGCCGCCGCGTGCTGCAGCGCCACCAAAACGACGCTCAGCCGCTCACGCCGGCGCAACTCGAGGCCGAGGTCGACGAGACTCTCGACGCCCTTAAGCAGCGCGACAAGCTCGACAGCAGCCGCGAGGTCGCCCCGCTCATCCCCGCCGAGGACGCCGTGCACGTCGACTCCACCGCCCATACCATCGACGAGGTCGTCCGCATTATCGAGGGCCTCATCAACCAAAGGAGGTAGCCCATGCGCCTGTTTAAGCAGACGCCCGAGGACTATTACAACGCCCCCTACGCCGAGTTCCCGGCGCTCATCCGCGGTACCGTCGTCGTAGTCATGGCTATCCTTTGGGCCTTCTCCAAGCTCATGTGGCGTTGGAAGGTCGAGGACGCTGACCTGCTGTTTGAGCGCCAGGAAGGCCACGGCAGCGTGGTCATCTGTAACCACACCTCGATGGCCGAGCTGCTGGCCGTGGAGACGGCGCTGTTCTTTGGGGGCCGCCGAATTCGTCCCATCTTTAAGTCCGAGTTCGCCAAGAGCAAGATTGTGCGCTGGGCCTTTAGCCGCGTTGGCGGCATTCCCGTCGAGCGCGGCACCGCCGACATGAAGTGCCTGCGCGCCGCCCAGCATGCGCTGCAGCGCGGCGAGGACGTCCTGATCTTCCCCGAGGGCACGCGCATCCGCTCGCGCGAGATCAAGCCCGAGGTCCACGGCGGTTTTGCGCTCATCGCTCAGATGGGCAAGGCGCCCGTCAACCCGCTCGCCATTTGCGGCTGGTCCGACATCACGCCCGCGGGCAAAAAGCTCATGCGTCCCAAGAAGTGCTGGATTCGTGCCGGCAAGGCCGTCGCGCTTTCGGACGCGCCGGCCGGGCTTAAGCGTACGGAGCGCCTGGCCTGGTTTGAGTCCGAGGCCATGAACCGCGTCTACGCCATGCGAGACGAGCTGTGCGCCGAGCATCCGGGCAGGTTCTAGCCATGAGCGAGAACGTGACGAACACCGCCGCGACTGCGCCCGATCAGGACGGCGCGCCCACCATCGAGATTGCAGCTCACGCCGGCACTTGCTACGGCGTACAGCGTGCGCTCGATATGGCGCTGGCCGCTGCGCCGCAGGCAGGGGAGTGCACTCAGGTCCATACCTTGGGTCCGCTCATCCATAACCCCATCGTGGTGCGCGAGCTCGCTGAGGCAGGCGTTAGCCTGGCTGAGAACCTGGATAGCGCCGCAACCGGTACCGTGATCATCCGCGCCCACGGCGTGGTGCCGCAGGTGATCGATGCTGCCCGCGAGCGCGGCCTTACCGTGGTCGACGCCACCTGTCCCTACGTGAAGAAGGTCCATGTGGCCGCCGAGCGCCTGGTACGCGAGGGCTACCGCGTGGTAGTCGTAGGCGAGCCGGGCCATCCCGAGGTTGAGGGCATCTTGGGCCACGCCGGCAATGATGCGCAGGTCGTGAGCTGTGCCGCCGACGCCACCGCCTTGTCGCTCAAGGGCAAGGTAGGCCTCGTCGTGCAGACCACTCAGACCGCACAGAACCTCGCCGAGGTCGTGGCTGCTATCACCCCGCGCGTGCAGGAGCTGCGCGTGATCAACACCATCTGCGCCGCCACGAGTGAGCGTCAACAGGCAGCAGCCACACTTGCCAACCGCTGCGACTGCATGGTCATCGTGGGCGGCAAGAACTCGGGCAACACCCGCCGCCTGGCGCAGATTTGCGCAGACGCCTGCGAGCGCACGCATCACATCGAGGAAGCTTCCGAGCTCCAGGCCGCGTGGTTTGCCGACGCTCACCACATCGGCATCACCGCCGGAGCCTCCACCCCGCAAGAACACATCGAACGCGCCGTCACGCGCATCAAGGAGCTTTGCCGCTAACCATGGACCAGACCGTACCCGCATACGCCGCCGAGGTGGCCGATTACGGGCGCAGCCGCGACCCCGAGCCGGGTGAGGGCGCGCTCGTAAAGAACGTGCGTCCCGAATCGCCCGCGTGGGATGTGGGTATCGAGCCGGGCATGCGCGTGCTCACGGTCAACGGTGAGCAGCTTACCGACATGATTGTGTGGCTCTGGGAGGCCGACGATGATACCGTCGACCTCGAGGTTTTCGACCCGCGCGACAACAGCGTCACCCCCGTCGAGCTCGACCGCTTCCCGGGAGAGGACTGGGGCCTTGAATTCGATGGTCCCATCTTCGACGGCATGCGCACCTGCGTAAACGCCTGCGTGTTCTGCTTTATGACAATGCTCCCCAAGGGCGGCCGCTCCACGCTCTATATTCGCGACGACGACTATCGCCTAAGCTTTTTGCAAGGCAACTTTGTCACGCTTACGAACCTCACCGACGAGGACGTGCAAAACGTCATCCAGCGCAACATGAGTCCCATGAACGTGTCGGTCCACGCTGTGAGCCCCGACGTCCGCCGTCGTATGATGGGCCGTAACGCCCAGCGAGGCATGGACGTACTCGAGACCATCATGGCCGCCGGCATCGAGATTCACGCGCAGATCGTGTTGTGCCCCGGCATGAACGACGGCGAGGAGCTGGAAAAGACCCTGCGCTTTTGCGAGGAGCACGAGCAAATCACAAGCCTGGGCATTGTGCCGCTCGGTTTTACCAAGCATCAGAACCGTTTTAGCTGGTCCTACAGCGACAAGCCCGAGCTAGCGCGCGAGACCATTGCCATGATCCGTCCCTACCAGGATCGTGCCTACGAACGCTTTGGCCGCCACACCTTCCAGATGAGCGACGAGTTCTATCTGGACGCCGGCATCGATCCTCCCGAGGCAGACTTTTACGACGGCTATCCGCAGTACTACGACGGCATCGGCATGATCCGCTCGTATCTGGACGAGACCGACGACGTGCTTGCCGCCGATACCGAGCGTCTGGCCCGCGTCCGCGAGGCCATCGCCGCCCGCAGCCAGCACCTGCTGTGCCTCTCGGGCGCCAGCGCACGCGACACGGTGGCCCGCTTTGTGGAGTCGCCCCAGGGACTCGCCGGCACCGTCACGGCCATCAAGAACCGCTACTTTGGCGGCAACGTAGACGTGACCGGCCTCATCGTCGCGTGTGACATTCTGGAGCAGCTGCCCCAAGACCTGTCGGGGGTTATGCTCTTTGTGCCTAAGCTCATGTTCAACGCTGACGGCATGACGCTTGACGAGTATCATCGTGACGATTTACTCGCAAGCCTTGCCAGTCGCGGCGCCGAGGTTCATGTGGTATCGACCATGCCGCATGAGCTGCTCGATACCCTGGAGCGCATCCTTGGCATTGTGCCCGCAGACTCTAACACTTCCACTGACCCTACCCATTAAAGGAGAGCAGATGAAACCTATCGTCGCCGTCGTCGGACGCCCCAACGTGGGAAAGTCCACGCTCGTTAACCGCCTGGCCCAGACCTCGGACGCCATCGTCCACGAGTCCCGCGGCGTCACGCGCGACCGCTCGTATCACACGGCCGACTGGAACGGCCGCGAGTTCACCATCGTCGACACAGGCGGCATCGAGCCGCTCAAGAGCGATGACGTCTTCGCCACGTCCATTCGCGACCAGGCCCTCGCCGCCGCCGAGGAAGCCGCCGTCATCCTGTTTGTGGTCGACGGCCGCACCGGCGTCACCGAGGAGGACGAGTCGGTCGCTCGCATGCTCAAGCGCTGCGACAAGCCGGTCTTTCTGCTGGTGAACAAGCTCGACAACCCCGATCGCGAGAACGACAGCATCTGGGAGTTCTATTCGCTCGGCATCGGTGAGCCCACGCCGCTCTCGGCCCTGCATGGTCATGGCACGGGCGACCTGCTCGACGATATCGTGGCCCTGCTTCCGGAGGAAGAGGACGAGGTCGCCGATGAGTTCCCCGACGCGCTGAACGTCGCCATCATCGGCCGCCCCAATGCCGGTAAGTCCTCGCTGTTCAACCGCATCCTGGGCGCCGACCGCTCCATCGTGTCCAACATCGCCGGCACCACGCGCGACGCCATCGACACGGTCGTCGAGCGCAACGGCAAGCACTACCGCATGGTCGATACCGCGGGCATCCGCAAGAAGAGCACCGTGTACGAGAACATCGAGTACTACTCCATGGTCCGCGGTCTGCGCGCCATCGACCGCGCCGACGTGGCGCTGCTCGTCGTCGACGCCTCCGTGGGCGTCACCGAGCAGGACCAGAAGGTCATGGGCTTGGCCATCGAGCGCGGCTGCGCCATCGTGGTGCTGCTCAACAAGTGGGACCTGCTCGACGACGACCGCAAGCGCGAGGCCTGCATGGAGACCATCGACCGCCGTCTGGGCGTCATGGCTCCCTGGGCCCAGTACCTGCGCATCTCTGCCCTCACTGGCCGCAGCGTCGAGAAGATCTGGGCGATGGTCGACGCAGCCGAGAAGACGCGCTCGCAAAAGATCAGCACCTCGCGCCTCAATACGTTCCTCACCGACCTGCGCGAGTTCGGTCATACCGTGGTGGACGGCAAGCGCCGCCTGCGCATGCACTACGTGACCCAGACGGGCGTCAACCCGCCGACGTTCACGTTCTTCGTCAACCATAGCGACCTGGTCAACGACACCTACCAGCGCTACGTGGAGAACCGCATGCGCTCGACCTTCGATTTTGCCGGCACGCCCATTCGACTCTTCTTTAGGAAGAAGGAGCAAAAGGATGCATAATCCGATTCTGCTGACCGCCATCTGCGCCGTGGTCTCGTTCTTTATCGGAGCGATTCCGTTTGGCCTGATCCTGGGCCGCGTGTTCAACCATACCGACATTCGCAAGGCGGGCTCCGGCAACATCGGCACCACCAACGCCCTGCGTGTGGCCGGCCCCAAGGTGGCCGCGCTCACGCTGCTGCTCGACTGCCTTAAGGGCGCCATCTGCGTCATGATCGCGCGTCCGCTCATCGCGGGCGTGGGCTATGGCTTCCCTGTGAGCATCATGGCACCTGGAGCCCCCGGCGACTGGATGCTCGGTGTCATTTGCCTGGCAGCGGTGTGGGGCCACATCTTCTCGCCCTATCTCAACTTCCATGGCGGCAAGGGTATCGCAGTTGGTCTGGGCGTCATCCTCGCCTGGTACTGGCCTATTGGCCTGTCGCTGCTGGGCATGTTTATCGTGGCCGTCGCCATTACCAAGTACGTGTCGGTGGGCTCACTTGCCGCCGCCATCGGTCTTCCCATCGCTGCCTGCGCGGTCTTTCCGTACAGCAGCCTGGGCCTCAAGTTTTGCATGGCGGTGATCGGCATCACCGTGGTGTGGGCCCATCGCGCGAACATCAAAAAGCTCATGACCGGTAAGGAGTCCAAGCTCTCGTTTACCAAACGCGTCACCGAGCCCGACGATCAGTAGGAGAGAGTCATGAATGTTGCGCTGATTGGCTCCGGCTCCTGGGGAACCGCCGTCGCCGGCCTTGCCGCCGCACGAGCCGGGCGCGTGACCATGTGGGCCCATAGTGAGCAGACGGCCGCCGGCATTAACGGCGAGCATCGCAACCCGCGCTATCTGGTGGGATATGAGCTGCCGGACAACGTGGTAGCAACGACCGAGCTCGCCCGGGCGCTCGACAGTGCCGATGCGATCATCTTTGCCGTGCCCTCCACGCATCTGCGCGACGTGTGTCACCAGGCAGCGCCCTTCATCGCCGCGGACACCCCGGTGCTCTGCCTTACCAAGGGCATTGAGCCCGAGTCCGGCCTGCTCATGAGCGAGGTCATCGCCAGCGAGATCGGCAACGAGCGGCGTGTGGCGGCCCTCTCGGGCCCCAACCATGCCGAGGAGATCTGCCGCGGCGGGCTTTCGGCCGCCGTCATCGCCAGCGAAGATCCGCAGATAGGGGAGACCTTTAAGGACCTGCTCCTGTCCACGGCATTCCGCATCTACCTGTCGCAGGACATGACCGGTGTCGAGGTCTGCGGCGCCATGAAAAATGTAATCGCCATCGTGTGCGGCATCTCCGCCGGCTCGGGCGCGGGCGACAACACGCTCGCCCTCATCATGACGCGCGGCCTGGCCGAGATCAGCCGTCTGGTGCACGCCCGCGGCGGTCAAGCTATGACTTGCATGGGGCTTGCCGGCATGGGCGACCTCATTGCCACCTGTACCTCCGAGCATTCGCGCAACCGCACCTTTGGTTACGAGTTTGCCCACGGCGTCTCGCTCGACGAGTACCAGGCACGTACGCATATGGTGGTCGAGGGCGCCGTCGCGGCCCGCAGCGTCAGTGAGCTTGCCCGTTCACTGGGCGTAGACATTCCGCTCACCTTTGCCGTGGAGCAAACGCTCTACAACGGTGTTACTTTGGATAGGGCGCTCGAGATTCTTACCGACCGCGTACCCTCCCAAGAGTTCTACGGACTCACCGACTAGTGCAGAAAGGCTACTACCATGGGTTCCATTAAAATCGCTCCGTCCGTCCTCTCGGCCGACATGGCCAACCTCAAGGGCGAACTCGACAAGATCGCCGGTGCCGACTACGTGCACTTCGACGTAATGGACGGCCACTTTACCGGCAACCTCACCTTTGGCGTTGACATCCTTAAGGCCGTCAAGCGCTCCACCAATGTGCCGGTCGACGCGCACCTGATGGTGTCGAACCCCGACGAGACGGTTGATTGGTACGCCGATGCCGGTGCCGATATGATCACCGTGCACTACGAGGCCTCCACGCACCTGCACCGCACGCTCACGCATCTGCAGCAGCGCGGCGTCAAGGCCGGCGTGGTGCTCAACCCCGCCACTCCCGTGTGCGTGCTCGAGAGCATCATCGACGTCGTCGATATGGTGCTGCTCATGAGTGTGAACCCGGGCTTTGGCGGCCAGAGCTTTATCCCGGGCACCATCGCAAAGCTTCACGAGCTCAAGGCCATGTGCGAGCGTCACGGCGTTTCGCCCCTCATCGAGGTCGACGGCGGTATTTCTTCCAAGAACATTGCCGAGGTCGTCAAGGCCGGCGCCAACGTGCTCGTGGCCGGTTCTGCCGTATTTAAGTCCGAAGATCCCGCTGCCGAGGTTGCGCTGCTGCAGAAGCTGGGCAACGAGGCCGCACAGGAGGCATAAACCCTTATGACCGCAGGTCAAAACCGCATACCCGTGAATCTTGACTATGCCGCCTCGACGCCCATGCGCGCCGAGGCGCTCCTTGCGCAGCGCGAGTACGACGACAGCGAGCTTGCCGGCGTCAACCCCAACTCGCTGCATTCGCTCGGCCGCAAGGCTGCCGCGCGTCTGGAGGTTGCACGTCGCGAGATCGCCCGCAGCTTTGGCGCGCGCGTCCGCCCGTCCGAGATTGTACTGACCAACGGCGGCACCGAAGCCAACCAGCTGGCGCTGCTCGGTCTTGCCGAGGGCGCTCGTCAGCGCGATCGCAAGCGCGGTCGTGTAATCGTTTCGGCCATCGAGCACGATTCGATTCTGGACAACCTGCCGCTGCTGCGTGCCGCCGGCTTTACCGTCGACCTGGTGCAGCCCTGCCGCGCGGGCTACGTTGAGCCTGCCACGCTTGTCGAGCTGCTCAGCGACGACGTGGCGCTCGTAAGCATTATGGTCGCCAACAACGAGACCGGCGTGGTGCAGCCCATCCGCGAGCTTGCCGCAGCTGCGCACACCGCAGGTGCCCTGTTCCACACCGATGCCATCCAGGGCTACTTGCATATTCCGCTCGATGTCACCGAGCTGGGCGTCGACGCCATGTCCGTCGCAGCCCACAAGATTGGCGGTCCCGTGGCATCTGGCGCACTCTACCTTAAGAGCCGCACGCCGCTGCGCCCGCGCATCTTTGGCGGCGGACAGGAGGCCGGTCGTCGTGCCGGCACGCAAGACCTGCGAACGCAGCTCGCCTTTGCCGCTGCCGCCTCGTCTCTGACGCCCCATGTGGCTCAGGAGCGCGCGAAGCTGCAAGCCCTTTCCGACAAGCTCTACGCCACGCTTACGGCCCACCAGCGCATTCACGCCACCATGGGCGACTACGCACAGGCCGATCGCCTGCCGGGCATGGTGTCGATCTACGTTGATGGCATGGACTCCGAGGAGCTCATCGTCAAGCTCGATGCCGCCGGCTTTGAGGTTTCGGCCGGCTCGGCGTGCTCGAGCGGCAGCATGGACCCGAGCCATGTGCTCAGCGCCATGGGCATTGGTCGCGAGCAGGCACTAGGTGCACTGCGCATTTCCTTTGACGACCGCGTGAATCCGGACGATCTGGACGAGTTTGCCCAGACGCTGCTCTCGATCGCAGGTGCCACATGATCGTCGCCGAGCTCGAGCGCGCGCTACTGGCACGCTATCCCAAGACGGACACCGAGCCCTGGGACCACGTAGGACTCTCCGTTGGCGATCCGGCCGCGGAGATCACCGGCGTTGCCTGCGCACTCGATGCGACTGAGGCTAATGTTCGCCGCGCCCAAGAAGCAAGCGCCAACGTGCTGCTGACGCATCATCCCATATACATCAAGGCACCCGAGGCCTTTTGTCCGGCGGATGCCACACGACCCCAGTGCAGTGCGGCCCTCTACGAGGCTGCCCGCTGCGGGGTGAGCATTATCTCGCTCCACACCAACCTGGACCGCTCGCACGAAGCCCGTGTCTGCCTGAGCAAGCTGCTGGGTGCCGCACCCGTGAGCTCACTGGAGCACGTGGACGACCCCGAGGCCACCGGCCTGGGCGCACTTGCAACGCTCAACGACCCGTGCACGCTGCGCGATCTTGCCACCCGTGCTGCCACGGCCTTTGGCAGCGACCCGCGTGTGTGGGGCAAAGCTGATCGCCCGTGCCGCACCGTCGCCATTTTGGGCGGCTCCCTGGGCGACTTCGAAGAGCTCGCCATCGCCGCGGGCGCAGATGTTGTCGTGACGGGCGAGGCGGGCTACCACGTGGCGCAGGACCTTGCCTTGCGCGGGCTGCCGGTGATCTTGCTCGGCCACGACCGCTCCGAGGAGCCGTTCGTTGATATATTGATGAACTCTGCAGTTGACGCCGGGGCCGACCCCCGTCATGCGATTAAAATACTGAACCCTTGCCAATGGTGGACTGTGACAAAAGGAGAGAACTTATGAGCGCCGGCGCTACGCTACTCAAGCTGCAACAGATCGATTTGGAGCTCGCCCGCAACAAGAGCGAACTTGCCAATATGCCGGAGCTCAAGGAGCTCGCTTCCAAGCGCAAGACCTACGTTAAGCTCAAGGCCGAAATGACCAAGCTCTACGCCCAACGCAAGGACCTGGATATTGAGCTCGACGATCTCAACACCACCGAGATCCAGACCAATAACGCCATCGAGGCTGCCAAGAAGCGCCACGTCGACGGTTCCGACTACCGCGAGGTACAGGACCTGGAAAACGAGCTCGCCACCCTGGCCAAGCGCCTGGACAAGATTGAGCACACCCGCAAGGATGTCGTTGTCGCCCACAAGGAGGCGCTCGACCGCGAGGCTCGCGCACAGGCAATCATCGCCAAGTTCGAGGAGGGCGTGAAGGCCGACACCAAGGCCGCCCGCGCCAAGGCTGCCGACCTGCAGGCTCAGATCGAAGCCGCCACTAAGGAGCGCACCGCTCTTGCCGCCACGCTGCCCACCGACGTGCTCAGCGACTACGAGCGTCTGCTCAAGCAGTTCCGCGGCTTGGCCGTCGAGACCATCCAGGGCAACATCCCCACGGTCTGCCACACCGCGCTGCAGGCATCGTCCATGAGCGACCTCAACCACGACGGTAGCGAGATTACGCACTGTCCGTACTGCCACCGCCTCCTGGTGCTCCCGAGTAAGGAAGCCTAGCGATGACGGCGGCATCCAACAATTCAATGCAACTTGAGGGAAAAACGATCCTGCTGGGCATTACCGGCGGGATCGCCGCCTATAAGTCGTGCAATATCGTGCGCCTGCTGCAAAAGCGCGGCGCACGTGTCAAAGTCGTTATGAGCGAGCATGCCACGGAGTTTGTGGGGCCGCTTACCTTCCGCGCGCTCACCAACGAGCCGGTCGCGGTTGGGCTATTCGACGATCCTTCCGACCCCATCCACCACATTTCGCTGGCGCAGGAGCCCGATCTGGTGGTCGTGGCGCCCGCGACGGCCAATATTATCGCCAAGATGGCCAACGGCATCGCCGATGACCTCATCTCCACCACGCTGCTTGCGACACCGCGGCCCGTCGTGATCGCGCCGGCCATGAACAACGGCATGTGGAAGGCGCCGGCGACGCAGGCCAACATGGCCACGCTGCGCGAGCACGGTGTCCATGTGGTGGGACCCGGCAGCGGCTACCTTGCCTGCGGCGACGTGGACACGGGGCGCATGAGCGAGCCCGAGGACATCGTCGAGGCTGTCTGTGAGGTGCTCAACCCCGTGCCTCAAGACCTGGCAGGTAAGCGCATCGTGATTACCGCCGGCCCCACGCACGAACCGATCGATCCTGTGCGCTTTATTGGCAACCGGTCGTCGGGCAAGATGGGTATCGCCCTGGCGGGGGAGGCCGCACGTCGCGGTGCCGCCGTCACGCTCGTGCTGGGACCGACATCGCTCGACGTTCCCCACGGCGTGGAGTGCGTGCGCGTGCAAACCGCCGCTGAAATGCTGAAGGCAGCGCTCAGCGCCTTTCAGACGGCCGATGTGGCCATTTGTGCGGCCGCTGTCGCCGACTACACCCCCGTATCCCCTGCGGACCATAAGCTCAAAAAGGCCAACGAACGCCTGGATCGCATCGAACTGGTCGAGACGGTCGATATCTTGGCCGAGCTCTCGCGCCAAAAGGGAGAGCGGTGCGTGATCGGCTTTGCGGCAGAGACCGATAACGTCGTGGAGTACGCGCAGCGCAAACTCGCGCGTAAGGGTTGCGATGCCATTATCGCCAACGATGTCTCACGCGCCGATTCGGGCTTTGGAACCGATACCAACAAGGCTTGGATCGTGAGCACAACGGGTACGCAAGAACTTCCCGTTCTAACAAAACCCCAGCTCGCAGATACAATTTTGGACTTGCTTCAAAATTTGTAAAAAAGTTCTTGCACAAGTCTAAAGTTTCGGGTTAATATACTCCTTGTTGCGAGCGAGAGCAGAGCAACAAACAAAAGCTTCGGGACGTGGCGCAGCTTGGTAGCGCACTTGACTGGGGGTCAAGGGGTCGCTGGTTCGAATCCAGTCGTCCCGACCAGGAGTTTGCAGGTCAGGCACCTAGTGCCTGACCTTTTTTGTTTTAAGCAATTGCTTAATTTTCAGTAAGCAACAGGGTGCCAAAATTTTACCTGCGCGAAATTCGCTTTTTGCGGTTACTTGCACGTTTTGAACGCGCTTGAGCCGATTTATTGACGCAATGTGAGTTTACATACGCGTAGCTGATACACGCCGAAAACGAGCGGCATTTATCGCGGCGATTTACACAGACGGAGCGACTGTAACGTACAAGCGTGTCGCTGTATTTATTCCAGTAGTTCACTTGATCAGTGGACAAGTGGGTGGTTGCAACGAAACGCCAAGCAGGATGGACTCTATACGAGGACGCCACAGAGTTAATGGCGGGGGAGTGCGGCAGGCGCTCTGAGAGCCGCTGTATGACCCCATGTCTCCTTAACTCGATAATTTGTGTTTCAAGCCACGAATCGGTCGAGCAATTGCCAAAAGGAAGGCCCATGCAGGATTGCACGGGCCTTACATCAGATCAAATTTGAGCTAGAAGCACCAAGCGGGGCAGACGCAACACCATCTCGTCGCGGCCTCGGCGAGCGACATATCGCAGTCGAGGTAGACATCGAGGAAGTCGTCAGATCCCGCACAGGGGGACCGCGATGGTGGCCACTGCGCCGCCCGAGGGGCTGTTGGCAAGCGAGACGGAGCCCCCGTGGGCGCTCGCGGCCTCGGAGGCGACGTGGAGGCCGAGCCCGTAGTGGCGGCCTCCGTCGCGCGAGGAGCGGGAGGAGTCGTCTGTGAAGAGGCGCTCGCAGCCGCGTTCGAGGGCGGCGGGAGAAAAGCCCGGTCCGTCGTCGGCAACCTCGATGACGAGGCGCCCTCCCGCGACGTCGCAGGAGACCGCCACGCGCGAGCGCGCGTGCTCGGCGGCGTTGGCCACGAGGTTCGCGGCGGCTCGCGCCAGGGCGGTTCGGTCGAGTAGGGCCTCGGGCGCGCCCGCGACAGCGGGGCCCGTGGCCGCGTTGAGCGTCACGCCTCGCGCCCGGGCGATCTGGGCTGCCTCGACGAGGACCTGTTCGCAGAGCTCGGCCGGCCGCATGGGGGCCCTCTCCGCCCCGCCGGACCCGCGCGAGGCCTCGATGAGCAGGCGCACGTAGCCGTCGAGCCTTTCGACACTGCCGGCTATGTCGCGCGCGGCGGCCGCGAGGTCGGCATCTTTCTCGTTTTCCAGCTCCTCCGCCACGAAGTCGGCGTTGGCGCGCAGCACGGTGAGCGGCGTCTTGAGGTCGTGGGCGAGCGACGCCACCTGCTCGCGCTGCCCCCGCTCCGCGGCCCAGCGGGCCTCGAGCGACTCGGCGAGGGAGGCCCGCATGGCGTCCATCGCGGCGAGGACGTCGTTCACCTCGCGCACGTTGGTGCTGCCGACCGCGAAGTCGAGCTCCCCCGCGCCGACGCGCCCCGCCGCCTCCGCGAGCGGCGCCATCTTGCGCGAGATCACGCGGCTCGCGCGGCGCGCCACGAGCGCGAGCGCGAGCGCGCTTCCCGCCGCGGCGCCGACGAGCATGAGGTTCTGCGGGTTGGGAAGCAGGCCGGCGAGGTCGCGCGAGACCCACTGCGGCAGGTACTCGCTGACGAGTGCGCAGGCCCCGCCGCCCTTGAGCGGGAACGCGACGTAGGTGAGGCCCGAGCCCCCGCCCTCGATCTCCACTGTGCCCGGATCCGCGGCGAGTGCCGCACGGGCCATTTCCGCCGCGCCCTCGAGCCGCGTGCCCTCGAGGTCTGTCATCAGCACGTTTCCGTCCTTGTTCAGGATGAGGTAGCGGTACGCCGTCGGCACGTCCTGCTGCCCGCAGACGCCGTCTCGTGCCAGGCCCTCCGCGACCTCGCGCGCATTGGCCGGCCCCCAGCTTGCCTCGTAGACGAAGCCCGCGTTGATCGCCACGGAGAGCACCATGAACGAGGCAAGCCACGCCGTGGCGACCGCCGCGAACGCGTAGGCGAAGTAGCGCGCGATGACGAAGGAGAGCGGCATGCCCCCGCGACCTCGCGCCCCGATCCTCAGAGCTGCCACTTGTACCCCATCCCCCAGACGGTCGCGATCGGATCGGCGCCGGCCTCGGAGAGTTTCCTCCGGGCGCGGCTGACCTGCATGGATATGGCCGCGTCGTCGGCGTCGCTCTCCCAGCCGAGCACCGCCTCGCGTATCTGCGCGCGGCTCATGACCTGCCCGGGGTGGCGGGCAAGGTACTCGCAGATGGCGTACTCGGTGGGCGTGAGCGGCACGGCCTCGCCGCCCACGGCGAGGCCGCGCGCCCCGAGGTCGATCCGCACCTCTCCGAAGGAGAGGGCGTGCGAGCGCGGCCGGCGCTCACGGCGTAGATGGGCCGCGACCTTGGCGCGCAGCTCCGCGGCCCCGAAGGGCTTGCGGACGTAGTCGTCGGCGCCCAGGCCGTAGGCGGCCACGGCATCCTCCTCGGCCACGCGAGCGGTCAGGAAGACGATGGGCCCGTCGAAGTCCGGACGGATCTGCCGCACGAGCTCGAAGCCGTCGAGCCCCGGCATCATGACGTCGCAGAGCACGAGGTCGAAGCGCGAGAGGTCCATCCCCGGGACCGCCGTCGGGTCCACCGCCCTGACGACCTCATGGCCGTCGCGGCCGAGGACGCGCGCGAGCGCGTCGAGGATCGCCCGTTCATCATCCACTGCCAGTATCCTCGCCATGTTCAACCTCCTGAAACTTCCGTCGGAATTGTACTAGCGCCGCGCTCAGCGGTCCAGAGACCTACGCGCAGCCGCGGGTGCCTGGGCCGCGTCGCACGCGCGGTAGCGCACGCCCGAGCCGCCGCGCGCCTCGATCTCGAGCCAGCCCTCGCCGTCCGACTCCCGCCCGAAGAAGATGAGCTGGAGCTCTCGGACATTGCCTCTGTCGTCCGCCGCGTCCACCAGGTAGACGTAGTTTGCCCCCGCCCCGGTGGCGTCGGCGTAGGAGCTCGCGTGACTGCCGGACTCGGGCGCGGGCGCCCCATTGCGATCTCAGGGTTGGGCAGCACGCAGTCGGCGATCGAGCGCAGCGCCGAACCCCAGCCGGCGTCGAGCAGGGCATTCCCGCCCAGGACAAACGCTGCGGAGAGGGGGACGAGCACGGCGGCGAGCGGCTTCCTATGCATCTGCCCTCCCGTCCTCGAAGCGGCAGAACCAGGCGAGAAGGACGGCGGCGGCTGCCAGGGTGAGCGCGAGGCCAGCGAGCGCAGTCGTGAGGAGAGGGCCCGCCGCGCGTGCGGCGTCGATGAAGGCCTCCACCCCGAGCGACCCCAGGCGCGCGGGCCAGGCGAGCGGCACCCAGCCCAGGGGCGTCGCCAGGGCACCGGTGAGCTCGCCGGTCATGAGGCCGTGCGCAAGTCCGCCCACCGAGAAGAACGCGAGGAGCGTCCCCGCCGCGCCGCCGCCGATGGCGGCGTTGCGGCCGAGGCGCAGGGCCACGCCGAGCCCCAGCGCGTAGAGGGGCAAGCTGCCCAGCACGATGCCCGCCCAGGCGGCCGCAAGCGGAGCGGGCCCGAGCGGCAGGCGCCCGGCGACGGCGAGCACGGCCCCGAACACGCCGAGCGCCACGGCCAGCGCGCCCGCGCCGAGCGCCGCAAGGGCGAGCAGCTTCGCCGCGACGGCGCGCCCGCGCGAGGGGACCGCCGTGAGGTTGGCGAGACGCCCGGCAGCGCGCTCCTCGTCCACGGCGAGCCCGCAGACGATGGCGGACATGAGCGGCATGAGGGCGCCGAGGAACTGGGCGTAGGCGTCCGCGCCCAGCGCCGGGTCCCATCGGGCTACGGAGAAGTACTCGCCGCAGGCAAGACCGGCTGCCAGGCCGCAGGCGAGGTGCACCGCCGTGAGCGGGGAGCGCGCCAGGCGCAGGGACTCGGAGAGCAGGGCCCGCGAGAGAGTCATGCGCGGCGTCGGGTCGGAGAGTCGTGTCATGGCCATCACCTCTCCTCGGAGCGCGCGAACCAGGCAGCGCCCGCCGCCGTGAGCGCGGCGAACGCGAGCGCGCAGACCGCAAGGCCCGCCAGCGTGAGCATGCCGTCCGCCATGAGCGCCCCGCCGAGCGCCATGTCCGCCGCGAGCGGCTCGCCGCTCGGCAGCACGGGGATGAAGCTCGTGGGGATGACCATGTTCGCCGACGGCGGAAAGAGCTGCGGCAGCGGCACCAACGACCAGGCGAACCCACCTACGAGTTGCGCGGCGAGCGGGCAGAAGATGCCCGCGAGCATGCCGAGCCGCGCCGTGAGGAAGAGCCCTGCGGGGATCATCCACGCCGCGGTCACCGTGTTGGCGAGCGCGCAGAGGAGCATCGTGAGCGTGCCCGCGGCCGTGAGACCCTGCGAGGAGAACGCCGATCCCGCGAGGTAGATGCCGAAGACCACGAGGTTCGAGAGCGTGCAAAGAGCGAGGCACCAGAGCGCCTTGGCCCACCAGGCTCGCCCGAGCGGGAAGCCCAGGCCCAAAAGCCCCCGCATCCGCGTGCGAGCGTCCGCCCGCGCGACGCACGCCACCACAAGCGATAGAGACACGGGCAGGAAGAGCGCGTACCAGTAGTTCCACGCGCTAAAGATCTGCACGCCCCGGTAGGGCATCGCGCCGAGCAGCGGCATCGGCAGCGCCATGAGCACGGCCAGGCGAACCGGTGCCGCGTGGCGCGACTTCAGGGCCTCGGCGCGCAGGCCCGCGAGCAGGCCGCCTTTCTCGCCCGTCATGCCGCCACCTCCCCGCGCGCTCGTCGCCCTTCCCGGCAGAAGCTCATGAAGAGTTCCTCGAGGTCCTGCCCGGGACGAAGCGCATCCTCGTAGGCGAGGCGCCCCCCGCAGATGATGCCGATGGTGTCCGCCATCTGCTGCACCTCGGAGAGGATGTGGCTCGAGACGATCACCGTCGTACCCGCCGCCGCGAAGCCGCGGATCTGGTCGCGCAGCTCCTCGATGCCGATGGGGTCGAGGCCGTTGGTGGGCTCGTCGAGCACGAGCAGGCGTGGCCGGGCGATCAGCGCCAGTGCGAGCCCCAGGCGCTGCCGCATGCCCATCGAGAAGCGCCCGGCGCGCTTCTTCCCGGTGTCCGCGAGGTCCACGGCGGCGAGCACCTCATCTATGCGGCTCTCGGGAAGGCCCAGCAGCGTGGTGCGCACGCGCAGGTTCTCGCGCGCGGTGAGGTTGGGGTAGAGCGGCGCCTCCTCGATGAGGCTGCCGATTGCGTAGAGGTCCTCGCGGCGCCAGGCGTGCCCGGCAAAGAGGATCTCCCCGGCCGTCGGCCGCAGCATCCCGCAGATCATCTTGAGCGTTGTCGACTTGCCGGCGCCGTTGGGACCGAGCAGCCCGTACACCTCGCCCTCGCGGATATGAAGGCTCACGTCGGCCACGGCGTCCTGCGCCTGGTCGCCGCGGCCGAAGCGCTTGGTGAGCCCACGCGTCTCGAGCATGCAACCCATGGGTTTATCCTTTCTCTTCCGGGCGCGCGGGCCGAGCCACCGTGCCCGCGCGCCTTACCTTTCGGGTTCACTATCCATGGTGGGGCACGTTTCTAACGAAGCCGTAACGGCCGTTGGACTCTTTTGGCGCCAGCCCTTCTCGACCCGCACATCATGATTAATTTGCTTAAAGCAACAACTTTCCCGATCGATGTAATCACCGAATCAAAACGTGTACATCACCCTCCAAAACCGACATTTTTCGGCATGTTTGGAGGCTGATGTACACAAATGCAGAATCCCGCACAACCCAGTAGCATCCTCCATATGTCTGGACTCTCTATGCTTACGCTGGATAGACATCGCCGGAACGGGTATAGTAGCGAAAGTTTTGTCGTTAACCAGCGGGGGAGTCCTGTGGGCATCAAAAAGAAGATCAAAAAGGAGCTTATCGGCACTTCCGATTACCCGTCGAATAAGATCTTTACGATCTCCAATTTCATCACCTTTACGCGCCTGATCCTCACCCTGGTATTTCTGTACCTGTTTGTGACGGATAACAACCGCGTCATCGCCATCGTTATCTACGCCGTTGCCGCCTCCACCGACTGGATGGACGGTCAGATCGCCCGCATGACCAAGACGGTCTCGTGGCTCGGCAAGGTTATGGATCCCATCTGCGACCGTGCGCTGCTGTTCACCGGCGTCTTGGGACTGGTGGTCCGCGGAGAGCTACCCATCTGGGTCTGCGTGCTCATTATTGGCCGCGACATCTATCTGGGCATCGGCACGCTTATCGTGCGTCATTATCACCGTCGCCCCATCGATGTCGTCTTTCCCGGAAAGATTGCCACTGCGCTGCTCATGACCGGCTTTTCGCTCATGCTGCTCGGGTTCCCCGTTGTTGACGGCCTGCACCTTTTACCTTCAACCCTTACGGCCTTCCCAGGCCTCAACGGAAGCTCGGTGCCCCTCGGCATCTACTTTGTGTACGGCGGCGTGATCTTCTCCATGCTCACGGCTGTCATCTATTCCATTAAGGGCGGAGTGGCCATTAAACAGGCTCTCGCGCATCCCGAGGACGAGGACATCGACTTTCTGAACCCTGAAATCGAAGACTGATTCGTTGGGGTATGATTACGTACGGTTCATTATTTGCGGCACGTCCGCGATAAGTTAGGGGTTGTCATGGACAACATGGTTAACAATATGCCTCAGAATGATAAGACTGCTGACGCTACCTGCGTATTCCGCGTGCCTTCAAGCGACGTCACCGTTCCCGACCTCATGGCCAACGTGCGCATCACCGCCCCCGTTCTGTCCATCGTCAAGGGTCCGCAGACTGGTGCCGCCTTTGAGCTCGAGGACGACGTGACCACCATCGGCCGCGATCCTGCGAACGGCATCTTCCTCAATGACATGACCGTTTCGCGCAGCCACGCGCGCATTATCCGCGAGGGCCTCGGCTCTCGCATCGAGG
The DNA here is from genome assembly GCA_937937635.1 of uncultured Collinsella sp. Taxonomy (GTDB): domain Bacteria; phylum Actinomycetota; class Coriobacteriia; order Coriobacteriales; family Coriobacteriaceae; genus Collinsella. The sequence goes on from CALDCF010000037.1 coordinate 24,164, forward strand.
ACCTGGGCTCGCTCAATGGCACCTGGGTCGACGGTGCCATCGTCAATGCAGCCCCGCTGCACGACGGTTCTTCCGTCCAGATCGGTACGTTTACGCTCATCTACCACGAGAGCACGCCGGAGCGCATCGAAACCGGTGAGTAGGGCATGGCCGAACGCAACTATCTGAGTATCGGCCAAGTCGTCAACCTACTTCGAGGCGCATACCCCGATCTTTCGAACTCAAAAATTAGATTTCTAGAAGATGAGGGGCTCATTACCCCTCATCGTACGCCTAAGGGATACCGTCAGTACTCCAAGGAGGACGTTGATCGCCTGGAGGTCATTCTGCACTTGCAGAAGACTCGCTACATGCCGCTCAACGTGATTAAGCAGCGCTTGGAAAACGCCACGGACCTGTCAACGCTCGCCTACGAGGTGGGCTTGCTGTCCGATGTTCCGCTCAAGACGGAGCCCAAGGAGACTAAGCAAAAGCTGCATCCCATCGAGACCATTCCCGATATGCTGGGCGTCGAGATTTCGTTTATACGCTCGCTCGCCGAGAACGACCTCATTCGCATCATCAAGAGTCCACAGAATCGTGAGCTCGTCGATGGTCGCGATTTTCCGATCATCCGCTACTGCTCCGAGCTGTCACGCTTCCATATCGAGCCGCGCAACCTGCGTCAGTACGTGTCTTCCGCCAACCGCGAATCCTCGATGTTTGAGCAGGTGCTCGTGAGCATGCTCGGCATGGATACCTCCGATGACGAGCGCGACGCCAAGCTTGAGCGTGCGTTTAAGAAGCTTCACGACCTGACCGAGGGTGTGCACACTGCGCTGCTCAAGAACCGCGTTTTTGAGTCGCTCAACGCCGTGGTCGAGGACGCCGACATCGATGCACTCGATGAGGAAATCGCTCGCTCCGAGTCCACCAAGGCCAAAAACGAAGAAACTGCCGCGCCGGCTTTGCACGAGGATTCTCTCGTAAAGCCGCTCAAGGTTGTCGCCCCTTCGCAAACCGGCACCGCCACCGCGGGCAAATAACAGCTGCCGCTTATCCGGCAACCCATTGAAAGGTCATGCAATGTACGACTTCGAATCTCAAATCGTCGACATCCCCGACTATCCCGAGCCCGGAGTCGTCTTTAAAGACATCACGCCGCTCTTTGGCAATCCCGAGGCGCTCAAAGCCATGACCGATGCCCTCGCCGAGCACTTTGCCGGCATGGGAATCACCAAGGTCGTGGGCCCCGAGGCTCGCGGCTTTATGGTTGGCGTACCGGTAGCTGTGGCACTTGGCGCCGGCTTTGTTCCCGCACGTAAACCGGGCAAGTTACCGCGCGAGACCGTGAGCCAGAGCTACGAGCTCGAGTACGGAACGGATTCCATTGAGATCCATGCCGACGCCATAAGCTCTAAAGATACCGTGTTGATTCTGGACGACTTGGTCGCGACGGGCGGAACCGTCGAGGCAACAGGTAAACTTATGCGAGATATGGGCGCAAAGCTTGTCGGTTACGGTTGTATCCTTGAGCTTGCGTTTCTCAACCCGCGCGAGAAGCTCACGCCGTCTGATGACGATGTGGAGCTCTTTAGTCTGGTGACGGTAGACTAGCCGTTACCCTTAGTTACTGGAAAGGAAGCTACATGCGCACAGCAAACACGCATAAAAACATGGCACGCTGCGCTGCTACGGCAACCCTCGCTTGTGTTTTGGGCTTGGGCCTCGCGGCTCCCGCCTACGCCGATACCGCATCCGACCTTGCCGCTGCTCGTACGAAGCTCGAGCAGATCGGTACCCAAACCCAGCAGATTTACGATGAGCTTGCCACGCAGACGCAGGCGCTCGATCAGACTGCCGGCGAGATCACGCAAAAGCAGCAGGAGATCGCCGATGGCCAGACAAAGCTTTCCAACTACGTTGCAGGTGAGTACAAGACCGGCGGCCTGAGCTTGCTCCAGGTCCTGACGGGCGTCGATGACCTGGGCGATATGCTCAACCGTCTGTTCTACTATGGCAAGGTTTCCGACAAGCAGGCCCAGACCATCCAAGAGGTCAAAGAGCTCAAGCAGGAACTTACCGACAAGCAGGCCGAGCAGGAGAAGAACGTCGCCGCCACGCAAAAGAAGGTCGACGAGCTCAACGCTCAGCAGGCCGAGGCTCAGAACGTTGTGAACTCTCTGGACTCGCAACTGCAAGCCGAGCTTGCCGCCGAAGCTGAGGCGAACGCCGCACTGCAGGCCGGTATCAACGCCAGCACTGCCGAGAAGGCCACGGTGAACACCGAGACCGCTGGCACGACCGAGAACACCAACAATGGTGGCGGTACGACCAACAACGGCGGCAACACGCCTGCACCCGCTCCGGCTCCTGCCCCTACGCCGCAGCCTTCGACGCCCCCTCCGGCTCCGACCCCTTCTGCGCCGAGCCAATCGGTTGACGGCGGCTCCGTTGTTTCGCGTGCCTATAGCAAGCTTGGTTGTGCTTACTCCTGGGGCGGTATTGGACCGAACAGCTTTGACTGCTCCGGCTTTGTGAGCTACTGCCTCACGGGTCGTTACTGCCGCCTGGGCACCACTGGTGACTTTATGGGCTGGGCTCGTGTGTCCGATCCACAGCCCGGCGACGTCGTAGTAAACTCTTATCACACCGGCATCTACATCGGTAACGGCCAGATGATCCATGCTTCCGACTACAGCACGGGCGTAATCATCAGCTCCGTCGCAGCCGGTATGAACAACAACTACATCTTCGTACGCTACTAATATTATTACTACAGCGAACGAACGTGGGCCTCGCGATCTTGAGTCACGAGGCCCATTCTTTTTGCCCCTACAGTTTGCCTTAAGATTAGGAGGCTATCTAGTATTCAAAACTAGATAGCCGTCCAATCGATCTAAAAGATGGCTATAATTGTTGAGGAACAAATAGAAAGGACCCTCAATGAGCTGGGCACTTATCTCCGATTCGAGCTGCAATCTTCGCGATTGGCAACCAACCGCACCTCATACCACCTTTGCATTTGCACCCCTAAAGATCCGAGTGGGGGAGCGCGAGTTTGTCGATGACCTCACGCTCGACGTTCACGAGCTCAATTGCACCGTGCAGGCGGAGTCGAGCGCTTCTTCGAGCGCCTGCCCGAGTGTGGGTGAGTGGGCTGAGCTTTTTAAGCTTGCCGACAAGACGATTTGCATGCCCATCTCCGAGGGCGTCTCGGGAAGCTACAATGCCGCAGCCACCGCACGTGACATGGTGTTTACCGAGGAACCCAACCGTCAGATTCATTTGGTTAACTCGCGAGCCGCAGGTGGCAAAATGGATCTAATCTTCCTGCTGTTCGATCGCTATCTTGCAAGTAACCCGGACGTTTCCTTTGAGGACGCCTGCGCTTACTTCGATAGCCTCGAGCAAAACAGCAAAATCCTCTTTAGCCTGTGCAATTACGAAAATCTCGCCAAGGCCGGACGTATCCCCAAGGCGGCCGGGGTCATCGCCAATAAACTCAACATTCGAGTTTTAGGCACAGCAAGCGAGGCGGGAGAGATTAAGCTCGTTGGTCACACCCGTGGCGAAAAGAAGATGCTTGGCAAGATTGTCGATACCATGGAGGCCGAGGGCTTTACCGGCGGCGAGGTCGTTATCGACCATGTCGAGAATGAGACGGGCGCCCAGGCACTTGCCAGCCGCATTGCGGAACACTGGCCCGGCTCTAAGACCATCATCATGCCCTGTAATGGGCTAGATTCATATTATGCCGAGATGCATGGGCTTATTATCGGCTACGGCATGGGCGTGGCTTCGGGCCGATAATGTCCAACTAGACAAACGCGCGGGCGGGATAACGGGCCAGTGGCTCTTTATCCCGCCCATCTTATACCTCGGTTAGCTATTAAACCCATTGAACTTAAGGTAGCTCATCAGGTATGCCTTCGAAACGAAGGATGAAACCGCACTGCGTACGAGCAACGACTCACGCGTAACCTGATGTGCGGTATCGGGCACGGGAGTCTGCTCAACGGAAAACGCCGCACGAATCGATGCCTCGAGCTGATCGACCACATAATCGAAAGCCGTCGGAGCGTCGTAGCTCAAACGCTGAATATTAAAGAGCGCCTGAACCGCAGCGATGGGCAGCACCTGCTTAAAGATACAAATGGCGATGAGACGCGCAATCTGCTCGCGGCCATATTGCTTTTTGACCGGAGCAGGCACCAGGCCGACCTTCACGTAGTTATTGATCATCGATGGCGTAATGACAGGGTGCTCAACGCAAATGGACAGCGGCTCCATCCACAGCGCAACATACTCAATGACCTGGTCGCGGTAGAGCGTCACATTGGGCAACTGGTTATAGCGCGGCAGACTCAACGTATTGAGTTTACGCACGATATCGGACTGAATGAATGCATCGGGTAGCACCGTGGGCTGAATATCCTCGGGCTTAATGCTGACCGACGAATCGGACATCGGAATAACGTATTTAGCGTGGTTCATAAGAGGCCTCCGTTCGTTTTCTATATTGTATTCTAGGTTATCTAGTTTTGCATACCACATAGCCGCCAAGAAAATTGGCGGGACAGTGCACTGATGCTTCGTCCCGCCATTTAGTAAATTGATAACAACCTTACATAAGATATATTATCGTACTTATCCACGGAGAAACGCGTATGCGCTCGTTGCCGCTATGGCTCCGTCCGAAACAGCGGTCACAACCTGGCGTAAACGTTTGGAACGGATATCGCCAGCGGCAAATAGACCTGGCGTGCGGGTCGCCATGGATTCATCAGTCAGAATGCCGCCATCAGGCGCCAGATCGACTAGATGCTCAACAAGCTCGGTATGGGGCTGCGTTCCGGTAAAAACAAAGATGCCAAACGAGCCGGGCTCAAATGACTCGGTATGAGTCTCGCCGGATGCATTGTCCTTAAAGGTAATCGTCGTTGGCATGGCTTCGCCCGATAGCTCCACAATACTAGTTTGGTACCTAACTGTAATATTGTCCTTTGCGAGTACTTTCTGAACAACACCATCGGGCGCACGGAACTGGTCGCGGCGCAGCACGATGGTCACACTGTTGGCAATGTCGGACAGAAACAGAGCCTCTTCGCATGCCGAATTGCCACCACCGATTACAAAAACCTGCTTGCCGCGGAAAAACATGCCGTCACATGTTGCGCAATATGAAACGCCACGACCGCGATACGTATCCTCGCCTGCGAAACCTGCCGGACGCGGCGTGGCACCCATGCAAGCGATAACGCTCGGGGCCAGCGTATCGCCCATATCGTGATGCACCGTAAACAACGCTGCATCGGCATCGTAATCGACACCCGTAACCATGCTCCATGCAACCTGTGCTCCCAGGCCCTCTGCATGCTGCTGAAAACGCTCGCCGAGTTCGGCGCCACTCAGGAGCGAGATACCCGGATAGTTCTCGACCTCATTGGTTGTGGCGATCTGCCCTCCCGACATGCCCTGCTCAATCACGGTCGTCGTCAGGTTAGCACGCGCAGCATAAATGGCGGCAGCATAGCCCGCGGGGCCGCCACCGATAATCGCAACATCGATCGGCTTATCGGTAGTCATGAAGCGTCCTTTCGTCGAAACGTTGTCGTTCTTTGCGCTCATACCCAAATTTACGTGAACGTGACACTCATGCACTACAATGATAAATCCGTATTACAAAGCTGAAGGGGAGTTATCGATGGACCAGGCGCAGACGAGTGACGACGCTCCCCTGCTCACGCACAGCACTCCCCAATCGGAGCAAACCACGCTCCTGGCTCAGCAAAAACCTCTCGTGACCATCGTGCACGCCTCCGTTGGCTCGGGCCACAAGGCCGCCGCAAATGCGATTGCGCAGGCATTCGACCTCATCCGCGGCACCAATGGCATCCCCGAGGATATTGAGATTGAAGTGCTCGATATCCTTGATTTTGGACGTATTAAATTCGACGGCAATAAGACCGCGGCTTCTTTTACGGGAGCCACGCGCCCCATTTACGACCTGACCTGGCGATATACGCTTACGGGACATCTTCTCTGGGGTGGCGGAACGGCATGGTCGCGAATTATGTTCCCCGCCTTCAACGAATATATTCGTAGCCGCAGGCCCATAGCCGTGGTTGCAACGCACATCACAGCAGCCAATGTTGCCGTGGGCGCCCGCGTAATTACGGGTATCGATTATCCGGTCATCTGCGTACCGACCGACTACGAAGTCGAGGGATGGTGGCCCCACAAGGACACCGATTTATTCTGTGTTGCCAACGAATTTATGGCCGAAACGCTGCGTCCGCGCAAGGTGCTCGAGACAAAGATTCGCATTACCGGCATTCCTATTCGCGCCGGATTCGACACGGATTACGATCGCGAGGAAGAGCTAGCTAAGTTCAACCTCCCCACCGACAAGACCGTCGTGCTGGTAATGGCCGGTGCCAGCTTGCCTCAACCGTACGTTCGCTTTCGCGCGGAGATGGACCGCACCCTCCCCTTCCTACGCAGCTTCGAAGACATGCACTTTGTCTTTTTGCCGGGCAAGGATAAGGAATACGCCGCCCGCCTCAAGACACTCTTCGATGCCATGAAGCTCGAAAATGTCACGGTGCTGGACTATGTCGACGACATGGCGGCCCTCATGCACGGCTGCGACCTGGCAATTCTCAAATCGGGCGGACTCACGGTCACCGAGTGCCTATGCGCACATCTGCCGATGATCCTGCTGGGCAAATCATACGGCCAGGAAAAGGCCAACACCACGATGCTCACCGGCATGGGAGCCAGCATGCACGTCACCACGGCACGAGAACTCATCGTTACCCTACGTCACTTGCACGACCATCCCGAATCACTCAAAGCGCTACTCATCAACGGCGAAGTACTACGCCGCCCCCACGCAGCCGAAGACATAGCCATCGCAACCATGGAGCTCGTAGGCAAACCCCAAAAACGAAAACGAGCCTTCTGCCGCTTCTACTGGGGCGGAAAACCCGCGCATATCCGCTAGCGTCTTTATGTCCGCTTACCCGCGGGAGGCCCCTATATATCATCCCATGCTCAAACATTCTCGCTTCGCTGCGAAACTGCGCGTGGGACGATATATAGGGGCCTCCCGCGGGTAAGCTGCGTTTACGTACTAGCAGCTATACCAGATTCCCCTCCAGTAGAATCTGCAAAGGGGAACCAGAAAATATAAATACAGTAAGTCGATGCGACAAAGGAGGCGTCCCTTTATCGCATCGACTTACTAGAAAAGTAAATATTGTTTCAAGCGAGTAGCCGCCCGCCCGGGGCTTACCTATATCGTTCCACGCGCAGTTTCGCAGCGAGCGAAGCGACGCGAGAATGTTTGAGCATGGAATGATATAGGTAAGCCCCGGGCGGGAGGGATACGAGCGCCCTAGGCGATGCCGCTGGAGCCGAAGCCTCCTTTGCCTCGGTCGGTTTCGTCTAGTTCGTCTACCTCTATGAGGTTGACCGTGGGGACTTCTTGGATGACGAGTTGGGCTATGCGGTCGCCTTTTTTGATTTGGATGTTGTTCGTGGGGTCTAGGTTAATGAGGATGACCTTGAGTTCTCCTCGGTAGTGGGCGTCGATGAGACCCGGCGTGTTGACTATAGACAGGCCCTGCTTGATGGCCAAGCCGCTGCGGGGCTGAACGAAGCCGGCGTAGCCATCGGGCAGGGCGATGGCCAGCCCCGTAGAGACCAGACGGCGTTCGAAGGGCTTCAGGACGCAGTCCTCGTTGGAGCGCAAATCCAAGCCGGCATCAGTGGGATGGGCGTATTTGGGAAGCTCGACGGTGGGATCGAGACGCTTTATGTTGACGGTAATGTTGGACATGGAATCACCTTAGCTTGTCGAGCTCTTGCAGAAACTCATCGACGTCTTTGAAATCGCGGTAGACCGAGGCAAAGCGGATGTACGCCACCTTGTCAATCTTGGCCAAGCGCTTGAGCACCATGTCACCCAACTCATGGGACGTGACGGCCGTCAGTGTGCGAGAGCGCAGCTCGACCTCGATGTCGTCGATAATCTCATTGAGCTTCTTAGTGTCGATATCGCGTTTGATGGTGGCGCGCATCAAGCCGACAAGCAGCTTATTGCGATCGAACCGCTGCTTGGTTCCGTCTGACTTAATGACCTCGATAGGGTCCTCGCATCGCTCGAACGTTGTAAAGCGGTAGTTACACGAGCAACATTCGCGACGGCGCTTAATGGTGTTATTTGACTCCTGCATACGGGAATCAACGACGCGGGTATGTGCCTTGCCGCATTTGGGACAGCGCATGGTACCTCCTCTTAAACGATAACAAGGGTACCATGCGCAGCTCGATAATGATTACGAACGAGCAGGAACCTTAAGATGCGCACCGGCGGCGAGCGAACCATGCTCCAGATGATTGACGTTACGGATCATGTCGGAAGTCTCTTGCGTGGAAAGGCCTTCGATTGGATATTCCTCGGCAAGCGACCAAAGAGAATCGCCAGGCTGAACGCGAATGGTCTCGTATGTAACGTTGGAAACGGACTCGGCATACGCGGCATGACGAGCGCTAAAGACCGACGTAGCGAGGACAAAGAAGAGCGCAAGCGCAACGGCGACGGCGACAATCGTCGGAACCTTCAGGGCAACGCGGGCCGGCGCGACTACAGCCTGCTGATTGCGGGCAGGCTTTACGGTCAAAGGCTGAAAGCCGGAGCGGCCACCCTGAACAACCGTAAAAGTGGGTTCTGCAGGCGTCTCGAGCTTAAGGGCGAGGTTTCCCTGGACCATATTCGTTGCGTTCATTATGTTCTCCTCTCGCGTGTTTTGCTGAGAACAGTTTTATCAAGCCGCGCGGACAAAAATGTCTAGCGCGAGAACGAATGTTCGGTTATTATTATCTTCGAACAGTTGTTCCTGTCAAGCAAAATTCGAACATTTGTTTGACATGGGTAGAGAGGATGCCCTGATGGCTCGCAAAATTACCAAGCGTCAGCAGCAAATTTACGACTTCATCAAGGAATATCAGCAGGAGAAGGGTTATCCGCCCAGCGTGCGCGAGATGGCTTCTGCCGTGGGCCTTTCCTCCCCCAGCACCGTGCACGCCCATCTCTCTGCCCTTGAAGCGCGCGGGCTACTCAAGCGCGATGCCACCAAACCGCGCGCCCTGGAACTCTTTAACGAGGATGGTTCCTCTGTCTCAATTTCTAAATCTGACGAGCCCACAGCACCTCGCGGAACGGTCTCGCTGCCGCTCGTTGGTCGCGTCGCGGCTGGGATTCCCATTCTGGCCGAGCAGAATATCGAAGACACGTTTACTATCCCGACCGAAATCGCCACTGATCAGGGTTCCTTTATCCTTGAGGTGCATGGGAGCTCAATGATCAATGTCGGCATCTTCAATGGCGATTACATCATCGTCCGTGAACAAAAAAGTGCCATGAACGGCGAAATTGTCGTGGCCATGATTGATGGTTCGGCGACCGTCAAGACGTTCTACAAGGAGCAGGGACGCGTACGTCTGCAGCCTGAGAATGACACCATGGAACCTATCTATGCAACGAATCCCGTTATCCTGGGCAAAGTCGTCGGATTGATGCGCCGGTTCTCGTAATGCAAAAACGCATCACCATCTTTGATACCGTCCGCGGGTTTACGATGATTTCAATGGCAGGTTTTCACGCTTGCTACGATCTCGCGTACCTGTACGACTGGGATATGCCATGGTTTACCCAGACTGTCTTTCAAGACATCTGGCGCGCCAGCATCAGCTGGGTATTTTTGTTTATCGCGGGTTGGATGTGCACGCTCTCACGCAACAATGCCAAACGAGCGGCTAAGTACGCTGCCGCAGCTTTGGTCGTCTGGATCGCAACAACTCTCGTATCGGTCGACGATTCAGTGAACTTTGGCATCATTTATTGCATGGCGGTGTGCACCGTGGTGGTTGCGTTCACCCGTCCGTTACTCCAAAAATTACCGGGCTCATGGGGCATCGCAGCGTGCCTTGTTCTTTTTGCCCTAACCTGGGGCATTCCAAAGGCGGTCTACCCACTCCCCTACCTGGCATGGCTTGGATTCCCAGGCCCGGGTTTTGTTTCGGGAGATTACTATCCGCTCATACCGTTTGTCTTTATGTACCTTACCGGCTTTTTTGCTGCCCAGGCAGCACAAGCATCAAGTCTCGAAGCGCCAGCATGGGCATACGCCAATCCTATCCCGGCGCTCGCAGTCCTGGGTCGGCATGCCTTACCGTTCTACCTGCTCCATCAGCCAGTCATTCTAGGCGTGCTAGAAATCGTTTATTCCGTACGATAGCGCTCGAGCCGCGGTGCAATACGAGCCGGCAACTTCGCCACAATGCGAACGCCGTCCTCGAGATATTCCTCATGCAGAAGGGTTCCCTGCTCATGCACCAGCGTGATGAGAGCGCCCTCGCGATACGGGATATCAGCGGAGAGCAACACATCGGTGGCAGCTGCCTCGCGAGCAATCCGGTCGACGAGATCGTCGAGCCCCTCGCCCGTTTGGGCCGAGAACAGAACGGCCTCCGGATAGCGACGACGGAAACTCAATCGATCGACGATATCGAGAAGATCGATTTTATTGAATACGGTCAGCGTTAAACGCTCTCCGGCGCCGATCTCATCAAGCACGCGGTCGACAGCCCCCAGCTGCCGCTCATAGTCCTCGTCAGACGCATCTACGACTTTGAGAATTAGATCGGCACCCAAAACCTCGGACAGCGTCGATTTAAAGGCATCGACCAGACCATGCGGCAGCTTTTGAATAAAGCCGACGGTATCGGTAATCGTCATGCCGCGACCGCCGGGCAGACGATACGAACGCGTCGTCGGGTCGAGCGTAGCAAACAGCTTGTCCTGCGAAAGTACCGTAGAGCCGGTCAGACGATTGAGCAACGTCGATTTACCGGCATTGGTATAACCGGCCAACGCGACGCGAAACGCCGGTGACTCAATGCGACTCTTGGATTGAACATCGCGACGCTGTTCAACCTGCTTGAGCTCACGACGAAGCGCAGCGATCTTATTACGAATGAGGCGACGGTCGACCTCGAGCTGACTTTCGCCCTGACCAAAACGTGAGCCGATGCCGCCGCGCGTCTGCTCCTTAGCGAGATGGCTCCACATGCCACGCAGGCGAGGCAACAAATATTGAAGCTGTGCCAGCTGTACCTGCAGGCGTCCCTCACGCGTCTGAGCATGCAGGCCAAAGATATCCAGGATCAGTGCAGTACGATCGATAATCTTTACCGGCTCGCCCACGGCTTTCTCCAAATAGGATTGCTGCGAGGGGGTCAGGTCGTCGTCAAAAATAACGACATCGGCATCCATGCGATGCACCAGGCCGCACAGCTCTTCAACCTTACCGGAACCGATAAACGATTTAGGATACGGCTTTACCAAACGCTGCGACAAGCGTGCCACGCACTGGGCACCAGCTGTGTGGGCAAGACGCTCCAGCTCATCAAGCGAGCGATCGAGCGGCCATGCATTGTCGCGCCACTCAACACCAACTAAAATGGCACGCTCGGGCTCGGGTGCCGTGGGAACAAGGGGGAAACGGGGCATTAGGCAGCCTCAATACGATGCAGGATATCCTCAACGACCTCATCGATCGTACATTCATCCATATCAAACCACACGATACGGTCATCGCGCTTAAACCACGAAAGCTGACGCTTGGCATAACGACGCGAACGCATCTTAATGAGTTCGCGAGCCTCATCCATGCTCATCACGCCATTGAAAGCATCAATGATCTCTTTATAGCCAATTGCCTGCATCGACGTCAGGGCATCTCCCAGCCCCTGGCCCATAAGACCGCGGACCTCATCGACAAGACCCTGCTCAAACATCAGATCGACGCGCTGGTTAATGCGCTCGTAGAGCACCTCGCGATTACGCGTCAGACCAAACCATAGGGCATGATAATGCTCGCGCGGAACACTAAACTGACTTTTTTGCTGTGCATAGGAGATACCATCATCATGCATCTCGAGCGCACGAATCACACGGCGGACGTTATGGGGATGAATAACAGCAGCCGATTCTGGATCGCGCTCGGCAAGCAGGGCATGAAGTTCTTCCTCGCCAATACGCTCGGCAAGCTCCTGATAGCCCACACGGCGATCGTCCTCAAGTTCACCCGAGGGAAAGTCCATCTCATCGAGGGCTGCCTTGAGATATAGCCCCGTACCTCCGCAAAAAACCGGCAGGCAACCCGAACCAAGGAGACGTTCAACATGCGCGCGAGCGTCAGCCTGATAAAGCGCAGCAGAATATGCCACACCCGGCTCTACAATGTCGACGAGACGCAGCGGCGCCGTGCACTCATCGGGCGCCATCTTTGCGGTACCGATGTCCATGCCGCGATAGATTTGCATCGCATCGCACGACAGCACTTCGGACGAAAGACGAGCTGCCAAACGGTCGGCAACATCACTCTTACCAACCGCCGTCGGACCGACGATCGCAACGGCGGAAAGACCTGCCCCGGGAGAAACCATTAGCGCGGCTCGCCCACAACGGAGCCGGACAAATACCAGGTCTTGGCAACGTCAACGTCAACATCAACGATCTTACCAACAAGCTGATCGATGCTGTAACCCTCGGGGATAGGCGCATGCACGGTCTGATTCTTGGGACTCTTGCCCAGCAGGACCGCGTCGTTCTTTTTACTCGTTCCCTCAATGAGCGCCGGAACCACAGTATGAAGCTCACCCTGGTTATACTCGTGTGCCGTGGTCTCGATAACCTTAACCAGACGGTTGAAACGCTCGAGAATAACCTCATGCGGCGTAGGATCGTCAATCTCGGCGGCCGGGGTACCGGCGCGCTTGGAATAGATGAAGGTATAGGCCTGAGCATAGCGGACCGTCTCGGCAAGTGAGAGCGTCTGCTCAAAGTCTTCTTCAGTCTCACCCGGGAAGCCAACGATAATGTCGGTCGAGAGCGCGATATCGGGCATGCGGTTGCGAATGCGATCGACAAGGCCCAGATAGTCCTCGCGTGTATAACGGCGATTCATCTCTTTGAGGATCCGCGTCGAACCTGACTGGACGGCCAAGTGCAGCTGCGGCATAACGGCAGGCGTCTCGGCCATGGCGTCGATGGTCTCAGGCAACAGGTCCTTGGGATGCGAAGACGTAAAGAAGATGCGCTCCACGCCCGTATCGCCCACGGCACGCAGCAGATCGGCAAAACGCGGCTTGCCAAACAGATCGCGACCATATGAGTTAACGTTTTGGCCCAGCAGCGTAATCTCACGCACGCCCTGGCGCACCAAACCGGTCACCTCGTCGACAATCTCCTCGAAGGGGCGGCTCTTTTCGCGACCGCGCACGTACGGCACGATGCAATAGGTGCAGAAATTATTGCAGCCCGTCATGATGGGCACCCAGGCGTGATACTGAGTCTCGCGATGCCACGGCATGCTCATGGCGTCCGTATCCTCATGCTCATTGGTGCGGATATGACGCTTACCATCAAGGAACGCCTCGGCAATGAGCTCGGCCACATGTGCAATGGAATGCGTGCCAAAGATGACATTGACGTTATCGACGTTGGTGAGCAGGCCCTCGCCATCGCGCTGCGCGATGCAACCGCCAACGGCAACCACGCGCTTGCCCGAAGGCGAAGGCGGCAGGCTTTTGCAGGAATTGCACTGACCGTACAGGCGAGTATCGGCGGCCTCGCGCACGCAGCACGTCATGAAGACAACGATATCGGCATGCGCGGGATCGAGCGCCATGAGGCAGCCATACGAATCAAGCAGACCGCTCACACGCTCGGAGTCGTGCTGATTCATCTGGCAGCCAAAGGTGCGGATAAAGTAGGTTTTACCGGCAAGAATATCGCGTACGGAACGCTGGTCCATGTGCATAAGTCCTAACGATGGGGAGCGAAACAAGGCAAGCAGAAGCTATGCCACAGGCTTAACATCATCCATGACGACGTTATCCATAGCAGCTCGATTGATCTGGTGAACGTAGATAGAAAGGCGGATGGCCGTGCGCGACTCCCCGTTAATGAGGATGTCGGAGAACACGGGCGCGCAGGAAATATCAAAACCGGTTGGAATCAAAAAACCGCGCGCGATAGCAACGGCCTTAATGGCCTGGTTGACGGCACCGGCGCCGACACACTGGATGTTGACGGGCACACCATCCTTGACCATGCCGGCGATGGCGCCGGCAACGGACGCGGGCGATGATTTGCTTGATACCTTCAGGCAATCCATGAAGAAACTCCTGCATTTAAAAGTACGTTTTAACTGCAATAACTGTATCGTACCGAGTGGACTCGGTAAAGGCACTATTCCTCTTTGGCAAGATCAAAGGTCACGGTGATTCGATCACGCGAAACACGGATCTTTGGGTCGCCGCAAAGGTTGAGATAGTACCGGGCGGCAAGGTCATTAAAGTCGCGTTCCACAGCGCGCGAAAACTGTGCCATGTCATCCTTGGCAATACGTAGCCCGCGACGATCCTTCGCGAGATCGACAGGAGCCGGCGCATGCGAGGACGAATCACGCTCGCGCAGCAGACGCGCGGTCACACCGCGAACGGGCTTAATCTGCCCTGCCAAAATACGATGGGCCGTGCGCTCGGACATCTCAAGACCCAAACCCGAACAAATACGAATAAAGTCCTCGGCATCAGAAGCAAGGCCTAAACGATCGACAACCGGAAGCTCGCTCTCATCATCAATGAACAGGAGACGAGACGTATCGAGCCGACTTGACGCCTGAGCATAAAGGGTCGCGGCAATCTCAGACGGAGAACCAAGATAGACATCGCAACCACGCAACTCCTCGAGCGCAAACTCGCAAGCAGCGCGAATAATATTATGCGGACCGCGAGCGCAGACATAACGTCCGTCCTCATCCTTGACGGCCTGGGGCCAGCTGGACTGATCGGCACGCTCACTGAGGCGGTCGGCCGCGACGCTCACCTTAAAGGCTGAACCAAGATCGACACCGGACGTGACCACACGGGCCTCGTCGGTGTTCTGCTTGATCGAAAACAATGCCATGCCACGACCGTGAACGCCCCAACGGTCCATCTTCATGCTCTCGAGCTTGGAGGTAACGCGGGCATCGAAGATTCGCTCTTGCATATCCTGCGGAACGCCCGAACCGTTATCCAGAAAGACAAGCGTGCGGACGCCGTCTTCCTTGGACGTGGCGAGATAGACCTTGTCGGCGCCGGCATCGCGAGCATTACGGAGCATTTCGATGACGATATCCTCGACATGCTGAATGTCGTGCTTTGCCTGGCGCCGCTCTGCCTCCGAAACGCGGAGGCGGACATATCCCTCGCCAAGGTTCTCCTCGACGCGAAGGTTGCCCTCCCCCGACATCGACGCGATAAATGAGATGAGCTCGTTCGCGTCGCTCATGTTATTTAGCGATATCGACAGCGCGGCTCTCGCGAATCACGACGACGCGCACCTGACCGGGATACTCCATCTCTTCCTCGATCTGATGGGCGATATCGTGAGCCAGGACCGTGGACTGGGCATCGGAGATCTTGTCCGGCTGGACCATGACGTGGACCTCGCGACCAGCCTGCATGGCATAGGTACGTTCGACGCCGTCATGAGAGTTGGCGATCTCCTCGAGCTTCTCAAGACGCTTGATGTAGTTCTCGGCAGACTCGCGACGGGCACCGGGGCGAGAGGCAGAGACAGCATCGGCGGCCTGCACCAGGACATCGAGCACCGTGTTGGGGTCGACATCGGCATGGTGAGCCTCAATAGCGTGGACGATAACGGGCTTCTCGCCATAACGGCGGGCAAGCTCGGCGCCGATGACGGCATGCGGGCCCTCGACGTCGTGGTCGATTGCCTTGCCCAGGTCATGAAGCAGGCCGGCGCGCTTGGCGGTCACAACGTCCAGGCCAAGCTCGGAAGCCATCACGCCGCACAGATCAGAGACCTCGAGGGAATGCTGAAGCACGTTCTGACCAAACGAGGTACGGTAGCGCAGGGCACCAAGGGTCTTGACGATCTCGGGGTGCAGATCGTGGATGCCGGTATCGAAGGCAGCCTGCTCGCCAGCCTCGCGCACGCGCTGCTGAACCAGGTCGGCGGCCTTGTGATACATCTCCTCGATACGGGCAGGGTGAATGCGGCCGTCGGCGATGAGGTTCTCGAGGGCGACACGGGCGGTCTCACGACGGACCGGGTCGAAGCTCGAAAGAACGACGGTCTCGGGCGTGTCGTCGATCACGAGGTTGACGCCGGAAACCTGCTCGAAGGTCCGGATGTTGCGACCCTCGCGACCGATGATACGGCCTTTGAGGTCATCAGAGGGAATGTGCACGGAGGTAACGGTGACCTCGGCAGTGTGGTCGGCAGCGCAGCGCTGAATCGCCAGAGACAGAATCTCCTGGGCGGTCTTGTGGCACTCGGCGCGAACCTGCTGCTCGGACTCGCGAATGATCGTGGCGGCCTCGTGGGTGACCTCGCCGCGAACCTTATCGAGGAGCTCCTTGTGGGCGTCCTCGCGGGTAAGGTCGGCGATACGCTCGAGCTCGGAGGTCTGCTTTGCGCAGAGCTCCTCGAGCTCACGGGAGCGCTTCTCGACCTGACCGGCCTGGCTGG
This sequence comes from uncultured Collinsella sp., assembly GCA_937937635.1. Taxonomy (GTDB): domain Bacteria; phylum Actinomycetota; class Coriobacteriia; order Coriobacteriales; family Coriobacteriaceae; genus Collinsella. Next base: position 40,761 of record CALDCF010000037.1, read on the forward strand.
ACAGCTGATGCTCGCGCTTGTCGAGAGCGTCGTTGCGGCGATCGAGGGATTCCTCGCGCTGCATCACGCGGTTCTCGAGCGTACGAATCTCGTTCTTACGCTGCTTGTCCTCGGCCTCAGCGGCCTGCTTGTTCTTGATGATCTCCTCTTTAGCCTCGAGCAGAGCCTCTTTTTTGAGGGTCTCGGCCTGACGCTTGGCATCACCGATCAGGGACTCAGCCTGTGCGTGTGCCGACTGGATTTTTTCGTCGGCCTCGTGAAGACTACCCTGCTTGGCGGTGCGCATGTAGGCAATGGCGGCGATGGCACCCAAAACGATGCCAACGAGCGCTGCGATGATAGGCATGCTCACTCCTTTTTATGGATTCGTTACACAACAAAGCGAACCGTCCTTACGAACGGCTCGCGACATTTGAGTAATATGGGCGCAGCTTATGCGGGTCGGATACAGATAAACATATAAACAAACTCATCACAGATGAGCACATATCACAAAGCAAATGACAGTGTTTATCGTACGTTGAACCACAACAACTGTCAAATAAATGGCCCCAGCACGGCGGCTAAAACGCGGTGAACGGCAGGGCCACAAAACGCATACGCCTAAACCGCACATTCCTCACGTTCGGCATCGAGACGTGCCTTAACGGCATCGGCGGCGATGTGATACGAGAAGCCCTTGCCCATCAAAAACCGAACCAGTTTTTCGAATCCGCGCGTCTCTGGAACACGCCGCTTGGCGAGCAGGGCTGACGCACGCGCCAAATCGTCTTCGACGGCAAAATAATCCTCGGGATAACCGGGAATGTCATCGAGCACGACATGACGGCGCTTGAGCTCGGTCTCGATTTTACGCTGTCCCCAACCGCGCCGCTTGCGTTCCTCGATAAAGTACGAGCAAAAGCGGTTCTCGTCTAAAAAGCGATACTCGGTGGCGCGCTCGACGGCGAAATCGATCGCGGGCTGGCGAAAGCCGTAGCGAGCCAGCTTGTCACGGACCTCACCCGTCGCATGGTCGCGTCGCGATAGCATCTCGGTCACCATGGTAAGTGCACATTTACGCTCGATGAGCTGCACCGCTTCACGAAAGTTATCCCAATCACAGGGAAGATCAGGGCGATTTTTGACATACAGGCGCGCGACCCGCACGGGAATCCAAATGGACCGCTCAAAACCGCCCTCAAGCTCACAATCGATATGTGCGCAAGGCTTTTTGGACGCATACCCGCTCGAGAACGAGGAGGCCGCCTTCTTATCGGGAAAGACGACCGTGGCCTCAGTCACCGTATACGACATGAGCGTAACCGCTACTCGTCGTCATCATCGAGCATGGCGGAACCATCGATGGCATAAAGCTCGTCAAACTCCTCAGGCGCAGGCTGATCGGTCAGCTCGACCTCGGACGGAGCATCGTCATCAAACTCAAGCCCGCAGGCAAGGCGGACCTTATGCTCAATCTCGTCGGCGCAATCGGGGTGTTCGCGCAGGAACGCCTTGGCGGCCTCGCGACCGTTGCCGAGCTTGTCCTCGCCATAGGCAAACCAGGAGCCCATCTTCTTGCAAATGCCGCACTCGACAGCCATGTCCAGAATCGAGCCCTCCTTAGAGATACCCGTACCGTACATGATGTCGAACTCAGCAGAACGGAACGGAGCTGCCACCTTGTTCTTAACGACCTTGGCGCGCACGCGGTTACCGATAACCTCGTCCTTAAGCTTAATGCTGTCGATGCGGCGAATGTCGATACGCACCGAAGAGAAGAACTTAAGGGCGCGGCCGCCCGTCGTGGTCTCGGGGTTGCCGAACATGACGCCGATCTTCTCTCGCAGCTGGTTAATGAAGATGCATGTCGTGTTGGACTTGGACAGCGAGCCGGCGAGCTTGCGGAGCGCCTGACTCATCAGGCGAGCTTGCAAACCGACCGTGGTATCGCCGATCTCTCCCTCGATCTCGGCACGCGGGGTCAGCGCGGCGACGGAGTCGACGACGATGGCATCGATGGCGCCGGAACGCACGAGCATGTCAACAATCTCGAGCGCCTGCTCACCCGTATCAGGCTGGGAAATCAGTACCTCGTCGATATCCACGCCAATGCGCGCGGCATACGTGGGATCGAGCGCGTGCTCGGCATCGATAAATGCCACCACACCACCCATTGCCTGGGCCTCGGCCAGGATCTCGAGCGAAAGCGTCGTCTTACCGGAGGACTCAGGACCGTAAATCTCGACGATGCGGCCGCGCGGCACACCGCCGATACCCAGAGCGGCATCGAGTGCCAGAGCGCCCGTAGGGATGGCCTCAACCTCAAGCTCGGGGCCACCGTCGCCGTACCTCATGATGGAACCCTGGCCGAATTTCTTCTCGATCTCGGCCTTGGTGGTGGCGATCATATCATCGCGCTCTTTACCCGTCGTGCGAGCATGAACGGTACGTACGGGACCTGAATTCTTGGCCATGAAAAGCCCTCCTCTTAACAACCTGCATCGATAATAAACGAACGGCTGTTCGTGGTCAACCGTTCAGATAAATCATATGCAGGCAGTCTTTCCAAAACCCAACCAAACGCCGACCAAATACTGACCAAATGCTTGACCACATAGGGCCAAATATAAGCAAGGAAGGCGAAAATAAACCTATGACCAGCAAAAACGCTGAATTTGTCAGAGGTCCCTATCTCCACAATTAAGGGGCCCAAAGGCCCCTTAAAACACGTCTATTCCATAGAGTTGAGCACAAGGGCAATGCGTCCCAATGCCTCCGCGACCGCATGGGCACGAACACACGAACGGTCGCCCTCATAGTGGCAGCGCACAGAGTCCACGACCGGCACTTCCCCATCAGCCGCGCGATACGCCCAGCCAATATAGAAAGTGCCAGCCGGATCGTCCTCAGTGCCGCCGCCGGGGCCGGCATAACCCGTTGCGCTCACTGCAATATCGCTCTGGTACAGCTCCAGCGAACCCGCCGCCATCTCGCGCGCGGTCTGATGCGACACCGCGGTATAGCGGTCGAGCGTCTCCTGATCAACGCCCAAAACGCGATGCTTGATCTCATCGCAGTAGGTCACCGCACCGCCACGCAGCACCGCCGAGGCGCCCGGGATATCGGCAATCGTCGAGGCGATCATACCTGCCGTCAGCGACTCAGCCGTCGAAACCGTCACGCCCCGAGCGCTCGCGCGCTCGACAATATGACGCGCCAGCTCCTCGTTATGTGCGGAAATCTGCTCAAAAGAGTCCGTCATACCCACCAGGACCTAGACCGAAAAGACGATCTTGCGGCAGTTCCAGAAGTACTGGGCGCCCGAGATAACGGTCAGGACAACGGCAACGGCGTACAGGAAGCGCGACACCGAGTAGATGCCGAGCGTCAGCGCCAGCGGGCCAAGGTGCAAGCCGGCCATCGCAAAGACGCACAGGTAACCGCAGATGGAGACCATCGTGGTCGCCGTCTTGTACTTGCCAAGCTTATCGGCGGCAACGACCACGCCGGCGGCACTCGCGACCATGCGAAGGGCGCTCACCAGAAGCTCACGGAACAGGATAATGAACACGGACCACACGGTCACAGCGCCAAAATCCAAGAACAGCAGCAGAGCCGAGAACACCAGCAGCTTATCGGCGATGGGGTCCAAGAACTTACCGAAATCGGTAATCTCGTTGCGCGAGCGCGCCAGATAACCGTCGACCTTATCGGTGCACGACAGGATAACATACAGAATGAAGGCAGCGGCGGCGAGCGGGCCGTCGAAGGTGCTCCAATCTGTACCGGCAACACTCGTGTGAGAAAGCGCCGACACGATCATGAACACCGGGATAAAGACGATGCGAACGCACGTCACGATGTTGGCGGGCGTCCAAACACTCGTCAGTTCCTTATTGCTCTCGTTTGCCACGATGCTCTCCTACTCCACAACATGGCCGATAAGCTCATAGCAGAAGCTATCGGTAAACTCGACCGTCAGAATATCGCCCACGGACGCCTCGCTGGCGTCCAAGTGCACCGCGCCATCAGAATCGGGCGCCTGGAACCAAGCATGGCCGATCAACTCGGCGCCGTCCTCGGTCTCCTCGATGCCGTCGACGATCACCTGGGCGCGCTCGCCCACATGTGCGGCGGTGGCGGCAAAACCGAGCGACTCGGCCAGGTCCATGGCCTCCTGGGCGCGCTCGAGCTTGACCTCCTCATCGACCTGACCCTCCATCTTGGCGGCCAGGCTGCCCTCCTCCTGCGAGTAGGCAAAGACGCTCGTGTAGTCAAAGCCGACGGTGTCCATAAAGTCGATAAGGTCGCGGAACTCGTCGTCGGTCTCGGTCGGGAAGCCGACCATGGCCGTGGAACGGATCACGATGCCGGGGATACGCTCACGCAGATCGCGGAACAGGTCCTCGAGCTCCTGGCGCGAACCAGAACGGCGCATAGCCTTGAGGATGCGCGCGTCGCAGTGCTGCACGGGGATATCGATATAAGGCAGCACCTCGGGCGTATCGCGAATCGTATCGATAAGCTCGTCGGTCATGCCCTCGGGCTGCAGATAGAGCACGCGGACCCAGACGTTGTGCGGGCGCACGGCCTCGGCGACGGCATGCAGCAGCTGCGCCAGATTGCGCGGCGAGCCATCGGTGACGTCTTCGTCGGCAAAGTCGGTGCCCCAAATACCCGTGTCCTGGCCAATCAGCACGATCTCGCGCACACCACCGGCAACCAGGTCGCGTACCTCGGAGATAATGCTCTCGGCATTGCGCGAATGATAGCGACCGCGGATATAGGGGATCATGCAGAAGCTGCAGAAGCGGTTGCAGCCATCGGAAATCTTGACGTAAGCAACAGCGCCCTCGACAGTGCGCTTTACTTGCGGAATATAGGCAGCGATCTCACGCTCGACACCCAGCACGCCATCGATGACCGCCACGATGCCGTCCTCCTCGTCGGCCTTCACAAAGGCAGCGACCTCGGGCAGCTCGTCAGGCAGGTCGTCGCCATAGCGCGACGGCACACAGCCGCACATGACGATGGGACAAGAACGAACGCCGTCCTGAACCTCGTTGGCGAGCTCGAGCGTGGTCTCGATGCTCTCGGACGTTGCGGAGGCGAGGAACGAGCATGTATTGACGATGGCGATATCGGCATCCTGTGGGTCGAATGCCTCCTCGTAGCCCGCGGCGGTCAAAAGAGAACGCATGCGGTCGGTGTCAACCTCGTTCTTAGCGCACCCGAGGGTGATGTAGAGCACGGAGCCCAACGGTGTATCCATGTTGGAGAGCAGTCCTTTCGAATGATATTAGCGGTAGTTGGTGAACTGCAGCGGCTGGCCGTAGTCCTGGTCGCGCAGGAACTGGATCACGGTCTGCAACGCGTCCTTCGAAGCAGAGGAAACACGCAGCTTGTCGGCCTCGATAGTCACCTTGACCTTGAGCTTTTGGTCCTTGATGTCCTTGTTGATCTTCTTGGCGGTCGCCTGGTCGATACCCTCGACGATATGGCCGAGCACGCGCACGGTGCCGCCCGATGCCGCCTGCGGAGCATCCCACGAGACAGCCTTGAGGTCGATGCCGCGCTTGATGAGCTTGGAGCTCAGCACGTCGATAATCTGCTTGGAGACAAAGTCGGCCGGGGCGTTGATCGTAAAGAGCTTGTCGCCCTTCGAAAGCTCGATCGTGGCGCCGGAATCCTTCAGGTCATAGCGCTGGGAAATCTCGCGCGTGGTTTGCTGGAAGGCGTTGTCGACCTCTTGCATGTTGACCTCGGACACGACGTCGAAGCTGGAATCTTTAGCCATGATGTTTCCTTTCGCGTACGAGCGGCTTAGTAGCTATCGTACGAATAGTCGGTAGAATCGGTGGGCGTCTGGCCGTCAGTTGCGGTATCGGCGCCATCCGTGGACTGGGCATCGGTGCCGTCGGTGGTGTCGGCACCATCGGTGGTGTCGGTACCATCAGAACTTTCACCATTCTCGGAACCAGTCGTCTCCTTCTTGGGAACGGTGATCGTCACACGCGCCACGCCCGAGGTCTTGGTATCGTAACGGACCTTTTCGCCGTTCTTGGTAACGGTGACATCGGAAGGCTTGGACGTGGTGATCTCGATCGAGGACTCAGGCGTGTACTCCTGCTCAAAGGGGCCAGTCGCCTGGGCGCCATAGACCGACTTGCCATCGACCTTGACCTCAATCCAGGCGGTCTTTCCCTTGGCAACGGAGACCTTGACCTTCGTTACCTCGTTCTCTTCCTTTTTAGCCGTCGTCTTGGTGGCATCCGAATCGGTCGACTCATCCGTCGCCTCATCGGTGTCTTCGTCCTCGTCGACCGTTTCGGTCTTCTTGGAAGACTTCTTGGTCGTCGTCTTGGTAGCAGTGGGCATCTCGGGTGTGGTCTCGGGCGTCGAAGATGCGCAGCCGCGCAGAAGTACCACGATGAGCACGATCAGCAGCAACGCCACGGCACCGATACCGGCGTAGACGATACGCGGATCGAGCCCGTTGTTTTGAGGAGCACGGGAACCGCCGCGTCCACGACTGGAACTGCTGCGGCCGCCTCCCTGAGGCATACGACCACGATTGCTATCGGAACGGCCGCGATAGCCACCCTGGCCCTGAAGGCTGCGCTGACCCGAGCGGGGCGCAAGTTCACCGCGACCTTGATAGCCACGCTGGCCCGCACGCGGAGCCGAAGAGCGCTGGCCATACGGCTGTGGTTGAGAGCGAAGACGCGGCGTCACCTGCGTGGTGTCGGCGTCCGCATAGCCACCGCGAGAGCGTCCGGTGGAGATACCACGGTGACCGCGATCGGAATAGCCGCCGTCGCCGTAGCCGGCACGAGGGTCACGCGCCACGCCGCGGGCAGCGGGAAGTGCACGGTCCTCGGGCATCGGCGTACTGCGGAACCGGTCACGCTGTGAGCGAATCTCCTCGCCCGAACCCGTCTCGGTAATATAACCGGCCTGCTGAGGACGCTGTCCATAGCGGGTCGAACGACCGCCCTGAACCATCAGAAAGCGCCCGTTATCGACAGAAGAACGCGAATTGACGTAGCCGGCAGCGTCCTGGAAACGACCACTCTGCTGCGACGTCTCGCGTTCGTATGCCATCAGTTCGTCAAAGTAGGCATTGACGACCTCGCGCGGATTGAGGCCCAAAAAACGAGCATAGCTCGAAATCATGCCCTGCGCATAGCCGCGCGGCGGCATCGAAGCAAAGTTACCGGTCTCGAAAAACTCGATGATCTGCGGCCTGATTTTGATGGTGTTGGCGACCTGCTGAATGGAAAGGCCCATTCGGCGACGCTGCTCGAGCAGCATGTCACCAAAGCGTGCAGCCATCAGAATCCTCCAAACTCACGATCTTCACGTGCCATCTCGGCGTCGACAGATTCCAGCGCGGCAAGCCCCTCCTCGTCCAACAGGACCTCGCGCGGCTTGGAACCGTCGGGCGGGCCGACGACACCCTTTTCTTCCAGCATGTCCATAATACGCCCGGCACGCGCATAGCCAACCTTCAGGCGGCGTTGCAGGCCAGATGTGGAGCCCAGCTGCGATTCCACCACAATATGGGCGGCTTCCCAAATGAGCGGATCATCGTCTTGCGGCTCGGCGACTCCGGTGCGGACAATGCCGCCGCCACCAGCCATGGACATGGAAGCGGGCGCCACGGCGGACAGAATCTCCTCGTGGTAGTCGGGCTCGCTCTGCGACTTGACGAACTCGACAATCTCGTTGATTTCGTCGTCCGAGACAAAGCAGCCCTGGATACGGCGGGGCTTGCCCCAGTCGACCTTGGAGAACAGCATGTCGCCCAAACCGGTGAGCTTCTCGGCACCCATCTGGTCGATGATGACGCGCGAGTCGATGCCCGTGGCGACGTTAAAGGCGATGCGGTTGGTGATGTTGGCCTTGATAAGGCCCGTCACCACGTTGGAGCTGGGGCGCTGCGTGGCAACGATAAGGTGAATACCGGCGGCACGGCCCAGCTGTGCAATACGCACAATCGAGGCCTCGACATCCTTACCGGCGACCATCATCAGGTCAGAGAGCTCGTCAATGATAATGACCAGGTAGGGCATCTTTTGCGGCGGGTTGTCGTAATGCTCAAACTCGCCGGCGGCCTGCTTTTCGTTATAGGTCGAAATCTTACGGACGTTGAGGCGTTCGAATACCTTCAGGCGGCGCTCCATTTCGGACACGGCCCACTGCAGGGCGCTCGCGGCCTGCTTGGGCTCGGTCACCACGGGCACATAGAGATGCGGCAGACCGTTATAGCCCGCAAGCTCGACGCGCTTGGGGTCGACCATGATCAGGCGAACGTCCTCGGGAAGGGCGCGCATGAGCAAGGTCGTGATGATGGAATTGATCATCACCGACTTACCAGAACCGGTCGTACCGGCGATCAACAGGTGAGGCATCTTGGCGAGGTCGGCGACGACCGGCGTGCCCTCGGCGTCGCGGCCGATGGCAAGCTCGAGCGGACCGCCCTTCACATAGGGCAGCACGTCGCCCAGATTGACGTTCTGGCGCTTGCGGTTGGGAATCTCGATGCCCACGAGCGAGGTGCCGGGGATCGGGGCAAAGATACGAACCGACTGGGCGGCGAGCGAAAGCGCAATATCGTCCTCGAGGCTCGAAATCTTGCTCACGCGCTCGCCCTCGCCAGGTTGCAGCTTAAAGGTCGTCACCGTGGGGCCGGCGATCCAGCCGACCACGCGGGCACTGCGGCCAAACTCAAGCAAGGTGGATTGCAGTGACTCAGCGGTCTGCTCCAGCTCCTTATCCGAAGACGCGGCAGAAGCCGACTGCGGGTTGGCATGTAGGATTTCAAGCGGCGGAAGCTTGAGGCCGTCCTCTTCTTCGCCCTCGTTATCTGCGGCGCCGCCGTCCGCTCCCCCATCACGAGCCGCAGCCGATTCGACAGCACTCGTGGCAGGCGCATCGGCAACCTTGGGATGCTTTAAGAAGTCGGGAATCTGAGGTGCGGCCGAAACAGGGTTCACGGCAAACGGCGGCTCGGACTCGTCAACCTTGTCCGGATCGTCCTCCATCGAAAGCTGTCCAGTGACCTGACCGCGCTTGGCGTGGCGACGCGGCAGCAAGGTTGTCTTGGCGATCTCGAGCGGAGCCTCGTCGTCCTCGTCGTCACCCTCGGTGAGCTCAATCTCGCTATCGGACCAAGACGGGTCGGGCTCGCTTGTGTTGAGCTTGGGCGCAGCCTTGCCCTTCTTGGCATGGCGGCGCGGCAGCAGCGTGGTCTTGGCGCGCTCGGCTTCAACCGACTCGGATACGACGACAAATGGGTCATCGTCCTCGTCGTCATCCAAAACCGGGTCGACATCGCCACCCATGACCGTGGTCACCGCGGCGTCAGTCCCCTTCTGGCGCAGAATGCTCAGGTGCGGACGAGCGACGCCGGGAACAGACAGGGCCTCTTCATCGCCCCACGGGCTCGCATTGACATCGGCACGTCGACGCTCGGCAAAATCGGCAGCGCGATCGCGTGCGGAGCGCAAAACGCCACCCACCGAAAAGCCGATAATGACCAAACCAACGACGACAAGCCCCAGCAAGACAACCATGGCGATAGGTTTACCCAGGGCGTTTTGCAAGGCACTTGCGATAAAGGCGCCAATGTAGCCGCCCGACACGGAAAGGTTCTGCGGCGTAAACATAAGGTCGCACGAATCGCTCGTGCCCGGCACCATCAGCGAAAGAATGGAGACGACGGCGATAAAGACCAAGGCGCCGCCCGCAACAGAGCGCACGTTGAGCGGCGAGTCCTCACCCAAAAAGAGCGTGGCGGCAAACAGCAAGATGACGATCGGCAGCACGTAGGCGCCCAGACCAAAGCCCAGGTGGTAGAAACCGGCAACCGCAGCCGTCACGGGCGCTGTTGCCGGAGAGATCACGGCAATGAAGGACGCGATCGCCAAAACGGCGATGACCACACCGGCGATATCGCGATTGGCCGAAGGCTCGACCAAGGGCTCAAAATCGTGGAAGTCTGCCTCATGGCCCTTATTGGCACGAAGATGGGAACCGGCACCCTTAGCAGATGCCGGTTGGTTGTTGGCCTTATTGCCTTTGGCGTTTTGTGCAGATCCGCGCGCCAAACTAAACCTCCATGACGACCGGGATGATCATCGGGCGAGTGCGCGTACGGCTCCAGATAAAGTTGGAGAGCGAGTCGCGCACGGCCTTGCGAATGGCGTCGGAACCGCTGCTGGTAAAGCTGAACTTGCCCTTCTCGATCGTCTTCATGATGGACGCGGAGGCATCCTCGGAGAACTGGTCGTCGATGGCAAACGAAACGCCGCGGCCCGAGAACTCGATGGCCTCGATCTTCTTGTGCTTGAGCGAGACGATGGCGACAGCCGTAACCATACCGTCGTTGGCGAGCTTCTGGCGATCGCGCAGTACGATGGGGTCGGTATCGCCGATGCGCAGACCGTCGACGTAGACGACGCCGGACTCGACGGGCGTGCCGCGCTTGACGATACCACCGCGCATCTCGAGCGTGTCGCCGTTATCGAGGATAAAGATATGATCGTCCTTGATGCCCATCTTGCGGGCCAGCTGGGCATGGGCGCGCAGATGCACGGCCTCACCGTGAACCGGCATAAAGTACGTGGGCTTGGCCATGGCCATCAGGAGCTTGAGCTCCTCCTGGCTACCGTGACCCGAGACGTGGACGAGAGCGCGGTTCTTATCCCACACGTCGCAGCCGAGCTTGGCCAGGCTGTTGACGACCTGCTGGACGGCCTTCTCGTTGCCAGGAACGGGAGTTGCCGAGAGGATAACGGTATCGCCCTCGTGAATGGAGAGTGTCTTGTGCTCGCCATTGGCCATGCGGGACAGAGCCGACAGCGGCTCGCCCTGCGAACCAGTGCACATGACGACGATCTTGTCGTCAGGCAGGTTATCGATATCGAAGGCATCGATGATATCGGCATCATCGATGTTGAGATAACCGAGCTCGCGCGCCACGCGGGTGTTCGTGAGCATGGAGCGACCGGTCACAACGACCTTACGGCCGCACTTGCGGGCGGCATCGCAGATCTGCTGCAAACGATGGATGTGGCTCGAGAACGATGCGACGAACACGCGACCCGGGGCGTTCTTGATGGCGTGCAGCAGGTTGGGACCAACCTCGGCCTCGGACTTGGTAAAGCCGGGAACCGTGGCATTGGTTGAGTCGGAAAGCAGCAGGTCGATGCCCTGCTTGGCAAAGCGGCTGATAGCGGCGTAGTCGGGCGTGACGCCGTCGATGGGCGTCTGGTCGAGCTTAAAGTCGCCGGTGTGCATAACGGTGCCCTGATTGGTGCGGATGAACACGCCCAGAGCGCCGGGGATGGAGTGCGTCATCGAGAAGAAGTCGAGCGAGATGCCGCCGAGGTTGACATGGCTGCCGCCCTTGACCTCGCGGAACTTAGGCGCGCGGATGCGGAACTCGGAGAGCTTGCCCTCGATAAAACCGAGCGTCAGCTTGCTCGAGAAGATGGGCACCTTGTTGTTGAGGTCCTGCAGCAGATACGGAAGCGATCCGGTGTGGTCCTCGTGGCCGTGAGTGACGATGATACCGCGGAGCTTCTCCTCGTTCTCCAGAACGTAGGTGTAGTCGGGAAGCACCAGATCGATACCGGGCTGGGAGTCATCCGGGAACATGAGACCGGCGTCGACGAGCACCATGTCGTCGCCGCACTCGAAGACCGTCATGTTCTTGCCGATGCCGTCAAGACCGCCGAGCGGGATGATCTTCAAGGGAGATGATTTTTTAGCTGCCATAGGTTAGTGTGGTTTCCTTTCTTCGAAACGGGTCTGGAACAACCGACGGGGCGCTTCTGGCAAACCGACCGCCGGGAACGTACAAACATGCATCGCAGAGTCGATGCAGTAACCACAGTATGATACCCATTTGAACCAATACAGGCCACCCATGCATTAAAGCCCCATCTGAACTGGTCTATCCCGCTGGTTTCCCGTGGGGCGGGCACTGATGAAGTTTCCTGCTCTACAGTCCTGCTCACGACGGAGGCCACATTAAGTGGCCTCCTGTTCGTGCGGAACTCGCGA
>CALDCF010000038.1 GCA_937937635.1 uncultured Collinsella sp.
AAAGAACCCCCGCCGCACGTAGTGCGCAGCGGGGGTTCTTTCATGTCCGAGGACGCGCCGGAAAGGAAGGTTGCCCTCGGGCCGGACTAATCCGCAAGACGGGTTACGCGACGGTGTAAACCCAGTTGTGCTTATCCTCAACAGCACCAGACTGGATACCGGTCAGGGTCTCGCGGAGCTTCTTCATCACAGGGCCGATCTCGGTGTAGCCAGCCGGGAAGGTCACGGTCTCGTCGGCGCCGTAAACCTTGTTGTCGATCTCGCCAACCGGGGAGATGACGGCAGCGGTGCCGCACAGGCCGCACTCGACAAAGGTGCCGGCCTTGACCTCGGCCCACTCGACGGGACGCTGGTCAACGGTCATGCCCAGGTCCTGAGCAACCTGAACGAGCGAACGGCGGGTGATGGAGGGCAGGATGGAGTCGGTGTGCGACTGCGGAACGACGAGCGTGCCGTCCTCCTTCACGAACAGGACGTTGGCGCCACCGGTCTCCTCGACATAGGTGCGGGACTCGGAGTCGAGATATAGGTTCTCGGCATAGCCCTCGCGATGGGCCTCCATCGTGGGCTTGAGGGACATGGCGTAGTTGAGGCCGGCCTTGATGTTGCCGGTGCCGTGCGGTGCCGCACGGTCATACTCGGAAACGCGCAGCTTGACGGGCTTAAGGCCACCCTTAAAGTACGGACCGACCGGGGTCACGAGAATGCGGAACGTGTACTCAGGAGCGGGAGCCACGCCGATCACGTCACCGGAGCCGATCATAAACGGACGCACGTACAGGGTCGCGCCGGAACCGAAGGGCGGAACCCAGGCGGCGTTGGCAGAAACGACCTGCTTGACGGCCTCAACGAACTTGTCCTTGGGGAACGGGGGCATCTCGAGGCGCTGCGCAGAGTTGTACATACGCTCGGCGTTCATGTCGGGACGGAAGCAAACGATGCTGCCGTCCTCGGCGGTGTAGGCCTTCAGGCCCTCAAAGACCTCCTGGCAGTAATGGAAGATGCCACCGCACTCGGAGACATGCAGGGTGTGGTCGGTAGTCAGGCCGCCCTCGTCCCACTCGCCATCCTTCCAATGAGCCTCGTAGCTGTAATCGGTCTTCATGTAGCCAAAGCCGAGGCTACCCCAATCGACATCCTTCTTCTCGACAGTCATATGTCGCTCCTTACATACACAGTTGCATACTCGCGAACCCGCACGCAAGGACCGGGGCCGACCGCGTCGCAACGTCGCACGCCCGGAGCGTAGAGCCGGACGGGACACGCGAACGGCATCGAAGCCGATGGCACGTCGATTCGCATGCACGAGATTGTACTCCGCACACGCGTCGGATAAAACGCTTTTCTTTAACTAAGTAAAGTATTTTCATTTGACCGAAGCAAAAAGGCCCGCCACCGTAAGCGGTGACGGGCCTCAACTGCACGGTTTGCGCGCTGGCTCGATCTACGCGTTCTATTTGCCCAGCTTGGCCTTGACCAAACCGACCACGGTCGGGATGATCGACACGGCGACGATGCCGATAATCAGCAGCTCAAAGTGCTCCTGCACAAAGGGAATGCCGCCAAAGAAGTAGCCCAGCAGCGTAAAGAGCGTCGACCAGGTAATGCCGCCCAGCACGTTAAAAATGACAAAGTTACGCCAGTGCATGCCGCCCATACCGGCGATAAAAGGCACAAAGGTGCGGATAAACGGGAAGAAGCGGCCCAGGAAGATGGCCAGGTGGCCCCACTTGTCCAAGAAATCCTCGGACTTTTTAATGCGCTCGGGCGTCATGGCCTTGACCTTGCCCGAGGCAATGATCTTTTTGCCAAAGAAGTGACCGATCATAAAGTTGCACTGATCGCCCAAAATGGCAGCCGCCCATGCGACGGCCAGCAGGGCCACGATATTAAAGCCGCCGTTGTGGGCAAAGAAGCCCGAGGCAAACAGCAGCGAATCGCCGGGAAGGAACGGGAAGAATACCACGCCCGTCTCGATAAAGATGATCAGGAACACGCAGCCGTAGGCCATAAGCGGGCCGGCGGCGATCCAACTGGCGATCGCAGTGCGCGGGTCTTTGAGCAGCTCGGCAATGAAATTGATGAAACCCATGAAGTAAAACCTCTCAGTTGTGGGCGCGGACACGTCCAAGTTGACCAGTATACGGTTGCGGCGCGGACGCGGGCGTAATCCCACAAAAGTGCGACTTCATTCCCAGCAAGTTTGCATAACTGACACCTGTCACGTAAAGCTGGACAAGATCGCCCTTCCTAATCCCTAGCGAATCGCTATACTTTATTGAATTGCATTGTCGCGGCGCTAAGGGAGGGCGGCCGGTGAGCTTTATCAATACCATTCGCGAGGACATCAAGACCGTCCAGGCACAGGACCCCGCTGCGCAAAACGGCCTGGTCATCTTCTTGTCTTACCCCGGCCTGCACGCCAAGTGGAACCATGTGCCCGAGCACTGGCTCTGGGAGCACGGCCATCGCTCGCTCGCCCGCGTGCTCTCGCAGCTCACCCGCCATATCACCGGTGTTGAGATTCACCCCGCCGCTCAGATCGGCAAGCACTTCTTTATCGACCACGCCATGGGCGTCGTTATTGGCGAAACTACCATCGTGGGCGACAACTGCGTGCTCTACCAGGGCGTCACGCTCGGCGGCACCGGCAACGAAACCGGTAAGCGCCACCCAACGCTCGGCAATAACGTCACTGTGGGCACAGGCGCCAAGGTGCTCGGTAACATCCGCATCGGCAACAACGTCAAGATCGGCGGCAACTCGGTCGTCGTCAAAGACGTACCCGATAACTGCACCGTCGTGGGCGTGCCCGGGCGCATCATCAAGCGCAACGGCTGCCGCGTGTTCGAAGAAAGCTTCGATGCTAAGCAGCATCGCGAGTACATGCCCGATGACGCCGCCGAGCAGAGCGCCCTCAACCGCCAGGGCATCACCGAGAACGCCCGCCGCGTCAAGGAACTCGAGCGAGAGGTGGCCGAGCTCAAGGCCCTCGTCGCCAAGCTCGTGGACGAGCACTAGGAACGCGAGCGGCACAAAACAACATCGGCACCGACGCAAAAGGCGCGCCAGGGAATCAATCCCCGGCGCGCCTTGTTTCCAATGTGACATGCGGGACTGTCCCTTTGTCACATTATGCGAACTGACTCAGATAGAGGTCGGCGTAGGCACCCTCGGCAGCCAGCAGTTCCCTATGCGTGCCTTGCTCGATAATGTTGCCGTGATCCATGACCAGAATCAGGTCGGCATCCACGATCGTCGACAGGCGATGCGCGATCACAAAGCTCGTGCGCCCATGCATGAGCGCGTCCATGGCACGGCCGATGGCAAGCTCGGTACGCGTGTCCACGCTTGAGGTCGCCTCGTCCAGGATGAGAATCGCCGGGTTGTTGAGCAGCACGCGTGCAATGGTCAGCAGCTGACGCTGGCCCTGGCTGATGCTTTCGGCATCGTTGGCCACATGCGTGTCGTAGCCCTGCGGCATGGTGCGCACAAAGAAGTCGACCTGCGCGGCGCGGGCGGCAGCCACGATCTCGTCGCGCGTTGCCTCGGGGCAGCCGTAGGCGATGTTTTCGGCAATCGTGCCGTCGAACAGCCAGGCGTCCTGCAGCACCATGCCAAACTGCTGACGTAGCTCACCGCGGTTCATGAGGCGCGTATCCACACCGTCGAGCGTAATGCGGCCGCCGTCAATCTCGTAGAAGCGCATGAGCAGGTTGATGAGCGTGGTCTTACCCGCACCCGTGGTTCCCACCACCGCAATCTTCTGACCCGGTTCGGCGGTAAACGACACGTCGCGCATGAGCGGCTTTTCGGGCGTGTAGCCAAAGCGCACATGCTCAAAAGCGACGCGGCCCTCAACGCAACCCGGCAGCTTGGCGGCCTCGTCCGGCAGCGGATCGGCTTCCATCTCGGGCTCATCGAGCAGGTCGAACACGCGCTCCGCACTCGCCAGCGCGCCCTGCAGCGAGTTGAAAGTGAACGACAGCTGCGTCATGGGTTCGGACGCCTCGTAGATAAACTGGAAGAACGCCTGGAACACGCCGACGGTCATGTGACCGGCAACCAGCATGCTGCAGCCCACGAGCGCAATCACGATCTGCGCCAGGCGACCGATAAAGCGAACCGCGGGTCCGACGGCGTTGATCATAAAGTCGGCCTTGGTACTCACGCGCGCCAGCTCGCCCGAGGCCTCGTGCACCTCGGCAGAGCTCTGGTGCTCACGGTTGAATGCGCGAATCACCAAACGGCCCGAATAGCCTTCCTCGACCGCGCTCGTGATTTTGGACACCCACTCCTGACGCTCGCCCGTCACATCATGCGTACGGCGCGAAACCACCTTGGTCACCAGCAGCGATACCGCCGTAAAACCCAAAAAGATCAACGTGAGCCTAACGCTATAGACGAACATCATGATGATGGCGCCCGTCACGGTACCGATCGATACCAGCAGCTGCAGCAATCCGCGCTGCATGCTCTCGGACATCTTGTCCAAGTCGTTGGTCGCTCGGCTGACCACTTCGCCGGGGCGATGCGCGTCAAAGTAGGCGAGCGGTAGACGACTGAGCTTTTGCGCGATGCGGTTGCGCAGACGCAGATTCAGACGCTCGGCAACGCTCGACATCAAAAAGCTCTGCAGCGCATAGAACGAGGCGGCGGCCGTCCAGATCAAGAAGTAGACGAAGATGGTCTTGCCGCATTGATCCCAGGTGATGCTAAAGGTGGTGTCGTTGGCAAACGCCACCTGAATGTGGCCCCACAGCTCGTCAATCACGCGAGCACTGTAGGCAGGCGCGGCGGTATTAAAAATGACGTAGAACACGATGCTCGCGAACACGACATAGAAGCGCCAATGGTCGCCGGCGGCCTCGCTCCACAGGCGGCGCACCGTCGCCCAGGTGTCGCGAGGTTTCCCGTCCTCATCCTCATCGTCCACATCGCGCATGCGCTCCGCCTCGGCGCGCGCACGCTCGTCCTCGGCGCGCTCGTTTTCCTCGTACAACGCCTGGCGACGCGCCTCGCGCTCGGCCGCGGCCTTGGCAACGTCATCCAGCTCGGTCGGCGCGGCAGTCTGCTCGACCGCTTCCTCGGCAGCGTCCGCAGCGGCGGCATCGATAGCGTCGCTGCGCTTCTTGAGCTCCCCAGTCATGCTACTCACCTCCCTTCATTTGCGATTCCGCGATGGCGCGGTATACCTCACAGGTTTCCATAAGCTCGCCATGCGTGCCCAAGCCCACGACCTCGCCATCCTTGAGCACGACAATCTGGTCGGCGTGCAGAATCGTCGAGATGCGCTGCGCGATGATAAGCACCGCGGCGTCGCGCGTCTCGTCCTGCAGCGCATGGCGCAGGGCCGCATCAGTCTTAAAGTCCAGAGCAGAAAAACTGTCGTCGAAGATATACAGGTCGGCGCGCTTCATGAGCGCGCGAGCAATGGCCAGGCGCTGGCGCTGGCCGCCCGAAAAGTTCGTACCGCCCCGGGCAACCGGGGTATCGAGCCCCTGCGGCTGATCGAGCACAAAGGTGCTCTGGGCAACCTGCAGCGCATGAAGCATGTCCGCCTCGGTCGCGTCCTCGTTGCCAAAGCGCAGATTGCTTGCCACGGTGCCCGAGAACAGCCATGCCTTCTGCGGCACATAGGCGATGCGCCCGCGAATCTCACCTTGCGAAAGCTCGCGCAGATCGACGCCGTCCAGGCGAATGACGCCCTTGGTGGCATCGTGGAAGCGCAGCAGAAGCTTTGCCACCGTCGACTTGCCCGAGCCCGTCGAGCCCACAATCGCGGTCGTCTGACCGCGACGACAGGCAAAGCTCAGGTCGTACAGGGTGTCCTCATCGGCATCGTCAAAACGAAACGACATGTGATCGAACTCAGCGACCGCATCCGCATCGCCCCCGGAGGCAGGCGCCCCGTCACCCAGCGTACGCTCGCCGTCCACGATGCTCGGCTCAATCTCCAGCACCTGCTGCGCACGGTTCAGGCACGCGGCAGCACGCGGAAGCGTCAGTACCACCATCTGGGCCATCATCACAAAGAACAGGATCAGAAGCGCGTACTCCAGCACCGCCGAGATGCTCGCGATCTGCATGGCGTGGGCGCCCACGCGGTTGCCGCCCACCCACAGTACCGCCACCTCGGCGATATTCATCAGAAAGAAGGTGGAGCTGTCGAGGCCCACAAACAGATGGTTGACTTTTATGGCGTTGGCGGCGTAGTCGCTAAACACCTCGTCCAGGCGCTGTTCCTCACGACGCTCCTTGTTAAACGCACGGATGACGCGCACGCCCACGATGTTTTCGCGCAGCACCACGTTCATGCGGTCGATAAAGCTCTGCAAGCGCATAAAAATCGGAGCCGCGTTGGCAACCGTAAAGACCGCCGCAACCAGCACGATCGCGACCACTACGCCCAAAAGCGTGCCCATGGCCGGATCGATGAGCCAGGCGAAGATGATGCCTGCCACCGCCAGGAACGGCACCGGCAGCACCAGCTGAATGGTCTGCAGAATCGCCTGCTGAATCACGTTGATGTCGTTGAGCGAGCGCGTGATCATCGAACCCGTGCCAAAGCGCTCAAAGTCACTGGCAGACAGCTCGAGCGACTTGTCGTAGACGGCATTGCGGATATCGCAGGCCACGTTGGCGGCCAGGCGCGCCGAAAGATAGCAGCCCAACACCGCGCCGCCGCTGGCCATGCCGGTCGCGATAAGCATGTAGAGACCGTTGCGCAAAATGTAGTCGACATCGCCCGTGGTGATACCGGTGTTGACCATGTTCGCTAACATCGTGGGTACCAGCAGTGTGCCAACGTTGTCGATTAGCAGCACCAACAACGTCACCGCGACAAGCCTGCGATACGGCTTCATAAACCTCATTAAGAGTCGCACGACTCCCCCTCACCTTGATTCTCGGCCTGGCTCTCGGCAGCGATATGCTGCTTAAAGGCATCGCACTCATCGCCGAGCGCATGGGAAAATTTTCCGATTAGGCGCATGATTTCGCGTTGCTCACACGGCTCAAGCGCGCCAAAGGCTCGCTGCTCGGCCTTGAGTGCCGGCAGCGCATAACGCTCGGCAAACCGCATGCCCGCTTCGGTCAAACGCACAACCTTGTTCTTACGGCTGCCTTCGGCAAACTCCAACGTTGCAAAGTCCCGCGCCGTCAAGGTTTTAATTGCCGAGTTGATGGTCTGCTTGCTGTAGAACCATTCGCTCGTCAGGCGGCTTACGGCAATACTGCCGCCCGCCGTGCTGGTATCGACGAGCATCCAGTAAGCGCAGTCCGAAAGGCCGCAGGCGCGCGAGAACTCCGAATAGATATGGTCGAGTCCATTGAGCAACCGGTCGAAGTCGACCAGCGTAACCGCACTATTCATCTATCCCACCATTCGATTGTCCGATTTTTGACCAATTTTGTATCTCTAGATTAGTCCGAGTTTTGACTATCGTCAATAGACTCGTTAAATATGGACGGCTCTACATGGCATATCGGCAGAAAAAGACCGCCGGCGCGGGGGCGGCGCCAGCGGTCACGTGAAAATCGGGTTTTATTGCCTGTTAAGCGGCGACGGCCTCATAGACCGTAGCGCCCGAGAAGCTGTCATGCAGGCTCTTGCCGGCAATCCACGGCAGCTCGACGACCTCGCAGACTGTGTTGACCAGCTCGGAGCAGTCAGTAAAGTGGCCCTTGTCGTTGAGGGCCTCGCAATCCTGAACACGCCAATAGCCATCGGTGTGCGTGATGTAGTACTCGTGATCGTCAATCGTCACAAAAGCGCGCGTCTTGGAACGCAGCAGCTTCAGAAATCCTTCGAAGTCGGTCTCGACGACATCTCCAGCCTGGAACATGATGTTACCTCCTGGCCCGGCGCCACCATGGCGCATTGATAAACGTTGGTACTCCTTTAGTAAAACCTTTATCAGAGGTTATGCGTTCGTCATTTAGGCAAGTGGTAAAAAACCGCAGGGTAGACGGGATAAAACGTTTAACCATCCCATTTGTTTGTCACATTCTGAAGGTACTTTTATGCAAACCTACTTTCCCAATTGGAATCTACCCTTTTGGTCGGGCAATTGACCGTCTATCGTTTGAGCCCGACGGGTATGAACGGGGCATCTGCAACGCCACTACAAGGAGACACCATGGAGACTATCGAAGCGCTCATCCACCGCCGCAGCTGCCGCAAATACAGCGATCGTCCCGTCGAGGCCGAAAAGCTTGCACGTATTATCGAAGCCGGCAATATGCACCGAGCGGCATGGGCCGCCAGCCGGTGACGTTTGTCGCCGTCACCGACCCCGCGACCGTCGAGCGTCTCTCACAGCTCAACGCCCAGGTCATGGGCGGCAACAGTGACCCCTTCTATGGCGCCAAGACCGTTGTGGTGGTGCTGGTCGACCGCAGCGTGCCCACACATCTGGAAGACGGCTCGCTCGCCATGGGCAACTTGCTCAACGCCGCCTATGCACTGGGTGTCGATTCGTGCTGGATTCACCGCGCGCATGAGGTCTTTGACTCGCCCGAGGGCCTGGAGCTGCTGGCCAGCTGGGGCCTGCCCGCCGACGGCAGCCTGCGCGGTGTCGGTCACTGCATTCTGGGCTATGCCGAGGACACGCTACCCGAGCCCAAACCCCGCCGCGACAACGTGGTGTACGTGAAGTAATTAGTTCCGCCGTTCTAACGAACGGCGGACCCGCTCGCAACTTATCTTGCCGATGGAGTTGTCGTCGTTTCGTTCGTTTGAGTCGTTTCGGCGTCGTCGCCCTGTTCGCCCTCGTCCTTTTGCGCATCGGCGATGGTGGAGGCTGCCGCAACGATACCGCGCTGGGGCGCGACGCCCGTCTGGGTCTGAGCGCCCTCGACAACTTCTGTGCCTGCATGCGCGAGCTCGGGCGATTTAAACACTGCGTCCAAGTTGGCGCCGCCGCCGGCGTAGCCAAGCGCAGCGAGTGCGATGACGATCACCGCAATGACGACCGCGATCGGAACATAACGATGCCAACCAGCCGGATTGAGTCCGCTGCGACGAGCCGCCCCGCGGCTGATGTAACCGAGCGTTCCGTCGTGCTTGAGCTTTGAGCCCACCACGCGTTTGCGGCCCCACAACGAGGACTCTGCCTGCATGGCCAAGCGGGCGCTTGCCGAAGGATAGCCGTATTTAGTGCGTTTGAACGAGCCATCAAACCCCGAGGCGTGTTTGCCCCACGTCACCGATGTTGTGCGTCGGTTGACCGGCGCGGCGCTCCGCCTTCTGCGGCTCGGTTTTGTAGTCTCAGCCATACGCCCCCGCACGCCGTAACCAAATCGAAACAATAACGCTTTGGACTGTAGCACACGCGTCGCGCGCGGTCACGGGCGCCTCGCTCAACGGTCATCGTCCTTCAGCAAGCGCCACAGCGTTGTTCGGCTTATGCCCAGCACCTCCGCCGCACGGGTTCGGTTGCCATGGAGATGGTCTACAACCAGATGCGCGATATCTCGCTCGGTATCGATCAGCGGTCGCAGGATATACAGGTCGCTTTCGAGTGTCGGGGCGCCAAAGGTTGCGGTCTTAATCACGTCCTCTTGGGCTAGCACTTCCTCCGCCACAGCGCGATCCACCGTGCCCGCCCCCACCAATATATACAGTCGTTCCGAGACCTCGCGGAGCTGCAGATAATTGCGCGGCCAGCGGTAAGCATCGAGCGTCTTCGTCGCCGCAGCAGACAGTGTGGGCGCTGCCGTCCCAAATGCATCAGCGAGATATTCCAAATAGCGCGCAACCTTCGTCGACGCGGCTCCCTGCTCGGCGATTGCCGGCGCCACGCTCACCGCACAGGCGAAGCGCTCGGTCACAAAGGCGGCTTGATCACTTTCGCTGCCGCCCGGCATGTCGTTCGCCGTCAGCACCACATGGCAGCGCGTCGCCAACGCGGTGTCGGCCATCGTGGAAACGAGCTCGCGAAGGCGCTGGGGACCAACCGCATTCCAGCCCTCAATGCAAAGTGTCAGCCCCGTTTGGAACAGCGGCGATTCGGAGCTTTTGAGCACATGGCGCCAACCGCGATCGGTAAGCTCATCGAGCGCGACGGAAACAAAGGGCTGATCGGCAAAAGGACCGTCCAGATAGAGGCGCTTGGCGATCTCAACCTGACCCGCTCCCAGCTCACCCTCGAGCATAAGGGGCACACCGCGCGCGTAGCTCTCGGCAACCGGCGCAGCTACCGAGGCCGCCCCCTCAACGATGCCGTACGCGCTCGATTCGTAGCGGGCCTCAACTTCGTCGGCGTTGAGCCACTCGATGCCCGCATGCGCCGCGGCGCCGCGCACCTCGCGGACCACGACAACCCAAAGGCCCCCGCCCTCTTTGTCGGTGGGGCGAACGGTCAGGCTCAGGCGCGTACCCGCACGCCCCATAACCAGACGCGCGCCGTCTCCTATACGGTCGAGGCGCTCAGCGACAAAAGCCGCCACATCCCGCTCAAGCGCCGCGTCATTCATGGTCGAAATCGCGACGTCCCCGCGCGCATCGATTGCCAATGCCGAGGCCCCGGCAGCAGCCAGGGCCTCGGTCAAGATGTTCAGCTTGGCATCGCTATCCATTATTTGCCCCTGTCCGCGGCGACGTGCAACCGCCGACGGTCGCACGACCGAGTGTTTCAAAATTGAACGATATTGCTCACCAAACACTATAGGGCAGAAAGCGCCGTCCTGCGAGTATAGGTGTTGCCCCGCATCGCCATCCTGGCGGGGCGATAAGAGCTCTTCGGGACTTATAAACCTGCGGACAAGCCATACCCGCAAGAGCTCCTATCGCTCCACCGTAGGCTTGCGCTCACCAGCAACCAGCAACCAGCACGCGAATAAGCTACTCCTCTACCAGATTCCCAGCACGTGCTGCATTCCCAAACTCATGCACGCAATGCCAATCCAGCAGCAAAAGCCCAGCGCGATGGGCTTGCCGCCCTTTTTGACCAGCTCGACGATATCGGTATTAAAGCCAATAGCCGCCATGGCCATCACGATAAAGAACTTCGACAGCTCCTTGATGGGCGCCGTGATGGACACGGGAAGCTGAAGCACCGTGGTGATTACGCTCGCCAGCACAAAGAACAGCACAAACATGGGAAACGCGCGTTTAAGCGAGAACGTGCTTTTGGCGTCGCCGCCGGCCTTGCGCGCCAGATGCATCTGCCAGCATGCGAGGACCAACGTGATGGGAATAATGGCCAGCGTCCTGGTGAGCTTGACCACCGTAGCGCTCTCGAGCACATTGGCGCCGGGATGCATGCTGTCCCAGGCGCTCGCCGCAGCCGTTACGGACGAGGTGTCGTTGATGGCGGTGCCGGCAAACAGGCCAAAGCCCTCGTTGGTCAGCCCGAGCATACCGCCGAGCGTCGGAAACACGAGCGCCGCGATAACGTTAAACAGGAAGATGACCGAAATAGCCTGGGCAATCTCGCGATCGTCGGCATCGATGACGGGCGCGGTCGCGGCGATGGCAGAACCGCCGCAAATCGACGAACCCACACCCACAAGCGTCGCGATCTTGCTCGGCACGTTCATAACGCGGCAGAGCACAAAGGCGATGACAAGCGAGGTCGAGATCGTCGCCACGATAATCGGCAGCGACTGGGCGCCCTTGGACAGGATCTGGGACAGGTTCATGCCAAAGCCAAGCAGGATAACCGCGTACTGCAAGACTTTTTTAGACGTATAGGTGACACCGGCGGCGAGCTGTTCGCGGCGATTCTTGGGAAAGACGAGCGCCAGGACCATGCCGAAGAGGATGGCAAATACCGGCCCGCCGACCACCTCAATCTGTTTGCCGAGCAGCGTTGCGGGGATAGCGATGATCAGGCAGAACAAGACACCCTTCCAGCGCTCGCGTACGATATTCGCCAGTTGCATATGGGATTCCTTCTTTCTATTTCACGTTTGCGACGGCTTATGATACGGCAACATTGGGCATAGCCTTGCGCAAATACAGACTAAGATGCCGCAATAGTTCTCGGGCGACAGCCGAATTACCCACCGCGGAAAGCTGATTCGCGGCATAATTAACAACTGACATATGAGTTTGATAGAACAGTTGCGAGGCGCTATGGAAGAATCGATGCACGTCGGCGAGCAGGAAACGAGCCTACAGGACCAGTCCTACCACACCATTCGACGCAAGATCGTCTATCTGGACTACAAGCCGGGCGAAAAGCTGGGCGTCAAGCAGCTTTGCGACGACCTGGACATGGGTCGCACGCCCGTGCGCGAGGCTTTGGTTCGCTTGGCGCAGGAAGGGCTGGTGCGCACCGTGCCCCAGAGCGGCACCTACGTCTCACCCATCAACCTCACCCTTGCCGAGAGTGCCTGTTACATCCGCGAGCATCTGGAAAAACAGGTGATCGTGGAGTGCTGTGCGCGCGCCACGTCGGCCGGCATCGAGCAGCTCGACCGCGCCATCGCGCTGCAGGAAAAGGCCATGGCCGAAGAGGATCGCATCGGCTTCTTTTTGAGCGACAACCTCATGCATCACATGATTTTTAGCATCGCATGTCGCAGCACCGTGTGGTCGTGGCTCGAGGAGACCAATGCCGACCTGGAGCGCTTCCGCTGGCTGCGCGCTGCCACGCAGGTTCTCGACAATCAGGACATCGTGAACGAGCACAAGCAGATTCGCCGCGCTATCGCCGGTCGCGACCCCATCGAAGCGAGCTTTTTGGTCAGCAAGCACCTGCACATGATGTTCCGCAACCAAACCGAGGTTCTGGACCAGTTCCCCGAGTACTTCGAGACCAGCAAGCTCCGCTAACCTGCCAAAAAGGGACAGGTTCATTTTGGCAGGTTTTATCTGGTCAAATGCAAAAAAGGGCCCGGCTCCGTCTAATGACGCGGAGCCGGGCCTTAGCCGCTAGAACGGCGGAACCAACTACTCTACCGTGACGCTCTTGGCCAGGTTACGAGGCTGGTCGACGTCGCAGCCGCGCAGGATGGCGACCTCGCGGGCGAGCAGCTGCAGCGGAACGCTCGCCGTGATGGGGCTGAACACGTCGCGGACTGCCGGCACGCGGATGATGCAGTCAGCGATCTTGTTGATCTCCTCGTCGCCCTCGGTGGCAACGACGATGACCTTGGCGCCGCGCGCCTTGCACTCCATAAGGTTCGACACGGTCTTGTCGTAGGTGGCACTCTTGGTGGCCACGGCGATGACAGGGAAGCCCGGGTCGATCAGGGCAATAGGGCCGTGCTTCATCTCACCGGCGGCATATGCCTCGGCGTGCAGGTAGCTGACTTCCTTGAGCTTGAGCGCACCCTCGTAGGAAATAGCGGCACCCATGCCACGGCCCACGAACAGCGCCGACTGCGCATCCTTGCACAGCAGGGCGGCCTCATGCACGGCCTCGGTTTGGGTATCCAAAATCCACTGGATCTGCTCGGCCGTATCGGAAAGCTCGCGGAACAGCATGCGCGCTTGCTTGGTGGTCAGGCGGTACTTGACCTGCGCCAGCAGCAGAGCCAGCAGCGTCAGGCTCACGACCTGGCCGATGAAGCTCTTGGTCGAGGCGACCGCGATCTCCTTGTTGGCCTTGGTGTAGATGACGCCGTCGCTCTCACGTGCCACGGGGCTGCCCACCACGTTGGTGATGCCGAAGACCTTGGCACCCTTGATGCGCGCGTCGCGAATGGCGGCAAGGGTATCGGCCGTCTCGCCCGACTGGGACACGGCAACGACAAGTGTCGTCGGCGTGATGATGGGGTTGCGATAACGGAACTCGCTGGCCGCCTCCACCTCGGTGGGGATGCGAGCCCAGCCCTCAATGAGATTCTTGGCAATGAGGCCAGCATGATAGCTGGTTCCGCAAGCGATCACGTAGACGCGGTCGATGTCGTTGAGTTCCTCGAGCGAAAGGCCCAGCTCGTCGATGTCGAGCTCGCCGGCCGGCGTCATACGACCAACCAGCGTGTCGCGCACGACGCGCGGCTGCTCGTGGATTTCCTTGAGCATAAAGTCGGGATAACCGCCCTTTTCTGCCATGTCCAGGTCCCAGTCGATGTGGGTGACCTTGGGCTCGATAACGTTGCCGGCCTCGTCGGTGTACTCGACGCCTGCGGGCGTAAGCTTGGCAAACTGACCGTCCTCGAGCACCACGACATCGCGGGTGGCGTCGATGAGCGCGATGACATCGGAGGCAACATAGGCGCCGGTCTCGCCCGCGCCGACCACGATCGGGGAATCCTTGCGGGCCACGGCGATCACGCCGGGCTCGTCAGCGCACACGGCGGCCAGACCATAGGCACCGACCACGTGGGTGCACGCCTCGCGCACGGAGGCCATCAGGTCGTGCGTCTCGGCATAAGCCTCTTCGATCAGATGCGCGAAGACCTCGGTATCGGTCTCGCTCTTAAAGTGGTGGCCGCGGCCCTCCAGCTCTTCGCGCAGCTCGGCGAAGTTCTCGATGATGCCGTTGTGGACGATGGCGATACGACCGTCACAGCTGGTGTGGGGGTGAGCGTTAACGACGGAGGGCTTGCCGTGGGTGGCCCAACGGGTGTGGCCGATACCGCAGGTAGCGTCGCTGTCGATGTTGGAAAGCTCGCTCTCCAAGCCCGCGACCTTGCCCACGCGGCGGATGACATCGAGGTGTGCCGCGGCGCCCTCGCCCACCTCGAGCGCGACACCCGAGGAGTCATAGCCGCGATACTCCATACGCTTGAGGCCCGTGACCAGGATGTTCTTTGCAATATCAGAGCCGGTGTAGCCGACGATTCCGCACATAAGATAAATCCCTTCGTTCGCGTGACTGCAAGACGTCCACGCACAAGGGGCGCTGAGACGCATAACGTTCGAGTATTGTACTCACGCAGGCGCAAGCTGATATACCAGATGTGGTATCTCAACTTAGATACCACCCGATGCACACATGCCCAGCCGGTCCAAACCACCACAATGGGGACAGCCACCTTTGTGGTGGTTTGGACCGGGGCGGCGCTCTGTCCCAGCGAAAGATCTCGATCTGTAACATCTGGGGCTCCGGAAGCCGGCTTAGTGTTACAGATCGAGACATTACAGTTCGGCCCCTGCACTATGTCTCGATCTGTAACAGGTAGAGCCGGTTTTGCCGTCCAGGTGTTACAGATCGAGACAATTGAAGGCCCAGGCAGTTCAAGCCACCACAAAGGTGCCTGTCCCCTTTGTGGTGGTCGCGCTGGCAACGGCGTTTCCCCAGATAAAACCTGCCAAAATAAACCTGTCCCTTTTTGGTAGGTTTGGGATGCTACAATCTGGCTTGTACTTGAAACGCATCAAAGGGGCCGCTATGGCAAAGGTAAAAATCAGCGATGTCGCGCGCGAGGCGGGAGTCTCGCTGGGCACGGTTTCCAACGCGCTCAACCATCCCGAAAAGCTGCGCCCCGAGACCCTCAAGCTTATCAACGAGACCATCAATCGCCTGGGCTACCTGCCCAACCAAAGCGCTCGTCAATTGGCAGGCGGCACCACGAAGTCCTTTGGCCTCGTCCTCCCCCGCCTCGACCACGGCTTTTCGCTCCAAATTGCCAGCGGTGCCCACAACGAGGCACGCAAGCACGGCTATGACCTGCTCATCGCCAATGCCGATAACGACGACATTCTCGAGGATCATTACCTGCGCTATTTTATGGGCACGCAGATGTCCGGCGTCATGGTTCAGCCCATGGCGTCCCCCGACTGGCACCCCGCCATGGCCAAGATGCCCGTGCCGATCGTCCATCTGGACATCCACTGTTCCGAGCCCGGCTACTACGTGGCCGCCGACAACGAGGCACAGGGGCGCATTATCGCCGAGCTCGCCGTTGCCCGTGGCGCACGCCATATCACCGTTGTGGGCAGAGCGGCATTTATGCAGCTCACACTACGTGTGCTTGGCATTCACAAGGCCCTTGCCCTGCACCCCGATATCAAGATCGAAGTCATCGACGCCGGCGAATGGAATACCGCTGCCGACGGTTACAGCATCGGCGCCCAGATTGCCGAGCGCTCCGGCGACGAGCGCCCCGATTTTGTCATCGGCCTGACCGACGTACTGGCCTCGGGCGTCATCTCGGCGCTGGTCGACAAAGGCATCTCCGTCCCCGAGCAGGTTCGCGTGGCTGGCTGCGACGGCAACCCGCTTGCTTGGAGCGGGTCGGTCCCACTGACCACGGTAGCGCCTCCGGGCTACGAGATTGGCCGCAAGGGCGTGCAGCTGCTCATGGAGCAGATCGAGGATAAGCCTGTCGCCAAGACCAAACGAGTCCGCATCGGCTCCGCCGCGCGCACCGTCACCACGGTCACGGCCGCCGAGGACATCAGCCGCCAAGAGCTCGTACGCCCGTTTTTACTGGAGCGCGCCAGCACCCAGGCAAGCAGCCAGGCCGAAGCCACCGCCATCAACCTGGGCGCCTACCTGTAGTAAAAAGCGCCGCAGCGGAAACAGCCCCGCTGCGGCGCTTTTTACTGGCCCCACGCCCATTAGCCAAGGCTACAGCTACGGATATTTATGGAATGCAATCCATATTTTCATGAATTATTTTGATAAAATGGATTCGGTTCCATATTTTTTGTAATTTCATAAGAATATTGATTTTGCTCCAATGTTTTCAGACCCAGGGAGAGGCTTTATGGATTTGATTGACCGCAAACAGTACCTCGACTGGCTCATTTCGTGGAAAGACTCGCATGTTATCAAGGTCGTTTCAGGCGTGCGTAGGTCCGGTAAATCGAAGCTATTCGAGATTTACCGTGGTCATTTGCGCGACCATGGAACCACAGATGCCCAGATTATATCCCTCAACTTTGAAGACCTGGAGTTCGAGTCTCTTACGTCGTATAGAGCACTCTACGACTACGTTTCCGCCAGACTCGTCCCCGATAAGATGAACTACGTTTTTCTGGACGAGATACAGCATGTCAAGCACTTCGAAAAAGCCGTCGACAGCCTGTTTATCAAAGACAATGTCGATCTCTACATAACCGGTTCCAACGCCTATCTGCTCTCGAGCGAGCTGGCAACCTTACTATCCGGTCGCTACGTAGAGCTCAAGATGCTGCCCCTCTCCTTTAAAGAGTTTTGCTCGGCAAAAACTAATGGCGGAAAGGCTCCTACCCAGCTGTTTGACGAGTACATCACCCGGGGCTCCTTTCCCTTTATCGCCGAAACGGGTATCCAAGGCTCCCAGGTGCGCGATTACCTTATGAGCCTCTACGACACCATAGTCATACGCGACGTTATCGAACGCCTGAAGGTCTCGGACGTCTCGACCCTGCGCGATATCACCAAGTTCCTACTCCATAACGTCGGAAGTCGAATCTCGGTTAAAAAAATCTCCGATACGCTCTCGTCCAACGGCAACAAAACCGACCAGAAAACCGTCGCCAAGTACCTCAAAGGCCTAACAGACAGTCTCGTGCTGTATTCAGCGCCGCGCTACAACGTACGCGGTCGACAGCTTCTTACAACAAACGGCAAATACTACGCCGTCGACCTTGGACTTAGAGGCGCTCTCGTCAAAACTCAGAGCAGCGACATCGGTCATATCCTCGAAAATGTTGTCTATCTCGAGCTCCTACGCCGCGGATACGACGTCTACGTGGGCGATATCGATGATGGGGAAATCGATTTTGTTGCCCTAGGCTCAGACGAGACGGCCTACTTTCAGGTTTCAGCCACCACGCTCGACGAAACTACCCTCAACCGCGAGCTGGCCCCCTTTAACAAGGTCCGAGACAACTATCCCAAGACACTTCTTACGCTCGACACGCTATTTGCTGACGCAAACTACGAAGGAGTTCGCAAGCGCAACGTAATCGACTGGCTCTTGGAGTAACTCGTAACGTCCAAAGCCCCGCCAACTCCTTGCCAAGGCAGCTGCCTCGGCCGCTTAAAGCACAAAGCCCCTCTTATCGGCCAAAACTGTAGTCTAGGCGAGATAAGAGGGGCTGGCTGTATCGACGCTTCCGCGCGGGCGTCGTCGTCACCGCTAGCGGCAGACAACGTCCACGGGCACGTTCAGAATCTTGGATATAGATGCGGCCACCCGGCTAAGCGGTTGGCCGCATCTTTAAAATGCTATTGAAATGGCTCGGGCGCAAACGCTAGCGCACGGCCTTGACCGCCGCCGTCAGATCGAACAACGTATCGAGCACAGCCTCACAGCCATCCACCACGTCCTGCGGCAGCGGCACAATATCGGGGACGGCAAAGACATGGCAACCCGCCGTGATACCCGAGACGCAGCCGTTGCGCGAATCCTCGACCACGGCACATTCCTCGGGGGCAAAGCCCGCGCGCTCGCAGGCAAGCAGATACATCTCGGGATCGGGCTTGCCGTGCACGACGTCCTCGCCGCAAGTCACCGTCTCAAACTTGTCAAAGAGACCGACCATCTTAAGGTTGCGTTCGGCCGTGACATAGCGCGACGACGTCGCAAGGCCCACGTGATAGCCCGCAGCCAGCAGCTCGTCTATGCACTCGGCAGCGCCGGCCTTAAGCTCCAGTTCGGTCTTGACCATCTCGTCGCGAATCTCCTTGTGGCGATGATAGATCGCCTCGGCGGTTTCTCTGCTGCCGTAATGCGCCTCAAGGATGTCCATGACATCGGGCAGCGTGCGACCGATAAACTGATGAATCAGCGTGTCATCAATCGCGACGCCCAGCTCAGCAGCGGGCGCTTTCCATGCCTTGATGCCCAGACGCTCGGTATCGACCAGCGTTCCGTCCATGTCAAAAATAACAGCCTTGATCATATCGGTCTCCTCACCGGATTGCGTTACTGTCACTCTACCGCACTTTACAAACTTGTATATAACGTATATAGCATATTGCACTTTCGTTACATAGGTAGAAATCTTATGACAAGCAGCCCGGTAGGATTATAGTTTTCGACCGAGTACTCAATGGCAAGGATCGTTTCATGTTTTCAGACACCACCGCACCTGCAAAGGAGCTTCAGGACAAACTCGCGGCGCTCGAGCAGCTGCTTTTGGCATATGGACGCGTCGCCATCGGCTTTTCCGGCGGCGTCGACAGCAGCTTTTTGGCCGCGGTCTGCGCCCGCACCATGCCCACCAACACATTGCTTGTTCACCTCACCACGCCGCTCATCGGTACGCCCGAGCAGGCTTCGTTTGAGCGGGCCGTTGACGGACAGAGCGATGAGGGGGCGCATTTTAAGCTCCCCGTGCTCAACCTTTCGGTCGATCAGCTGCAACTCCCCCAGGTAGCCTGCAACGATGCCGACCGCTGCTACCACTGCAAGCACGCCGGCTTTACCGCTATCGTCAACCACGCCAAGTCGCTCGGCTTTCCCACCGTCATCGACGGCAGCAACGCAAGCGATCGCGGCGATTACCGCCCCGGCATGCGTGCGGCAGAAGAGCTCGGCGTGCGCTCGCCGCTTATGGAGGTCGGCTTTACCAAGGACGAAGAGCGCGAGCTGTTGCGCGCATGGGGCTATCCCGTTTGGAACCTTCCGGCGGGAGCCTGTCTTGCCACGCGCGTTCCCACAGGCGAGGAGCTTACGCGCGAGAAGGTCTCCCTGATTCGCGCCTGCGAGGATTACCTGCACGATCTTGATCTGGCGCAGGTGCGCGCGCGCTTGGTCGGCGGCTGCATGCATATCGAGGCCGCTCCCGCAGATGTCGCCAAGATCGCCGCCCTCGGCGGTGCTGCCGTCGACGGCGAGGGCAAGACCCCGTTGCCCGCCGCCATAGAGTCCGCGCTGCGCGAGCTGGGCTGCGCCCACATCTCCCCCGAGGTCACCCCCTACATCCACGGAGCCATGAATCAATAAGCAACGCCCCAATAAGTTGCGGTGAAATAGTTCCTGTTTAACGGCTTTTTGCGCCCAAACAGGAACTATTCCACCGCAACTTCCAAATGATCATTCGAAGCCGGTTGCCTTGAACCGTGAATCGGACTGCTCGCCACGAAATGGGCCTATTTACTACGTTTCGCTGGCCACCCTCGACCATGCCGAAAAACACGAAATTAAAACCGCAGGTAGACGGCTTGCCGATTTTCAGAAAACACGGCTATGGTCGACCGGTGCGGGTCAAACGTAGTAGATAGGCCGTTTTTGTGGCGCGACACCAGATCGGTCTTTTTGGACGGGACTTTTGACTATTTGCGCCAGCCTAGTTGCCCAACTAGTCAAAAAAGCCCCAAATTAGCTAATTCAGGTTGAGCATAAGTGAGCGAGCAGGTTCCGGGTGCGGCAACGTGACGTGAAACAAGCGGGCGCTGACCTTTTGGTCGCGCCCGTGAAGTTGAACGTCAGATTGCCGTGCCCGGGGCCTGCGCAGCGCCAAGCAGTTACGCCGTTTGTAAAACGGCGTAACCTATAGATTTATTTTGGCAGGTTTTATCCTGGGAAACATAGGCAGGGCCGCAACGTCGCATGGCGTTGCGGCCCTTTTCCTTGGAGAAGGATCAATTGATTGAGCGGGCAGGTTACACCTAACCCTCGAGCCCGGCGTTAATAAGCTCCGCGATCTCGACGGGATCGGTGCTCGCGCGCACCTTGTCGCGGAAGCCGGCGTCCATCAGCATCACGGCAGCCTTTGAAAGCAGGCGTAGATGCGTGGTTCCAGCTTCGCCGGCGGGCACGTACAGCGCAAGCGCGACATCGACGGGCACGCCGTCAAAGCTCGGCCACTCGACGGGCTCGGCCAGCTTGAGCACGGCAACGCCCGGCGTATGGATCGCGTCGCTCTTGGCATGCGGAACAGCAAACCCGGCGACAAGGCCAGTCTCGGCCTCGTTTTCGCGAGCAATAAAAGCCGCCTCTACAGCAGATGCGTCATCGGCAAAACCGAGCTCAACAGCCTGCTCAGACAAATAATGCAACGCGTCCTCGCGCGAGGCGGCGGCGTGGCCAATCGTCACTTGGCTGGCAGATACAAATCCCATGGAAAGCCCTCCCTACAACACGGACCTGACCGCGGCTTCGATGCCGTCGGCGTCCAAACCGTACTTATGCAGCAAGTCGACCGCAGGACCGGACTCGCCGTACACATCGCGCACGCCGACGCGGCGCATGGGCACCGGGTGCTGCTCTGTGAGCACCGAGGCAACGGCATCGCCAAGACCGCCGACAATCGAATGCTCCTCTGCGGTGACCACACGGCCGGTCTTCTTGGCGCTGGCAACCACCAGACGCTCATCAAGCGGCTTGATCGTGTGCATGTTGATGACCTCGGCGTCGATGCCATCGGCAGCGAGCGCCTCGGCTGCCTCGAGCGCCTCGGCAACCATAAGGCCACACGCGACGATCGTGACATCGGAACCCTCGCGCACGACCACGCCGCGACCAATCTTGAACTCATAGTCCTCGTGATCGTTGATAACCGGCGTAGCCAGGCGGCCAAAACGCATGTAGACCGGGCCCTCAAACTCATAGGCGGCGCGCACGCAGGCGCGAGCCTCGATGTCATCGGCAGGAACGATCACCGTCATACCCGGAATCGTGCGCATGAGCGCGATGTCCTCGCAGCACTGATGCGTAGCGCCGTCCTCGCCCACCGAAATGCCGGCATGGGTGGCGCCAACCTTGACGTTGAGGTGCGGGTAGCCAATGGAATTGCGGACCTGCTCGTAGGCGCGACCGGCGGCAAACATCGCAAAGGTGCTCGCAAAAGCAACGCGGCCCGTGGTCGCGATGCCGGCGGCAAGACCCATCAGGTTGCTCTCGGCGATACCGGCATCGTAAAAGCGCTCAGGGTGGGCAGCCTTAAACTTACCCGTCTGCGTAGCGGCAGCCAGGTCGGCATCGAGCACTACAAAGTCATCGTGCTCATTGCCCAGCTCGACAAGTGCCTCGCCATAGCTAACGCGCGTGGCGACTTTCTTGACCTCTGCCATTAGAGCTCCTCTCCTGCTGCCGCGAGCTCGGCCATGGCCTGCTCAAACTGCTCGTCATTGGGCGCCTTGCCATGCCAGCCAACCTGGTTCTCCATAAAGGAGACGCCTTTGCCCTTCACCGTCTCGGCGATGATAGCGACGGGCGCGCCGGTCACCTCGCGGGCCTCGGCGAAAGCCGCCTCAATCTGCGCCATGTCGTTGCCATCGGCTAGCTCTATCACATGCCACTTAAAGGCGCGGAACTTGTCCGCGAGCGGCATGGCCGAGTTGACTTCATCGATCGTGCCGTCAATCTGCAAGCCGTTGTGGTCGACGACGGCAACAAGATTGTCGAGCGCATGGTTGCCGGCAAACATTGCCGCCTCCCACACCTGGCCTTCCTCGCACTCACCGTCGCCCAGCAACGTGTAGACACGGTAGCTGTCGCCCCAGTGCTTAGCGGCAAGCGCCATTCCAACTGCAGCAGAGATGCCCTGACCGAGCGATCCGGTGGACATATCGATGCCCGGGATGTCGTTCATGTTGGGATGGCCCTGCAGTCGGCTGCCAATATGGCGGAGCGTCTCGAGCTCTTCGACGGGAAAATAGCCGCGATGTGCCAGCACCGAATACAGGCCCGGCGCCGCGTGACCCTTGGAGAGCACAAAGCGGTCGCGATCGGCCTTGTGAGGGTCGGCAGGATCGATATTCATTTCCTCAAAGTACAGATAGGTCATGATGTCGGCAGCACCGAGCGATCCACCCGGATGTCCCGACTTGGCCGCGTGAACCGCAGTCACGACACCCTTCCTGACCTCATTGGCGACCTTCGCCAGCTCCTGGTTGGTCATACGAATTCCTCTCTTGAGAACAACCCCGACACCGGATGACGCGATGCCGGGGTAATCCACTCGTTAAGCCTGAGCGACAACCTTCTGCCAGTCAGCCTCAAAAGAGGCAAGGCCCTGGTCGGTCAGCGGGTGATGCAGGCACTTCTTGAGAGCGGCCATGGGCACGGTCGCGATGTCGGCGCCAAGAAGAGCCGCCTGGGTCACGTGGTTGGGCGTGCGAACCGAAGCGGTGATAATCTCGACGGTGTCGTCGACGTTCTTACCGGTCCAGTCATAGTTCTTGATGCAGGTCACGACATTGTCGAGCTGCGAGATGCCGTCCTCGGCGATGTCGTCAAAGCGGCCGACAAACGGGCTGATGTAGCGGGCACCGGCGTTGGCGGCCATAAGGGCCTGCGTCGGCGAGAAGACGAGCGTCATGTTGACACGCACACCCGCATCGGCCAGCGCGCGGCAGGCAGCGAGGCCGGCCTCGCACACGGGCAGCTTGACCACGATGTTGGGGGCGAGGGCGGCAAGGCGCTTGCCCTCCTCGATCATGCCCTCGGCCGTGGTGGCGGTAGACTCGGCAGACACGGGCAGACCCTCGCAGAGCTCGGCGATCTTGAGCATATGGGGCTCAAAGTCTGCAAGCTTGCCGCCGGTCTTGGCGTACAGGGACGGGTTGGTGGTAACACCGGCCAGGCAACCCCAGCTCTTGGCCTCGGCGATCTCGTCCAGGTTGGCGGTATCGATAAAGAACTTCATAGTGCAAACTCCTTCTAAGGAATCCAAAACTCAAAAAATAGGACAAAGGGGATGTCCCTTTGTCCTATGTGCCGGGCCCGCAGCTGGGACATGCCCCGGGCCCGGCGTCGTGTAGGAAAAGCTACTTAGAGAGCCTTCTCGATGCGGCTCGTGACGCCCTTGAGGTTAAGGCCGACGACGTACTGCTTGATCGGGCGCTTGATGTGCTCGATCACAAAGCGCTTGCCGTCGATGTCCTGGGCAGCGAGGTTGCGGTAGAGCTTCTCGACCTGCTCCTTGACCTCGGGATCGTTAAAGGCGTAGTGGCCGGAGACATCCAGGATCTTCAGGCTGAGCTCATCGTCGGCAAGGATGTCATCGACCTGCAGGTTGACGTCGTCGCCAGTCATCCACTTGCGCCAGCGCTCGGTCTTGATAGCCTTGACCAGCAGCGTGTGATACAGGTCGGAGGGGTCATCGCACAGACCGTTGTCGACCAGGATCTGCTCGGTGGCGCAGAGCTTGAGGTAGGCGCGGGTCTCCTCGGTGCCATACTGCGGAGCGACGTTGGAGGCGGTCACGTGTGCCGGGATGTGCTCGAGCAGCGTCGCGTCGTCCAGATAGTCGGCGTTGTGCTCCTTCAGGCCCACGCCATAGCGCTTGGCCATATCGGCAAGCTCGCGGGCGTTCTTGAAGTTGTAGTGACCGACCTGCTCCGTCCAGCGGGTAAGGGTGCCGGTCTGGCCGACGATAAAGGTGGGCATGGGGCAGCCGCGCTTCTCGAGCTCGGGCTGCAGCTGAGAAATGAACTCCTCGTACTTATCGGTAGAGGTCAAGCCGCCATTGGTCTCCTCGGTACCGACCTCATAGGCGACCTCGGGCAGGTTATGCTCGCGACGGTACTGCTCAAGGTAGTCGATAAGATCGATCGTGCGGCGAAGCACCACGTCGAGCGGAATAACCTTGCCGATCTGATAGGGATCCTTGGTGGGGTCGACCATCAGCAGGTCAAAGCCTGCCTCCATGTCGGCGACGAAGGACTTGCGGGCGAGCTCCATGGCCTCGTCCTCGGGCAGGTGGGCGTTACGCTCCTCGTCGCGCTGCCACGGACCGCCGTGATCTCGGCACAGGTAGTACGGACCGGTGTAACCCACCTCGTCGGCGACCTTCTTGATGTCGGCGGCAAAGCGCGTCTGGTCCCAACCGTTGACGTAGCCGGCGCCCATCTCGTCCATATCGACCTGGTTGCGGCTGGCGATAAACATGGGCGGGAAATCCTCGTCCTTGGCAAGCTCGAACACGGCCTGAATCAGGTTGGGGCTCATGGGGCCAATGCCGACCATGGTTGCGTGATCGCCGCTATCCTGCAGTTTGAGCATGCCCTGAACGGCCTGGCGGATGGTGAGGTTGGACATTTTGTTCTCCTTCTCCAGAGGATTTTTGACAAAAGTTCCCTGGGACCCAGATGTGGGCCCTATCAGTACGGATGGATTTTGTTGTGTAGGGGCGGTTGTGCGGAGTCAAATCCATCCCTCCGCACAACCGGAGTCCTTAAAGGTTTACTTGGCCTGCTTGTCGAGCGTGGGCTTCATGGCAATCAGGATTGCAGCGGCGACCACGGCGCCAATCACGATGTCCAGGCAGAACAGCGCGACGTTGTTGGTGGCAAGGGCGACGATAAAGCCACCGTGCGGGACGTAGCAGTCGATACCCTGGAAGGCGGCGAGCGCCGCGCCCACGGCAGAGCCGATGCAGATGCCGGGCAGGGTGTGGCCAAGGTCCTTGACCGCGAAGGGGATAGCGCCCTCGGTAATGCCGATGCAGCCCATGAACAGTGCGGAGATACCCATCTGGCGATCGGCGTCATCGAACTTGTTCTTGGCGATGAGCGCAGCAAGGCCGCAGGCAATCGGGGGAATGGCGACGGCGACGCGGAACATGCCGTTGGGGCCATAGATGCCGGAGGCCATGATGGCCATGGTGAAGGTCGAGGCGGTCTTGTTGATGGGGCCACCCATATCGAAGGCGGTCATAACGCCAATGACCAGACCCAGGACAACTGCGGAACCGCCCTGCAGGCTGCCGAGCACGCCGGTGAGCCAGTCCATCACAAAGCCAAGCGGCGTGGCCAGGATGTAGATATAGGCCATGCCCAGGACAAGCGAGGTCAGAATCGGGATGATCAGGATGGGCATGATGGTCTGGATGGTGTTGTTGACCTTCCAGGTCTTCATCCAGCGGACAAAGTAGCCGCAGATGACCGCCATGATCATGGCGCCCAAGAAGCCGGTCGAAACGCTGTTGCCGTTAGGGGTAACGACTGCGTTGTTGACCAGGTAGCCCAGGACAAAACCGGGGGCGAGCGCGGGCTTGCCGGCCATCGAGTAGGAGATGTATGCCGCAAGCACCGGGATCATCATGGAGATGCCGGCCATGCCGATGGTGTTAAGGCTCACCATCAGCGGGTTCGTAACCTCCATGCCGTTGGCGCCGGCGGTACCGGATGCCAGCGAGAAGGCAAGAAACACGCCGCCGATAACGACGATGGGGATAAAATAGGAAACGCCGGTATTGAATGCATTGAGCAGCGTCTTGCCAGGATCGGCAAAGATAGACTGCTTGGACGCCGGTGTCGGGGCCTGCGGGGCAGCGGAGACGGCCTTCTTCTCTGCCTTGGCCTCGGCCTTGGGCGCGTCAACGGCGCCACCCGTCGCCTTGATGATCTCAATGGCCTGGTCGATGATCTTTACCGGATCGGCGATTACATCCGAGGTGCCGACCTTCAGGAACTTGCCCTCGGCCATCTTCTGCTCAAAACGGTCCTCGTTCTCGACACCCACGTCGACGGACTCCAGGACCAGGTCGGCGGAGTCCACGTCTTCCTGCGTGAGCTCATTCTCGATACCCAGGCCACCCTGAGCCTCGACCTTGCACTCGATGCCACGGGCGGCGCATTCATCCTGAATCGCCTTCTGGGCCATATACGTGTGGGCGATACCCACAGTACAGGCGGCAACGCCTACGATCTTCATTGCTTCCCTCTTTTCATAGAGTTGCGTGCGCAAGACACCGTTTGCGGAGGCCTCCGGAGCATCCCCTGCCGTTTGGACTTGCTGTCTTTTCGACAAGAACAATATAGGTGCTCGTTTTTCTTAATGCCAGCTTATTTCGGTAAACGCGCAGGTCAGAGCGTTGGTTATGCGATTTAGTTATGCGTTTAACCAAAAATGAATCCTGCGATTTTGCCCTCGATTTCAAAAATCAAGAAGTATTTGATTTTCTCGGTAGACGGCAGATGCGCATGCCGGTCACAAATTTCGACCCCACCCGTATGCCGCATTTGTTGCATACTCATATGAAAGGAAAAAGCCGCTCACCGAAGCGTATCCTTCACCAAGACTCAAAGTCATCATGTTGGAAAATGCTCATCTGTCGGAAGGAGTCGCTGTGGCAAAACAGCGCGTTACGATCGCAGACGTCGCTCGAGAGGCGGGAACCTCGACGGCAAGCGTCTCGTATTACCTCAACGACAAACGAGAAAAGCTTAGCGAGAAGACGCAGAACAAAA
Organism: uncultured Collinsella sp.; assembly: GCA_937937635.1. Lineage (GTDB taxonomy): Bacteria > Actinomycetota > Coriobacteriia > Coriobacteriales > Coriobacteriaceae > Collinsella. Next base: position 26,976 of record CALDCF010000038.1, read on the forward strand.
TCGCGCGCGTCATTAAGGAACTCGGATACGTTCCCAACGCCCAAGCGCAGACGCTCACCGGCAAGCAGACCCACGTCATTGCCATTATCATTTTGGATAACACCAACAAGTGGGCGGGCCTCGTCCTCAACGGCATGGAACAGGTCATGCTCCCCGCGGGCTACCAGACGGTCGTTTGCACGAGCAACTTCGACCCCGACACCGAGCTCATGTACGTCGACAAGATGCTCTCGCTGGGCGTCGATGGCTTTATCATCCAACCCACGGCAAATTTCAAAGCCGTCCACGACCGCATCAGGCGCGCCGGCAAGCCCGTCGTCTTTTTTGACGCGGCCATCTACAGCCCGGGCACGAGCTGGATCAAGACCAACCTCTACGACGGCGTGTACAATGCCACGCAGGCACTTCTCGACGCCGGCTACGAGGACTTTTTCTCCATTGCCGCCAATATGACCGAAATGCGCACCCGCATGGAGCGTTTCCAGGGATATGCCGAGGCACTGGCCGCGAATGGGCAGCTCTACAAAGCCATCCCCATCGACCACAACAAGCCGTCAATCAACGAGCTCACCGAATACTTTAAATACAAGTTCAACCCCGCCAAGCGCACGCTCATCTTCGTGCAAAACCAATGGGCACTTCCGCGCGTCTATAAGGCGCTTCAGCCCATGGTCCATCTGCTCCCACAGCAAATCGGCCTTTTGGGACTCAACTGCGAAGACTGGACCAACCTCACCACGCCGACCGTCTCCACCATCATCGAGCCCGTCGACCAGGAAGGTCGCGAAGCAGCCGAGATGCTCCTCGCCCTACTTGACGGCAGCAGCGAACCCGGCGAGCAGCGTATTCTCGAGTGCAAACTCAATTGGCTCGATTCCACCTCGATCTAGCCATACGCCAAATATGAAGCAAATGAATCAGTAGTGTTTGTCCCAAATCTTGAGTATTTGTTCGGCGGAGCGGCCTCTGCCGGCTCCTGCTAGACTGGTAGATTCCCAACCGTCCATCCAGGAGCCCCCATGTCGCGCAAGCCCGCCTACAAGCAAGTACTTTCCATCGGCACCGCCGTGGTGCTGGGGTTTGCGCTGTTTACGGGATCGCTCGACGGGGCGCCCAAGCTGCTGTCGCCGCAAAGCGATGAGCAGGCGGCGGCTCTGGCCGAGAAGCAAAGCGAGAGCCCCAACCGCACCGACGACGAAGCAGACCTGGTTGCCCGGCTCGAATCGGGAACGGCGAGCTCCGAGGACTCCGGCGATGGCTCCGATTCCGCCACGACCGACACCGCTGACGATGTCTCTTCGAACGTCACCCCCATCGACGAGGTCGAAAACCCCGATCTCGACCGCGCCCGCGGCGTATATCTCAGCAGCATTCCCGACTACGCGGGCAACCCCTACGTTGCCCTTCGCGCCGACAGCACGCACCCGCTCGGCACACCGTCGTTCACGCTCGATGAATACGAGCGCGCCACCGAAGAGGGCTGCTTTAAGAAGTTCTCCAAACTCGACAGCCTGGGCCGCACCCGCAAAGCGCTCGCCTGTGTGGGCCCCGAATCGCTCGGCCAAGGCAAGCGCGGCGACATCTCGCGCATCCACCCCGCCGGATGGCACCAGCAGCGCTACGACTTTATTCCGGGTCAGAGCCTCTACAACCGCTGCCACCTTATCGCTTGGTCGCTCTGCGGCGAAAACGCCAACCGCAAGAATCTGCTCACCGGCACACGCTATCTCAACGAGACGGGCATGTTGCCGTTTGAGGAGCAAATCCTCGACTATATCAGCGACACGGGCAACCACGTGCTCTACCGCGTCACGCCCATGTACAACGAAGAGGAGCTCGTCTGCCGTGGCGTACGCCTCGAGGCGCAATCGGTCGAGGACCACGGCAAGACGCTGTGCTTCCACGTATATTGCTACAACCTGCAGCCGCATGTGCAGATCGACTACCCCACCGGCCGCAACCAGGCCTCGGGTGATTAAGCCCCTAACCGCGACAAGAATCGATTTGCAACCCCAGGGATCAAAAAGGGCCGCCCTGGAGCGCCCAGAGCGGCCCTTGCATCGGCGCGTATGTTACAGGCAACGCCACACGTTACTTGGCGCGGCCTTCCTCATAGCGCTCGACCAGCTTGGCCTGAACGTCATAAGGCACCTGCTCATAACCCGCGGGCTTCATGGTAAAGTCGCCCGTGCCGCGCGTGATGGAGCGCAGGCGCGTCGAGTAATCCGTCAGCTCGGCCAGCGGCGCCTGGGCAATGACCACGGTGTCTCCGCGCTCATCGGTCTCCATGCCCGTCACGCGACCGCGCGAGGCCGAGATGTCGCCCATCACGGCGCCGGCGTAGCTCTCGGGGATCGTCACCGTGATTTCCTCGATGGGCTCCAGTACCACCGGATCGGCATCGGCGCACGCCTTGCGCAGGCCGATGCGAGCCGCCGCGCGAAACGCCATCTCGTTGGAGTCGACACTGTGATACGAGCCGTCATACACCGCGACGCGAATGCCCGTGAGCGGATAGCCGGCAATGATACCGTCCTTCATGGTCTCCTGGACGCCCTTGTCCACGGCGGGGATGAGCGAGCGCGGGATGCGGCCACCCACAACCTCGTCAACAAACTCATAGCCGTCGCTCGTGCCGTCGGGCCCAATGAGCGGCTCCACGCGCAGCCAGCAGTCGCCGTACTGACCGGCGCCGCCGGTCTGCTTCTTGTGGCGACCCTGGGCGCTTGCCGTGCGGCGGATGGTCTCGCGATACGGAATGCGGATCGGCACGCTTTTGGCCACGACCTTGGTGCGATCCTCCAAACGGTTGAGCAGCACCGAAACCTGCGCCTCGCCCACGGCGGAGATGATAGTCTGGCCCGTCTCCTCGTCACGGTCGATGCTCATGGTCGGATCGGCCTTGCAAGCCTTCTCGATAAACGTGTAGAGCTTCTCTTCGTCGCCGCGATTCTCGGCCTCGATGGCAATGCGGTACTGCGAGTTGGGGAACTTAAACGCCGCAGCCTCGACCTTGCCGGTAATCGAGAGCGTATCACCCGTCTCGGCCGCCAGCTTGGGCGCCACGATGATATCGCCGGCATAAGCGTGCCCGACCTCGGTCATGTCGCGGCCGCACATCACATACAAGTGAGCCAGACGCTCGCCCTTGCGCGTGCGCGCGTTGATGAGCTCAAGGCCCGGCTCAAGCGTACCCGTCAGCACCTTGATAAAGCTGATGCGGCCCTGTTGCGGGTCGGCCAGCGTCTTAAACACAAACGCCACCGGGCGGTCGTCGTCACTCGAGATCTTGAGCGAATCGCCGTCGATGAGCGGCATCTCGCCGTAGTCCGTCGGCGCCGGGAAGTACGTGGCGATGTCGTCCATCAGCGAGTTGACGCCCTGCTCCTTAATGCAATCGCCCGCAAAGACCGGCACAAAGATGCGCTCGGCAATCGCCTTCGACAGCAGGCCCTCAAGCTCCTCCTGCGTCAGCGTCTCCTCGCCTTCCAGGTATTTCATCATCAGCTCGTCGTCGGCCTCGGCCACCAGCTCGCACAGATGGTCATGGGCCTCCTCGGCCTGGGCACGATACTCCTCGGGAATCTCCGACTCAACGGCTTCGGCGCCGTTGCAATGGCGCGCCTTCATGCGCACCAGGTCGATGATGCCATCAAAGTCCTCGCCCTCGCCCCAGGGAAGGGTCACGGCGCCCAGTCGCGTGCCAAAGCGCTCCTGCAGCAGGTCCATCGTGGTCGCAAAGCTGGCCTCGGAGCGCGACAGGCGGTTTACGAACACCGCACGCGCCAGACGCAGGTCCTCGGCGGCATACCAGAGCTTAACCGTCGTCGGCTGCGGGCCGGCCTCGGCGTCGACCACAAACAGAGCCGTCTCGCAGACGCTCATCGCGGCAAAGGCGTCGCCGATAAAATCGGGGTAGCACGGGGCATCGAGCACATTGATGCGTGCGCCCTTCCAGTCGATCGGCGCAATGGTCGTCGAAATGGAAAATGCACGCTTGACCTCTTCGGGGTCATAGTCGAGCGTTGGCTTGGTGCCGTCGTGGCCGCCCAGGCGGGCGGTCTTGCCGGAAAGGTGGAGCATGGCCTCGGCGAGTGAAGTCTTGCCCACCCCGCCTTGGCCTACGAGCACCACGTTCCTTACGTTACCGGTCTTGGGAGCACCCATGATGACCTCCTTGCAGGGCCGCGCGCAATGCGCGACGCCAACGGGGAGAGTTCGCGGTCGGTGCCGTCCCGGGAGCAGCATGGTCGGCAGCCGAGCCGACTCACCCTCCAAATGTCCTATGCCACCACCCTACCCTCACGGGCGGCTGTCCATGCATACCTTTCGGCACACGTATGAATACAGGCGGCGAGAGGAAGAGACAAGCTTGCGAGGCAATTATTGAACCCCGTCGATGTAAACAAAAAGCCGCCACAGACCGTAAGACCTGTGGCGGCTTCGCCTCAATTAATAGTTGAGTAAATACCTGAGCCTATCCCTCGATACGGCTCAAGAACTCACGCGTGCGCCGCTCGCGCGGATGGTCGATGACCTGCTCGGCAGGACCCTCCTCGACAATACGACCGCCATCCATAAAGACCACGCGGTCGGCAACATCGCGCGCAAACTGCATTGCGTGGGTCACGATCACCATCGTCATGTTCTGCGCAGCGAGGTCCTTAATGACACGCAGCACCTCGGCCGTTAGCTCGGGATCGAGCGCCGAGGTCGGCTCGTCAAAGAACAAGATCTCCGGGTCGAGCGCTAGGGCGCGGGCAATACTCACGCGCTGCTGCTGACCGCCCGAAAGCTCACACGGAACCTTATTCTCGTTGCCCACAAGCCCCATCTGAGCAATCAATTCATACGCACGAGCTTCCGCCTGCTCGCGCGGACGCTTAAGCACGCGAATCGGCGCATCGATGATGTTTCTCATCACGGTATAGTGCGGGAACAGATTGTAGTTCTGGAACACCAGACCAAAACGCGAACGCGCCTGCTTGGGCACATCGCCCTTCGCATAGACCGCGCCCGAGCCCGCGTCCGTCGCGACCGCAAGATCGCCAAACGAGAGCGAGCCGCCGTCGAGCGTCTCGAGCAGCGTCGCGCAGCGCAGCAGCGTAGACTTACCGCCACCCGAAGGCCCGATAATCGCCACGACCTCGCCACGCTTCACCTCGAGCGAGATATCCTTAAGCACCTCATTGCCGCCAAACGCCTTACGCGCATTCGTTATTTCCATTACCGTTCCGGACACGGGAACCTCCATGTGCTTAGAAAGTCAGCGAGCGTGTGACTGGCGAGACAATGTGCTCCGAAAGAGGAGCGCCGCGTACTTCTGTACGCAAGCGACGGCTTGAGGAGCAGATTGGCCGTCAGGCACGCGCGCAGCGTCGAGTAGTCCGCCGTTCGTTAGAACGGCGGAACGAGATTAGTCATGGTAGTAATCCAATTTTTTCTCGGCAGCGCCCAGCAGCATCTCGACCACGAAGTTAAAGACCCAGTAGATGAGTGCCGCAATCGCAAACGGCACCATGCTCACCTGCGAGGCGACCAGTGCCTTGGCCGTCGAGAACATCTCGCCCACGCCAATGGCGAACGCCAGCGACGTGTCCTTGACCAGCGTGATGATCTCGTTGCCCATCGCCGGCAAAATGCGCTTGGCGACCTGCGGCATCACGATATACAGAAACGTCTGCATGCGCGAATAGCCCAGCACCTCAGCGGCCTCGTATTGACCGCGCGGAATGGACTGCAGGCCCGAGCGATAGATCTCGGCAAAATAACCGGCATAGTTGATGATGAACGCCACGACGCACGCCGTCCACTTGGAATCAGGCGTGAGCGAAATGCCGAACACATAGTATGGGGCAAAGTAGATAGCAAACATCTGCAGCATGAGCGGCGTGCCGCGCATGACCGAAATGTAGATACGCGCGATCCAACGAAGCGGCGCGATCTTACTCATGCGCATAAACGCCACGGGGATTCCCAGCGGAATCGACCCGAGCAACGTCAGCACAAACAGCTGCAAGCTGACCAAGAATCCCTGGCCAAGCATCTGCATCATGACCTGAATAGACAACCCAAGCTCTCTTTCACAGTAACGGAACAGCGAACCCAATGCTAAAGCGGGTTTTCCAGGTGCCCGAGTTTGCCGTGAAAGAGGAGCGCCGCGTACTAAATGTACGCAAGCGACGGTTTGAACGGCAAAATCGGGTGCCTGGGAAAGCCGCTATTTGAGCACCCAGTTGTCGAAGGAAAGACCATAGCTTGAATACTTGTCGCACAGGTCCTTAACCGTGCCGTCCTCGTAGAGCGCCTTGAGCGACTCGGTTACAGCATCGGCCGACTTGGTGTCGCCCTTCTTAAAGCCGACGGCGTAGTGCTCGCTGGACAGCGGCTCATCAAGCTGCGTGTAAGCATCGGGCTTGGCGGCAAGCTGATACTGGGCAATCGAAAGGTCGCACGCCACAGCATCGACCGCACCGCTCTCGAGCTGCATAAAGGCCGTGTTGTACTCGCCGATGGTATCGAGCGTGGCAAACGTCGCGGCCAGATCCTTCTGGTCGCCCTCGAGCACATCCTGCGCAGCGGAATCAGTCTGGGTAATCACGGTCTTGCCGGCAAGATCGTCCCAGCTCTTGATACCCGCGTCCTTCTTGACCACCAACACCTGCTCGTTGAGCATATACGGCTCGGAGAACGTGTAGTCGTCCTCGCGGCCCTCCATGGTAAAGCCGTTCCAGATGCAGTTGATGGCGCCGGAGTTGAGCAGCGTGTCCTTGGCATCCCAATCGATGGCCTCGTAATCGACATCCCAGCCCTGCTTATCGGCAACGGCCTTGGCAAGGTCAAGGTCAAAGCCCGTGTACTCGCCGTCATCGCCCACAAAGCCGTACGGAGGGTAGGACTTGTCAAAGCCCACCACGAGCTTCTTGGACTCCGCGGCGCCCTTCACATCCTTGGCCGCGGCAGAACCAGCAGCGGAGCCCTTGCCAGCACCACCGCCGCAGCCGACAAGACCAAGGCCAAGCACCGTGGCGAGCGAGCCGGCTAGACCAACAAACTGACGACGAGACATATCGGTATTCATGGTATTCCCCCTCGATAGCACTTTAGTTAGGTAAAGTGAGTCATGTAACGTTCAGAATCATACACTCTACCTTGATAAAGTACAAGGGAGGGTTCGCCCGGCGTGGGCGGGGAGCGGCGCGTAATTAAGTTTCCTGCTCTACAGTCCTGCGCAAGACGGAAAGCACGCATGGAGCACTAGGTTGGAGCACCCGGCTGGGTGGCGCCCGGCGCGGAGTTTAATTTGCTGCTCTACAGTCCTGCTCAC
>CALDCF010000039.1 GCA_937937635.1 uncultured Collinsella sp.
CCCCATGGCCGATTATTCGGGCCACGAGGGCATGTGGGCAGCCGCTGCCGCAATTTTGGACGAGGTCGTCGAGCCTGCTCCCGTTGCCGCTCCGGTGTTTACGAGCGCTCCTCAGCCCGCTGCCCCCGCTTACGTTGGTCGACACAGCGCCGTGTTCCCCGAGGATACCGCCCGCATCTCGCGCGAAGGTATCGAGCGCGCCGAGGCCATCGCTGCCGGCGTTATGGAGAATCGCCGCCACGAGCGTGTCAATCAGATTCTCGAGGAGGAGATCGACCGCCTGCAGTCTGCAGCGGTGAGGCGCACGGGCCGTGCCTATCTGAGCGTTATCGAGGGTGGCACCGCCAGCTTTGAGCCGCTCTGTGCGGAGGCATAACTTCTGCATGCTTAAACTCGATCGAAAATGGGCGGTCGCGACCTGCTTGATGGTGCTGCTCATCTGGGGCAATTCGATGGTTCCCGGCACGGGGTCCGGTTCATTGAGCCTGTCGATTATGGAGGCCGTCCGCGGTTTTCTGCGCGGCATGGGGCTTCCGTATGAGTGGGTGACCAACTTTGTCGTTCGAAAATGCGCGCATTTTACCGAGTACATGGTGCTCGGCATTCTGGCGACGCACGCTTTCGATATCGAGGGCCGTCGCACCTTTGACGCGCTGCTTCCCACGGCGGTTTTCCTACTGCTGATTCCCTCGATTGACGAGACGATTCAGCTCTTTGTGCCCGGTCGCGCCGGCATGATCACCGACGTGATGATCGACTGCTGCGGAGCGATGACGGGCGTTGTGCTTCGATATCTTCTACGATCGCTCATATGTGCCAAAGAGGCCGCCTAGGACACATTGCTTGGTCCTAGGCGGCCTTTCTTTGTTTGGGGGCTTATACGGGGCGTAGCGGCGTTATCCCGTAGGATGGGATTGCTGGACGTTGCGGCGTCCCTTTGGCGCGCCTACTGCTGAAGCGTGGCGGCACCCAGGGCCAGGCAGCCCATGATGCCCTGCTTGCCCTCGAGACTATTGTTGACAATGTAGGTGTCGATATCGTTGACCTCGGGAGTGACGATGTAGCCGTTGAGCATCTCGGCGCACTTTTTGCGGGCGAGCGGCACGATAGGGGTGTGGTCGGCAACGCCGCCGCCGATGATGATCTTCTGCGGCGCATAGCACAACGTGTAGGTCATGAGCGCCTGTGCCAGATAGCCGGCAAGCAGGTCCATGGCCTCCGGGTCGTCGGCCATCTCGCCGGCAGACTTGCCATCCCAGCGCTTTTTGACGCCAGGACCGGCAATGAGGCCCTCCAGGCAGTTGTCGTGGAAGGGGCAGCCGCTGTGTTCGCCAATGGTGTCGCGCGGGTCGCGCGTGACCAGAATGTGGCCGGCCTCGGGATGCATCATGCCGTGCACGAGCTGACAGCCCGAGAGCACGCCGGCGCCCACACCGGTACCGATGGTCAGATAGACCACGTCGGTAAGACCCTTGGCGCAACCAAAGGTGACCTCGCCCAAGCAGGCCACGTTGACGTCGGTATCGTAGCCGCAGGGGACGTTGAGCTCATTTTGGATGGTGCCCAACAGGTCAAAGTAGCGCCATGCGGTCTTGGGGGTCTCCAGGATTTTGCCGTACTGGGGCGAGGCGGGGTTGACCGCGGTGGGGCCAAAGGCGCCGATGCCCAGAGCGGCGATGCCTTTGTCTGCAAACCATGCGTTGACGGCCTCAACGGTCTCCTGCGGGGTCGTGGTCGCGATCTGCTCGCGTTCTAGGACCGTACCGTCTGCATGGCCCGTAGCGCAGACCATCTTGGTGCCGCCGGCCTCGAGCGCTCCGATAAGCTGCTGTTCTGCCATAGTGTTCCTCTCTCTGGGACGAGTTGCTCCTTGCCTAAAGTATAGCGCTCTACACCAATTAAGAAAGCGCTATAAAAAAGTCTCGCATCGCGGCGGGCGGTGCGAGACTTCTTGGGTTCCTTTAGTTGCCGGGTCGTTCTTACCCGCGCGGCTTGATTTTATCACGCAGGGACTTGAGGTTCTCGAGCGCTGCGTTGAGCGTTTCGTCACGCTTGGCAAAGTGGAAGCGGATCAGATGGTTGACGGGCTCGCGGAAGAAGCTCGAGCCGGGTACGGCGCCCACGC
>CALDCF010000040.1 GCA_937937635.1 uncultured Collinsella sp.
ATCAGATGGTTGACGGGCTCGCGGAAGAAGCTCGAGCCGGGTACGGCGCCCACGCCCACCTTGGAGGCCAAATCCTCGCAGAAGTCGAGGTCGCTGTCATAGCCAAACTCCGAGATATCCATCATCACGTAGTAGGCGCCCTGCGGCACGTTATGCGTGAGACCGATGCTATCGAGGCCCTGGCAGAACAGATCGCGCTTGGCGGTGTAGAGGTCGAGGACCTCATCGTAATAGCTGTCGTTGAAGTTGAGGGCGGTAACGACGGCTTCCTGCAGGGGAGCGGCGGCGCCCACCGTGAGGAAGTCGTGGACCTTCTTGATGCGCTCGGTAATCTCGGCCGGGGCGATGGTGTAGCCCAGACGCCAACCGGTTATGGAGTAGGTCTTGGACAGCGAGCTGCAGCTGATGGTGCGCTCGAACATGCCGGGCAGCGTGGCCATATAGACATGCTTGTGGGGCGCATAGACGATGTGCTCGTAGACCTCGTCGGTGATGCAGTAGGTGTCGTACTTCTTGCACAAGTCGGCAATAAAAGTGAGCTCCTCGCGCGTAAAGACCTTGCCGCACGGGTTGGACGGGTTGCACAGGACGATTGCCTTGGGGTCGTTGTCGCGGAAGGCCGCCTCGAGGACCTCGCGATCGAAGTCGAACGTGGACGGGTTGAGCGGCACATAGATGGGCTCAGCGCCCGAGAGAATCGTGTCGGCACCGTAGTTCTCGTAGAACGGCGAGAAGATGACGACCTTATCTCCGGGGTTCGTGACCGTCATCATGGCGGCCATCATGGCCTCGGTGGAGCCACAGGTGACCACGATGTTCTCGTTGGGGTTGATCGGCATACCCATAAAGTGCTCCTGCTTGGCCGCGAGCGCCTCACGCATGGCCTGGGAGCCCCAAGTGATGGAGTACTGGTGATAGAGTGGCTTGGGGTCGGTCGCGATGGCGCTGAGGCTCTCGAGCAGCTGCGCCGGAGGATCGAAGTCGGGGAAGCCCTGCGAGAGGTTGACGGCACCGTACTTATTGGAGATACGCGTCATGCGGCGGATGACCGAATCGGTAAATGTCGCCGTACGGTTGGAGAGTTCTTTCATGCTTGTCCTTTCGAGCATTTGCAGTGGGGCAAGTT
>CALDCF010000041.1 GCA_937937635.1 uncultured Collinsella sp.
TACCGACGACCTCAACGAGGCCGTTGACATTGCGCTCAGCGGGCTGATGTAGATCAATCGTGCCCACGCGACATGAATACGCATGGCAATCTGATGTTATCTAACATCAGATTGCCATTTATATTGGGTATACTGGTGTAAAAGACGAGGGCGAGGAGGTCGCAAATGTCTACGGCAACAGTTAAGCCTACGACGGTTCGAATCGAAGAGGGGCTCAAGGAGCAGGCGACTGAGTTCTTGGATTCGGTCGGCCTCAGCCTCAATTCCTATCTCAATCTTGCCGTTCGGCAGCTGGTAAATCAGCGAAAGATTCCTTTTGAGATTGTAGGAAGGGCGGAGGTGCCCAACGAGGTGACGAGGCGCGCCATGGTGATCGCCGAGGCTCATGAGCTGGGGATTTTGCCGGACGATAGCCTGTCATTCAATAACGCTGATGAGCTTATGTCATTCCTCGATGAGGAATAGCGATGTTCGAGATTAAAGTCGAGGCTCAATTTAAGGTGGACTACAAACGAACGATGCGTATGCATCCGCAGCTAAAAAGTGAGTTTAAAGCGGCGGTTGCAGAGCTTGTGGCTCATGGGTCACTTCCGGCGGAGTATGGCGCCCACGAGCTCTCAAACCCGGGCGGAAACTACAACGGCCACATCGATTTCCACCTATCCGATGGCTTGGTCGATGTGGTCGTTCTTTATCTTCCCCATAAGACTAACCCAGTGATTAGGCTGGTGAGAATGGGCACTCATCAGGAACTGTTTCAGGGTCCGCTGGGCTGATCGCCGATTTCTAAGTTGCGGTGGAATAGGGATTGATTTGCGGCTGATAAGCCAAAAACAGTTCCTATTCCACCGCAAGTGGTAAAGGTGCCCCTAGTGGATGGGCTGGTAACGAGGACAGTAGCTGATGGCGATGGCGTCGACGCCTACATGGGTGGCGATGGTGCAGCCGATGGGGCCGGTGCCGGCGTCTACGTAGTCCTGGCCCGCGAGCGCCTCGTTGACAAGTTCCTGCTCCTCGGCGGCGCCGGTCGTGAGCACGCGCACGCTGGAGCCCGGGTGCTCGTCCAAAAACGTGAGGCAGTCTGCCATGGTGTTGGCGACGATACGCTTGGCGCCGCGGCCCTTTTTGATGGCCTTGATCTCGCCCGATTTCCACTCCGGCGAAACGGCCAGGCGAATGTTGAGCATCTGCGTCAGCTGGCCGGCGAGCTTGGGGGCGCGGCCGTTTTTGACCAGGTTCTCGAGCGTGCGGGGAATCAGCAGCAGATGGGCGTCGGGCAGCGTCGCGCGGATCTGCGCCTCGGTCTCGTCCAAGCTGCGGCCGTCCTCGCGCATGGCAAGCGCGTACTCCACCAGCAGACCCTCGGCGCCCGAGCCGGTGCGCGAATCGATGCAGCGCACGTCGAGCTCGTGGGTCTCGGCGACCAGGCATGCGTTGGAATAGCAGGCGGACCACTCGCTGCACAGCGAGATAAAGATCGCGCTATCGTGGCCATCGGCGCGCACGCGGTCAAACAGCGCCTTGAACTCGCCGGCGCTCGGCTGCGAGGTGTGCGGCAGCTGCTCAGAGCCGGCCATGCGCGCGACGTATCCCTCGGCAGTAATCTGCACCTGGTCGAGCAGGTCCTCGCCCTCGATAATCACATGCAGCGGAA
>CALDCF010000042.1 GCA_937937635.1 uncultured Collinsella sp.
AAATTCGTATAAGTTGGAGGTAGCATGTTCTCAATCGGTCAACACGTCATTCATCCGGGTCAGGGAGTCTGCACCGTCGTCGGTTTTAGGGACGACACGCCGCAGCCCATGTTGTTGCTCGAGGCCAAGCAGGGGCATGCGCAGACGATCCTTATGTACCCCGTGGCGCAGGCCGACCGTCTGCATGCCGCCATCTCTCAGCAAGATGCCGAGCATCTGCTGAGCCACTATGACGAGCTGGAGTGCGACACCTTTACCGAGCGCAACAGCTCGCTTGAAGAGACACACTTTAAGCAGCAGCTCAAGCTGGGCGCGCCCGAGACGGTCCGCGTGGCAAAGACCATGATGCACCGCATTCGCCAGGCCGAGGAAGCAGATAAAAAGCCCAGCTCTTACTACATACGCGTACTCAAGGAAGCCAAGCGCCGCTCCATCGAGGAGTTCGCCGTGGCCCTGGGCGTCACCGAGGAGGACGCCGAAGCCCGCCTAGCCCAAGCCGCCCTCAACTAACCTGCCAAAAAGGGACAGGTTTATTTTGGCAGGTTTTATCTGGCCAAACGTCGATGAACAATTAGTAAATGGCCGGGCGCTCCGTTTTGTTTTGAGCGTCCGGCCATTTTTATATCTACGTAAAAATGCGTGAAGCCCATTTGCGACGTCTTCACACAAGAACAATCCAGCTCGATGCTGGCAACGTCCGCATCCGCATCGAGGGCTCTCGCCCCGCTCAATTATCATTAAAAAGCATCAATTATAAAACGCAATAACATTTCGGCAGGTAGCAGCTATAGTCGGTGAACTGAATCTCGACAACCAATACCTCCCAATAAGGTATCTTCAGCCCATCCGAGCTAAAAGGAGGGGCCATGCCGAGAAAACCTCGTTCAAAGTCACCGACTGGTTTTTTCCACGTCACATTGCGCGGGAACGGAGGGCAATTGCTGTTTGACGGTGACGAGGACCGAATCGCCTTGCTTCAAATCCTCGATGCGATCCTCCCCAAACACCATATTGAGCTTATCGCTTGGTGCCTTATGGGAAATCACATTCATCTGCTCGTCGACGATCCGGACGACCACAAGAGCGACGCGATGCACGCGATAGCCGTATCGTATGCGGGCAGGTACAATGCACGCGCGGGTCATATCGGTCACGTATTTCAGGAGCGCTTCTGGGATTCGCCGATTAGATCGGAGGAGTATCTGCTCGAAGCAATTCGATATATTCATTTGAATCCTCAAAAAGCAGGACTGGCGACATACGACGACTATCCATGGAGCAGCCATCGTGAGTACCTAATGGGAGCAAGGTCTCGGCCGCATGTCACCGGGAACATTGTCGACGTACTTTTTCCGACGCCGCGCTCATATCTCAAGTTCATGAAAAGTGTACCCACGCTGCCCTATCGTCCGAGCGCAACGGCAAAGGTGCGAGAGGAAGATCTAAGTGAATTTGGTGCGGCAGTCGTGCAAAACGTCGCGGGATGTGCGCCCACAGAACTCAAATCCGTCTCCAAGGCACTTCGCAACGAAGCGATACTGGCCCTTCGAAAAGAAGGGCTGACGATCAAACAGGTTCAGTTATTAACCGGGTTGGGAACGTGGATTATAAAGAATGCCACATAGTCACCTGCCGGCAACGACTGAATAGTCCCGAGGCGTCACAAGAAAACGGAAACGCCTCCGCAGTTAAGAACTACAACGGAGGCGTTTCCGCAGATAAAACATGCCAAAATAAACCTGTCCCTTTTTGGCAGGTTAGGCCTGGAAGGTGTCGCGATCGGACGCGAAGGACTGCATGGCCGCGATGGTGCGGTCGAAGAGCTCGGGAAGCTCCCAGCCCAGCATCTCGGCGCCCTGCGAAATTACATCGCGCGAGCAGCCGGCGGCAAAGCGCTTGTCCTTGAATTTCTTTTTGAGCGACTTGGTCGTAAAGTCCATGACGCTCTTGCTCGGGCGCATGATGACGGCGGCGCCGATCAGGCCGGTGAGCTCGTCGCAGGCAAACAGGATCTTTTCCATCTGCAACTCGGGCCTGGGCAGCGAAGAGTTAAAGTCGGACGTGTGCGTCTGGATGGCACGGATAAGCTCGGGAGTCGCACCCTCACCCTCGAGAATCTCGGCGGCATAGATGGTGTGGTTCATGGGGTCATCCTCATGCTCCTCCCAATCCAGGTCATGCAGCAGGCCGACAATGCCCCAAAACTCTTCGTTTTCGGGGTCGAACTCGCGCGCAAAGTAGCGCATGGTGCCCTCGACGGTCTCGCCGTGCGTGATGTGGAACGGGTCCTTGTTGTGCTCGTTGAGCAGTTCAAACGCGCGGTCGCGGGTGATTCCGGCGGAAAGCGTCTGGGACATGGCAGTACCTCCAGGTGAGTCGGTGCTAGGACACGGTGTCACTATCGTATATCGCCGCGGGCCAAGTCGAAAGGCAGAAAAGGCATGCGGAGAAAAAAGCCGGGCGAACGTGTCGCCCGACAAAACCGCAGATAAAACCTGCCAAAATAAACCTGTCCCTTTTTGGTAGGTTTAG
>CALDCF010000043.1 GCA_937937635.1 uncultured Collinsella sp.
AAGGTCATTCTGCCGCATGGCCACCTCCAGTGAACCGAAACGCTGCATCAGGCTGTGGGATTTTTTCTCCGCCTCAGAAAAATCGTAGTCGATCTCGTTAATCAGCCGCAACGCCGTTTCGTCCCGGTAGAGATTCGGGTATAGTTCTGAGCAGACCTTCCGCGCATACAGCGGAATGATCAGCGTCTCCTGTACGGTGTTTTTCTCAATTTTACATTTCATAGGTTTCTTCCTCAGTGAATAAAAACTGTCATAATTGCCGCCAGCACAGCCGCTATGACCGTCATGTCTATCGCCATGTGCAGGATGGATGCAAAAATGCCCGTGCTTGATGCCCTTACTTCTGCGCCGTGACGCAGAGCCACCTTTTCTTTTTGCGTATCTGCACCTCGTGAAAACCCGCCTGCTCCAGATACGCCTTTAATTCAATGTCCTTGTAGATGGTCATGCCGCCGATGATCTGCGTCCACCTCTCGTCCTTGTTCGTATCGCCATTGCTCTCGTTGCAGATAAGAATTGTCCCGCCCGGCTTCAGCGTCCGCCAGACCTCACAGAAGCATCGGGGCAAATCAGGCCAAAAATAGACGGTTTCAAAGGCCGTGGCAGCATCGAAGTAGCTATCCTCAAACGCCATATCCGCCACACTGCCTTGCAAGACGGCGCAACGCCCCTCCTGAATTGCAGTTCGGTTGAGCTTTCTAGCCTTCTCCACGCTGACGGGCGAATAGTCGATGCCCTTGACGACGCCATACGGGCATTTTTTCAGCAGCCGTTTTATGTTTGCCCCGCCGCCGCAGCCGCAATCCAGCACCTTGGCATTTGGCGTAAGTCGTAGAAACTGAAGTCCCCACCGCGCCACAGGGCTGTGGCCCAGATTCATCATGGCAACCATAAGTTTCCCGCCGAGGCCCACGGGCTTGCGGGTGTTTTCAAAGAACGACATCTGGCCCCTCCGATTTCGTGCATTCCGCATAGGTCAACGGGAACGAGGCTTTCAACACCGCGCTTTTCTGCACCGCCCAGCCGTTTTGACGCAGGAAACACAAGTATTCCTCGCTTGTCCACCTGCTGTGGAGGGGGAATCCCGCCATACTCATGAAAAAGGCTTTTGCTTTGCCGGAAACCGAGTTCCCCGCGTGGGTGAAGGTTGGCGCGATGAGCACGCCGTCGTCCTTCAGCACCCGCCTGATTTCTTGCAGGGCCTTTTCCGGATACGGCACTATGTGAAGCGCGTTGGACACGATCACCACTTCGAAGGACTTCTGTGCATAGGGCAGGCGGAACATATCTTGTACGGAAAAGTGCAGCTTTGCGGATTGATTGTCCCGCTTTGCTTCAAGGATCATCTTTGCAGAGGCGTCCGTAGCCTCGATGTGCGCCGCCGTATTCACGATGCTCTTTGCGATAAGCCCCGTGCCGGTGGCGACCTCCAGTACGGTTTTTGCTTTCACTACCGGCCGGATCAGCCCATACATCTTCTCATACGCCGCCCGGTCGTTTCGCATGAAACGGTCGTACCGACTGGCATTCTTGTCCCAGAAACCCTTGCGTTCATGCATGGCTGTCGCCCCCAAACAGTTAGAGCCATCTAACTATAACACACGAAGCATGAAGTAAGATAAGGCTAACCTTATTTTCTTGGCTAAGACGCATCTCTTCGGTTTTCGCTTATAACGGCGCGAGTCAGATACTAGGCTGAAGCTGAAGAAGGAGCTTGGCGGACAGGTAGGTCGATACCGGTTCCCGGAACGGTGATCCAGCCAATTACACAAGGGCCCTAGTCATGCAGGTAAACCCAATCCATGACGGGAAATAGGTCCTTTTCTCTAGTTCGACGTCTTTCGCGGGCGACGGGTTAACGTGGCTGGCGGGATTCCCTGCACGAAGCCGTTGTTGCCACCGCCTCCAGGCGCGGTTCGCTCGGCAAGATGGGCGACTACGAGGCCGTACTCGGCGAGGTCAGAAGATCCGATATGATGCGGGGCATCTGGTCCTCTTACGTCTCGGCATCACCCTATGCTGAAGGCGTCGATTTCGAAGAGGCGGTCGATTTGGCCATCGAGCTCGCAAGGCTTTCGGAGCTTGACGATTTGGACTGATGGAGGTGAGAAGTCCCTCACCGCGCCAATACCAGACGATTGCGCTATAGACATCTCTCCGACCCTTTGAATCACTCCTTTTCACGCCACCCGCTACGAACCCCGGTGGGAGCCAGGGAGTGATTAAAGGAGCGACCTGCGGATTTGCGAATCAATCGAGTCATTCCTGAAATCGCGAATCAAGGGCGTGATTCGCCCAAATTGCGCACGAATCAGCCCTTAGGCGGTATAGTGCGACACGGACTGACAGATCCGTACCGGATAGTCACTGAGGGGACCGGCTCTCTCTGATCTGGCTCGTATTATCGTTCCACGCCTTCGAGCTGCTCTACTGGACGGGCATCCGCTGCGGCGAGCTCCTGGCGCTCACACCGTCTGACTTCATGCTGGAGAGCTCGCGGCTGCGCATCAACAAGTCCTACCAGAGCCTTCGCGGCGTGGATACCGTGACCGCCCCCAAGAAGCCCAAGTCGGTGCGCACAATCGTCATGCCCGCCTTCCTGCGTGGAGGCGAGACCCTCCGTGAGCGTTCAGAAAGCACCGAGGGACTCGATGGCGGGTTGGCCAAGGAGGTGCGGCTGGGTTGCCCCCCTGGGGCGAGCTGAACGAGTCTTTGCAGCGGTGGATCGAGCTGGTGATGAGGCTCTTCCTGGCGTTCGGCGGGCCTGTTGACGCACTTTCGATCGACAAGTCGATGGAATCATCGATGGCAGTGCCAGAGACGCTTGACATGGATACTGATGGGGACACGAGCATCTTCGATATGGGACGCGGGTAGATTGAGTCTTTAAGCTCCATCTGGCACGCGGTTCTCAACGCTATTTGGGACTAATTAGCGATAGAACATAAAGAGAGTGCTTGATGCGGGTCTTCAATCTGTTCCCGCGCTCTCTGGTCCTATCGTGCCGTCATCAAGCATCTTATTTACTCTGTGCAATATAATTCTGGATGCAAAAAGATACCTGCACGGAGGTTTCCGGAATGTCCAAGCTCAACATCGACCAGAAAACGATCAAGCTGCTCCTTACAGATAAGCATTCAGACTTCCTCATCCCAGATTACCAGCGACCTTACGCCTGGGGCGAAGACGAGTGCGCAACGCTGTGGGACGATCTCTTCACCTTCGCGTTTCCCAACGACGACTGTGACGCCTTCAAAAGCACTAGTGATGAATACTTCCTCGGCCCCATTGTTACTTTCAAGAACGACGCAGGCCAGCTTGAAATAATCGATGGCCAGCAGAGACTTACAACCATCATGTTGCTGCTTAGGGCGTTTTACGACAAGTTCGCAAACATGAAGGACAAGCAGTCAATTAAAGTGCGTGACTCGATTGCTGGCTGCGTCTGGAAGACCGATGAGTTCGACGACCCCGACATGGATGCGCTGAAAATTGATTCAGAGGTGGCGAGCGATTCCGACAAAGATGAGTTTCTAGATATATTGCGCCACGGCGCTGTGGGCCCCATGGCCCACAGCGCCTATTCACGCAATTACGCCTTCTTCTCTAAAAGAATGGCCGAGATGGCAAGCGAGTGGCCAAGCTACATCGCGCTGTTCGCCGCTCGCATTCTCAATAACGTAATCTTGCTTCCCATCGAGGCGGAATCCCAGGACACCGCACTCAGGATCTTCTCGACTCTGAACGACCGTGGACTTCCGTTGGCAGACGCTGACATCTTTAAGAGCCAGTTCTACAAGCACTTTTCCATCGAGGGCCGCAAAGACGAGTTCGTCACGCGCTGGAAAGCGCTCGAGGAAACGGCCAACCTTATTTTCAAACCGACCTCGGGCACGCCGCTCGACGAGCTTTTCACCCGCTATATGTACTATCGCCGTGCCAAGAAGGGCATCCGAGACACAACGACCAAGAGCCTACGCGACTTCTACAGCGATAACTCGTATGAAATCCTACGCGAGGACGCGACGCTCGACGATTTGGAGTCTCTGCTCGATTTTTGGAAACGGGTTGATGCGCAGGAGGGCTTTTCCGAGCGTGTAGCACGCCGCCTATTCGTTCTCAATTACGCACCCAACGGCATGTGGGCTTATCTGTTGAGTACCTGGTTCCTGGCAAAGCGCAATACCAAAGGCGAGCTGGACGACAAAGAGTTCTACGATTTCCTTTGCTACATCACTGGATTCATCTACGCCTACTCACTTGAGCGTCCCGGCGTAAACGCCCTGCGCGGTCCCGTCTATCCCGCACTCATAGATATCGTAGAAGGTCGCAAGGTCGACTTTTCAGCCCATCTGTTCGACCGTGAAACAATTACGGGACGCTTCAGAAGCTATCAGTTCACCAACCAACGTCGCTTCACACGATCGATGCTTGTTTGGTGGGCCTACTCAGATCCTAAGCAACCTCTCATGGACTTGGACACAACGCTCGAGATTGAACACATCTATGCAAGAAAGCGTAACGAGGTACATCCGCTATCCAATCGCTCAAATCTTGAAGCACTAGGAAACAAGGCGATGTTGGAGAAGCGCGTAAACATTCGCGCCTCAGATTACCAACTGACGGATAAACGCAAGTATTACGAGGGCTATGTGAACGATAAGGGCGTTGAGGTGTCGGGGACCGCTGTTCGCGAACTCGTGGAAATTGCGCGATGCGGCGACTTTGCCGAGGGCGACATCGAAATGCGCACCGAGCGGATCATCACTACTTTTGTCGAGTGGCTTGGCAAGTTGGGCCTGTTAAGGGAATAAAACTTGATTCATCTTCGCTTATCGGTCTTGGACCTGGAAAAGCTCGTTGCTTTTGCTCAGTAGACGGACGTTGCCGTCTGCTGCGGTTGCGTGTCAAACATTGGTGTCAGTACCCCGGAAAAGGGGTGTGGCCACCGCCTAGAATTTTCAGTTACCACGCTGAGACGATAGGAGATGACCACATGGACACTGTAGCGCACGAGGCGCCCGCGACGCCATTGCTTGCGTTTTGCCATCGCTGTTCGAAGCGTGTCGCTTGGGACTCCTGACCAGAGGAGAGCTGACCGTTCCTTGCGAAACCGCGAGACCGGCTATATCCGCTTGCTGCGGGCTTGCTTGAGCCAGTTTCTCTTGAAAGAGCCTATACCTCCGAAGAACTTGTTGTACGTCTCACCGTTCTCCTTGGCTCCGTACTTGACCAAGGCAAGTTCGATAGTGCAGAGGTAATCCGCCACTTGCTCGAGGCGGTAGTCGGTCATCGAGGTCTTGCGGTGTCGGACGACCCCTTTTGAGAGGACCTTGCCCACCGAGCGGTCGAGCGCTTGCTTGACGATGTCCTGACCGTTGTCGTAGTAAACCTTCACATCGTCGAAGGACTGGAAGAAACCCAGGTGTTCAATCATGGCGGAGGAGATGTCGCGTCCCATGCGCTCCATTAGCCTTGCTGGGTCTTCGAACTGGCTGCGGCGGTAGACGAACGTGATATAGGAAATGGGAAGTTTGCGGACGAACGAGGAGAAGTAGGTGAGCATCACCTTGCGCTGCTCGATGTTAAGAAACTCATAATCCTTGTGCCCGTTCATGAGAGCTCGGAGTGAAGCGAAATGTTAGGGAGATCGGCCCTGGCAAGCTTGGCCTCATAGCCCGTGACCGCCTCGGCGATGCTGTCTGCCTGGTCGTGAAAGACGAGTGCGAGCAGATAGTAGCGAGCTTTGCCGCCGCGGTCGCCGCTCTCGTCGACGAAGATGCTGGGCTCCTTGGCCAATGGGGACTCCAATGGAATGGATAAAAAAATAGCCGGGGGACTCCCCCGGCATTTGGAGGTAGCTTAATGAGCCACCAATAACCTTATAGCATGTGCTGGCGGTGAGTGCAAGGGGGGAGCCGGTGCATGGCGTCGCGGCTGATGCGCAGCATCGCGCACGCCTCGTCGGCGTCGAATATCACGTTAGTCGATGCGATGAGCCACACCTGGTTCCTGCTAATGCTCTTGGTCATGGTCGTCCTCGAGCTCCTTTCGTCTCGAGGCTCCCTCGCGTGCCCGGCCGCGGGCGGCTCCCGGGGCGGTCGCCGCCGTCATTTCCTGCCGCTCCTCGACTCGATGTAGGCGTCCACTGACGCCCTCGACACCAGGAGCTTCCTTCCGAGCCTGTACGAGTCGATCTCCCCCGACCAGATGAGGTCGTACGCCTTGTTTCGGCTCGCCCTCATGTACTCCTGCATCTCGATCACCGTCATCCATTCGTCGCGATCTTGGCTTCCCTCGGGCGCGGCGCATTCGGCTGTGCGTGCCATGGTTCCTCCAGTCTTCCCGTGCGGCACCGCGCGAGCACGCCGCACGGCACCGTGTCCCTTTTCGTCTGCGCGACGATTGAACCGCCTGATGGCGATTGATGAGCACGGCGGAGGCGGGGATGGGTCGAGGTGACTCGAGCTGGTCGTGCCTTCACGAAACGGCCATGAGCCGCGTGCCTTAGCTGGCAGCTAAGTCCCTGAAAAGCAAAAGGCGCCCATGCGGGCGCCTGCCTAGGATCGAAGTTTGTTCGGTTGTGGTCGGAATGCTAGTCTTCCGCGGTGCTGTCGTCCGGGGTCCGGCATCTGTCGTTCGCCTCTTCTGTCGTGTTTGCTGTTGCGTGTTCTGCGAGCGACCTTGCGCGGACCGGCCGGCCCGTTGCCCCAGGTGCACCCGGGTAAATGGTACCCATCCGTTAGGACATGGAGATTACGGGAGGGCCGTCTGGGCAAACTGGGGCGGACGAGCGGGCGTCGGCGGCTCGATTAGGGCTTCTCCGTTACCCTGCAGCTGTTTTCGGTCGCCTGAACGACAATATCGCCGAGGTCCGCCACGCCCTCATCGAGCTGAACGACTTGAGGCCAGACCTCGCGGACCATGGCCATTTGGTCGTCTATCAGCAGGCATTTCGCCATTCGCACCCTATTCCTCATGCCGATGACCTCTTCTCCAAGCCTTTCCGGGTCTTCTGGGTCGAACATTCTTGCACCGCTCTCGTTGACCAAGTGCCCATCAGGATCGAATCGTTCCGGGCTTGATTCTGGGCTAAGGCAATATTCGCGACAGCGTTCGCTTTCCAGTAGGTTCGCGTTGTCGTTCCGGGATTTAGGGGAATTTCTCTCAGTGAAATCGGATATGCCGCAATCCACCTCGTTCAGATGGTCAATAAGGCATCGAAAGCTACTGCTCGTCAGGACTTTTTCGAGGGTGTCTGCATAAGAGGTCGTTGGCAAACCGTATTTTTCTTTAAACGGGCTGCTATTGGCGCCGGGCCTCGCCGCGAGCTCGCGAAGCGCGTTGACCGCCTCCACGCTTATTCCGAGGTATTCCGAAACCTCCTGCTCGTCGAACGTCCTTCCCTTTGATTCGCCGATCAAGTATCCAATCTGGACATCCAGAAGTCTTGAAATCGATTGCATCGTGGGAAACGATGGGAAACCGGGTTTTTCTTTGCCGTATTCGCCGCCGATATTCTCCCAGCGTCCAACAGTGGTCTTCGTCGTAGCATGCCCTTCTTTCTGCATTGCATTCGCGAAGTCCTCTTGCCTTGGATACGATTTCTTCCTCTCCGCTTTGAATCGCTTACCCCAGGCTTTTTTCATTTCTTCATCGCTTAAGACTCGTCCCATGTTGTTTCTCTCTTCCATTTACCACTGAGATACTCGTGAAATACTTCTATACACGAGTCTATCAAGTTGAGAGAATCGAGTCATCCGATAGGAAAGGATTAAACGATGAAATGCGAATTGACCAAGAAATCGTTCGAGGTGCCGGCACTTCTCGAACGACATAACGATTTCGAGCAAGCAATATGCAGAACGGTGTTTCAAGACAAGTACAGCTCCAGCGTGAAGACTTACCACGTCATCGACCATCTTATTGCTCGAGGCGAAGAGCTCGGACTCATGGGCGTCCCAAGCTATCTCGCGGCGATAGAGGCGCTGAAGAGATTTAGCTCCTATCACGCTGGCCTAATCAGGGGTTTTGCCGGGGAACGACGGGTCTTCTACGCGATCAAGCATGTCGGGTCCGGCTTCGAGCAACTGGTCAATGCCGAGTTGGACTACGAGGGCGAGCACGATGAGTTCGACCAGATCCTCGTCAGCCGGCAGGGTCTTGTGATAGTCGAAGTGAAGAACTACTCCTCCTCGGCCGCGATCGGGAGCGACGGGATCCTGAGGTTTGAGGACGGAAGCAGACGCATACGCAACGTCGGGGAGAGGATGGCCTCCAAACGCTACGTCTTGCGCGAGGTAGTGTCCAACGCAATTGGGCGCGAGCTCCCTGATGGAGCGATCGTCTCCCTTGTCGTCAACGCCAACGAGAAGACCTCTATTCGAAACGATTCTGATCGAGTCGAGGTTCAGAGCACGGGCAGCATCGCGCGTCGAGTCGAGGAGCTGCTGAGAGGCGACGAGGTCCTAGGGGCCGAAGACGTCTCCGCCATCAAGGCGGCGCTTGAGGCTGCCAACCATCCCATTGAGATCGAGCCAGAGATCGATTTCGAGTACGTATCAGCAACCCTGCATGAGGCCCTCTCGCTGATCGCCCGATCGGTTGCGGAGGAGAAAGAGGACGAGGATTTCGCTCGCGTGTCCGCTCCCGAGAGCGAGACCTGCTCGGTATCTCAGGCGCGGAGGCCGTCTCCTGCGCTCATCTCGGGTGCAGTGGCTCTTCTTTTAGGCCTTGCGGGCGGATACGTGCTCGGATCAACGGGAAAATGGAGGTAAGCAGATGAACGACGTTATGGAACGCACCGCTACAAGCTACGCGGTGATTGATGCGGTGGGCAACAAAGCAAGCGATTGTCGGGGCATGCTCAAATCCCTTGTCGATGCGACGAACGGCATCACCGGGCCCCAGGCTGGCCTTCTCGGATGCCTCGTCGTTTCCGTTGCCGGGGTTGCGGGATATGGAATATACGCCCTTTGCGACCTGGTCAAATCCGGACACCCCGTCGAGCTCACCTCTGGAGGGGTGCGCTTCGCGGCGAATACGGAAGCACTCTGCGAGGCGAGCAGCCTCTAATCGGCGGACAGGAGAATCAATGCAGATGAATGAGATACCCTCGATCGGGACCACGCTGACTTACGGCGAGGCAATTAGAGCATACAACCGCTTCGAGCGGACGATGCTCGAGAAGGCGTACGGGGCCGAGCTCCTGCCCGCGGTGGGGCTGTACGACCTGCTCTGGCAGCTTGAGTCGCTCGCGCAGAAGTTCGGAATCGAGCGCAAGGGGGCCTTCCCGAGGCTCAAGAGGGAAATCCGGTCGTTCTCTAGCGAGAGAACCGCCCGCGCGAACGGGGTGAACGGGAAGAGGTTCTACCTCATGCAGGACAGCCAGGCGCTCAGGCGGCACGACGAGACGCACATCTTCCAGGTCGGGTTCGACGGGGAGGCACTCGTGGGGGAATTAGACGAGGCACTCGCCCCCCTGGCCGACGAGGCCGGCGGGGGCGACGAGTACGGCAACGCGTATTCTCCAGGCTGGCCCAATCGGGGCTCCACAAACCGAGAAGAGGACCCCTTCCCCAAATGGCTCGGAGTGGGCCTGCTCGTGCTGACGGTCTGCCTCGGCATCTCCCTGATCGTTCATGCGATATTCCAGGGCGGTCTCTACTGCAAGTGGTTCTTCTAGCCCCGCTGCGCATGCCTGAAGCGTAAAAAATAGGGCTGAATCGCTCTCACGATCCCGCCCCGCAAACCCGAGGGTTTCTAACTGGCTCCATTGTTCCGGGCTTCTCAGTTCTGTCATTGACCCAGGTATCACCCGTCTCCTATAGCGAGTGAATATAAAAATAGGGCAGAGTCGCTTGCGCAAGTCCGCCCCTAAAACCGTGAAGGTTTTGCTATCTGCAGGCTATTCTACCAACCCGAGCGATTCTGTCAACCTGCGAAGGAACTCGAGCGCGGAGCGAGCTGCGGCGTCGGGCCCCTTGTCGGGCAGCGCCTCGGTTTCGCCGTCGGCCCTGGCGAACATCTCGGCGAGCTCGGATGCGGCGCGCGAGCGTGAGGAGCCCTCGGGTACCAAGCCGGAGTGCGCCACGAGCACGGTCGCGACCTCCTGCATGGCCGTGTTCCCCATCCACTTCCTCCTGGTCGCCTTGGGAATTCCCACGGCGGCGACCCTTCGGGAGACGCCGCTGGACGCCGAGCCCCGGGCGGCGCCCCTCTCGGCGAAGCAGTTGATCAGGCACGAGCCGTGCGCGGCGCAGTTGCGGACGGACTTCACGCGCTTGAGGTCGTAGTGGGAGGCCTCGAGGCGCCTGTCGCCCCATCGCCTGGCGCAGAAGCGCACGAAGTCGATGAGGGTGCCGAACGAGGTGAGCTCAAGGAAGGCCCAGGCAGGCATGTCGCCGGAGTACTTCGCGTAGAGGCTCGAGCTGTAGGGGCTGCGGCCGCTCATCTTGAGCTCGCGCAGGCGGTACTCCCTGTTTGCAGTGGTAAGCGATGCCATGTAGTCGGCCACGATCGCGTAGCCGTCCTCTCCGCGGTCCTCCATCTCGCGAAGCAGTGTCACCTTCTGGAAATGCTCGATGTCGAGCGTCATGCCGAGCAGGGCGTGGCGCAGCTCCTGGTCGAGCGCCGCGAGCAGGCGCAGCTGGCCGAAGTCGAGGTCTACGTAGCGGCCGTCGCGCGGGCCTCCCTCGTATTTCGAGAAGAGTTTGCGGTAGGATGCGAGCTTGAAGAAGTTGCACTTGTCGCGCAGGTAGTCCGCGGCCTCTTCCTCGGAACACAGCTCGAAGGCTACGCCCTTCTGCTTGAGGTGCTCTATCTGCTGCTCGATCGTGAGGATCGGCTTCCCATCGTGGGGTTCGGCCATGCTCGGTCTCCTGTCATTGATTTGAGAATCCTATTCTACCAGCATGTTTGCCCTGAATCCTGAAGGCCCGTTCGCCAACTCATAAGCAAGCCACCTGAGACTACTCACTTTGTTCACGAATGGCGAAGACCTGCGACCTGGGGTTTTGCAAATGGTGCGCAAGCCACCCGCGTTAATTCACTTGCGATTGCAGCTGGCGGCTTGCAGGCAAAAGGGCGGTTGAGTTTCAAAACGGGCGTTTTCGGCGCCATCGAGCCTCCAAAGGCGACCCGCCGCGCACTTTGGGACAAAAACAAAAACTCAAAGCCCTG
>CALDCF010000044.1 GCA_937937635.1 uncultured Collinsella sp.
CTCCCGGACACCCCCGAAAATTTTTTCAAAAAAGTTGTTGCGCGCCGAGCAGACTTCTGTGTATACTAATCCCCGCAGCGCACGCGAGCGGAAACAAACGCGAACGCCTGCCTGGGGAGTTAGCTCAGTTTGGTTAGAGCGCCGGCCTGTCACGTCGGAGGTCGCGGGTTCGAGCCCCGTACTTCCCGCCAACGCAATTAAAGCCACGTCTTCGGACGTGGCTTTTTGCGTTTGATGCACTTTGTTTCGGTAGAACGATTGCCCTGGTGCATCTTCGCCCAGAATCCCCGCGCCTTCGGGAACGCAAGTAAAATCTAACAAGTATATTTGTCTGAACAACAGCTTTGTTGCGCAACACCTGTTCAACGAGACAGGGGGTTAGGTTATACTAAATTGCACTGTAGGCCGCATCTGATGCATTTCGCTCCAAGCGCGGCACTCAGTGGATATCCGATTTACCATTTGGATGTCCTGGCGGTCATTTAGCGTCTCGACACAAGCTCGGCCCCGGAGCTCGTTCGAGCTGTTCGTATTCCTTGAAAGGGGAAAAATGGACATATCGAGGAAGACTGATTACGCCCTTCGTATGTTGGCGATGCTTGCCGAGGATCCGGAGCGTTTGCTTTCTGTTCGCACCGCTGCCGAAGAGGTCAATGTTCCGTATTCGTTTGCCCGCTCGATTCAGCACGGTTTGGTCCAGGCCGGTATTGTGGAGAGCCTGCGTGGCGTCCACGGTGGCATGCGTCTCAAGGTCAGTCCGGACGACGTCACTATCCGCCAGGTCGTCGAGGCCGTTCAAGGCCCTATGGTTATGAATGATTGCACCGCGCCCGATGGTGACTGTGCGCGCATGGGCACGTGCTGCTATCATCCCCTGTGGGCCGGAGCCCAGGCGTTGATGCGCGATTACCTCGATTCCGTTTCGCTCGGCGACATCGTCGCTCACCGCCAGTTCCCGGCCGTCGATCCCAAGTTCGCCGACCGCGAAGCGTTTCCCGAGTACGCCACCTGTGCGTGTGCTTGCCGGGAGGAATAGCGCCGCATAAGGAGCATAGATATGATTCAGGACCCCTTTCGTTCGATGATTCGTTCGGAAGGGGTCCTGCGTTATCGCGACCTTCCGTGGCGCCGCACGCGCGATCCGTACATCATTTGGCTTTCCGAGGTCATGTTGCAGCAAACACAGGTGCCACGCGTGGAGACGCGTATGCCGGCGTGGCTCGATCGCTTTCCGACTGTGCAGGCACTTGCGCAGGCCGCGCCTTCCGATGTTTTGGACGCTTGGCAGGGGATGGGCTACAACCGACGCGCCCTGGCGCTTCACAAGGCCGCTCGGCGCGTTGTAGAGGACTGGGACGGGAAGTTTCCACGTGAGATGCACGACCTGGTCGCCCTGCCCGGTATTGGCCCGGCGACGGCGCAGGGTATCCGGTCGTTTGCGTTCGATCTGCCGGGCGTGTATCTGGAGACCAACGTGCGCACGGTCTTTCTGCATCACTTCTTTCCCGATGTACCGGCTGTTCCCGATCGCGAGCTGGTGCCGCTGATTCAGGCGGCCTGTCCGGCGGCCCCCGGTGCGGCGACCGACGAGATCGCTCCCTTTGCCGTGCCGCTCGATGATGCCGATACGCCGCGCGCGTGGTATTACGCGTTGCTAGATTACGGCGCATATCTAAAAAAGACGTTGCCCAATCCGTCCAGGCGCTCGGCGGGCTATAGCCGTCAATCAAAGTTTGAGGGCTCACGTCGCCAAAAGCGCGCGCATATCGTGCGCATGTTGCTGGCAGCGCGCGATGGCCAGCCGGCGGGGATTACGCTTGCTGATGCCGTGGTGGGCGTTAACGAGATGGAAGCGGCGGCTGGGCGTGGACCGGTCGAGCGCGAGCTTGTCGCGGGCATTCTGGCCGACCTGGAGCGTGAGGGCTTTTGCCGAGCCGAGGGCGATCGCTGGCTGAGCATCTAGCCCGTGCAAATCTGAAGAACAGGATTGTAAGGTTTAGATTTTCGGCATGAGGGCATCCTAAAGACGAGGCCGCTCGAAGCCTACGGGCGGCATGCGTTGAAGGGAAGTACACCTATGGATTTTGAGAATTCTCAAACCAAGAAGAACCTCGAGACCGCTTTTGCCGGTGAGTCCCAGGCACACACCAAGTATCGCTACTATGCCTCCAAGGCCAAGAAGGACGGCTACGTTCAAATCTCGAACATCTTTGCCGAGACGGCTGGCAACGAGTCCGAGCACGCCAAACTGTGGTTTAAGTATCTGCACGATGGCGCCGTCCCCGATACCCTGGACAATCTGCGCGATGCCGCCGCGGGTGAGAACTACGAGTGGACCACGATGTACGACGAGTTTGCCAAGACCGCCGAGGAAGAGGGCTTTGCCGAGATTGCCGCAAAGTTCCGTGGTGTCGCCGCCGTCGAGAAGGCCCACGAGGAGCGCTACAACAAGCTCGTCGAGCGCATCGAGTCGGGCGAGGTGTTTGAGCGTGAGGGCGTAAAGGTGTGGAAGTGCCTGAACTGCGGGCACCTGCACGTGGGTGTCGAGGCGCCTGAGGTGTGTCCGGTGTGTAACCACCCCAAGGCGTACTTTGAGGAGCAGGTGGTGAACTACTAACGCTTGGCGCTAGCATGAGCTGGGCCGGGAGGGCCGGACTACCTTCCCTCCTCGCTCACGGCTTCGCAGGGTCGCGTTGAGGGAAGGTAGTCCGGCCCTCCCGGCCCGCTTTGGGTCGTCGCGTGCTCGTTACTGAAAAGCTGATAAGAAGTTTGTGTGCCGCCCCGATAGGGGCGGCACGTTTTGTGTGGGGGATGGTTGGGGCGGCGCCGTTGTTTAGGGGGTACACTGGATAGCGGTGTTTTGGTTTACTGCCTGATATGGGGTGTTTTGGTATGGGTAAGAAGTCTCGGGCTCGGGCTGCGGCGGCGGGGACTCGTCTTGATCCTCATCGCGTGGTTGTTGAGGGTGGCAAGGCCGAGCGTGCCGATAAGGAGAAGAAGGTTGGGGCGCATGCTCATCCTGAGTGGGCGCCTTATTTGAATTCGGCGAGCGAGGACCTGACTGCCAAGCTGTTTACGATGGTCGAGGTCATCTTGGGCGTGGTGCCCGTGGTGGTCATTGGCCTGTTCCTGGCCTCTAAGGATGCCACGAGCGCGGATAAGCTCACCGATGTCTTTTCTCAGGACCCCTCGATGGTGGTTACGTTTATCTCTGCGTGCCTGCAGCCGTTTGTGGCATACATGTTGTACATGATTTATCGCAAATACTGCGAGGGCGATGCGGGTTTTGCCGCCGGCAACCTGATTGGCCTCTTGTGCTCCGAGATTTTGCTGCTCAATATTCCCGGCGTCATCGGCATGGGCATCTTGTTGTGGCGTGTTTGGCGCAACGTCGCTCCGCACTTTGAGAGCTGGCTGTTTGAGCGTCGCGCAATGGGCGTGCTGGTTGATATCGCGGGTTCGCTCGTGATCCTGGTCCTGGCGTTTATGTGTGCCACCGCTACCCGAAACCTTGCGGGCATGTAATGCGTCTTTGCTACCTGCGGAGCGCGGGGCGGGGAAATACCTTTCCCTCTCGCTCACGGCTTCGCAGAGTCGCGCGAGGCAAAGGTATTTCCCCGCCCCGCGCTCCGGCGTTGAGTTGTCGCGTGCTCGCTACCGAAAAGCTGATAAGAAGTTTGTGTGCCGCCCCTTTTGGGGCGGCACTTTTTGTATGGGGTGGACAGTTAGTTCAGATACGTATAATTCGGGCGGTTTAATAGCTGGGTTTGGAGCCCTCGGAGGCTTGTTGGACGTCTTTAGATGACCTGAGGCGCTTGGTTTTGGGCTTTAAGTGCCCATTTTGAGGGTCAAATTGCGCCAAGCGAAGCGCCCGAATGCAATTTGAGGGGGTCAGATTTATACGTATCTGAACTAACTGTCCAGGCGACTGCGTCCGGGGGCGGCGCGCTTCGCTTTGGTCCCTGTCTCCACAATTTCTGTCAAGCTTTTGGTTAGCTTTTGGTCAGTTGGCGGGATGGCGGAAGGGTGAAAGATCGCTGGCGAAAAAAGCTCAAAGAAAGTGCTGGTAGGGGAGTTGTTGAGCTTTTCGACAGCTTTTGGGCAAAAGAAACTTTGTGGCTATTGCCGGCGATTGCGTTGTCGCGGTCATGACGGTGCGGGATGCTGGTCGTAAGCGTCGAATGCTCCGATTTTGGAGGCCAGCATGGATCTGTTTCTTGAGACTCCGCAGCAACAAGCTGAGCGCATGCTGCGTCAGCAGCAACGACTCATGGAGATGCAAATGCAAGGGGCGGCAGCCCAGCCCTTTGCGCAAAATGTCGTGCCCGCTGCTGTACCTGCAGCTGTGCCCGGGTATGAATCGGCGCCAGAGGCCTATTCCGTACAGCAAGAATCATATGCGCAGGAGCTCGCGTTCGACAAACGCCGCGCGCGCCGCCGCCGTTTGGGCCAGCGCCTGCGTACGCTGGCGATGATCGTGCTCATCCCGCTGGGTCTCGCGGTGATTTTCTTGGTCTCGTATGCTCTCACGTGCATCCTCAATGGCGCCTCGCCCAACGAAGTACTCCAACATCTGGCAGTCCTAGGCCAGCGCCTGGGCGACGTCATAACAACCATCCGCGCCGGCTGGGAGAGCTAGCGGTTTAGCGCCCGTGGCTTTAAGAGAAATATGTCTGCAAGGCAGTGAGTGCTACGTGCGTGTGGCGGGGTAAGATTGATCGCGGTTTTTGATTGGTGCTCGATTGGGTTTGTTGGACGGAGTTTATGTCTGCTGTTGATATTGTGCTTGTTGTGATCGCCTTAGTGGCGGTGGGAGTCGCTGTGGTTTGTGCCCTGCAGCTTAAGGGCCTTCGTGCCGAGCTGCGGGAGCGTGGCGACAGCGGTGCGGAGACGCTGACGGCGCTTGAACAGGCCAACAATACGCTCGACGCCCTTAATGTGGCGTTGGCGGAAACCCGGCGCACGGCAAATGCCATCGCGCAGCAGCAGACGACCGACGCCGCCGTGGAGCAGCAGCGCTACCTGACTATCGCCCGTGAGTTCTCGCAGGCCGGCGACCGCATGGATGACCTGCGCCGCGAGACGGCCCAGCAGCTCGGCGCCAACCGCGAGGGCATCGAGCATCGCCTGGACAAGGTGCGCGAGACGGTCGACGCCCAGCTGGGCGCCATCCGCAAGGACAACAACGTGCAACTCGACCAGATACGCGCGACGGTGGACGAGAAGCTCTCCCGCACGCTCAACGACCGTCTATCGGCATCGTTTAAGCAGGTGAGTGACCAGCTCGAGGCCGTGTACAAGGGCTTGGGCGACATGCAGTCCATAGCCACCGGTGTGGGCGATCTTAAGCGCGTGCTGGGCAATGTAAAGGCACGCGGCATTTTGGGCGAGGTGCAGCTGGGCGCGATCCTGGCAGACATCCTCACTCCCGACCAGTACCTGGAAAACGTTGCCACCAAGCCCGGTGCCTCGGAGCGCGTGGAGTTTGCCGTCAAGCTGCCAGTTGACGAGGGCGATCCCGTGCTGCTACCGATCGACTCCAAGTTTCCGGGTGATGCGTACGAGCATCTGCTCGACGCCCAGGAGTCGGGCGACGCCGATGCCGTGGCAGCCGCGCGCAAGACGCTCGACACGATGGTCAAGCGCGAATCCAAGGACATCTGCGAAAAGTATCTGAGCGTGCCGGCGACTACCAACTTTGGCATCCTGTTCGTTCCGTTTGAGGGCCTGTACGCCGAGATCGTCAGCCGCCCCGGGCTTATCGAGACCCTGGGCCGCGACTATCACGTCAACGTGGCCGGCCCCAGCACCATGGCGGCGATTCTCAACAGCCTGCAGATGAGCTACCAGACGTTTAAGCTGCAAAAACGCACCGACGACGTACTGCGCGTGCTTTCCGCCGTCAAGGCCGAGCTGCCGCGCTATCAGGCGGCGCTGCGCCGCGCCCAGCAGCAGATCGAGACCGCGGGCAAAACGGTCGAGGGCATCATCACCACGCGCACCAACGTCATGGAGCGCAAGCTCAAGGACATCGACGCGCTGGAAGACGCGCGGGAGGCCAACGAGATTTTGGGCTTGGAGTCCGCAGGCCTGCTTGCAGACCAAAAAGACGAGGACTAGCTGCACCTGACGGTGGGGCGCCGGCGTAAGCGCGGGTGCCCCACCGCTTTTCGCATCGCGCTTGACTGAAGCGCGCTTCAATGTGCAACAATGGCCTCTCGCCCTATCAGATGCGAAAGGAAGCCCATGTCTCAGAGAAGCACCAGCCCGCTCAAGCGCTCCACCGTGCGCCGCACGCTGCGGCGGTTTTGGGGTGTGACGCGCACGCAGCCGCTGATCGTCTTTCTCTCGGTGTTCTCGTCGGCGAGCTACATCTTTTTGCTCACGTTTGCCAACACCTACGTGATGGCGCTTATCGTCGACCGCGTCCAGGCCGGCTCCGTGGCAGGCGACCAGGTGTTTGAGGTCTTTGGTCCCTATATTCTGGCGCTCGTGCTCGTTAATCTGGTAGGCCAGATCCTCTCCAAGCTGCAGGACTACACCGTCTACAAGCTCGAGATCGCGGGTAACTATCACCTGGCGCGCCTGTGCTTTGACACACTCTCCAATCAATCCATGACGTTCCACACCAGCCGATTTGGCGGATCGCTTGTGAGCCAGACGAGCCGTTTTGTGAGCGGCTACACGGGCTTGGTGGACGTGACGGTGTATTCGCTTATCCCCACTATCACCTCGGTTGTCTGCACGGTGGCGGCGCTCGCCCCGGTGGTGCCCACATTTACCGTGATCCTGGTTGCCATCATGGTCGTCTACATTGCGTTTGTCTGGCTTATGTACAAGCGCATCATGCCGCTTTCGGCCGCGACGTCCGCCGCGCAGAACAAGCTCTCGGGTGTGCTGTCCGACGCGGTCACGAACATCCTGGCCGTCAAGACCTGCGGGCGTGAGGACTTTGAGCGCGACCTATTCGATACCGCTGACCGTGCCGCGCGCGACGCCGAGACGGTCTCGATGCACGCCATGATGCAGCGCAACTTTACGACCTCGGGCCTTATCGTCATCACCATGGCCGTGGTGAGTGTGTTCGTGGCGGGCGGCAACGCGTGGTTTGGCATCTCGGCCGGCTCGCTCGTCATGATTTTTACCTACACCTATAACCTCACCATGCGGCTGAACTACGTGAGTTCCATGATGCAGCGCATCAACCGCGCTTTGGGCGATGCGGCCGAGATGACGCGCGTGCTGGACGAGCCACGCTTGGTGGCAGACGACCCGGATGCCCCCGAGCTCAAGGTGAGCGAGGGCGCGATTGATTTTGAGCACCTGAGCTTTGCGTACCGTGACGCTGTGGCGGGCGAGAACGTGTTCGATGACCTGACACTTCATGTGGCGGCGGGCCAGCGCGTGGGCCTGGTGGGCAAATCGGGCTCGGGTAAGACGACGCTCACCAAGCTGCTGCTGCGCCTGGACGATGTCCAGGGCGGCCGCGCGCTCGTGGACGGTCAGGATGTCTCGCGCTGCACGCAGCAGAGCCTGCGCCGCCAGGTTGCCTACGTGCCGCAGGAAGCGCTGCTGTTCCACCGCTCCATTCGAGAAAACATT
Source organism: uncultured Collinsella sp. (assembly GCA_937937635.1). GTDB lineage: Bacteria > Actinomycetota > Coriobacteriia > Coriobacteriales > Coriobacteriaceae > Collinsella. The sequence continues at coordinate 7,603 of CALDCF010000044.1, forward strand.
GCCTACGGTCGTCCCAACGCCACTGATGAGCAGATTCGCGAGGCTGCGCGCCTGGCCAACGCCCTGGAGTTTATCGACCGCTTGCCTCGTGGCTTTGACACCATGGTGGGCGAGCGCGGCGTCAAGCTCTCGGGCGGCCAGCGTCAGCGCGTGGCTATCGCCCGCGCCATCCTAACCGACGCGCCGATTCTGGTGCTCGACGAGGCGACCTCTGCCCTGGACAGCGAGTCCGAGGCGCTGGTGCAGGAGGCGCTCGAGAACCTGATGCGTGGACGTACCTCCATTGTGGTGGCGCACCGCCTGTCCACCGTGGCGGCGCTCGACCGCATCGTGGTGCTGGCCGATGGTGAGATTGTCGAGGACGGCACGCATGCGCAGCTCGTCGAGGCGGGTGGCGAGTACGCGAGCCTGTGGAGCCGTCAGACCGGCGCATTCTTGGAGGCGTAAGCGTCTCGGACGTGGGACAATTGTGCCCATAAGTTTATTGTGCCGTTGAGCCGAGGAGTCGTTATGCCACGCGAGACCAATGCCGTCAAGCGCGAGCGCGCCATCGAGGTGTGCGAGCGCCTCAACCGTCGCTATGGCCCGGTCGAGTGCTTTTTGGACCACGAGAATCCCTTCCGCCTGCTGATCGCGGTGCTACTCTCGGCGCAAACGACCGACGCGCAGGTCAACAAGGTGACGCCACGGCTGTTTGCCCAGTGGCCCACGCCCGAGGCCATGGCCGGGGCGAGCGTGGCTGACGTGGCAGACACCATCAAGTCACTCGGCTTCTACAAGAGCAAAGCCAAGCATGCCGTCGAGGCCGCGCAGATGATCGTCGCCGACTATGGCGGCGAGGTGCCGGCCGACATGAAGGAGCTTGTAAAGCTGCCGGGCGTGGGACGCAAGACGGCGAACATCGTGCTCAACGTGGGGTATGGCATCGTGGAGGGCATTGCGGTGGACACGCACGTCAACCGCATTGCGCACCGCCTGATGTTAAGTCCCAAGACGCATGCCAAGGAGCCGCTCAAGACCGAGCAGGATCTGCTCAAGATTTTGCCGCACGAGTATTGGGAGTCGGTCAACCATCAGTGGATTACCTTCGGTCGCGAGATCTGCGACGCCCGCAAACCCAAGTGCGGCGAGTGTCCGCTGGCAGATCTTTGCCCCAGCGTGCGCGTGACGGGGTAGGGCGGAACGCATCTTCGTCTGGCGTTTTTTGCGGGGCCGGGTTTGCCCTTGAGCCGGAGTTCTCTCCATGCGCTACCATGACAGACAATGTATTTGACGTACGACCCGCCGAGCTTGCCCCGGCGGGCTTTTGGCGTTGCGATGCCGGAGGAACAGCATGCTCATTCACCGTATAGCCGCGCAGCTCTACACTGCCGAGGCACTGCAGACCGTCGAGGCCGGGCTCGATTCTGGCGAGGACGTGACGCTGGCCGTGTCTCAGTCGGGTCGCACGCTTATGGCTGCCGCCCAGTTTGCGCGCCGTCCGCGCCCCACGGTCTACATTGTGAGCGGCGAGGACGCGGCCGATCGTGCCGCCCGCAGCCTTGCCGCCTATGTGGGGCTGGCGCGCGTGTACCGCTTCCCCGAGCGCAAGGACTATCCGTGGCGCGAGCAGGCGCCCGACGACGCCGTGGTGGCGCAGCGCTGCGAGGCGCTCGGGCGCATCGTGCGCGGCGACAACTGCATTATGGTCGCCTCGGCCCGCGCGCTGCTGCGCTGCGTGCCGCCGGTCGAGAGCCGCTACTGGGAGTCCACGACCTTTGCGGTGGGCGAGGAGATCCCTTTTGACGAGGTGCCGCAGCGCCTGGTGGGCATGGGCTACACCAATGCCGGCGCCGCCGATGCACCCGGCCTGTTCCGCGTGCACGGTGACACCGTCGAGGTGTTTCCCGCACAGGAAAAGGCGCCCGTGCGCATCGAGTTTTTCGGCGACGAGATCGACCGTATCCGCCGCATGGTGAGTTCCACGGGCCAGACCATCGGCAACGAGGACAGCATCGAGATCTTCCCCTGTCGCGAGCTCGCACTCACCGACGACGCCGTCCACAACATGCATGTGGCGCTCTACCGCGCCAGCCAGGACGACAGCAAGTTGGCGGCGCTGCTCGAGATGGTGGATGCGCGCATCGTCACGCCCGAGCTCGACCGCTTTTTGCCAGTGATGTACGGCCAGACCGTGAGCCCGCTGGCGCACGTGAACGGCAAGGCGCTCGTGGTGCTGTCCGAGCCGCGCTCGCTGTTCGATGACTGCCTGCGCGCTTACGAGGATATCGAGGCGCGCGCCGGCGAGGCGGGGATTGACCGCTTGGACGGTCTGTACGTGCGCGCCCAGCAGCTCGACTTTGGTGCCCAGCAGCGCTTGAACTACGTGAGCTTGATTCGTGCCGGCGGTGCGGTTACGGCGGAGCTCAAGATTGAGCAGCCGGCTATCGCGGGCTCGGACAATCGCTTTATGACGCGCATTCAGGAAGTCGTGGGCAAGCGCTATGCCTGCGTGTTTGCCATCCCCGACCGCGGTGCGCGCGAGTCGATGGAGCTCACCTTTGGCGATGAGGGTATTACCTTTGAGGAGTCGCTGACGGCCGCGCCCGAAAACGCGGGCGCTATTGGCGACCGTGTGCGCGTGGCAGCGGCGGATTCTGCCGATCGTGCTGTCCGCCAGGATGCTCATGCTGCAATTCGCGAGCGCAAGGCCGACGCGCTCAACGCCCGCTCGCTCGAGGCAGGTGCCGCCCAGGCTGCCGCTGGCGCCGCCGTGCCCACCATCTCGCGCGGACGCGTGACCTTTGTCGATGCCGCCTTGCCGCAGGGCGTGGTGGTGCCCGATGCCAACCTGGCCGTGTTCTCAATCGCCGACCTCAACGCCCGCATGGACGCCAACCGCGCGCGCAGCCGCCGCAAGGTGGACATTACGCAGATCACGTTCCCGTTTAAGCCGGGCGACTACGTGGTGCACGCCACTCACGGCATCGCACTCTTTAGCGAGATCGCGCGCCAGGAAGTGGGCGGCAAGGAGCGCGACTACTTTTTGCTGGAATATGCCGACGGCGACAAGCTCTACGTGCCGCTGGAGCAGGTCGACCGCATCACGCGATACGTCGGTCCCGACGGCGATAAACCGCGCTTGACCAGGCTCAACACCGCCGACTGGACGCGTGCAACCAACAGGGCGCGCAAGAACGCCAAAAAGCTGGCGTTTGACCTGGTCGATCTGTATACGCGCCGCTCTTCGATTACCGGTATCGCCTGCCCACCCGACACGCCCGAGCAGATCGAGATGGAGCAGAGCTTTCCTTACGACGAGACGCGCGACCAGCTGGAGGCCATCGCTGACATTAAGGCCGACATGGAGGCGCCCAAGCCCATGGACCGCCTGCTGTGCGGCGATGTGGGCTTTGGCAAGACCGAGGTCGCCCTGCGCGCGGCGTTTAAGTGCGTGGACTCCGGCCGCCAGGTCATGGTGCTCTGCCCCACGACCATTTTGGCCCAGCAGCACTACGAGACGTTCTTTGAGCGCTTTGCCCCGTTTGGCCTGGAGGTCGAGGTGCTCAGCCGCTTCCGTACGCCGGCGCAGCAAAAGCGCGCACTCAAGGCGTTTGCCGAGGGCACGATCGATGTGCTTATCGGCACGCACCGCCTGCTTTCGGCCGATGTGAACCCCAAGAACCTGGGCCTGGTGATCATTGATGAGGAGCAGCGCTTTGGCGTGCAGCACAAGGAGCAGCTCAAGAACCTGCGCGAGCAGATTGACGTGCTCACGCTTTCGGCAACGCCCATCCCGCGAACCATGCAGATGGCCACGAGTGGCGTGCGCGATATGAGCCTGATCACCACGCCGCCGACCGGGCGCCGTCCCGTGATCGTGCACGTGGGGGAGTATGACCCCGACGTGGTGAGCGCGGCGATTCGCCTGGAGGTGGGCCGCGGCGGCCAGGTGTACTACGTGTCCAACCGCGTCAAGACCATCGACGACGCCGTGGCGCGCGTGCACGAGGCCGCGCCCGAGGCGCGCGTGGGCGTGGCGCACGGCAAGATGAGCCCGCGCGAGGTCGAAGACGTGATGATCGAGTTCGCGACCAAAAAGATCGACGTGCTCATCGCTACGACCATCGTGGAGAGCGGTATCGACAACGCAACGGCCAACACGCTCATCATCGAGGACTCGCAGCGCTTGGGCCTGGCGCAGCTCTACCAGCTTAAGGGCCGCGTGGGCCGCTCGGCCACGCAGGCATACGCGTACTTTATGTTCCCCGGCGAGCTGCCGCTGACCGAGGAGGCCACGGCGCGCCTGACCGCGCTTTCCGAGTTCCAGGACCTGGGCAGCGGCATGCGCATCGCCATGCGCGACCTGGAGATCCGCGGCGCCGGCTCGCTTATGGGTGCCGAGCAGCACGGTAACCTGTCGAGCGTGGGCTTTGACCTGTTTACGCAGATGCTGGGACAGGCCGTGGCCGAGGCGCGCGGCGATGACGACGCCGGCGTGGAGGCGGCGAGCGTGGGCATCAACCTGCCGGCCGACTACTTCCTGTCCGAGGAATATATGCCGGCGGTGGACCAGCGCGTGCTCGTGTACCGTAAGCTCGCGGCGGCAGAGGACCTGGAGAGTATCGACGAGGTGCAGGAGGAGACCGAGGCCGCGCATGGCGAGCTGCCGTTGGCGGGACTCAACCTGTTCAACCGCGCGCGTATCCGCATTCGCGGCGAGCGTCTGGGGCTCGAGAGCGTCACACTCAGCGGCGGGCGCATTACCTTCCTGGGCGTCGACGTGCCCAAGAAGGTGGCCTTTGAGCTCAAGAATCGCTACGGCGCGGTGAACTTCCCCAAGAGCCGCAAACTGTCGGTGCCCTACAAGGCGGGCGCCGGTGCGGGCAGTGGCCTGGGCCGCGGCCTCGATGCCAACGACGGCGCCGGCCCGGTGGCAGCCGCGCTCATGCTGCTGCAACAGCTAGGTGCCAGCGACGATGATTAGCAAGTAAGGGGCGTGGTGGGACAATGTCCCACCACGTCGCTGGTTGACCTTCTGCCCGACCGAAAGGATGCCATGTTCGGGTACATCTATAAGAAAGACGCCGCCATTATTGCGGCTATTCTGGCCCTTTGCCTGCTCACGGGCACCTTCTTCGATTACCAAATCTCGAGCGCGCTGTTCAACATCGGCAGCATGTACGGTCGCTTTATCGAGGCCGCCGGCGAGCTGCCGTTTGAGCTGACGGCGAGCGTTGCGGGCGTTATGCTCGTGCGCGCGGTGCGTCCCGATTCCAGAGGGAGCAAGTGGCTCGCCGTGCTCGGCATCCTCGTCAATGTTGGCCTGGCCGGCTACGAGATCATTTCGTCCCTGCGGGTTGGCGGCAAGCTCGTCGCGGTCCAGTTGGTACTGACATTTGTGCTGGTCATCGCCGCCAACCTCATCGTCTATCGCCTTACGCGCAAAACCTCGCCAGACGAGCTCGCGCGCTGGGCGCTGATGGTGCTTGCCGTGTGGGTCGCTCAGGCCATCATCCTCAACGTGGTTGTCAAGCCGCTGTGGTCGCGCCCGCGCATGCGCGTGATCGAGGTCACGCCGGGACTCAATTTTCAGCCGTGGTGGGTGATCGGCAACCCCGACAAGTGGGCCTATATCGCCGCTGGCGTGATCAGGGACGGCTTCAAGTCGTTTGCGAGCGGACACACGGCGCACGCGGCGATCGGCCTTATGCTCGCCGGGCTTCCCGCGGCGGCCTTTAAGGAAAAGCCGTCGCGCCGCCGCGTGGTCTTTTGGGTCGCCGCCGTGGTCGCGGCGCTCGTCGCCTTTGGCCGCATCGTGATCGGTGCACACTTTTTGACTGACGTGAGCTGCGGCTTTGCCCTGGTGCTGGCGCTTGAGTGCCTTGCCGCGCGCATTGCCTATCCCAACGGCGTACAATAGCCCCACCTGAATCATCTGGCCGATACCCGGTAAGAGAGGATTGCCATGCTCGCGTTTAACAACGACTATTCCCACGGTGCACACCCGGCGGTGCTGCAGGCGCTCGTCGATACCAATATGGAGCCGCAGCCCGGCTACGGTACCGATGCACATACCGAGCATGCCAAGCAGCTCATCCGCGAGGCTTGCCAAGCACCGGATGCCGATGTGTTCTTGCTGGTGGGCGGCACGCAGACCAACGCGACGGTGATTGACATGCTGCTTGCGCCGTACGAGGGCGTGGTTGCCGCCGAGACCGGCCACGTTGCCTGCCACGAGGCGGGCGCCATCGAGTTTGGCGGCCACAAGGTGCTCACCATCCCCGGCTACGAGGGCAAGATGCACGCCGATGATCTCGAAAACTATATCCAGGTGTTCTACGAAAACGAGAGCTGCGAGCACATGGTGTTCCCGGGTGCCGTGTACGTGAGCCTGTCGACCGAGTACGGCACGCTGTACTCCAAGGCCGAGCTGGCCGAGATTTATGCGGTGTGCCAGAAGCGTGAGATTCCGCTGTTTGTGGATGGCGCCCGCCTGGCCTATGCGCTGGCGGCCGATGAGTGCGACATTACCCTGCCCGAGCTGGCGCAGCTGTGCGACGTGTTCTACATCGGTGGCACCAAGTGCGGCGCTCTGTGCGGCGAGGCCGTGGTGTTCTGCGGTATGCACGCTCCGGCGCATCCCATTCCGCGCATTAAGCAGCACGGTGCGTTGCTGGCCAAGGGTCGCCTGACGGGCGTGCAGTTTGAGGCTCTTTTTACCGACGGCCTGTATTTTGAGATTGGTCGCCAGACGATTGAGACCGCGCAGGCCCTGCGTCGCGTGCTGCACGAGCGCGGGTATCAGTTCTTTTTGGAGACGCCTACCAACCAGCAGTTTGTGATTCTGCCCAACGAGGACATGGCGCGCATTCGCGAGCATGCGGCGATTGAGTACTGGGAAAAGTACGACGAGACCCACACCGTGGTGCGCTTTTGCACCAGCTGGGCCACGACGCAGGAGGACATCGACGCGCTGGCGGCCGTCCTGTAGATTGATGTGATGACGAGGGACCGCCCTGCGCCTGGGTTTGGCGTGGGGCGGCCTTTGCTTTTGAGGGGGAGGGGTTTATGCCCGAGAGATCTGAGATGTCCGAGCCGACGATTCGTTTGGCAACGCCCGATGACGCGCCGGCCCTGCTTGCCATTTACGAGCCGTATGTGCTCGAGACGGCGATTACCTGCGAATATGAGGTGCCGAGCGTTGAGGAGTTTGCCGGGCGCATTGCTCATACACTCGAGCGCTATCCGTACTTGGTGATGGAACTCGATGGCCGCCCGGTGGGCTATGCCTACGTGAGCGCGCTCAATAGCCGCGAGGCCTACGACTGGTCGGTCGAGACATCGATCTACCTGGCGCGCGATGTGCGCCATGGCGGTCTGGGTCGCAGACTGCACGACGCGCTCAAGCAATGCCTGGTCGCGATGGGCATTACCAACATGTGCGCGCTCATCGCCGTGCCGCACGATAAGGACGACGAGTACTTGACGCACAACAGCCGGGATTTCCATACTCATATGGGCTATCGCCTGGTAGGCGCTTTCGACCGCTGCGCCCAGAAGTTCGGCCGCTGGTACGACATGTGCTGGATGGAGCTCGTCCTGGCCGAACGCGTCCCCAACCAGCCCAAACCAACCTGGTTCCCCGATCTCCTCAAACCTACCATTTAGGGACAGGTTTATTTTGGCAGGTTTTATCTGGGCAAACGTCAAAGGCCGCCGCGAAGGATGTGAGTACCTTCGCGGCGGCCTTTGCGTTGGGCTGTTTGATTGATGGGTTTAACCTGCGGATGCAACAAAACCCCAGATAAAACCTACCAAAATAAACCTGTCCCTTTTTGGCAGGTTAGCCGATGGGCTCGGTGTATTTGGCGCGGTCGGTGCGTTGGATGCGCTTGGAGACATGGAGCGGGCGGCCGTCGGTGTCGTAGACGTAGTCGGTGATCAGGATCAGCGCCTGCCCGCGCTCAACGTTGAGCAAAAACGCCTCGTTTTGCGAGGCATAGCACACCTCGAAGGTTTTGTGGCCCTGGGCCGGCGCGCGGTGGAACTCCTGACGCAGTGTGGCGTAGAGCGACCCGTTGATGTCGCGGTCGATGAGCGCCCCAAAGCTCGGCGGCAGATACGTGGTCTCCAGGCACAGCGGCACGTCGTCCAAATAGCGCAGGCGGACGAGCTTGACGAGCTTGCTGCCCACGGCGGCATCAAAGAACTTGGCCACGCTGCCCGCCGCCTTGGCGAAACCCGAGTCCACCGTGCGCGTGGTGGGCTTCATGCCCTGTCCCTCGACCTGCTTGGTATAGCTCGAAAACACCAGATTGTTCTCGTGCACCTCGGGCGTGTCGGCTACAAAGGCGCCGCGCCCGCGCTCGGTGCGAACCAGGCCCTCATCCACCAATACTTTGAGCGCGTGGCGCACGGTGCTGCGCGACAGCCCCGACTCGTCCATGAGCTCCATCTCGGATGGCAGCTTGTCTCCGCGTGCGTAGGTGCCAGCGGCGATACGGTCGCGCAGCGTGCCCGCCAGGCGCTCGTATTGGGCCAAGTTCTTTTTCGACGAAGTGCTCATGCGACCAACCTGTACCTAACTTGTATGCTTACCTAAGCAAGCATGTATCTTATACGAGAACAAAACCGCTGGTAAATGATTTCTAAAAACCCTATCAGCAAAATTTTTAAGACAAATATAGCATACAACTAGTCGACATCGTCAAAACATGTATGTAACTTGTATGCCATCAGGAGCATCAAACGAGAAGAAAGGCTGATGCACGATGGCTACTCAGGAACAGGTTAAGGACGTCGTATCCCAGGTTTTGGCTGACAAGGCAGACAAGGGCGGCATCAAGCGCGTCGTGTGGATCGGCGCCGGCGGATCCAACGGCGGCAACTATCCTGCCCAGTACTTTATGGAGCACGAGGCTACGCAGGTCGTGAGCTCCAGCTACACCAGCAACGAGTTCGTGCACGCCACCCCGGCCTACGTCAACGAGAACACCCTGGCCGTCGTCGTGTCCATGCGCGGCACCAAGGAGACCATCGTCGCCGCCCAGGTCGCCAAGGACCACGGCGCCAGCACCATCGCCATCTATGTTGACGAGTCCGGCCTCACCGAGGTCTGCGACTACAAGATCCAGTACGACAGCCTTGCCATCGACGAGTCTTGCATGGGCCGCACCAACTCCGCCGTCGTGACCATGATTGCTATGGAGCTTACGCAGCAGACCGAGGGCTATGCCGAGTACGAGACCGCCATGGCCGCTTTTGACCTGGTCGATCCCATCTACCGCAAGGCCGTCGAGTACACCACGCCGCTGGCCGCCAAGTGGGCGGAGCAGAACGCCGACAAGCCCTGCATCAACGTGATGGCTCAGGGTCCGCTCTTTGGCGCTGCCTATGTCTTTAGCATCTGCAACGTTCAGGAGATGCTGCAGATCGACTCCTGCACCATCAACACCTGCGACTTCTTCCACGGTCCCTTCGAGATCTTGGACAAGCGCACCTCGCTGTTCCAGCTCATCAGCGTCGGCCGCAGCCGCTGCAACGACGAGCGCGGCATCCGTTTCGTCAACCAGTACGGTGGCGAGCGCGTCTATCAGCTCGACGCCAAGGAGCTTGGCCTCAACGACATCAAGGACAGCGTAAGTGAGTACTTCAACCACCTGATCTTTGCGCCGATCCTCAACAACGTGTACATGCGCGCGCTTTCCGCCGTCACCCACAAGGACTACATGACGCGCCGCTACATGTGGAAGCTGGACTACTAAGGGATAGAGCGGCCTAACAGCCCAATGCCCTGCAAGCGCTCATTGGGGACAGACTTAAATGAGTGCCCGCGGAATGAGAGTGGATAATCTCCCGTTTTTGGCTTGTTTGCGGGCTCAAAGTGGGAGATTATCCACTCTCGTCATTTTGCGACACCTGGGTAGTCATTTAAGAACGTCCCCAATGACTACTCCTTGTGTTGAAGAGATTTCCCGTTCGTCGATTTGTGTCTTGATATATGTATATAACGACTATAACGTAGTACGAAACATATTGGAAACAGACCAAGGAGGCTGCGTTGAAGAGAAGCAATATAGGCTACGCGTTGGTGCTGGTCGCCGCCCTCATGTGGGGAACCATCGGCATCTACGTCAACGGTATCTCGGCCATGGGCGTTTCGTCTCAGAGCATGGCTGCCTTTCGCTTGTTGGTCGGAGCGCTTATCTTGGCGCCGGTCCTGATGTTTATGGGCTGCCGTCCGGGTGAGGGGTCTACCCTGGCCCCGGGTCCGCTGGCCCTGTTTAAGGCGAGCCCCAAAGAGCTCATCCCCTGCGCGCTCGTCGGCATCATCGGCCTTGCCACCGCCAACACACTCTATTACGAGTGCATGCGCGAGGTGGGCATGTCCACGGCGTCGGTTTTGCTCTACACCTCGCCGGTCTTTGGCTGCATCCTGGGCCGCATGCTCTATAAAGAGCGCGTCACGTCGGTAAAGCTCGTGGCCATCGCCTGTAACATCCTGGGCTGCGTGCTCGCGGTAACGAACGGCGACCTGTCGGGTTTCCATTTCTCGGTTTGGGGCGTCACCTCGGGTGTCATCGCCGGACTGTGCGGCGCGCTGCTAGCGGTGTTCAGCCGCATAGCGACCAAAACCGTGCACCCGCTGGCTGTCACCTTTTGGGGCTTCGTCTTTGGCGGCGCGGTTATGGCGGCCATCACGGCCCCGTGGCCCGATATGGCGGCTGCCATGTCGCCACAGCTTATCTTGTTGTTCGCGGGCTTTGGCCTGATTCCCACGGCCGTCGCCTACATCCTGTATATGCAGGGCCTGTCCATGGGGCTCGAGACGTCGAAGGTCCCGGTCGTGATGTCGTTCGAGACGGTGGTTACCGTGCTGCTGGGCATCGGCATCTATGCCGAGTCCGCCGGCGCCGTCAAGGTCCTGGGCATCGTGTTGGTGCTCTCGTCCATCCTGATCATGAACACCGACTTCTCCAAGCTGCGCAATAGCGTCATCGTCAAACGTATTGTCGAGAGTATGACCTTTAAGCCCAACGCGTGGTGGACGGAGAAATCGCAGGACATGGATCTCTTCCGCGAGCGCACGGGCATTGCGCTGGAGCCCACCGTGCAGGAAAGCCCCTGGTACTTCGTGCGATAGGGGGTTGCGCGCGGCGTCCGACCTGGGGTTATCCAGCCAGCGCCGGCCTACCCAAGACCATCGTTTCGATTGCGTTAAACCCGCCAACGGTCGTTTTTCACCCGCGAACGGTTTATATACTAATTATCAATATAAGCAACGTATAAGACGTTATAATGACCATAACGAAAAGGAGGAGGCAAGATGAATCAGATCATTCTCGCATCTCATGGCGGCCTGGCCGCAGGCGCCAAAGACACGCTCGAGATGGTTCTCGGCGACGTGTCGAACGTCCACGTCGTGTCGCTTGCTCGTGACGACAAGGAGCCCATCACCAATAAGGTTGAGGCTATGATCGCCACGTTCAACGCGGACGACACCGTGTATGTGCTAACCGATATGCTCGGTAGCTCGGTCAACAACAACATGGTCGAGCTTTCCAAGAACGGCACGAAGTTCACGGTTGTCAGCGGTTTCAATATCCCGCTGGCGCTCACGCTCGCTATGAGCCCCGCCCCCGTCAAGGGCGCCAAGCTCGCGGCCCTCATCAACGAGGCCCGCACCGGTCTGACCAACCCCAACGCACCGGTCGAGGCTGCCGCGGCCCCCACTAAGAAGGCCAAGGCGCCCCGTCACAGCTCCGGTCCCGCCAAGATCGTCCTCGCACGTCTTGACTACCGTCTGCTGCACGGCCAGGTCGTCTTTACCTGGACCACCAAGGTTCAGGCCGAGCGCATCATCGTCGTCGACAACGCTGCCGCCAACGATGACATCAAGAAGGGCGCTCTTAAGCTGGCCAAGCCCCAGGGCGTGCGCCTGAACGTCTTCACCGTCGAGCGTGCCCTCGCCAAGATGGACAAGCTCAACACCCTCGGCGAGCGCGTCATGTTCGTCTTTGGCAACACTGCCGAGATGCTGCAGTTCTGCCAGGGCTACAAGCTCGACGCCATCAACCTGGGCGCCACCGCCAACCACGACGGTGCCGATCAGATTGGCGGCAAGGACAGCTCCGTCTTCCTCGACGCCACCCAGAAGGCCGACGTCAACCAGCTGCTCGACATGGGCATCAAGCTCTACGTCCAGCAGACCCCTACGTATCAGAGCGTCGACATCGACGCCAAGCTGTAATCAACCAGGCTTTTGCCTGACTGAAAGGAGAAGGGTATGAATACGTTCATCAGTGCGGTGCTCGTCGGCCTCGTCGGCGTGTTCTGCATGTGGGACTCCCGCCTGCTCGGTCGTCTTAACTTCGAGCAGCCCCTCGTTGGCGCTACGCTCGTCGGTCTGCTGCTGGGCGATGTGCCCACCGGCCTTGCCGTCGGTGCCGCCGTCGAGCTCGTGTCCATGGGCCTGGTGCAGGTCGGCGCCGCCGTTCCGCCCGATATGGTCCTGGGCGGCATCGTGGCCGCTGCCTTTGCGTGCCTGACCGATGCTTCCGCCGAGACCGCCATGACGATCGCCATCCCGGTCGCCGTCCTGGGTCAGCTCCTCGGCATCGTGTTCCGTTCCATCATCGCCGCCCTCACCCATGTGGCAGATAGCGCGATCGATAACGGAAAGTTCAAGACCGCTTACCGTATGCACATCTGCGCCGGCTCCGGTCTGTACGCTGTCATGTACTTCCTGCCGATCTTCCTCGCCGTCTTTGTTGGCACCGACTTGGTTCAGGCCATCGTCAACATGGTTCCCGAGTGGCTGTCCACTGGTCTTAACGTTTCGACCAAGATCATGACCGCCTACGGCTTGGCCCTGCTGCTCACCATGATGATCAAGAAGGGCATGACCCCGTTCCTGTTCATCGGTTTCCTGCTCGCCGCCTACCTCAACCTGTCCGTCATCGCGGTCGCTCTGATCGGTGTGTGCCTGGCTGTCGTCTTCATGGGCTTCAAGTTCAACGGTTCCCATGCAGCCGCCGGTGTCGATTCCGACTACGATCCGCTCGAAGACGACGAAGACTAAGGAGGAACACACTATGGCAACCGCAACCAAGGACGTGTCCCTGAACAAGAAGGTCAGCCAGTTCTTCTGGCGCTCCTGGGCCATCCAGGCCTCTTGGAACTATGAGCGTCAGATGAACATGGGCTTCCTCTACGGCATGGTTCCCACGCTCGACCGCCTCTATCCGGATGAGTCCGACCCCAAGCAGCTCGCTGCTAAGAAAGAGGCTTACCACCGTCACATGGCGTTCTACAACTGCACCCCGCAGACGAGCGCTTTCGTCCTCGGCCTCGCCGCCTCCATGGAGGAGGAGTACGCCAAGGATCCCGAGAACTTCGACCCCGATTCGATCAACGCGGTCAAGACCTCGCTCATGGGCCCGCTTTCCGGTATCGGTGACTCCTTCTTCCAGGGCACCATCCGCGTCATCGCCTTCGGCCTGGGCGTTCAGCTGGCTCAGCAGGGCTCCATCATGGGCCCGATCCTGGCCATGCTCATCTCCATCGTGCCTTCCGTGCTGGTCACTTGGTTCGCCGCCAAGATCGGCTACCAGGGCGGCCACGAGTACCTGAGCAAGCTCCAGGGCGGCGACCTCATGGAAAAGCTCATGTATGTCTGCGGCATCGTGGGCCTTATGTCCGTCGGCGGCATGATCGCTACGCTGATCGGCGCCACCACCCCGCTGCAGTTCGCTGAGGGCACCGTCGTTATCCAGGACATCCTGGACGGCATGATGCCCCAGATGATCTCCCTTGGCCTCACCGGCCTTATGTACTGGCTCATCAAGAAGAACGTCAACACCGGTTGGCTTCTTGTGATCGCCATCGTGGGCGGTATCGCCCTCTCCGCGACCGGCATCCTGGCCTAGTCGCGAACCAGCGCTTTCCCCCGGGGGCCTGCCTGGCATCCCATACCCCAGGCAGGCTTCCATTCCCAATGTGACAAAGGGACAGCTCCTTTGTCACATCCTCAACGGGCCGGCGACTCGGTCCAAATCACGGTAACCCTGCGTGCGTCCGGCAAAGTGGCGCCGCAAAAATCGAAAGGAATGTGTCAGATGTACGAGATCGACCTTAACCTCCCTAAGCAGATCGTCGCTGACGTCCTGTCCAACCACGAGATCCACAGCGTCGCCTTCGTCGGCTGTGGTGCTTCCATGTCCGACCTTTACCCCGCCAAGTACTTCCTGGCCAACAACACGGACAAGCTGAACGTTCAGATCTTCACCGCTAACGAGTTCAACTACGACACGCCTTCCTGGGTCAACGAGCACACCTTCGTGATCACCTGCTCTCTCGGTGGCTCCACGCCCGAGACCGTCGAGGCCAACAAGACCGCCAAGAAGCACAACTGCCCGGTCGTCTCCCTCACCAACAAGGCTGGCTCCGCTCTGACCGTCGACGCCGACCACGTCATCGTCCACGGCTTCCACGCCAACTACGCTGCCAAGTGCGAGAAGCCTGGCTACGCCATCGCTCTTGCTCTCGAGATCCTTCAGCAGACCGAGGGTTATGACAAGTACGACGACATGATCACCGGCCTCACCAACGTCTTCGATCTCTGCGAGAACGCCGCCCAGTCCTGCAAGAAGCTCGCCAAGAAGTTCGCTGAGGACTTCAAGGACGACGAGATGATCTACTTCATGGCCTCCGGTGCCTCCGAGAAGATGGCTTACTCTCACGCCGCCTTCCTGTTCACCGAGATGCAGTGGATCGACGCCGCCGCCTACAACACCGGCGAGTACTTCCACGGCCCGTTCGAGGTTTCCACCGAGGGTAAGCCCTACGTCTTCTTCATGTCCGATGGCGCCACCCGTCCGATGGACGCTCGCGCCCTCACCTTCCTTGAGCGCATGGGCGCCAAGGTCGCTCTGATCGACTCCAAGGACTACGGCCTGGCTGACGCTGTGCCCGCGAGCGTCGTCACCTACTTCAACCCGCTGCTGCACCTCGCCGTTATGCGCGAGTACGGCAACCAGATCGCCGAGGCCCGTCAGCACCCGCTGACCATGCGTCGCTACATGTGGAAGCTTTCCTACTAATCACAAGTAAGTAGACCTTACGGGTTGATTGAGAGGGGATGGGGTTTTCGCCCCATCCCCTTTTTTGCTCTGGGGGCGTGTCTGTCGAGTCATAAAACCCCAGATAAAACCTACCAAAATAAACCTGTCCCTTTTTGGCAGGTGGGAGGAGATGCGTATGATCAAGGCTGTGCTGTTTGACATGGACGGCGTGTTGGTCGATACCGAGTGGTTCTACAACCGTCGTCGCGTGGCATTTATGGAAGAGAAGGGCTTTCACTTTGACGAGATCCCCGACCTTTCGGGGTCTAACGAGCCCGCCATTTGGGAGGCGCTGGTGCCCGACGATATTGAGCTGCGCGAGCGCCTGCGCGTGGAGTACAAGCAAGTCTACAGCCCGGACCACCCCGTTCCGTATGCCGAGCTGCTCAACGAGCAGACGGAGCCGGTGATGCGTGAACTGCACGAGCGCGGCGTGAAGTGCGCCATCGCGAGCTCGTCCTATCGCGAGTTGATCGACGAGCTGGTGGAGATTGCCGGTATCGCCGACGTGCTGGACTACACCATCAGCGGTCACGAGTGCAGCGCGTTTAAGCCCGACCCTGAGATCTACCTGCGCGCCATGGAGGCGCTGGGGGTGGAGCCTGCCGAGTGCCTGGTTATCGAGGACTCGCCGATGGGCATCGAAGCCGGCAAGCGTTCCGGCGCCCGCGTCCTGGCACTGCGTCCGCACGAGGGCGTCAACCTCGATCAATCGCGAGCCGATGCCGTTATCGATAATCTGACCGACATTCTGGCCGCTTTGTAGCGTCAATCCGCCGCGAGAAGTGCCGATTCGCGCATTTATCGCGGCGGATTGGCTCATTTTGGCTTCAATTTGGATCAGTTTGGCTTCGACTCAGACTAAGTGAGTAGACTTTTTGGCGCATGCCGAGCACAAAGCGTTTCTGCCTTAGTAAAACCGCAGGTCACAGAGGTGGCTGTTATTGGCTGTGCTCGGCAGATCGTAAAAAGTCTACTCACTTAGATTTTTGCCCTTTGGTCGTAGGAGTTGCTGGTCCCGTTTTGGTTGTCGAGAGAGGGTGAATTGAGGCGCCCTCTGTCGCTCCATGCTACAATCGCCGGCATGCCCCACAACTACATCTGCCTTCGAAGGGAGCCTACGTGGCGAACGCCATCGACCAGCTCACGGACCGCGTGCTCGTGCTCGGCCGCCTCACCATCGTCCGCCGCGCCATCACCGCCGTGGCGGTCACAATTTCCGCCGTTCTCCAGACATTTCTGATCCAGGCGTTCATTCAGCCTGCCGACCTGCTTCCGAGCGGACTCACCGGCGTCGCGGTCCTGCTCGATCGCGTTACCTCGCTGGGCGGCGTTCATATCGACATCTCGCTCGGCATGCTCGCGCTCAACATCCCCGTGGCGCTCCTATGCTGGAGCGGCATTAGCAAGCGCTTCGTAATCTTCTCGATGATGCAGGTCGTACTCTCGTCGCTGTTTCTCAACGTCTTTCATTTCGCCCCGTTTTTGGGCGACAAGATCATGCTCATTATTTTTGGCGGTGTGGTCTCGGGTCTGGGCGCTGCCATCGCGCTTAAGTCCGGCGCATCCACCGGCGGCACCGACTTTATCGCGCTGTGGGTCTCCAACCACACGGGCAAGACCATCTGGGGCGTCATCTTTGGTTTCAACTGCTTTATCCTGGCGATCTTTGGCTTTATGTTTGGCTGGGACAACGCAGCGTACTCCATCGTGTTCCAGTTTATTTCGACCAAGACCATCGACAGCTTCTATCGTCGCTACGACCGCGTGACGCTGCAGATCACGACGCGCAAGGCAGACGAGGTCATGACCTCCTATGTTGACCATTTTCAGCATGGTATTAGCTGCGCCGAGGTCATCGGCGGATATAGCCGCGAGAAAATGTACCTGCTGCACGCCGTTGTCTCGACCTACGAGAGCCAGGACATTATCAAGCTGGTGTGCGACATTGATCCCGGCGCCGTGATCAATGTGTTCCATACGCTCAACTTTGTGGGCGGCTGGTGGGGCGGTCATGTCGACGAGCCCATGCCCACGGCCGTACCCGATCCCGACAAGCCCGCGCGCATGGCGAGCAGGCAGGCTCGCCTCAGCGAGCAAGACAGCCTGCAGCAGGACGACGGCAAGTAAGGATTTGCTGTATGTGGTGTATCGTTTTATCAAACTGAGGTAACATATAAAAAGACGTTATATACGTATTAGTTATTTCGATATTTTGATAAGAGTGATTAGACATGCCTGCACCAAAAAATGCACCGCTTTACCAGCAGATTTACGACGAAATCAAGGATGCGATCGAGAAAGGTGTTTATGCACCCAAGGAGCGTATTCCGTCCGAGCTTGAGCTTGCCGAGCAGTACGAGGTGAGCCGTATTACGGTGCGCCGTGCCGTCGAGGAACTGTGCTCCGATGGCTACCTGGTTAAGCAGCAGGGCCGCGGCACCTTTGTCTCCACGCCGCACATCAACCGCCAGTTCCACGCCTCGACGCTGCAGACGTTTACCGCGCTGTGTGCCGACAATGGCATGAAGGCGGGCGCACATGTGGTCGATCGCCAGATTGTGCCGGCACGTCAAAACGAGATGGAATTCTTTGGCCTGCAGAAGGATGCGCTGCTGCTGCATATTAAGCGCGTGCGCACGGCCGACGGCGAGCCCATCTTTGAGGAAAACATCTTTGTGCCCTTTGACGCATATCGTGAGCTGTTGACGGCCGATCTTGAGGACAAGTCGATTTTTGCCGAGGTCGAGCGTGTTGGCGGAACGCCGATTGTCTCGGTTGGCTACCGTACGGTCGAGGCCGTTCGCGCCAATGCCGAGCAGGCGGCTGAGCTGGGCATTGCTCCGCACGATCCACTGCTCAACCTGCGTGCCGGCTTTATCGGCCCCAATGGCGAGCCGGTCCTGATGGGTAAGCAGTACTACGTGGGATCGCGCTACGTTATGGTCATGTAGCTCTAGTTGCGCGGTTTTCCAAACCGCGCAACGGCTCGACGCTGCGCCTTTGGTTCCGCCGTTCTGACGAACGGCGGACCGGTCGACGCCGCAAGTCCGCCAGAGCGGCAATCTGCCTTTCAACTTCGGTGGCATGACCAGAAGGTCAATGCCGCCTCGTTTCAAGGCACCTTGCTCGCTCTGGCGGGCTTTCGCTGACATTGCCAAAACATCGACTACCCACAGAATGAGCGTGGATAATCTCCCGTTTTTGCCTCGGTTTCGACCTCAAAGTGGGAGATTATCCACGCTCATCCGGAAAGTGTCCAAAAATCCACGCTCGTTCCCTCCGGATTGCGTAGCCCATCGCTGGTGGCCGTGCGGCACCGGTCCGCGTGGCGGCGTATAATCGGCGGCAGATGACTTGGACGTTAGGAAACCATGACCGATAGCATGCAGCAGATGGCGCTCGACACGCTCGGCGCCTATTTTGGCTACACCTCGTTTCGCCCGGGGCAGGACCGCATGGTCGATGCGATCCTTGCCGGTCGCGATGCGCTGGGCGTCATGCCCACGGGCGCAGGCAAGTCCATCTGCTACCAGGTGCCTGCGCTTATGCTGCCCGGCATCACCTTTGTGGTGAGCCCGCTGCTGTCGCTTATGGAGGACCAGACCCGCGCGCTGCTCGCGGCGGGTGCACGCCCCAGCTACCTCAACTCCAGCCTTACGCCCGCCCAGCAAAATACCGTGCTCAAGCGTGCGCGCGAGGGCCGCTACCAGCTTATGTACGTGGCGCCCGAGCGCCTGCTCGAGCCACGCTTTCTCGCCTTCGCGCAGGAGGCCGCGGCCGCCGACGGCATCGGCGTGCCGCTCGTGGCCATTGACGAGGCGCACTGCGTGAGCCAGTGGGGTCAGGATTTCCGTCCTGCCTACCTGCAGATTCGCGAGTTCATCGAGTCGCTGCCGCAGCGTCCCATCGTGGCGGCCTTTACCGCCACGGCTACCGAGCGCGTGCGTACCGATATTCAGCAGATGCTCGGCCTGCAAAACCCCGCAACCGTGGTGACGGGCTTCGACCGCAAGAACCTCTACTTTGGCTGCGAGGAGATGGGCGACAAGGCCAAGACCGCGTGGGTGCGCGACTACGTGATCGCGCATTCGAGCGAGAGCGGTATCGTGTATTGCTCGACCCGCAAGACGGTCGATGCTCTGGCCGGCGAGCTTGCCGAGGCGCTGGACCCCAGTGGCATTCGCGTGGGGCGCTACCATGCCGGCATGGGCAACGACGCCCGTCGCCAGAGCCAGCGCGCCTTTATCGACGACGACATCCAGGTGATGGTTGCCACCAACGCCTTTGGCATGGGTATCGACAAGCCTAACGTGCGCTACGTGATCCACAACAACGTGCCCGAGAGCATCGAGGCCTACTACCAGGAGGCGGGCCGCGCGGGTCGCGATGGCGATCCGGCGAGCTGCCATCTGCTGTGGAACGGCAACGACTTTCGCATGCGCCGCTTTTTGATTGACCGTGGTGATGCGGCCGACGAGGCGCTCGACGACGAGCAGCGTGCGTGGGCGCTCCAGAACCGCTACCGCCTGCTCAGCCAGATGGAGGGCTACTGCAACACCACCGGCTGCCTGCGCGAATACATGCTGCGCTACTTTGGCGACGAGGCCGCGGTCGAGCATGCGGCGGCCGGCACAGGCGGCACGGCGGACGAGGCCGAGGGCTGCGGCAACTGCAGCAACTGCCTCACGCAGTTCGAGGTCGAGGACGTCACCGACATGGCCCGCGCCACCGTGCGCTACGTGGCCACGCGCCCCATGCGTTTTGGCAAGTCGCTCATTGCCGACGTGCTCCACGGCGGCAATACCGAGCGCATTCGCCAGATGCACCTGGACGAGGACCGCGGCTATGGCGAGCTTTCGAGCGAATCGGTCGGGCGTATTAAGGACATCATCGGCCAGCTGTGCGGTCGCGGCTACCTTGCCACCTCGCAGGGCCAGTATCCGGTGGTAGGCCTGGGTCCGCGTGCCGGTGAGGTCGAGGACGAGGCGTTTGCCTTTACCGTTAAGCGTCGCGCGTCCAAACGTAAGGCATCGGCGCGCGCCCGTCGTGCCGTTGACTTGCTGCGCGAGGAGGCCGAGCTGGATCAGCGTCCGCGCGTGGGCGACGACGCCGAGCTGTTCGAGCGCCTGCGCGCCCTCCGCAAGGAGATCTCGACCGAGCTCGAGATGGCGCCGTACATGGTCTTCTCCGACAAAGCCCTGCGCGGCCTGTGCCGCCTGCGCCCGCAGACGCGCGAAGAGCTTATTCAGGTCAACGGCATCGGCGAGAAAAAGGCCGACAGCTTTGGCGAGCAGTTTATGGCGGCGATTGAAGAGTTTGAGTCCGAACACGCACGGGATGGAGCATAACGATGGCAACCGATAACAAAACCGAGCGTTCCGAGCGCACTGACGTGCCCGCCGTGCCGCTGTACCAGCAGGTCATGGATGATCTGAAGGGCGAGATCGCGCGCGGCGTATATCCGACTGGCTCGCGCATTCCTTCTGAGATGGAGCTCGCGAAGTCCTACGGCGTGGGGCGCATCACCGTGCGCCGCGCCATCGAGGAGCTGTCGCGCGCGGGGTACCTTAACCGCCAGCAGGGGAGGGGCACCTTTGTATGCGCTCCCAAGCTCAAGCGCAAGATTGTCCAGAAAGGCGATGTCCAGAGGTGGACTGGGGGCTGTGCTGCGAATGGTATTGTGGCGGGCGCGCGTCTGGTGTCGCGCACGGTGGTCGCGGCGACGCGCGAAGACGCGGCGTTTTTTGGCGTGGAACCCGGCTGCGAGCTTATCGTGGTCGAGCGTGTGCGTACGGCCGACGGCATCCCCGTCATGCTCGAGAACAACGCCTTCGTGTTGGTTGATCACCCGTATCTGCAAACGCTGACCGACGAGGACCTTACCGACAACTCGATCTTTGCGCTCGTTGCAGAGCATTCGGGTCGTTCGCCGCTCAAGTCCGACCCCTGTACCGTGGAGATCGCGCTTGCCGATGCTCAGGCGGCCCCGCTGCTCGAGGTTCCGATTGGCGAGCCGCTCTTCTACATGGAGGCGTACTTTACCGATTTTGATGAGCGACCTCTGCTGCTCGGCCGCCAAAAGATCGTGGGCTCGCGCTACGTGTTCGACATCTAACGTCCACAGATAGAACAACATAGAACAAATTTGCCGAAATGACTTCACCTGCGGTAGCTCGCGTGGTATAAATAGGACAACATAGAACGACCGTAGGTACGAGCTGTCGTCGTTCAAACTCACCATGCAAGGAGGAACGTCACCGTGAATGCACACGACCTGGTCCGGGAAATCATCGGGCGCAAGGGTAAGATCGAGAACGTCTTTTGGATCGCCTGCGGCGGTTCGATGATCGACCTGATGCCTGCCAACGAGCTGCTCAAGCGCGAGGCCACCACGTTTACCTCCACGGTCTACACCGCGCGCGAGTTCTGCCTGATGGCCCCCAAGAGCCTAGGGCCGAAGTCGCTCGTCATCGCCTGCAGCCATAGCGGCAATACGCAGGAGGTCGTCGACGGTTGCGAGATGGCACTGGCTGCCGGCGCCGAGGTCGTCGCCATGACCGACTGCGAGGGCTCCAAGATTGACAACGGCAAGTGGACTACCTGGGGCTACCCCTGGGGCGAGGGCGTGTCGCAGGCCGAGGTGCCGCAGGGCATCAGCGCTCTGATCGCCGCCGAGCTGCTCGACCAGCAGGAGGGTTACGAGGCGCTTGCCGACATGTATGAAGGCCTTAAGCAGATGGACGCGCTGCTGCCCGCCGCGCGCGAGAAGGTCAACGCCGAGCTGGGCGCCCGTTTTGCCGAGCTCTGCCAGCAGCACGAGTTTTTCTACATCTTGGGATCCGGCCCCAACTTTAGCCAGACCTACGCCATGGCGATCTGCTCGCTCATGGAGATGCAATGGCAGCACTGCTGCTACATCCACTCCGGCGAGTATTTCCACGGCCCGTTCGAGGCCACCGAGACCGGCGTGTTCTACTTTGTGCAGCTCGGATCGGGCGAGTGCCGTCCCATGGAGGAGCGCGCACTGGCGTTCCTCAACACGCACACCGACACGATTATGGTGCTCGATGCGCTCGAGTACGGCGTGGGCGACGTGCCCGCCAGCGTGCGTTCGTACCTGGAGCCGATCTTCTTCTACAACATGAGCTGCGAGCTGCGCGCAGCCCGCGGTAAGGTTTTCGACCACAGCCCCGAGGTTCGTCGCTACATGGGCGTCGAGCAGTACTAGGTACCGGGAAAAGCATTCACCTTCGATTCGCAAGGGCACTGCGTGAGTCAAAAAAGCGGGCCGCGCCGGGGGTTTCCCGGCGGGGCCCGCTTAGTATTGCGTTTAGATTCGCAAGGTTGCGGTAGCCTACGGCCTACTTGGCGTCGTAGGCCTCGGCATCCCACCAGTCGAGCTGGGCGATGTTGTCGCGGATGTGCTGGCAGCTCTTGTGGAAGCCCTCGAGCTCGTGCTCGGAAAGGTCGAGCGTGTAGACCTCCTCGACGCCCTCGGCACCGATCACACACGGCAGGGAGGTGAAGATGCCCTCCTCGCCATACTGGCCGGTCATGAGCGTAGAGGCCGAAAGCACGGCGTGCTCGTTGTGCAGAACGGCGGCGCAGACGCGCGCGGCGGAGTTGGCGACGGCGTACTCGGTGCACTGCTTGCCAGCGTAGGTCACATAGCCGCCCTTGCGCGCGAGTTCCTCGACCTCCATGTGGTCAAAGGCGTACTTGTCGGGGTTCTCGGCCTGAAGTTCGTTGAGGCTCTTTCCGGCGACGGTTGCGGCCTTAAAGGCGGCAAGCTGGCTAAAGCCGTGCTCGCCGATCATGTAGGCGTCGATGGACTTGGGGCTCACGCCGACCTTCTTGGAGATCTCGGTGCGCAGGCGGGCGGAGTCCAGGCCGCAGCCCGAGCCGATGATCTTCTTGGGATCGTAGCCGGTCAGGTGCCACAGCTCGGTGCACACGACGTCGCAGGGGTTGGAGATGCTCACGAAGATGCCGTCGAAGCCGGCGTCGACGATGCGCTTGGCAAAGGTGCGGGCGGCGTCGGTGGTAAAGAACAGCTCGCCGTCGCGGTTGCCGGCTGCCAGCGCGACCTTACCGGCGGCGTTGACGATGACGTCGCAGCAGGCCAGCTCCTCGTAGTGGTCGTAGCAGTTGACGATCTTGGTGTTGTACGGGACAAACGAAAGGGAGTCGCGCAGGTCCTGGACCTCGGACGTCACCTTGGCCTCGTTGATATCGCACAGGTACAGCTCATCGGCAATGCCCTGCATGAGCAGGCTGTTGGCGACATGTGCTCCTACGTGGCCCTGGCCGACCACACCGATCTTACGCGTCTGGTACATATATGTATCCTTTCGGCCGAGTTTTTCGCGTCGAACCATTGTAGCGTCCTGCTGCCACTTTGCTAGACTAAAGCGCCGTAGATTTTTGGGACATGCCTTAATCTCTACTTTTGGAGTGATTTGGGCCGCTGACGGCATCGCTGGGCGATGTGCTCGCGCGGATGGGGCCGCTCGTTGTACCATAGCTGCAACTGACTCGTAAGGAGCATCCATGCCCATTCGCATCCCCGACGCCCTCCCTGCCGCCGCGCAGCTCGAGAGCGAGAACATCTTTGTCATGACCGAGTACCGCGCGCTGCACCAGGACATCCGTCCGCTGCGTGTGCTCATCCTCAACCTCATGCCCACCAAAATCGCCACCGAGACGCAGATTATGCGCAAACTCTCCAACACGCCGTTGCAGGTGGAGGTGGACCTGCTGCGCACCAAGACGCACGAGGCCACGCACGTGAGCGCCGGCCACCTGGAGACGTTCTACCGCACGTTCGACGACATCCGCGACATCCACTACGACGGCCTGATTATCACGGGCGCGCCCGTGGAGCAGATGCCATTCGAGGAGGTCGACTACTGGCCCGAGCTCTGCCAGATCATGGACTGGTCCACCACGCACGTGCACTCTACGCTGCACATTTGTTGGGGCGCGCAGGCGGGGCTCTACCATCATTACGGCATTCAGAAGTACGATCTACCGGCCAAGGCAAGTGGCGTGTTCGAGCATTATCTGGTGAAGCCGCAAAGCCCGCTGGTCCGCGGCTTCGACGACCGCTTCTATGCCGTGCATTCGCGCAACACCGATGTGCGCCGCGAGGACGTGGAGGCTGAGCCGCAGCTTGAGGTCGTGGCCGTGTCCGACGAGGTGGGCCTGTACATCGTCAAGTCGACCGACAGCCGTCGCTTTTTTGTCTTTGGCCATCCGGAGTACGATACCGACACGTTGCGCCTGGAGTACGAGCGAGACGTGAAGCGCGGTCTCAACCCCCAGGTGCCGGCGCATTACTTCCCGAACGACGACCCCACCGCCGAGCCGCGCAACGTCTGGCGCAGCCAGGCTCAGCTGCTCTACACCAACTGGCTCAACTACTACGTCTACCAGACCACGCCCTACGACCTGGCCCGCGCCGGCGAGGAGCACTAGGCTGCGGCTGTGGCCGTGGCTGCTGCTGCGGCGGTTACCGTGGCCGCTACGCGACGAGCGTGGATAATCGGACACACGAGCGTGGATAATCGGACGCATGTTGAATGAGCGTGGATAATCTCCCGTTTTTAGCTCGTAAGGGGGCCCAAAGCGGGAGATTTTCCACGCTCGATTTTTCTGCAGCTGTTGTACCGGCGGCCCCATCACGCGTCGAGTACATACGGACCATGTCACAAACTAGGTAGTTTTGAGCCACGGCATATTTTCTTTCAATGAAATCGACGGCTTTTGAGGCTCAAAATGTGGAGACAGGGACCTCTCGACAACCGTTCTACCTGCAGATATAAGCCATTAACCTAAAACGTCCAAAACCGTCAAGCATTTGGTCAGCTGCTGGACAGCATTTGGTCAGACTTCGCATGAAACCGTCTGGTACGTTGGCGCCGTTCCAAGAGTTGGGAGGCGACATGGCAAACGCGACGGCGAATCAAAGACTCACAGGCCACATTAAAGCGTGCGAGCAGCAGATGAGCTGCGTGTACGCGCGCACGACGGCGGAGGCAAAGCAGATTGAGCGGCGGGTGGCGGCGGGAAGTCTCAAGGTGGTCATGCCGGGGCTGTATGCGCGTCCGGAATACTGGTCCGAGCTCAAGTTTCGGCAGCGTTATCTGCATCGGGTGCGGGCCCTTGCGCAAAAGCATCCCGACTGGACGTTTTGCTCCTATACGGCGGCTGTTATCTATGGCCTTTCGGTTTCGCATGCCAATTTGACGCACATCCATATCGCCGTGGCACCGGCACAATCAACGACGCCGGGCTCTCAGGTTGTTCGCCATCGTTATGTTCGTCAAACACGGGCCACCCAGATGGACATTGCCGTGACCGATATCGACCAGACGATAACAGATTGCCTGGTCGATGCGTCGTTTGTCGAGGGCCTGATCATTGCGGACTCGGCGCTTCATGAGCAGCTGTTGTCGAAGGAGCATCTCGTTGAGGCAGTCGACAAGCTTGGCTTAAATCGTCGCGGTGTTGTGACGGCGCGCAGGGTTGCACGGTGTGCCGACGGCCTGTCGGAAAGCGGCGGCGAGTCCAAGGCGCGGGCGCTGATGATCGAACGCGGCTGGCAGGTTCCGGAGCTGCAAGTTGAGCTATTCGACCCGGTTGAGCCGGGACGGCCGTATCGCGTCGACTACTTGTGGCGCGTGGGCGACCAGCTGATTATCGGTGAGTTCGACGGATTCGTTAAAAGTGAAAAGGCGGCGGAGGAGGGCAAGCTCGCAAAGGCGCAATTTGACGAGCGCCAGCGCGAGTCGAGGCTTTCGATGCTCGATAACTGTAAGATTGTGCGCTTGTGCTGGGATGATCTAAGGGACCCGACAAAGCTCGATCGCAAGCTCAAAGTTGCCGGCGTGCCGCGTGCATGTTGAGGCGGTTGCGGGGCGTTAAGCTACACGAGCGTGGATAATCGGACACACGAGCGCGGAAAAACGGACGTTTGCAACATGAGCGTGGATAATCTCCCGTTTTTGGCTCGTAAGGGGGCTCAAAGGGGGAGATTTTCCACGCTCATTTTTGTGGGGTGCAGCCCGCCAGCGGTTAGGCGCTGATGATGTTGGGCAGCGGCAGGTCGTGTGCATCGGTGGGAACGTGGTCGATGCGCTGTTCGTCAAAGGCGATGCCGACGATTTGACATGCGGGCGAGAGCATGGACAGGTAACGGTCGTAGCAGCCGCCGCCGTAGCCCAGGCGCGCGCCGGTTTGGTCGAAGGCCACGAGCGGCACAACAATCATGTCGAGTGCTTCGGCAGGCACGATGGGGAAGCGGTTGCTGCCGATGTCCGCGGCAGCGAAGGTTCGCGTGGGATGAGTGATAAACGGAGCCGCGGACGCATCGTCGGCGGCAACTGCCCGCATGCACATACGCTGGCCACAAGCTGCGGCTTCGGCTGCCGAGAGCATGCACGGATAGGCTGCGCGCCAGCCGCGCGCGGCGGCCGCAGCGGCAAACGCGGCAGGGTCTGCCTCGGAACCCATCGCGGCATAGACGGCAACGGTGCGCGGCGCCGCGGCATCCAAGCGGCCCAGCAGCTCAACCAGCCGCGTGCAAATGACAGCAGACTTTGCCTTCCGAACATCCAAATCAATCGCATCGCGCCGAGCAATTACCGCCCGCCGCAACTCAGCCTTATCCATCCTAGCCCCCTCCCCCAAACCTACCAAAAAGGGACAGGTTTATTTTGGCAGGTTTTATCTGGGCAAATGTCGAAACCACCACAAAGGTGCCTGTCCCCTTTGTGGTGGTTTTGCTTGCTGTGGCTAGCCCAGCAGGTCGATGACGTTAAAGCCGGCGTTGCTCTTTGCGATGACGTCGCGGCCGCCAAAGATACAGGTGGGCGAGACGGCTGCAATGCGCGTCACGTCGGCGCCGAGCGAGCGCAGCTCACCGGGCGTGGCGGCGAGCATCTGGGCGCGACGCTCCTCGCGCGCGTGCGGATCGAGCCCGGCCAGGTAGGTCGTGTTGCGGCGCTTGGTGAGCGCGTACGGCTTCACCGGCGCGTCCATGCCGCTCACGCAGCTCACGATAAAGCCCTCAAAGGCGGCCTCGTCGGGCTCAAAGCTGCCGAGCCATTCGCCTGCGCGCGCCACGCGCTCAATCGAGGGGTCGATTGCCGGGTCGCGGTAGGTGTAGAACGCCGCCTGACGCTCGCCGGCCGCGCGGAATCCGCAGCCGTACGCGCCACCCTTAACGCGGATCTCGTTCCACAGGTAGTCGTAGGAGAGCGCGTTGGCGGCAACCGCCCAGGCGCCCGTCACGTCGAGCCCCAAGCGACGTGGGTCGCACGCGCTTGCCGCAAAGCAGATGTCGCTGGGGATGACAAAAGCCTCGTGGCGGTCGCACGGCGCCGGCACCACGAGCGCGTCGCGGCCGGCATCGGCGCCGCCGCCCGCGCCAAGCCCCAGGTCGCCCGCGGCATCCCAGTACGCGTCAAAGTCCTCGTCGCTGCCGGTAAAGCTCGCCAGGCAGCCATCGGCCACAAAGATGCGGCCCGCCAGCTCGGCAAGCTTGGCGCGCAGGCCGTCCAGGCGCTCGTCAAAGTGCTCGAGCAGATCGCGCAGGAACAGGTAGAAGCCCACGCCCGAAAGCTGCTCGCGCACCACGGCCGAAGGCGAGCTGTAACTCATCGCGCGACCGAGCGCCGCCGAGTGGCCGTTGTTGATAAAGCCCTGCTCAAGCCCAATGCGAATCTGCGTGAGCACGTCGCGCACGCGGTCGGCGTCGGCATCTGCCAAAAGCGTGCTCGACCATACCTCGCGCGGCAGACTCGCCAGTGCATCAATCTTCTCGGACAGGGCGCCGGCGCTCACCAGCAGGTAGGGGCGCACGCCGTCCACGTCGGGCTGGGTCATGACTTCGGTCGTAAAGCTCAAAAAGCCCAGCTTGCCAGCGAGCAAGTTGTCGAGTTCCTCGGCCGAGTGCTCGCGCGTGGGCAGCTGCTTAAGCAGGCGGCAGAGCAGCGTCACATAGGGCAGGTCCTCAAACGCGACGCAGCTCAGGTCGAAATACTGCATGGCGTAGGCCAGGCGGTTGGTAGGGATGTCGTGGCGCAGACAGGGGATGGGCGCGGTCGTGTCCACGACCAGCGACGGTTCGGGGCGCGCCTCGCCAATGTCGGACACGCGCAGGCGCGGCAGCGTGGCCTTGGCCTCGGGCGTGTCTTCCGCCTCCTGCGCGGCACGCAGCGCGGCCGTGCGCTCGACCACGTCGGCCAGCTCGGCATCGGTCATGGCATCGCGCTTGGCTGCCAGCTCGGCGGCCTCGGCACCCTCCGAACCCTCGGCGGTGTCCACCGGCACCAGCTCGACGAGCGCTATGTGATCGTTCTCCAGCACCAGCTCACGCAGCAGATCCTCAAAGTAGGAGCCGTCCAGCTCGCCGCGTAGCTCCTCGTACACCGGACCGTACTTGAGCGCCAGCGTCGCGGCATCGTCATCGTAGAGCCACGTGCTCAGCGCGTCGCATGCAATGGCCACGCCGTCGGCGATGCCGTAGTCGCGCTGGCGCAGGTCGTACTCATTGCTGCTGATGATGGCCTCCAGGCGCTCGCGCGGAACGCCGTGCTCGCACAGGTCGCGGCAGGCGTCCTGGAACACGCGGCGCAGCTCGCGCGCCACGCCGGGTTGCGCGTTTTGCAGCATGATGAGCTCATAGGGCTGCAGGCTCTCGGCAGCGGTGTAGCTCACCACGTTGCCGCCCAGGCCGGCGGCCAGAATGGCCTTCTTAACCGGCGCCTCGTTGGAACCCAGCAGTGCCTCGAACAGGATATCCGCCGCGATCGTGCGTTTGCGGTCGAGCGCGCTGCCCAGCACCAGGCCCAGGCCCACCAGGGCGTTCTCGGGTGTGGTGGCCATCTCGACGCGTTTGTACTCGCAGGTCACGGGTGCCTGCACGCCCAGCGGATTGGGCGCCAGCGTGGACGGGTCCTCGCCGGCGGCGACGGCAGCGTCCATGCGGCGGCTCGCGGCACTCGGCTGCGACAGATAGCACTCGTCCAAAAAGGCCAGTGCACGGTCCACGTCCAGGTCGCCGTAGAGCGTGATGTAGGAGTTGGAAGGATTGTAGTGGCGCGCGTGCGTATCCAGGAACTGCTCGTAGGTGAGCGTAGGAATCGCGCGTGGGTCGCCGCCGCTTTCGTGCGCATAGGCGGTGTCGGGATAGAGCGCGGCGTTGACGGCGTCGTCCAGCACGCTCATGGGGTCGGACAGCGCGCCCTTCATCTCGTTGAACACCACGCCGTTATAGCGCAGTGTGCCCTTGCGCAGGCTCGCGGAGCCGCCGTTGTCCTCGCCCTCGGCGCCCTCCGGCAGGTCCAACTCGTAGTGCCAGCCCTCCTGCTCAAAAATGGTGGGTTTGGTATAGATGGCCGGGTTGAACACCGCGTCCAGGTACACGTCCATCAGGTTGTACAGATCTTGCTCGTTGGTGGTGGCAACGGGGTAGATGGTCTTGTCGGGGTAGGTCATGGCGTTGAGGAACGTCTGCATGGAGCTCTTGATCAGGTCGACAAACGGCTCCTTGACGGGAAACTTGGCCGATCCGCACAGCACCGAGTGCTCAAGAATATGGAACACGCCGGTGGAGTCGGCCGGCGGCGTCTTAAAGCCAATGGCAAAAGCCTTGTTCTCGTCGTCGCACGCCAGGTACAGCAGGCGAGCGCCCGAGGCGGTGTGGCGCAGCACGTAGGCGTCCGAGTCGAGCTCGGGCACAGTCTCGCAACGCTCGACGGCAAAGCCGTGGCAGGTGGTGCCGGGTGCCAGCAGCGCGGCGGCTGCGGCGCGCGGGTCGGTTGAGGTGGTGGGCATATGCAGTCTCCTTTGACGCCCCAGCGGGGGCGAATCGAGTCGAATCCCCGAGAGTATACCCATATGGGGCCGCGGCTCTGCGACGAACTGAAGACGATGCCAGCGGATTGGACAAAGGCCCCGCGCGTTCACCGCACGAGCGTGGAAACTTGGACGCCTATCGAATGAGAGTGGATTTTCGGACGGAATCAGCCTCAAAACGCCCAAAAACCGTCCAAATATCCACTTTCGATATCCGACCGTCCAAAATCCACGCTCATCCGCCGCCCGCACATCTCTCATATCTCATTCGTCTCTAATACGAGAGATAACAGAAAGATGAGAGATAAATATGAGAGATAACAATGCTGCAAAGAGACAGACAACCATGGTATTGTCTCAATATAGATTGTTTTACCAGCGAAAACATGTTTAAATGAAACAGATGACAGACATCTTATCTTTCATCTTTCACTCCTCTCTAATATGAGAGATAACAGAAATATGAGAGATAATTACGAGAGATAACTGAGAGACGAGGGAAATCCGTCTGCAGTATTCTCCGCAGGACCGAGCGAAGGGACGTGCAGATGAACGAAAACGAGCTGGCCGGTTTGCTCGAGTCTTTAAAGCG
The DNA here is from genome assembly GCA_937937635.1 of uncultured Collinsella sp. Classification (GTDB taxonomy): domain Bacteria; phylum Actinomycetota; class Coriobacteriia; order Coriobacteriales; family Coriobacteriaceae; genus Collinsella. The sequence goes on from CALDCF010000044.1 coordinate 38,164, forward strand.
CATGGGCTCGGACGATCTTAACGTCGAGGTCAAGGAGAGCGCCACGACACTTTCCCGCGACGTATGGGAAACGGTCAGCGCTTTCGCAAACACCGCGGGCGGCATCATCGTACTCGGAGTGAGCGAGCGCGCGGGTTTTGTCCCAGTTGCAAACTTTGAGACCGAGAAGGTACTCAACCAATTCGTGGCGGGGATGGGCGATGCTGGCGGTCGCGGAAAGCTGGCCAATCCGCCCAAATACACCATTGAGCGCGTGGGGCTTCGGGGTACCGTTATTCTCGTTATCACGATTGAGGAGCTCGACCCGTCGAGCAAGCCTTGCTATGTAATAGAGCGGGGCGCTCAAGGTGGCAGCTACAAACGCATCGATGACAAAGATGTCCCGCTTTCGTCGACCGAGGTTTTGGCACTGTCGTCATATGAACGGACGAGTCCTAGCGATCGCGATGCGGTGCCCGGTACGAGTGTGGGCGATCTCGACGAGTCGATGGTCGACCGCACGATAGAGCGTGCCTATTCGCTGACGCCTCGAGCGATGCGCGGTGCGGCGGACAAGAAGACAAAGATGGAGCGTCTGAATTTCCTCGACTTCCAGGGCAATGTTACCAAGGCCGGCCTCCTTGCCGCGGGCGTTTACCCTCAGCAGTTCTATCCCAAGCTCTTCATTGATGTGGCTGTCCACGTGGGAACTCAAAAGGGAGCTGCGGGGCCACTAAGGTTTATGGACCGCACAGTCTGCGAGGGCACCCTAGGCGAGATGATTTCGGATGCCGTCGCAGCTGTCGCCAAAAACCTGCGCCGCATCTCGACCGTCCAAGGCGTCTCGCGTGTCGACTCGCTGGAGATTCCCGAGGAGGTTCTGCGCGAGGCAATCGCCAACGCCGTAATCCATCGAGAATACGGGGATCGGTTCTGTGGACAATCGATTGCCGTCGACGTCTTTGACGATCGTGTCGAGGTAACGAATCCTGGCGGCCTTTACGGGGGAAAGACTCGCGAGAACTTGTTTGACGGCAGCTCCCGATGCCGTAACGCGACGCTCGTGAAACTCATGTCGATTGTCCCGCTTCCGGATGGCGCAGGTTCGCCGGCTGAGGGCAATGGCTCGGGCATCCCGATGATGATCGATGCCATGCGCGCGCATGGTCTGGCCGAGCCCCTGTTCTGCCCGGGGTTCGATCGGTTCAAGGTCGTACTTTACCGTTCAAAGATCGAGCCGGTCGATCATGGCGGGGGCTTAATTGTGACGGCACTCAAACATTACGGCGAGCTGGGGACGCGTGAGCTGGCAGAACGCACGGAGCTTACAATTTCCCAGGTTAGGTCGCGCGTCAACGCGCTCATTGCTCAAGGCGAGCTTGAGCCCACGGCGCCGGCGACGAGCCGCAACCGCAAATATCGACTATCAGAGCGCGTGGAATAAATGCGTTAGTGGACGAGGCAACCCAATAATTGACCCTCAATTGGCGCCCACTAAGGTAAAGCGGTTGTTGCTCAGTCGACGGTGATGCTAAAGACTCGGCTTACGCCGGCATGGCCCCGAACCCGTCCATCAAGAACAGCCTAAGAACCAGCTTGATGACATTTCCCGGTTTGACTTCAGCCGTGCCAAAGACGCTGCGCTCGGCGAGCTCGCTGCAGTATGCGTAGATATCGCGGATAAGGTCCGCGCCCGAAAGCGTAAACATGTAGCCTGCGTCCGAAAGCGCATTGGGCGCGGCGGGCAACTTGGCCATGTGACAGAACGTTTGCAGGTCGGGCGCCATAACATTCTGGTAGTCGAGGTGGCCGCTGGCATCCTGCGCGGCAAGCTCCAATTGGCGCACAAAATCCAGCGCCGCCGCTAACACAAAGCTCGGCGTAGGCGCATTGACGTCCTGAGTGGTCGCCACAAGCCTGCCCGCCGCCTGCGTGACAAGCCAGGCGACCTCGCGCTGGCAACGCACGGCCTTGCGCGTAACCGGCTTGATGGATGAAGAAGAAACGCTCCCCTTAGGCGGATTCGAAGCAGCCATAAGACCCTCCCATGAACAATCCGGCCCAACAAGCCCGGATGAAACACGTGCTACATCAGTATACAGGGGAGTGGGGTAGCGGGGTACAAGCGCGCCAGCGGCAAACCGAGAGCATCAACAATGTGCCTCCGCTCTATTTGGACGATGGTACGTGGGTCATTAAGTACTCGGTTCAAGCGCCGGGTACCGTTGGTTTTCGAGACCAGAATTACAACCGTAAAATGCTCAACTGCATGGAATGTGGCGTCCCAGTCGGAGTCATATTTGCAACTGAGGTGGGCTATAAGGTGCTCGGCCTTGCGTTTGTTGAGCGGTTCGAGCCCGAAAACGGATGGTTTGTTCTGCACGGTCCTGTTCATAAAGGCGGACCGGACCCTCGTTTTGCGCCCGACATGAGTTATCTGAAGCACATACCCGTCGATATTGAGTTTGCCGGACAGGGTGCGACCGACGATGAAATTTGGCTTTGGCGGTCTTTTACGATCGTGTTGTTTGATCGGATCGCGTGGCGATGCAATCTCGCGCCCGCCCGCCGGTGCATGCTCTTCCTGATTTGTATAGCGAGAGGGGAGCGTGTATGAGCTGGCGAGGCGATATTGCGATGGGGAAGTACGGAAAACTGCCGTGTGCTCTTATCGACAACAATATGTTTCCGAGCGTAGAGGTTGATTGCGGGTCGTTTGTCGTCGCCTGCCCTTGCTGCGGCTCGCAAATACCGTGTCTCGACATTCGGTTCATCGATGCGCGCGACAGGCTCAGCGACGAAGTGAGAAAACGGACAGGCGTTCATATGCCGGTGTATCCGGAGAAATGCCCTGTTTGTGGCCTCGATATCGTGTACGACGCCGGCGACGAGGGATAGGTGATGCGGAGGAGCTGACTGTGAAGGCCTCTCCGTTCCTACAAATAAATCCCCTCACCGAGCTGCTTGTGGAACTCGGCGTGATGGTCGCGTGCCCAGGTAAAGAGCGCCTGGTCAAAGTCGGTGCGCGTGGCCGGGACGCCAAAGACGCCGGCAACTTCGACGCGTACAAACTCCAGTGCCGGCAGCTTGTTGATGGCGGTGAGGGCAAACGGGGACGTGGGTTCTTCGAACAGATAGTGGCTGCCTTGCAGCGCGTCGCAACTGGTGCACGTGTTGCCGAGCGACGGGGCTTTGGAGGCTCGTGTGCCTACGGGTTTGTAGCCACAGCGCTTAGAAAGATAGTCGCGGATCTCGCCCGGGACGCAGCCAAGAGCGGGAACAATGGCGAGCGCGTTGGCATTGGCCGTGTCGATGGTAATGTGCCCGGCTTCGTTGGGCGCGTGCGCAATGGCGATGCCCTTGCCGTCATCGGTTCGATAGGGAATGCCGAAGGCCGCGACCGAGGTCTCTTTGTGACACTTCCAGCACTCGCGCTTGCCCAGTACTAGATATATATACGGCGCTGAGGGGTCGGATCGGTCAACACCGGGCAGCCACTCGGCAAAGGGCTCGGGGTTGACGCCGCTGGGTACATACCAGATCTTCTTGGTCCGGTCCCATTTGGCGCCCAGCGCTTTGGCTTCTTCTTTGTGCGAAAAGGGGACATCGAGCTCGGTGCGCATGGCGGCTCCTTGGTGCTGCGGGTGCAAGTGGCTCAAGGATACCGCAGGGCGCAGACATCGCGGCGTTTTGCTGAGAAGTTGCGATGCGGACTGGTTGGTTGCGCCCTGGATAAATTGGCAAGTAGATGGTCGGCTTTTGGCCAGTTGGGCGGTTGGAGCAGCTTGTGGCGCAGTTTTGTGTCTGGCTATTGTTGGTGTTGGGGTATTGAATTTGTTTGGCAGCCATTCGTCAGGTGAATTGGTGTTACGTTGCGATGACGGTTGGAGCTGCCAGTGGATTTGGCGACATAAAACAAAACAGCCCAGAGGACATAGCCTCTGAGCTGCGAACATTTGGTGGGCGTTAGAAGATTTGAACTTCTGACCTCTTCCGTGTCAGGGAAGCGCTCTCCCCCTGAGCTAAACGCCCGATCAAGGGTGCGCAAGCGCGCAAGGGATAATATAACGGAGCCTGAACTCGGTGGCAAGAACATTTTTAAAAATCGCTTACATTGTGGAATTCGGGGGCTTCGTCATATCCATTTCAAAAGAGCCTGCTGCCGCGATTTGGCTGTCGCATTATGCAAGGCCATTGCGGTATCGAGCTATGGAAAGACGCCTGCGGAAATGTCCTACCGATAAGCGGACAAGCCTCCGGCTGGTGCCTTCGCCGTGGTAAGGTAAGCCGAATTGCTTCCAGACTGTTTCGGGGGAGTGGAATGAGCAAAGAGTGTGTCGAGCAGGTCGAAGGCGCAGGGGCTTCGGTGCCGATGACCGATATATCGAACATTGATGTGCCCGAGGGCACCGACGAGCTCAGCCGTAGCACCCGCCGCGCCTGGCGCGAGCGCCTGAACAGCGCTTCGACGCGCAAGTTGATCGCGGGCGTCTTGGCTACGCTGGTGGGTGGTTCGTTTTGGGGCTTCTCGGGCACCAGCGCGAGTTTTCTGTTCGATACCTATCACGTCGACACCTTGTGGCTTATGAGCGTGCGCCAGATTCTCGCCGGTCTACTCTTTATGACCGTGGTTGTTACGCGCGACCGCGAGCGCCTGATTAAGCTCTGGACCACACCCGCCGATCGCAAGCAGCTGCTGCTCTTTACCGCCTTTGGCCTGCTGTTCAACCAGTTTTGCTATCTTTCGGCCGTGCGCCTGACGAACGCCGGAACCGCGACGGTGCTCCAGTGCCTGCAGCTCGTTATCATCATGGGCTACACCTGCGTGACCGATCGCCGCATGCCGCGTACTCGCGAAGTCATCGGCATTGGCCTGGCTCTGGGTGGAACTTTTTTAATCGCCACCGGCGGCGACCCCACCAGCCTGAATATCTCGCCGCTTGGCCTGGTAGCAGGTCTTATGTGTGCGGTCAGCGCCACGTGTATGGCGGTGATTCCTGCCAAGATTCTGCCCGAATACGGCAGCCCCATCGTCACGGGCTCGGCAATGCTCACGGCGGGCGTGGTCTCGTGTGTCTTCGTGCAGCCCTGGACACATATGCCGGCGCTGGACACTGCCGGCGTCGAGGCGCTCGCGGTGTTCGTGGTTATCGGATCGTTTTTTGCTTACATGCTCTATATGCAGGGTGTTAAGGATATCGGCTCGGTGCGTGCGAGCCTCATCGGAACTGTGGAGCCGGTTTCGGCGACCATCACCAGCGCCGTTATGCTGGGCACGGTGTTTTTGCCGACCGACCTTATCGGCTTTGCCATGATCATCGTGATGATGTTCCTTACGGTGTAGCTGGCGCCGCCGCCAAGACGGAAAAGGTGTTGTGCCGCATTTTCGCCAATTGATGTCCGTGTCTGGAGTTTAGCTGTCGATGCCCAAAATGCCATAAACTAGTAACGTTATGGACTTTTTCATTGCGACTCAATTGCGAGGATTTCTTTATGGCTGGTAATCACTTTAAGGGCAGCGATAGCGGCCGCCCTGCAGTTCCGCCGCGTCCGAACGGGGCTGGTAAGGCCGGCACGCCGGGCGGCGCTGGACAGGGCGGTTCCGGTAAGCGCGTGTCCCCGGGCGAGACGGCGATGTTTACCGCTCTGTACGAGCAGTCACAAAAGGCAAAAAAGACCGGCCGTGCAAGAGGGAATGTCTTTGCGGGCGGTGCAACCTCCGCGTCGCGGCCGAGTGGGGCTCCTTCGGTACCCGCGAACAACGCAGGTGCTACCAACGCCGCGAATGCCGCCGGCAACGTTAATGCCGGCAAGGCCGCCAACAATACTCCCTCTGCCGGTGGCGCGGGGCTTACGGGTAACCTTGGCACGATTTACACCGGCGCCTCCGAGACTGGCACGTTCGCCCGCCTGGATGATAGCGGTGCCGAGTTTGCGGGCTCGGGTTCCAAGGAAGATTATTACGATTTTGGCTTGAACTACGGTAGCGACGCTTCGTCGAGTTCGACCTCTGACGGTCTGGTCCGTCATCGCCATCGCAAGGGCGAACGCAAAAAGCGTCACACCGGCGCCATTATTGCCGCTGTAGTCGCGGTGCTTCTCGTTGCGCTTGGCGCAAGCGGCTTTATGCTGCTTAACTCGGCAAAGACCGTAAAGAGCGAAGCGAAGGAGACTGTCGAGATCGTCGGTGGCCTTAAGGACAAGGTCACGTCGGGCGATTTTTCGACGCTGCCTGACGACGCGAAGAAGATCGATGAACTTTGCGGCAGCATGAAGGCGGAGACCTCGAGCCCGCTGTGGACGGCGGCTTCGTTTATCCCGGTGTATGGCAGCGACATCAATGCGGCCCGCACCATGATCGACGCCCTATCCGATGTCTCGAGCAATGCGCTGGTTCCCATGGCCGATAACCTTTCGCAGGCCACGCCCGGCAAGCTGTTTCAGGACGGCATGATTAACGTGTCCGCGCTGCAGGCGGTCGCCGATTCGCTTTCCAGCAGCTCGAAGGTGTTCAAGAGCGCCAACGAGAAGATCCAGGGCATTGGCGATACTCATATTTCCCAGGTGACCGAGCTGGTCGATAAGGCCAAGGACGGCTTTGCCACCCTCAACGGCGCGGTTGACGCGGCGGAGAAGGTCGCTCCCGTCCTTCCGCAGATGCTCGGCGCCAACGGCCAGACGCGCAACTACCTTGTGTACGCCATGAACAACGTCGAGATTCGTGCCTGCGGCGGCTTTGGCGGTTCGCAGGGCCTGATTTCGGTCACCGACGGCCAGATGTCGATTGGCGAGTTTGTTCCCCGCATTGGACTCAGCGAGGATGAGGCAGTCGAGAGCGTCGACGAAGAGGATGAGGCGCTGTTCGGCAACCACAGTAACCTGTACAACTCGGGCAATACCTATTCGCCTGATTGGCCCCGCAACTCGCAGCGTGTCGCAGCCCTGTGGAAATCTCAATATGGCCAGGACGTTGACGGCGTCGTGGGTATCGACCCGGTGTTCCTGCAGTATCTGCTGGGCCTGGTCGGTAACGTGTCGCTGCCCGACGGAACGGTTGTCGACGGCACCAACGCCGCAAAGGTCCTCATGCACGATGTGTACTGGAACTATCCGGTCGAGGAGTCGGACGGCATCTTTGCATCCGTCGCCAGCGCTGCCTTCGACAAGATCCTTGGCGGTATCGGCGATGTCGATGTTACGAAGCTTGTCAGCGCCGTTGAGCGCGGTGCCGAAGAGGGCCGCCTGATCGCGTGGATGAAAAACGATGACGAGCAGAACGCTATCAAGGAGATGAACATCGACGCCTCGCTGCCCGATCCGGATGACCCGAGTGAAGATCCCGTTGCTGGTGTCTACTTTAACAACCTGAGCTTCTCCAAGCTCGACTGGTACCTGAATGCCGATACGCAGATTGGCCAGGGCATCAAGAACGGTGACGGCACATGCTCGTATCGCATCACCGTTACCCTGACGAACATCATGACGCAGGAGGAGGCCGGCAAGCTGCCCGACTACGTCGCGGCGAGCGCGCCCGATGCCGCGCGCGACGACGAGCGTCTGAATGTCTCGTTGTTTGCCCCGACGGGCGGCAACATCAGTGACCTTACGGTTGAGGGCACCCAGTTTGGTCTTGGCGCCGCTACGTGGCATGGAATTCCCTTCTATTCGGGTACCGTTGACCTGCATGCTGGCGAGACGACGACGATCACATATACGCTGACCACGTCAGCCGAGGCGGGGGACAAGCCGCTTACGCTGCGTCAGACTCCTACATGCCAGGCGGCTCGCGACAGCGCGTCGGCGTAGGGTTTTTCTGGTAGCGCAGATAATCGAGTACCATTTTGGGGCGGACAGGCAATCTGTTCGCCCCTATTTTGTAAGGAGAGCGCATGAAGTACTTTGGCACCGACGGCTTTCGCGGTGAGGCTAACGTTGGGCTGACGGTAGAGCACGCTTATAAGATTGGCCGTTTTGTGGGCTGGTATTACGGCGCCAACCGCGAGCGCAAGGCGCGCGTCATCGTGGGTAAAGACACGCGTCGCTCGAGTTATATGTTCGAGGCGGCGCTGGTGAGTGGCCTGGTCGCGAGCGGTGCGGACGCCTATATGCTGCACGTGATCCCCACGCCGGGCGTAGCACATCAGACCGTGGAAGGCTGCTTCGATTGCGGCATCATGATCAGCGCGAGCCACAACCCGTTTTGCGATAACGGCATTAAGCTCGTCAATAGCGACGGTTTTAAGATGGACGAGGACGTACTGGAGCTCATCGAGGACTACGTCGATGGCAAGAGCGAGGTGCCGCTGGCCACGGGCAACCACATCGGCGCCACGGTGGACTACATGCAGGGCCGCAACCGCTACATTGCCTCGCTCATCGCCAGCGCGAACTTTTCGTTACAGGGCGTCAAGATCGGCATCGACTGCGCCAACGGCTCGGCGTCCTCGGTGGCCAAGCCGGTGTTCGACGCGCTGGGCGCCGACGTGCGCGTGATCAATGCCGCGCCTGATGGTTTTAACATCAACGTCGACTGCGGCTCCACGCATATGGAGCGTCTGCAGCGCCACGTGGTGGAGCAGGGCCTGGACGTGGGCTTTGCCTACGACGGCGATGCCGACCGCTGCCTGGCCGTGGACGAGCGCGGCCGCGTGGTCGATGGCGACCAGATCCTGTACGTGTGCGGCGTGTACCTGAACAAGCACGGTCGCCTTTCGGGCGGTACCGTGGTTCCGACGATTGCCAGCAACTTTGGCCTGATCAAGTCGTTGGAGCTTGCCGGCCTAAGTGCCGTGACCAGCGGTGTGGGCGACCGTCACGTGTATGCCAAGATGCGCGAGGGCGGTTACAGCCTAGGCGGCGAGCAGACGGGCCATACGATCTTTGGCGATATCGAGCGCACGGGCGACGGCATTATGACCTCGCTGCGCGTGATGGAAGTGATCCGCGCCGAGCGCGAGACGCTCTCGCAGCTCACGGCTCCGTGCAAGCTGCTACCGCAGGCGCAGGTGGCCGTGCGCGTGGCGGACAAGGACGCCGCGCTCGAGAACATGGGCGTGCAGAACGCCATCGCCGAGGCCGAGGCTGCGCTGGTAGGCGAGGGCCGCGTGCTCGTGCGCAAGAGCGGAACCGAGTCGGTTATCCGCGTGCTGGCCGAGGCGCCCGACCAAGCATCCGCCGATGCCGCCATGAAGCGCATCGCCAACGCACTCGAGGCTTTATAGCTACGCGGTTTTACCAAACCGCGTAGCTGCTCGACGCTGCAAACGGCCCCAAGCGGCAATCTGACGCTCAATTTCAAGGGCGCGACCAGAAGGTCAGCGCCCTTTCATTTCACGTCACCTTGCTCGCTTAGGGTCGTTTTCGCTGACGTTGCCAAGACATTGGCGTCAACATAGTTGGCGTTGGCGATGGCGTGCTGGTCAGTCCTTACAGCTCGTACAGTGTGGTGAACTTGTCCTGCAGGTAGCTGCAGTAGTAGCGGGCGTCAAAGGCCATGCCGCAGGCGCCCTTGATGAGTTCCGGCGCGTCTTTGGCGCGGCCCCACTGCCAAATGTGCTCGCCCAGCCAGGCGCGGACGGGCGCCAGATCGCCGCTCGCGCAGGCACCGGTAAGGTCGACGCCGTCGCGGCACATGGCCGGCACAAACATGGCATCGTAGGCGCTACCCAGCGCATACGTGGGGAAGTAGCCAAACGAGCCGCCGCTCCAGTGCGTATCCTGCAGGCAGCCGCGCGTGTCATCGGGAACCGGAATGCCCAGGTACTCGTCCATAAAGCGATTCCAAAGCACGGGGATGTCCTTGGCCGTGGCTTCGCCGGCAAACAGCATACGCTCAATCTGGTAGCGCACCATAATATGCAGCGGGTAGGTGAGCTCGTCGGCCTCGGTGCGGATCAGCGACGGCTGCGCGATGTTCACGGCGCGGTAGAGCGTGTCCTCGTCCACGCTGCCGTAAACCTCGGGCGCGTGACGGCGCAGCACCTCGAGCAGCGGTCCCATAAAGGCGCGACTGCGACCCACGGTGTTCTCAAAGAAGCGGCTCTGGCTCTCGTGGATACCCATGGAGGTGCCGCCCTCCAGGCAGGTGCGCGCGTAAGCGGGGTTCACGCCCAGCTCGTACATGGCGTGTCCCGCCTCGTGGATGATGCTGTAGACGTTGGAGATGCAATCGTTTTCGTAGATGTGTGTGGCAATGCGCGCGTCACCCACCGAGAAGCCCTCGCTAAACGGGTGCTCGGTAAAGGCAAGCGTGGTGTCGTCCAAGTTCAGGCCGACGAGCTTCATAAGGTCGAAGCTCATGGCACGCTGGGCGGCCTCGGGCACGCGGGCGTGCAAAAAGTCGGTAGTCGGCTGCTGGCCGCGCTCGCCGATGGCGTGAACGAGCGGCACGACGGTGGCCTTGACCTCGTCGCAAAACGCGTCGAAGCTCTCGGTGGAAAGGCCGCGCTCGTACTGGTCGAGCCAAACATCGTATGGGTCGCGCTTGGGGTCCATGAGCTCGGCCTGATGCTTAAGTTGGGCGACGATTCTATCTACATAGGGTTCAAAGCTCGCCCAGTCGTTGGCTGCCTTGGCCTTGTGCCACACGGCGTCCGCCTCGCAGGTGAGCCTGGTCCAGGCCTCGGCTTCTTCGGTGGGGATGGCACTGGCCTCACGTTGATCGCGGCCGAGCACACGGATCTCGTCGAGCAGCTGAGGGTCGTCGACTTTGCCGCCGGCGACGGTCTCGCGCGCTAACGAGCGTACGAGCTCAACGGACTTCTCGCTGGTCAGCAGCTTGTGATGCTCGCCGGCAAGCGTGCCCATGGCGTCGGCACGCGCTGCTGCGCCGTTGGCAGGAGCAATCGTCGCTCCATCGAACTCGGCAATCTTGAGCAGGTACTCGCGAGTCCACAGCTTGCCTTCGAGCTTGCGGAGCTTCTTGATGCTCTTGCCCGCCTTGGCCTTCTTATCGAGTTTCTTTCCCATACCTATATCCTTGATCTCGCAGGTCGAGCGCCACGGGTGGGCGTGCGGCCAGTTTGCACAGCTACCTGCCTTGTACCCAGTGCGAACAAAACGGAACGCGGCGATGCACACACAGAATGTGTTATCCTATAGCCCAATGCGTTGACGGAGAGGGTTTTGCCCGCCGCGTCGCCGGCAAGAGAGGGAAGGTCATGGGCTGCAAGCCTTCCTACGGTGGCAAGGGCCAAGCGTTCACTCCCGAGCAGCGACCTCAACGGGCGCGCGGCCAGCGGCGGCGGAGCCCCAGTAGGGAAGCCGTGAGCCTCGCGACAAGGGGCGCAGAGTGGGCACGGCGGGCCAGACATCCGCCGGGTCAAACAAGGTGGTACCGCGGAATTCAACCGTCCTTGGGCAATGTACATGCCCGAGGACGGTTTTTTGTTACCGAACCGGGCCGCACATCCGCAAGCGTCGGGCGGCGCCAGCCACCCCGGCAGGCGGATGCGCGAGAGACGAAAGGGAAGACATGAGTCTGATTGATGATCTGGTCAAACTCGAGGAAGAGGCCAAGGAGCTCGTCGCAGGCGCCGACGATGCCGCCAAACTCGAGGCTGCGCGCGTTGAGCTGCTCGGCCGCAAGGGCCGCATTACCGGCCTGATGCGCATGATGGGCAAGCTCGCCCCCGAGGATCGTCCCATGATGGGCAAGCGCGCCAACGAGATGCGCCAGCTGATCGAGGGCATGCTCGACGAGCGCACGACCGAGATGAAGGCCGCCGCCCTCAAGCACGCGCTCGAGCACGAGGCCGTCGACATCACGCTGCCGGGCATCCGTCCGCAGATCGGTCACCAGCACCTGATCAAGCAGATCATCGAGGAAGCCGAGGACATCTTCTGCGGCATCGGCTACACCGTCGAATCCGGCCCCATGGTCGACACCTCCTACTACAACTTCACCGCGCTCAACGCGCCCATGGATCACCCGAGCCGCTCGGCCCGCGACACGTTCTACGTGGTCGACAACAATCCCGGCAGCGTCGCGCACCCCGAGGCACATGCCCATGGCGAGTCCGACGTGCTGCTGCGCACCCAGACCTCGGGCGTGCAGATTCACACCATGGAGGCGCAGAAGCCGCCCATCTACATGATCTGCCCGGGCACCGTCTACCGTCCCGACACGGCCGATGCCTGCCACCTGCCGCAGTTCAACCAGATCGAGGGCCTGGTCGTCGACGAGGGCATCACCTTCGGCGACCTCAAGGGCACGCTCGACTACTTCGTCAAGTGCATGTTTGGCGAGGATCGCAAGACGCGTTACCGCCCGCACTTCTTCCCCTTCACCGAGCCCAGCTGCGAGGTGGACGTGAGTTGCCACGTGTGCGGCGGCAAGGGCTGCAACTTCTGCAAGCACAGCGGCTGGATCGAGATCCTGGGCTGCGGCATGGTCGATCCTAACGTCCTTATCAACTGCGGCATCGATCCCGAGAAGTACACCGGCTTCGCCTTTGGCATTGGCGCTGAGCGCGTCGCGGCCCTGCGCTACGACCTGCCCGACCTCAGAACGCTCATGACGGGCGATATGCGCTTCCTGAACCAATTTTAGGCTTGCCCAGGCACCCCATCTTGGCGTTCAAACCGTCGCTCGCGTACCTTTAGTACGCGTCGCTCCTCTTTCACGCCAACCTGGGGCACCTGGACAACCCTAAGGCGAACGTCTTCATTTGATATTCCTCCCTTTGCGGAGATTAAGAACTAGGAGAGCTACATGCGCGTTTCTTACGACTGGCTCAAGACCATGATCGATATTCCGGAGGATCCTAAGACCCTTTCGGACGAATATATCCGTACCGGCACCGAGGTCGAGGCGATCGACACCGTGGGCGAGTCCTTCGACCACGTGGTGACCGCCAAGGTGCTCACTAAGACCCCGCACCCCGATAGTGACCACATGTATGTGTGCTCGGTCGACGTGGGCGACAAGAACCTCGACGCCGACGGCAACCCCGCTCCGCTGCAGATTGTCTGTGGCGCGCAGAACTTTGAGGCCGGCGACCACATCGTCACGGCCATGATCGGCGCTGTCCTGCCCGGCGACGTCAAGATCAAGAAGAGCAAGCTTCGCGGCGTCGTGTCCATGGGCATGAACTGCTCCGCGCGTGAGCTCGGCCTGGGCGGCGACCACTCCGGCATCATGATCCTGCCCGAGGATACGCCCTGCGGCATGCCGTTTGCCGAGTACGTGGGCTCCAGCGACACCGTGCTCGACTGCGAGATCACGCCCAACCGCCCCGACTGCCTGTCCATGATCGGCATGGCCCGCGAGACCGGCGCCATCTTCGACCGCGATTTCCACGTTGAGCTGCCCACCATCAAGGCCGAGACCGGCCGCGCGACCGATGACGAGCTTTCCATCGAGATTGCCGACGAGGGCCTGTGCGACCGCTACGTCGCCCGCATCGTGCGCAACGTGAAGGTCGGCCCGTCGCCCGATTGGATGGTCAAGCGCCTCAACGCCCTGGGCGTGCGCCCGCACAACAACATCGTCGACATCACCAACTACGTGATGATGCTCACCGGTCAGCCCCTGCACGCCTTTGACCTAGACACCTTTGCCGAGCGCGAGGGCCGTCGTCGCGTGGTGGTCCGCGCTGCCCAGCAGGACGAGAAGTTCACGACCCTCGACGGCGAGGAGCGCGTGCTCGACGCCGGCATGGGCCTGATCACCGACGGCGAGCGCCCCGTGGCGCTGGCCGGCGTTATGGGCGGCATGGATTCCGAGATCGAGGACGACACCGTCGACGTGATGGTCGAGAGCGCCTGCTTCAATGCCGGCCGCACCTCGCACACCAGCCGCGACCTGTCGCTGATCTCCGATGCCTCCATCCGCTTTGAGCGCCAGGTCGACGAGACCGGCTGCGTGGATGTCGCCAACGTCACCTGCGCGCTGATCGAGGAGATCGCCGGCGGCGAGGTCGCTCCCGGCTACATCGACGTGTTCCCCGCGCCCAAGACCATCGACTGCATCAAGCTGCGCCTGGCCCGCGTGCATGCCATCTGCGGTGCCGACATCGAGCCCGATTTTATCGAGCGTTCGCTTACCCGTCTGGGCTGCACCGTCGAGCGCGACGGCGAGGACTTTATGGTTACCCCGCCGAGCTTCCGTCCCGACCTGCCGCGCGAGATTGACCTGATCGAGGAGGTCCTGCGCCTATGGGGTATGGGCCGTGTGACGGCGACCATCCCGGCTGCCAAGAACCACATCGGCGGCCTGACCCGCGAGCAGAAGCTCACCCGCAAGGTCGGCGAGATCCTGCGCGCCTGCGGCCTCAACGAGACCACGACCTTTGGCTTTGCCGCCCCGGGCGACCTGGAGAAGATTGGCATGTCCACCGAAGGCCGCGGCTGCCCCGTGGTGCTCATGAACCCGCTGGTGGCCGAGCAGACCGAGATGCGTCGTTCGCTGCTGCCGGGCCTGCTGCAGTCCGTGGCCTACAACGAGGCGCACGGTACGCCCAACGTGCACCTGTACGAGGTCGGCAGCCTGTTCCACGGTCGCGAGAACGCCAGCCTGCCCAAGGAGACCAAGTCCGTCGCGGGTGTGCTCTCGGGCCAGTGGAGCGAGCAGTCTTGGAACATGAAGTACCGTAAACTGCGTTTCTTCTTTGGCAAGGGTATCGTCGAGGAGCTGCTCGCCCAGCTGCGCATCGAGAAGGTTCGCTTCCGTCCCGTCGAGGGCGAGGGCTATGCCTTTTTGCAGCCGGGTCGTGCGGCCGAGGTTCTGTCCGGCGGCACCGTGCTGGGTTGGGTCGGCGAGATCCACCCCGAGGCGCGCGAGGCCTGCGGCATCGACGAGGTTGTCGTTGCCTTTGAGCTTGACCTGGACAAGCTGATCAAGGGCGCCCGCAACCAGGAGAACTACCGCGAGTTCTCGCAGTACCCGGCCGTTGAGCACGACCTTGCCATTGTGGTCGACAATGCCGTGACCTGCGAGGATCTTGAGCGCCGTATTACCAGCGCCGGCGGCAAGCTGCTCGAGGGCGTGCGCCTGTTCGATGTCTACCGCGATCCGGTTCGTATCGGCAAGGGCAAGAAGTCCATGGCCTTTGCGCTCACGTATCGCTCGGACGACCACACGCTTACTAGCGAAGAGGTCGAGAAGGCGCACCAGAAGATCGTCACCAAGGTGTGCAAGGGCGTAAACGGCGAAGTCCGCTCGTAATCTTTGCTGTTCGGAACCCGCCCCCTGCGGGGTTTTCACGGCAACGTCCTCGCCACTTCGCGGCTGCGGGATGTTGCCTTAGAAAACCCCTCTCGGGGGCGGGTTCCTGCGTTCACCTTGTTGCGAGCGGACCGCACCTTCTTCCGGGTGACCGGAAAGTTGGGAGTGCATGGGCCCTTTATTGGGCGGTGCGTGGACCTGGGCTAATAACGTACGTATTGCAAGGGCGTGCTGCGTTGTGGGCGGTGCGCCTTTTTGTTAGTATGCAGAGTCGGTGTTACGGATTGTTGGAAACGTAACACACAACGTTCTGATTGAGAGGGCTCATGCATATTCCCGATAATTATCTGTCCCCGCAGACCGATGCCGTTATGGCGGTGGCGATGGTGCCCGTATGGGTTCACTGCATCAAAAAGGTGCGCGCCACGCTCGATCGCGAGCATATGGCGTTCCTGGGCATCTGCGCCGCATTCTCCTTCTTGCTCATGATGTTCAACGTTCCGCTGCCCGGCGGTACCACTGGTCACGCCGTCGGCGGCGCACTCATCGCGCTGCTGCTGGGCCCCGAGGCCGCGGCTATCGCTGTCTCGGTCGCTCTGGCGCTGCAGGCGCTGCTGTTTGGCGACGGCGGCGTTCTGTCGTTTGGCGCCAACTGCTTTAACATGGCCTTTGTGCTGCCGTTTGTCGCTGCTATCGTGTTCCGTGCGCTCAACAGCCGTCTGCACGACAAGAGCTGGGGCACCTCGGTTTCTGCCATCGTGAGCGGTTGGGTCGGCCTGTGCCTGGCGGCCCTGTGCGCGGCAATCGAGTTTGGTATTCAGCCGATGCTCTTCACCAACGCTTCGGGCGCCCCTCTGTACTGCCCCTTCCCGCTGTCCGTGGCTATTCCGGCCATGTTGATCCCGCATATGCTGGTTGCCGGCGTGATCGAGGGCGTGGCGACGGCCGCCATCTACGGCTTCATTAAGAAGACGGCGCCGAGCATTATCGTCGGCCCCGAAGCCGCCGATGGCCAGCTTGCCGCCGATGGTACCGCCAAGAAGACTTCCCTGATTCCCACGCTCATTCTGGTCGCCGTGCTTGTCGTGGCTACGCCGCTCGGCTTGCTCGCCACCGGTGACGCCTGGGGTGAGTGGGACGCCGAGGGCGCCGCGACCGCCGTTCAGGAGGCTGGCGACGACAGCCTGCAGGCTTCGGTCGGCCTCGACACCCCGACCTTTGCCGACGCCCTGCCCACGGGCGATTATCTGCAGGCCTATTCCGAGGAGCAGGGCCTTGGCTTTGCCGGCCAGGCTGCGATGTATATTCTTTCGGGCGTGATTGGCGTGGCGGTGCTCACCATCACATTCCGCCTGGTCTCGCTGACGGTCAAGGAAAGCGGTGCTCATGGCAATAGCCGAGCTGCCTAGTTGGCTTGCGGCCGAGGAGCGTTACGAGCCCGCGGGGGCTCGGCATCGTGTGATGCAAAAGAATGTCCTGCACCTGGCGAGCCTGCTTGAGCGGGTTCGCCTGGGTGGAGGCGCGCACGAGGGCGGGTCGATGGTCGACCGCGCCCTTTCTTGCGTTTCGGCTCCGGTGCGCCTGGTGGGGATGTTCGTTTGCGTTCTGTGCGTGTGTCTGACGCAGAGCCCGCTGTACCTCATGTTGATGGCGGCCATCGCGCTGGTGCTCGTTGCCGTGCGCCCCGTACGCGGGCTGCGTGCGACCTTTGTACCGGCGCTCGGCGCCACGGGGCTTGCGGTGGTTCTGGCACTGCCTGCCCTGCTGCTGGGCGCTTCTGCCGCGGGCGCCATGCTCAAGATCGCGCTCAAGACGTTCATTAACGTGTCGTTCGTGCTGGGCGTTTCGTGGACGCTCACCTGGAGCCGCATGTCGGCGGCGCTCAAGACGCTACAGCTGCCCGACGAGGTCATCTTTACGTTTGATATGGCGCTCAAGCATATCGAGGTGCTGGGACGCACGGCGCACGATCTGACCGAATCGGTCATGCTGCGCAGTGTGGGTCGTGCGCCTGCGGGTTTTTCGCGTACCGATTCGATCGCGGGTATCATGGGCATGACCTTTATCAAGGCGATGGAATGCAGCCGCGCGATGGACGAGGCTATGCTTTGCCGTGGCTTTGCCGGTGCGTATCCGACTCCCGCGCGGAGCGGCTTTGGCTGGCGCGATGCGGTCTATGCGGTCGTCGTGGTGCTGCTCGCCGTGTTGTGCGCGGTGCTGTAGCGCGGGCGGCCGAGCCGTCGATGTGGATAGGGAAGGGCGACGTTTTGGCAAACGATACGAATGGCGTGATGGGCGCGAGCGGTGCTACTGGCGCCAAGAGCGTGCCGCTCATCGAGTTTCGCGACGTGCTGTTCTCCTATGCGGGGCATACGGTTGTCGATGGTGTGTCGCTGCAGGTCGATCGTGGTGAACTCGTTGCCCTACTCGGTCCCAACGGCTGCGGTAAGACGACGATTATGCGCCTTATCAACGGTCTTGAACTAGCGGACGCGGGTGCGTACCTGTTTGACGGGCACGTGATCGATGCGGCATATCTCAAGGATTCCGCAGCCGCTCAGCGTTTTCATCAGCGCGTGGGCTTTGTGTTCCAGAATGCCGACGCCCAGCTGTTCTGCGCTACGGTGGGCGAGGAAGTTGCTTTTGGCCCCGCGCAGATGGGGCTGCCGACAGACGAGCTCGAGCGCCGCGTCCGCGATGCCATGGAGCTGTTCCAGGTTGCCGATCTGGTCGATGCCTCGCCCTATCAGCTTTCGGGCGGGCAAAAGAAGCGCGTTGCGCTGGCTGCGGTGGTGTCGATGAACCCCGATATCCTAGTGCTCGATGAGCCCACCAACGGGCTCGATGAGGACTCGTGCGACATCGTAGTCAACTTTTTGCTGGCCTACGTTGCTGCCGGTAAGACGGTTTTGATGAGTACGCACCATCAAGATTTGGTGCGCCGCCTGGAGGCCCGTGCCATCTATATCGATCGATATCACCATGTGGTCGAGGCGCCCGTGCCGTCGTATGGAACCGAAAGTGGTGCTGCGGAATAGTTGCTGCGTAGGGTATGTATGGCCGCCTGTGCGACTCTGCCGTGATGGTATAGTTAACCAGGTTTTATGGGGGTGGCTATGCCAAGTTGGAACATTCATATCGCTCAAACGGAGCGCTTGCTGGCACGTGCTAGCGTGCTTGCCGATAGCGTGCGCGACCGCAATGCCTTTTTGTTTGGCTGCGTGGTTCCGGATATCTTCGTGGGCTATATGGTCCCTGGCATCGCCGATCCCATTCCGTATCGCATTACGCACTTTGCAAAGCCCGAGCCTATCCCTAAGCCGCGCGAGCACGAGTTCTGGGATACCTATGTGGCGCCGCTGCTTAAAGGCGCACCCGCGGGCGAACCTGCTGAGGCTACCTCGATTGTCGAGGAGCGCGAGCGACTGAACCGCGTGCACTATCCTCAGCGCTACAGGGATGCCGAGCCGGTTGTCGGTCCAGGCGCCTGTGAGTTCTCGCTTGCGTTCGAAGATGTGGCGCAGTCGCTGCTCGATTTAACGCTGGGCGTCTGGTCGCATCTGGTGGCCGACACGGTATGGAACACGCGTGTGAACCAGTATCTGGAAGCACACGGCGGCAAGCCGTGCGAGGAATTCCGCATTAAAAAGCAGGGCGATTTTGACTGGTTCGGCAAGACGCTGGGTATCGTTTCCATTCCGCGTGCGACCGATCGCCTCTATACCGCTGCGACGCGTTTTGGGCAGTATCCCATCCATAAAGAATATGTGCTCAAGACTATCGGCGTCATGCACGAGATTGTACGCGAAAACCCCGGCGAGCCCGATCATCCGCCGTATCGCCTGCTAACCGAGGAGTTTTTCGATGCAACGTTTACCGAGGTCATCGAGCTAACCGAGGCGGGATTTGCGGCTCGCGTTGCTGCTTCTGACGTTCCCGCAGTCCCCCTGATCGCTAGCTGCTAGCCGGCCGGCTTAACGGTGAACAGTTCATTCCAATTGACCAACGGCTCCCGTCGCAGGGCGTCTTCGGTGGTGCGCTCGGCATCGGAGAGGCTTGCGACTGAACACAAATCGATGATGCGGCATACGAAGAAGGTCTAAAAAGGGCCCGGAAGGCAAAGCCTTCCGGGCCCTTTTGCAATGCAAGCGTGCTTGCAAGTGCGATTTAGCGCACCTGAGCGACGTAAGCGACGTTGGTCGAGGAGACCTTGTCCTCGAGCTGAACACTCATGCGGGGATCGCCGGCGGTAGCGACGGTCAGATCGCCGGCCTCGACGTAGCCGAGCTCCTTAGCGGTCTCGATCGCCTTGACGATCGTGCCGTTGACGGTGCCCTGGGTAATCTCGGCCTGGTGCGGGATAACGCCCCAGTACATGATCATCTGCTGGACGGCCCACTCGTGGCGGGAGAACGCGCAGATCGGCATGTTGGGACGGAAGTGCGAGATCAGGCGTGCGGTACGACCGGTGGTCGTCGGCACGGTGATGCACTTGGCGCCAACGGTGGTGGCCATGTTCACAGCGGACATACCCACAACGTTGTTGACGACGCGGGTGCCGTGAGCGTCGGCCGGAACCTCGAGCGGAGCGTGGGCCGGGAGGTACTTCTCGGTCTCGAGAGCAATGCTGGCCTGCATCTTAACGGCCTCGACCGGGTACTTACCGGCAGCGGACTCGCCAGAGAGCATAACGGCGTCGGTGCCGTCGTAGATGGCGTTAGCAACGTCGGCAACCTCGGCGCGCGTCGGGCGCGGGTTCTGCTGCATGGAGTCGAGCATCTGCGTAGCGGTGATAACGGGCTTGTAGGCCGCGTTGCACTTGGCGATGATCTCCTTCTGGATGTGCGGAACGAGCTCGGGCTTGATCTCGATACCCAGGTCGCCACGGGCGACCATGATGCCGTCGGAAGCCTCGAGGATCTCGTCGAAGTTCTCGACGCCCAGGGCGCACTCGATCTTCGGGAAGATCGTCACGTGCTCGCCACCGTTCTCGCGGCAAAGCTTGCGGATGCCGCGGACGGACTCGCCGTCACGGATGAAGGAAGCGGCGATGTAGTCGATGTTCTCGGTCAGGCCAAAGAGGATGTCCTGACGATCGCGCTCGGTGATGGCGGGCAGCGAGATGTTGACGTTGGGCATGTTGACGCCCTTGCGCTCGCCGATCAGGCCGTCGTTCTTAACGACGCAGGTCATGTCCTGGCCGCTGACGGACTCGACCTCGAGGGCAACCAGGCCGTCATCGATCAGGATGAGGGAGCCCTTCTCGACCTCGGAAGGCAGAGCCAGGTAGTCGAGGGAGATGTGCTCAGCGGTGCCGTGGAAATCCTCGGACGTGGGCTGAGCGGTGACGACGATCTTATCGCCGGTCTTGACGGCAACCTTCTTGCCGTCGACCAGAAGGCCGGTGCGGACCTCGGGGCCCTTGGTGTCGAGCAGGATGCCGACGGGCAAACCGAGCTCCTTGGAAATACGACGGACGCGCTCGATGCGACCGTGGTGCTCGTCGTAGGATCCGTGCGAGAAGTTAAAACGGGCGACGTTCATGCCTGCCTTGATCATCTCGCGGATGGTCTCGTCGCTATCGCAGGCGGGACCCATGGTGCATACAATCTTGGTGCGCTTGTACATTCAGACCTCCATCTGACATCGTCTTGCGCTGATAGATAAACCATAAGAAATAAAACCGAGATGATTATAACGAAATGCCGACCGAATACCCCAAAAAATCGACCGTATGCCGAATTAGAAGTTCATTTTTTGCGGAAAAACGGTATATGCAAAAACTTTACCAACCGTTCTAACCGCTGCTATCTGGGCGATATTTTAGTTTGACGAAGTGCCGAAGAAAAAACGTTTTACCAACATTGAGCATCACACGGTCTGCACCGTTGCACTCGAGCCGTGTTTCCAATTGGAATGTTTTGGCTAGACGCGCCGCTTTGGGGTACCATAGCTCCACTATCAACTGCCGCTCAGCACGGCAGCCTTGATGAGCCCTTGCCCTTCTCCTGGGAATTATGATCGGGCATCAATCTGCTGAGTGGCCCGAATCCCAGGAGGGGACTCTATATGCAAAAGGAATACCTGTCCGCCGCGGCGGAGGTGCTCAGCGACCAGGGTGTCGATGAGAACCTCGGCCTGAGCAACGACGAGGCGTCGTCGCGCCTTGCCAAGACAGGCCCTAACAAGCTTGAGGAAGCCGAGAAGACGCCGTTGTGGAAGCGCTTCTTTGAGCAGATGGCCGACCCCATGGTCATCATGCTGATCGTGGCTGCCGTCATCAGCGCGCTTACGGGCATGGTCAAGGGCGAGCCCGACTTTGCCGATGTCTTCATCATCATGTTCGTCGTTATCGTCAACTCGGTGCTGGGCGTGGTTCAGGAAGCCAAGAGCGAGGAGGCCCTCGAGGCCCTGCAGGAGATGAGCGCGGCGCAGTCCAAGGTGTTGCGCGACGGCAAGCTCGTGCACCTGCCGAGCGCTGAGCTCGTGCCCGGCGACGTTATCATGCTCGAGGCGGGCGACTCCGTCCCGGCCGACTGCCGTGTGCTCGAGAGCGCCACGATGAAGATCGAAGAGGCCGCACTCACCGGCGAGTCCGTGCCCGTAGAGAAGCACGCCAACGTGATCGAGCTTGCCGCGGGCACCGATGACGTGCCGCTCGGCGACCGCAAGAACATGTGCTACATGGGCTCCACCGTGGTGTACGGTCGCGGCCGCGCCGTCGTGGTCGGCACCGGCATGAACACCGAGATGGGTAAGATCGCCGGCGCCTTGGCTGAGGCCAAGGAAGAGCTCACGCCGCTGCAGGTGAAGCTCGCCGAGCTCAGCCGCATCCTCACCATCATGGTGATCGTCATCTGCGTTGTCATCTTTGGCGTTGACATCCTGCGTCACGGCGTGGGCAATGTCCTCTCCGACCCGACCGCCCTGCTCGACACCTTTATGGTCGCCGTCTCGCTCGCCGTCGCTGCCATCCCCGAGGGCCTGGTTGCCGTCGTGACCATCGTCCTTTCGCTTGGCGTGACCAAGATGGCCAAGCGCCAGGCGATTATCCGCAAGCTCTCTGCTGTCGAGACCCTTGGCTGCACACAGACCATCTGCTCCGACAAGACCGGTACCCTTACCCAGAACAAGATGACCGTCGTCAAGCACGAGCTCGCTGCGCCCAAGGAGAAGTTCCTGGCCGGCATGGCGCTGTGCTCCGATGCTCAGTGGGACGAGGAGCTGGGCGAGGCCGTGGGTGAGCCGACTGAGTGCGCGCTTGTCAACGACGCCGGCAAGGCGGGCCTCACTGGCCTGACTGCCGAGCATCCGCGCGTGGGCGAGGCCCCGTTTGACTCGGGTCGCAAGATGATGTCCGTGGTCGTCGAGACCCTTGACGGCGAGTATGAGCAGTACACCAAGGGCGCGCCCGACGTGGTGATCGGCCTGTGCACCCATATCTACGAGGGCGATAAGGTCGTCCCCCTGACCGAGGAGCGTCGTGCCGAGCTCGTGGCCGCCAACAAGGCCATGGCCGACGAGGCCCTGCGCGTGCTGGCGCTGGCAAGCCGCACCTACACCGAGGTCCCGGCCGACTGCAGTCCCGCCGCGCTCGAGCACGACCTGGTCTTCTGCGGCCTGTCCGGCATGATTGACCCGGTTCGTCCCGAGGTCGCCGACGCCATCCGCGAGGCACACGATGCCGGTATCCGCACCGTCATGATCACGGGCGACCACATCGACACCGCCGTGGCCATCGCCAAGCAGCTGGGCATCGTCACCGATCGCAGCCAGGCCATCACCGGTGCCGACCTCGATCGCATGAGCGACGAGGAACTCGACGCGCACATCGAGGACTACGGCGTGTACGCCCGCGTCCAACCCGAGCACAAGACACGCATCGTCGAGGCTTGGAAGTCGCGCGACCAGATCGTGGCCATGACGGGCGACGGCGTCAACGACGCCCCGTCCATCAAGCGCGCCGACATCGGCGTGGGCATGGGCATTACTGGTACCGACGTCACCAAGAACGTCGCCGACATGGTGCTCGCCGACGATAACTTTGCCACCATCATCGGTGCCTGCGAAGAGGGCCGTCGCATCTACGACAACATCCGCAAGGTCATCCAGTTCCTGCTTTCGGCCAACCTTGCCGAGGTGTTCTCGGTGTTTATCGCCACGCTCATCGGCTTTACCATCTTCCAGCCGGTGCAGCTGCTGTGGGTGAACCTGGTCACCGACTGCTTCCCCGCGCTCGCGCTGGGCATGGAGGATGCCGAGGGCGACATCATGAAGCGCAAGCCGCGCAACGCCAAGGACGGCGTCTTTGCCGGCAATATGGGCCTGGACTGTGTGGTCCAGGGCCTAATCATCACCGTGCTGGTGTTGGCGAGCTTCTTTGTGGGCGTGTACTTTGACATGGGCTACATCCACATCGCCGATATGATCGCCGGCAATGCCGACGAGGAAGGCGTGATGATGGCGTTCATCACGCTCAACATGGTCGAGATTTTCCACTGCTTCAATATGCGCAGCCGTCGTGCGTCGCTGTTCATCATGAAGAAGCAGAACAAGTGGCTGTGGGCTTCCGCCGCGCTGGCGCTGGTGCTGACGGTGATCGTAACCGTGCAGCCGACGCTTGCCGAGATGTTCTTTGGCCCTGTGACGCTCGAGCCCAAGGGCGTTGTCGCCGCGCTGGGCCTGGCCTTCCTGATCATCCCGCTGATGGAGATCTACAAGGCGATCATGCGCGCGGTCGAGAAGGAGTAAGTTAACCTGTCCGGGCCCGCCCCTGCGTGTTTTCTTCTTCGCTGGTCCTCGCGCTTCGCGCTGCGGGATCGCTCGGAAGAAACCCCTCCCGGCGGGCGGGCCTTCGGATAACCTCTCGGGACCATTGGCTGAGGGAAAGTATGTGAGTCGGTCGAGCGTTTGCTCGACCGACTCTTTTTTGTGGGTAAAATACCTGCTCAGTTGTGTGGTTTTGTGCTGGGAGGCATCTGTGGGCAAGGCTAAGGCTAAAGCGAAGAAAAAGACGACGGGGGCGCGGGCTAAGCGTGATCGTCGTCGGAAGCTCGCGACCGAGGCTCCCGCATCTGCTGAGGAGTTGCTGGCGAGTGTACCGGGGCTTGACGCGCTGCGGGACGTTCCGGCGTTTGATGACCTGCCGGTCGATGAAGCCCAGCAGGCTGCCTTTGATGATTTCTGCGCGCATGTCGAGGAGCCCGAGCAGATGCAGCTTGGCGCCGTGGTGCGCTTGGATCGCGGGTTTCCACTGGTGGCGACTGCCGATGACACGTTTCGTGCCGAGCATGCTGTGGGGTTTGCCAAGTCACGCGGCGAGGACGAGGTCCTGCTGCCTGCCGTGGGCGATCGTGTGGCGGTGCGCCGCGCTCCCGGGCACGATATGGGCGTGATTGAGTGCGTGCTGCCGCGCCGTACGAGCTTTGAGCGTTGGCGCGGCCGTGCCCGCGGGGAGCGTCAGGTGCTCTGCTCCAACGTGGATAGCGTGCTAATCGTGCAGGCGCTCGGTGCCGGCGAGGTGCTGCTCGACCGCGTGGCGCGCTCGCTGGTGTTGGCGCTCGACTGCGATGCCGAACCGGTGGTGGTACTCACCAAAGCTGACCGCTGCGATGCCGGGGAGCTCGAGCGCGATCTAGACCGCGTGCACCGCCTGGTGGGTCCGGACGTGCGCGTGATCGTGACGTCCTCTGCCGAGGGCCGCGGCCTGGACGAGGTCCGTGCCTGCGTGCCTGCCGGGAGCTGCGCCATGATTCTGGGCGAGTCGGGTGCCGGCAAGTCGACGCTGCTCAATGCGCTGCTGGGCCACGATACGTTGGCGACCGGCGGTGTGCGCGAACGCGACGACCAGGGCCGTCACACTACCGTCGCGCGCGTGATGGTAGCGCTGCCGGGCGACGCCGGCGTGATCGCCGATGCCCCGGGCCTGCGCAGCTTACCGCTCGTGGGTCACGAGCGGGGTCTGGCGCGCGCCTTCCCCGAGATTGTCGAGGCATCGCGCGCGTGCCGGTTTGGCGATTGCACGCATACCCATGAGCCGGGTTGCGCCGTTCGCGAGGCCGAGGACGCCGGGCAGATCGACAGTCTGCGTTTGGAAACGTTCCAAAACCTGGCGTCATCCATGCGCGTGAGCGCTCAAATGCTCGATCCCGATGTCCATCTGTAATTGATTTTTCCTATGACAGCCGTCTCCCAACTGTTCGGGAGACGGCTTTTTTTGCTGCGGAAAAGCTTCGAAACATACAGTTTGCTGACGTGCTGACCAAAACCTTGCCACGAGCTTGACGGGCTGGTCAGCTTTTGGTCAGCGATTGGTTTGACATCGAAAACCAAGATTGCGATTGCGCCGCTTTGCACTCTGACCGCTCAGACAATGGTGGTACGGGCATTCGCCCGGCACTGCCATGAGAGGAGCGGCCGTGAACAAGAGCAAGCGCATCGCCATCAGTCTGGTCGCGGGCGTGCTCGCTGCTCTGCTCTGCATGGTTTACGGCTCGTCGATCCGCTCGCAAGCCGAACAGGTCCAGGCTGAGACCTTGGCCAAGTACGGTGGCGATCGCGTCGAGGTATGCGTCGCGGCGCGCGATATCGATGTGGGTGAGACCCTCGATGAGACCAATGTCATAACCCAGGAGTGGCTGACGAGTCTGCTGCCGCGTGACGCGGCGACCGAGCTACGCCAGGTGCGCGGCGACGTGACGACTTCGCGTATTCCCAAAAACGCCGTGATCTGCAATGTCTACACCAAGGCCGAGAGCCACATGCTCGAGGTACCTAAGGGCAAGGTCGCCGTTTCGGTGGCGGTCGATGCCGAGCACTCGGTCGGCGGTGCTGCGGGCGTGGGCAGCTACGTGGACGTGTACGTGCAAAAAGACGGCGTAACCGATCGGCTGTGCGGCGCGTACGTGATCGATACCAGTGAGGATTCCGGTTCCACGCGCGAGGGCAAGATCGAATGGGTGACGCTGGCGGCTGACCCCGAAGACGTCAAGGAACTGCTGGGAGCCTCGGGCAAGGGAACGGTCAGCTTGACGATTCCCGCCACGGCGCGCGGCAAAAAGAGCGGAGGCGACGAGTGATGAAGGCGATCTGGCTTGCGTGCTGCGCGTGCGGCGATTACGGGCTGTTGCAGCGGGAAGTCGAGGGCCGTGATGTGGGTGCACAGGTGCTTCGCGTGGGTGACCTGGACGGGCTGGTTTCCATGGCGCGGGCGTTTCCGTCGCGCCGCGGGGCTGCCATCATCGCGGCGTCTCTGTTTGATACCGAAGATGTGCGCAAGACTGTTGCGCGCCTGACGGCCGAAGGCCGCGTGAGTCGCGTGGTCGTGTTGATAGAAGCGCTCGATCCGTCGGATATCGAGGGGCTGTTTCGCGCGGGGGCGACCGAGGTCATCGCTGCACACAGTATATGCGGCAACGGGCGCGCGGGCGAGGGAGCGGTTGATTCCGATCGGAGCATGACGATTGAGCCCGATGCTTTTGTTGATAGGGAACCCGGGGCGCCTCGCGCTACAAGAGGCCCGCGTGTTGATGATTATGGAAAAGCGGAAGCCGAGCATGGTCGGCGCCCCCGGAACCCCCTTGTATACGATGACGCTGGAGGGCCGGCGCAGCATGCTGGCGATTCCCCGGCTGTAGATATGGGATACGTGCACGGCGTGAATCTGGCGGATGAACTCGACGAAGTTGAGGGCTTTGCCGGGTGCGGCGAGTTGTCGCTAATGCAGCATGAGCAGATTGCGCAGAACGAGCCTGCCTCGCAGACCGAACAAGCTGCCATGCCGGCTTGGACGCAGCGTGTGGTTGCGGCGGGGGAGACGGGGGCGCTGCCACCGACGCCCGCCCCGCCGCCTCCGATGCCGCCGGCAGACGCTGCCGCTCCGCCGCATCGAGCTCCGGTCATCTGCGCTATTTCGGGTTCGGGCGGTTGCGGCAAGTCGACGATCGTTGCCACCATGGCACACACATCGTCGCTGTTGGGCTTGCGTGCCGCCGTGCTCGACCTGGACCTGATGTTTGGAAACCTTTACGACTTGTTAGGCGTCGATGCTCCGCGCGATATGGCGGCACTTATCGAGCCGTCGGCGGCGGGCACGCTCACCGAGCCGGATATCGTAGCCACATCGATGCGCGTGGCGCCGGGCGTTACGCTCTGGGGTCCCGTCGCGGCGCCCGAGCAAGCTGAGCTCATGGCGCGTCCGGTGGAGCTACTGCTTGATGTTCTGCGTCGCGAATCCGACGTGGTCTTTATCGATACCTCGGTCTTTTGGGGCGACGCCGTGGCGGCTGCGGTGGCGGCGAGCGACCGTTGCCTGGTCGTTGGCGATGCGGCGGTGTCGTCCGCGACATCGGCGTCGCGCGTCATCGAACTGGCAAGTCGAGTAGGTGTGCCGCGCACGCGCATGAGCGCCGTGTTCAACCGGTTCGGTGCGCGCGGGGCAGACGAGGACGTCGCCATGCGCTTTGAGATTGCCTGTGCGTTAAGCTCCAAGATTCGTATCGCCGATGGCGGGCAGGATCTCGCCGCGCTCATGGCGTTTGGGCGCGCTGACGAGGCAGTGGGGCAGACCAGCGCTTTTGCGACTAGCGTGCGCGAGGCCACGCGCGAGATGCTCGTGGAACTGGGGTGCGCCGTCGGCCCTTGGAGCGATATGGTCGCCGACCGTGCAACGCGCACCGAACGCCCGCGTATCCGCCTTCCCTGGTCGCGCGAGGGTGACCAGCGATGAGCCTGCAAACGAGGATTAAGGCTGCCGGCGCTGCGGCGGCGGCAGCGCCTGTAGATGCGGGGCGTCGCCGCGCTGTGAAACGACGCACCAAGCGCGCCGTGATGGACCGCATGGGTTACGACGAAGTGGCGCGTATCAGCGCCTATATCGACCCGGCACTTGCCCGCTCGGAATTGCGTCCTGCGGTGGAGGCGGCGCTCAATGTTGAGGAGCCGACCGATCTCGCGACGCCCGAGCGCGAGACCATCATCGACGAGATTTTGGATGACGTGGTGGGCTTGGGGCCGTTGCAGCCGCTCATCGAGGACGACACCGTTACCGAGATCATGATCAACGGCTGCCGCTCGGCTTTCTTTGAACGCGGCGGCGTCTTGTACCCCATCGAGCATGCGTTTGAGGATGATGAGCAGATCCGTGTGCTTATCGACCGCATTATCTCGCCACTTGGCCGCCGTATCGACGAGCGTAGCCCCATCGTCAACGCCCGCCTCAAAACGGGCTATCGCGTCAACGCGGTGATTCCGCCTGTGGCGATTGACGGACCGATTCTCACCATCCGAAAGTTCTCGGACCGTATCTGCTCGCTGGACGAGCTCGTGGGGTTGGGATCGCTGCCGCTTTGGTATGCGCAGCTGCTGTCGTGCGCGGTGTCGCTGCGACAGGACCTGGCGGTTGCGGGAGGCACGGGATCTGGTAAGACCACCCTGCTCAACGCGTTGTCATGTGAGATTTCCACCGGCGAGCGCATCGTGACGATCGAGGACTCTGCCGAGCTCAAGTTTGCGCATCATCCGCACGTGGTGCGCCTAGAGGCGCGCGAGGCTTCAATTGAGGGCGAGGGCGCGGTGACGATTCGCGACCTGGTAACTAATGCCCTACGCATGCGCCCCGACCGCATCGTGGTGGGCGAGGTGCGCGGTGCCGAGTGCTGCGACATGTTGCAGGCCATGAACACGGGCCACGACGGGTCGCTCACCACACTTCATGCGGGTTCAGAACAGGAGACCGTGGTGCGTCTGACGTTGCTGGCACGTTATGGCATCGATCTGCCGAGCGAGCTCATCGAGGAGCAGATTGCCATGGCACTCGACGGTATCGTGATGTCCGAGCGCCACGCCGATGGCAGGCGCTTCGTCTCCTCGTATTCGGGGGTGCGACGCGCCGCATCGGGCGGCGTAGAGCTCGAGCGCTATGTGACGTTCGATGCCGCCGAGCGCACCTGGACGCTTGACCGCGAGCCGCCGTTTATCGCAGAAGGCCTGCGGTCGGGGACGCTCACACAAGAGGAGGTGGACGAATGGAGATCACTGTGCCCCTCGTCGTAGGGGGCTTGGCAGGGCTTTCTGTCGCGACGGCGTGCGGGGCGGAACCTCGTGTGCCGCAGGTATTGCCGGCGGAGCTGGCGCGTCAGGCGCTCGAGACGGTGGCAGAGAAGCTGCCGCGTGAGCTGGTGGAAAACGATTTGCTGAAAAAGATCGCCCGTTCGTGGACATCGTTGGTCCCAGTGCATCGTCTTGGCTTTGTTATTGAGGATGATGCGGCGCGCCTGGTGTTTCTGTTGCTGTCGAACGGTGCCAGCTGCATTGCTCTGACCATGGTGTCGCTGTCGCCCGTCGGCTTTGTTCTGGGGCTGGTAGCGCCGCTTGGCGTGGGCGCTGCGCGTGACACCTTCGACCATCGTCGTGAGCAACACGATGTAGAAGAGGCCATGCCCGAGGCCTTTACGGCGCTTTCAATGTCGCTTGCCTCAGGGCACTCTCTTGCGCAGGGCATGCGGTTTGTGGGCGCCCATGCGCAAGAACCAGTGCATACCGAGTTTTTGCGGGTAGCGGCGGCGATCGATTGCGGCATCTCGGCGACCGACGCGCTCGATGACTTGCTCGTGCGTATCGACGCCCCCGGTCTTTCGCTTGTGACCTTGGCGCTTAAGGTGTCTCAGCGCACCGGCGCTCCGCTTGCCGACTTACTGTCCGAGGCGTCGAGCATGGTGGGGGAGCGCATTGAGCTCAAGCGCCGCCTGGATGTTAAGACGTCGCAGGCTCGCATGTCTGCGCATATGGTCGCGGCGATGCCGGCGGGCATGTGCGCGGTGTTGGCGCTGCTTTCGGCAGATTTTCGTCGCGGTCTTGCGACGCCTGCCGGCGCGGGCGCTGTGGTGCTGGGTCTTGCCCTCAACGCCGTTGCCCTGGTGGTTATCCGGCGCATTATGCGGGTGGAGCTATGAGCGCCCCGGTTGCAGTTGCGGCTTGCCTGTGCGCCCTGAGTGTATTTGTCGCGACGGGTTTGGATCGGGCGGATGCACGCAAGATCGCAGGGGCCTGCAAGCGCGAGGCGGTGCTGGTCGCTGCCGCGGGTCGCTCGGTGGTCGATGCTCTGACCGCGCGAGTGAAGGGCGCGGTTGGAGCGGGCGGCCCGGCGCGAGTGTCGCTCGGCGAAGTGTCCGAGATGATCGATGTTGTGCGCTTGGGTCTTTCGGCCGGTCTTTCGTTTGATGCGGCGCTTGAGATTTTCTGCGCCAACCGCCGGTCAGTGCTGGCTCTTCGCCTTGAGCGCGCCTGCATGGCGTGGCAGGTGGGCGTGGGCACGCGTGAGGACGAGTTGTTGGCCGCCGCGCGCGACCTGGACGTGCGAGCGCTCGAGACCTTTGCCATCACGGTGGGGCAGGCGCTCGCCCTGGGTGCCCCACTTGCCGAGACGCTGGCCGCTCAAAGTCGCGAGATCCGTGCGGCTCATCGCGCCGCGGTCGAGCGCGAGATCGAGCGTGCGCCCGTCAAGCTGTTGATTCCCACCGGCACGCTCATCTTGCCGGCGTTGCTTCTGTCCATATTGGGCCCGCTGCTGGGAGCAGGCGGGATGATGTAGGGAGGAATACATGAACACGATGGTCGAAGTTGCTGACAAGGCTTGGAGCTGGGCTTTTTGCCGGGCGATTCACACTCGCCAGCATGCCAAGGAGCTGTTGCAGGAGGAGAGCGCGCAGGGTACCACCGAGTACGCCATTTTAGTGGGCGTACTTGTGGTGATCGCGATTATTGCCATCGTTGCATTTAAAGGCAAGGTTAAAGAGCTATGGGATGCGATCAGCGAGGGCATCAACAGCCTGTAGAGGGCGAGCGCCCCATCGGGGTGCTGCTGGTGTTTGCTTGCCTGACCGTGGCGATAGCGGTGGTGCTTTGGGGGCTTAACGCCGCGCGGCAGCAGCGTCCTGGGACCGCCTCCGATTTGGGCTCAGATTCGGCGGTGGCGTCTCAAAAAGATGAGATGCGAGATGCGGACGATTCGGATGTCGCTGTCACGGCGCAAACCTTTCTGCGGGCGCTCGACAAGCGGTCTGGCACTGCGACGGATTCGCCTGAGGGCAACGCGATTGCGGTCCGGCTTGCATGGTCCGAGGACCGACCGATGACCGAAGCGGCAGCGGATATGCTGCGTGCCTATCGCGAGGTACCCACGGCACAACTTGCTCTGAGCGGCTATCTCGATATCAAGGGCAACGTGTGGGGCGCTATCGTGCGCGACGGACGCGGCTGGGTCGATATGGTGACGGTTGCCGCGGATACTGGCGATGCTTCGTGTCGTCTGCGCGCCGTGCGCCTGGTCCCGCAAACAATAAACTCAAAGGAGGGATCGTGAAATGCATGGCGTTCTGCGTGAAGAGGTTGCCCAAGCGACTGTGGAATACGCCATCGTCACGGTGGCGCTGTTATCGATCGTGCTGGCGATCGCGGGGCTTTGGCGTGCCGTCACCGATGGGCGCTTGGCGGCGCTGGTTGAGCGGGCGGCATCCCATGGCGTTGCCTCGACGTCGGTTATCGACGCCGCTGCGGCCGCTAAGGACATCGCGTTGTATTGATGCCGCGCGCGAGGACCGGGCGCAGTCTACGGTCGAGGCCGCTTTTTTGCTGCCGACGTTTCTGACACTCATCCTTCTCGCGCTGCAACCGGTGTGCCTGCTCTATACGCGCGCGGTCATGGAGTCTGCCGCCGCCGAGACCGCGCGGCTCATGACCACGACGACGGCGGAGGACGACGATCTTAAGGAGTTCGCCCGCCGCCGACTTGCCGCAGTGCCCAACGTTTCGATCTTTCATGCCGGCGGGCCGTTGTCGTGGGATATCGAGCTTGGCCGGGCCGGTGCGGGTGGCGTCTCGTCCGTGTCCGTTTCCGGCGAGGTCAAGCCGTTGCCTGTGATCGGTGCGTTTGCGCAGGCTATGGGTGGTACCGCCGAGGGCGGCTACGTTGAGCTCAAGGTCGATGTCTCGTATCAATCGCGTCCCGAATGGCTGGAGGGAGATTATGATTCGTGGATTGCTGCATGGGATTAAGCGTTTCTGGTCTAGACGCGTTTTGACGCACCGTCCGAGCTGCCATCGCAAGCGAGGCGGCTTTATGGGTCGAGCCGGTGTCGATCTGTTTATCGAAGACGGCGCCTATACCACGCTTTCTTCTGCCGTGGTCATCCTAGTGGTGCTCACATTGTTGTTTTCGTCGACCGCGGCGATATGGAGCATGTCGCGTGCCGGGGATACCCAGGTGGCGGCCGATAGTGGCGCGCTGGCGGGTGCCAACGTAGTGTCGTCCTATCACACGGCTGCCACGGTGGTTGATGCGAGCATCTTGAGTCTGGGGCTGGCGGGGTTTGCCACGATCGGGACGGGCCTGGTCGCTATCCTCATCCCGGGTGCCGAGCCGGTTGCCGGCAATATGGTCGACACCGGGATTGAGATCATTAAAACGCGCAACAAGTTTGCCAAAAGCGCATCGGAAGGCTTACAGAAAATCGAGACGGCTCTGCCGTATCTGATCGCCGCGCGTGCCACGCAGGCGGTGTCGGCGCAGGATACCGATAGTGTGACCTATACCGGTACGGCGCTTGCCGTGCCCAGGACATCCGAGTCTGACTTCGCTGCGCTCAAAGGGTCAGAGATCTCGACCGATACCATTAAAGACACATCAGATGATTTAGAGTGTGCGGCCGAGGAGCTGCGGAAGGCTTCTGAGGACACGGCGAAGGCTAAAGAGCGTGCTTGGCTGGCGGATTGTGGTGGGTCTGACAAGGGCTCGGTCGGCAGCTGTTCTTGCATGTGGGAGCGTGCGAAAAGCCTAACGGATCTCTCCGGTGTTCAAAATCCGCATTACTCATCGAGCGTTACGTGGGAGCCCCAAGTTGCCCTTGATCGCGCGAAGGACTACTACCATTGGCGTCTGACAAATGAGAAGCCCCACGGCTCGAGTGTCGAGATGAAGGCAGAGTCTGCGGCGCGTAAGGCGTTTTATACCTATGCGAGCGCGGAGGTTGATCGGGCACATATAACCGAGAACGGAGACTGGGTTTCCTCCTATATTCCGCTGCTGCCGCGCAACTCTGATGAGGTTCGGGCGACGGAACTCTATACCGATGCGGTGTGGCCGACGAGCGTGAACGATGACAAGGCGTATCTGCATTACGGGACGACCTGCCCTAACTATAAGAAAGGGACGCCGAGCGGATTTGCTTCGGTTGCCGATTACGATGGACAGGATAAATGCAGCAAATGCCATTTTGGCGTTTTGTCGCTTGGTGCTGTTGCGGCGCCTTCAACTTCTATCGAAAACGGCTTCGAGTATCACTTTGACAAGTTTAAAGACGCCCTGGAGGACTACGTCGACTGTCGCAACAAGGAGCTCGAGCTCGAGCGTCAGACCGAGGACGAAGCCGACCGTGCGGGCAATGCGTTCGATACCGCCATCAAAGAACTTTCCGGTGAGCGTCCGCGTATCGCCCCACCTGGCCGCAACGGCGTAGTCGCCTTTGCAGTTTCGGGTGATATTACCAGCCCCGATCAACTTAACTCTTCGTTTAACACGGCGGTTGAGCTTGGCAGTCGCGGTGCCATCTCTGCCGCGGTACTGGCGCCCGATGAGGCGACGGCGCAAAACAACGTGCTTTCGCGATTTTTCTCGACATTGAAGGAACGCTCGGGTGGCGTTGCCGGCGTACTCGATGGCGTCATGGATGTTTGGGGGCGGCTGCTTGTGGGATACGGAGACATCCAAGGTTCGGCCGACGAACTTATGGACGAGATGATTAAGGGCCTAGGAGGGGGCAACGGCGCGTTGGGCTCCATTGCGTCGTGGCTCGGCGATACCGTTTCGGCGTCCGTGGCGGCGCTGGGCTTGGAGCCGTGCGACTTGCGCCTGCGAAAGCCGGTGCTGACCGACACCGCCAATGTCATCAAGAGCCCGGGGTCTGACATCACGGCTCTTTCTAATGCGCAGGACGAGCTACGAAGTATTCCGTTGGGCGTGACCGACCCCAAGGCGCTTTGCAAAGCGCTGGAATATCAAGTCGAGCGCACCATCAGCGGCACGACGTTCACGCTTGCGGAGATTCCGCTGCCCGGCGGCGGCTCCATCCCACTTACCGTCGATGTCGCCACGCTGGTTGGCGCTCTGGGCGGTGGGTCGTAATGAGTATCCGCATGCGTCTGCGCGAGGAGCACGCCCAAGCGACGGTGGAGATGGCAGTGGTTACGCCCATTTTGCTGGTGCTGGCACTCATCGTGTACAACGTCATGGTCTTTGCCGGTGCGGTCGCACGCTTCGATCGCGTGGTGCCCGATATCGTGCTAGCACATGCCGTGGCGCCGAGCGGGGAGGGCGATGGCAGCTCCATCGATGCTTCCGCGACCGTTCAGGCTCAGATCCAACATGCCATGGAAGGCTATGACTTGCTGATCGAGGTCTCGAGCGAACAGGGTGCGACGACATCGGATGGCGGTTTGCTTTCGCTTTCCGGCACGTTTAGGACCTATACCTGCACCATGCGCTATGAGCCGTGGCCGAGCTCGCTCAGCATCGCCGGCGTTTCGCTGGGGGCACCGGCAAAGTTGTCGCACGAGCGTGTGGTAACGATCGACCCATGGCGCCCGGGGGTGGTCATGTGACCGCGGTCTCGTCCTACATCGCCTACGCGCGGGCACTCAATAGGCTGGGTTGGACGCCGGCCGAGTTTGCGGTGGCGGAGTCGTTTGTCATGCGCCTGCGCGGCATGCTGGGACGGCGTCCGGTTGCCGCCAACGGCCTGCCGCTCGTCATGGCGTTTCCACGCTGCTCTTCGGTCCACACGTGTTTTATGGCCTATCCCATCGACATCGCCTTCATCGATCGCGACGGCAATATCCTCGCGCGCTACGAAAACGTATGTCCCTGGCGTATGTGCTCCTACCCCGGTGCCTGGGCCGCACTAGAACGCTCTTCAATCATTGTTTCGACCCCTGCTCTCCAACGCGTGCCGGCTTAAGAATTGGCGACAGCGGACTTTCGTCATACGAAATTGGGTAAGATGGAAGAGAAGATGCATGGATGTTGAGATCCATCCCAACGCTAAAAAGCACCTGACAGAAAAGCAGGTGCTTAGCGCTTGGCTTGCGGTTACTGAGCGAATTCGTCGCGAGTCGAAGGACGAGCCGCCGAGATGGCTTGCGATTGGATGGCTCCCAGACGGACGAAGCGTGGAGCTTGCCGCGGTCGAGCTTGTTCGTGGGTGGCTTATCATTCATGCCTTGTCTCCAGTCCAGAAGAAATTTTGGCAGGAGATTGAACGGGCTCGGCAAAGGGGTCGATGATGGGCAAGACGTATACGGCCGCTAATGGTCAGGTTGTAACGGATGAAATGATTGACGCGTGGTGCGAGTCGTACGAGCGCGGAGAGTTTCCGGATGGCGAACACACCGTTGGTGGGATCGTGCATGGACGGCCCCCACTCTCAGGTGAGGGGACGGCAACGTTGTCGGTCAAGATTCCTCTGGGAATGAAGGAGGCCATTCGTCGACGGGCGGCTGCCGAGGGGATGACTCCAAGTGAGTTTGCCCGTGCGGCTCTGAGCGAAAAACTTCTTGCTGCCGGCTGATGCCTCTGACGTGCCGATTTAAAGAACCGAGGCTGTGCTCAAAAACTTTTTTAAAATTCTCGGTTGACCGGAACGCGTCCTTGGTTATACTAATCAAGCCTTGAAACAAGGCACACCTCAAATGGCTGGGTAGCTCAGTTGGTAGAGCAGAGGACTGAAAATCCTCGTGTCAGGGGTTCGATTCCCTTCCCCGCCACCTTGAATTGACTAGGACCTCTGCAACGGGGTCCTTTTCTTTTATGCAGCCCCCACATGGAATCGAACCCCGTGAGGGCGCGGAGCTGAGTAAACGCGATAGCGTTTGCCAGCGCAGCTCGCAAGGCGCGAAAGCGCCGCAGCGGTCCGCACGCGCGCAGCGCGGGCGCGATTCCCTTCCCCGCCACCTTGAATTGACTAGGACCTCTGCAAAGGGGTCCTTTTCTTTTATGCAGCCCCCACATGGAATCGAACCCCGTGAGGGCGCG
>CALDCF010000045.1 GCA_937937635.1 uncultured Collinsella sp.
GAGCGTCCGGCTGATAACCGGGAGGTCACAAGTTCGAATCTTGTCAGGTCCACCACTTTCTTTCGCAATAAACACCCCAGCGAGAGCCGAGTCGCCGCTGGGGTGTTTATTACTTTCTCCGTGGGGGTTTAGCTCAGCTGGGAGAGCGCGGGCTTTGCAAGCCTGAGGTCAGGGGTTCGATCCCCCTAACCTCCACCATGATGGACCTGTAGCTCAGTTGGTTAGAGCGTCCGGCTGATAACCGGGAGGTCACAAGTTCGAATCTTGTCAGGTCCACCATCAAAACGTTAAGAGCCCCGGGGCATTGCCTCGGGGCTTTTTTCTTATCCAACGAAAGTAGTCAAAATAGCCCCGTCCCAAATTAACTGCTTTGATTTTGTGTGCTGGGCGAAAGATTGGGTAGTATAGCTATTCAATGCGGCGACCCTGCCGTGTGTTAACCGCTACGTACCGGAGGTGTTCCATGGTTCGTGTCGACATAGAGACCATCGTCATGGCCGCCGGTCCCGTGCCATCGCTTATCGTGCTTCGTGAGCGCTGCGGCAAGTCGGATTCGACGGCGCCCCTGCGTTCGCTTTCCATTCAGACCGGCTCGTTTGAGGCCGCGGCCATTAGCCGTGGCATCGATAGCGGTCGCGCCGAGCGCCCGATAACGCATGACCTGCTGCTTGACACCGTCGATGCCCTGGGCGCCAAGCTCGAGCGTATCGAGATCGTTCGTGCCGAGCCGCCGGTGTTCTATGCGACGATTGTCGTGCTGGTCGATGGTGACGAGCGCAAGGTTGACGCCCGCCCCAGTGACGCCATTGCCCTTGCCGTGCGCAGTAATGCCCCCATGTTTGTGGAGGACGACATCATGAATCGCCTGGGTACCGTTTCTGCCCATGCCGAGGAAGTTGACGACGAGCAAGAGTTCGAAAAGTTCGACGAGTTCGTCCATACGCTCTCCCCCGATGATTTCTAAATGTCTGGCACGCGAGCGGAGAGGTCGCTGATGGGTACCCGCGTATCGGTTGAAGCGGCCGCCATCGCGCGTGAAGCCCAGATGCGCTCGGAGGCATCCGAGGCGGCTCGCATCGCCTATGTGACGCAGGCCCGCACGCTTCGTGAGCGCCGCGGCTCCTATATCAAGATGGTTATCATCTCCGCTCTTGTCGCGGTAATCTGTTCTCGTCTTCGTGGTACAGTTGGTGCGCTTGGGTTTTCGATTTCAACAGGCTTGGTAATCTGGGGTGTGGTCGATGCGGTAATGCTGACCAACCAGATCAAGGTACTCGACAAGCGCGCGATGGATATGGTGCGCGCCCGCGACGCTGCCGCCAAGATCGCTGCCGAGGCACAAGAACTGTAACGACGCCGGATTCGATGGGAAGGTCTAGAGATGGCACAGGATATGCAGGACGCCGGTAACGTCTCCGCCGAGCTCGACGCCATGGTGTGTGACCTGATTGGTGCGTTCTTGGACGACCTTGCCGCCGGCGAGAATCCGGGCGTAGTTGTGGCGATCGAGGACGCTGCTTCCAACCGCTATCTGGCGGCGCTCGACGAGGACGGTGAAGAGGCGTGCCTCGAGGCCGCCACCAACTTTATCTCCGAGCACAAGATGGGCCTTAAGGACGAGGGCCTGGGCCGTATCGCCCGCTATGCCATCGGCTATACCGGCTGCGTCGAGATCGACGGCGGCTATCACGACGCTCTGCTCGTGAGCTTCTTTGAGACCACGCTCGAGAGCGGCTTTTCGGCTTACGTGCTGTACGAGGGCATGGGTGCCGGCGATGGTTTTATGTGGAGCGACCCTGAACCTGCAGGTG
>CALDCF010000046.1 GCA_937937635.1 uncultured Collinsella sp.
TTCCACGACACCGTCACCTCTCCGTCGCCGGTCGCCTCGGCAGCGGCCTGGGGGGAGGGAACCAATTTACAAGTTAAATAATCGTCAGACGTAAAGGTATTCCAACGACCGTTGGTATAAGCTTGAACGAGAAATGTATATGTCTTCCCGTTTTCAAGCCCATCGATTTCATAGGAAGTTCCTGTGCAATCATACGTATAGGTATTAAAGCCACCATCGCTCTTGCGCAGAGCAATTGCATACTTAGATGCATTGGGGACTGAATCCCAGCTCAACTTGATTTTACCGTCGTGCATCTCGGAAACCACCGGATCAGGTTTAGCTTCCTTCGAAAGACCGAACTGATTAACAATAGCCAGAGCATCTGCCTGGCCCATTTTTTGAAGGTATAGCGAATTGGCCAAAAGTCCGGCATCATAACTGTTGTCGATAAAACCATGTTCGACCAAAACTGCAGGAATGCCATATTGGCGACAATTTCTTATGACAGAAAGACTATCGGCGTTGCTGCCGTCAGGATAATAAAGCTGCGTACCATTTAAATCGTAATAGTCATTTTTTGTGCCACGGCTAACAAGACCAACAGATGCAAGCCTGTTCAAAACATCTTGACCCAGAGACTCTCCGAGTTCATTAAATGAAGAATACCAGCTAGCCTGCCTCGGAATCCATATTTCCGCTCCGGTGCCACCGCCTGAATTGATATGAAAACTCATGAACAAAGATGCATTGTTGTCTCTTGCAATTTGGGCGCGAGCAATAAGTTCGTTTGTAGTGTTGGCAACGCCAGTAACAGAAGTGTCAAAATCACGCGTCATAATAACTCGAACGCCAGCGTACTTCTGGAGTTCATCACGGCAATAACGTGCAATTTGCAACGTAAGATCCTTCTCACGAAGACCATTGCCGATGGCACCGGAATCCCAACCGCCATGACCAGCATCTAAAACAAAGACCCAGCTGCGCGCCCGTGCAGAGTTCTCCGAAATGACATCGACGGCGGACTCCAGCGAATCAAACGAAGCACCCGTGTCGTCAGTAAACACGGACTCAAGCTGATCATCCGAGTCGCCATCAGACAGCAATCGATACGGTGCAGCCACTTCACCGGCGCTAAACATCTGATCAGAAATTTCATCAGGAAAAATACGAGTTGCTCCAGAGGCATACTCCACCTTAAGCAAGGAATAGACGCCAGCGGCAGAGACACTCGAAGAGAAAAGATATGTGTTGTCAGCACTGGAAGTGACATCGAATCGGATAAGGGCTTCAGACGCAGTATTTGCACAATACAGTGCCACAGGCTCATCCGACGGCGTCCCGTCAAAGCCTAAAGCAACTCTTTGCGTATCTCCGAGGTCAACGTGACTCTTCTCGATATAAATAAACGAAAGGTTATCTACATCTGAGCTATCGGCAAAAGCGTTAACAGGATGACCAAGAAAAAGAGAAAGAAGTGACATAGCAAAGATTGCGGTCAACAAATAGCGCTGGATACTCTTTTGCATATACAGTCCTTAAAAGAAAAAGGCGGCCAGAAGCCGCCTTTTAATATCTATCGAGTGGCGTAAAAAGAAAGAACAGCGTCAGCAACATGATGCCTATCGGCATCGCTTAGACCATAGTACATAGGCAACCTGACAAGCCTATTGCTTTCAGAGGTAGTAAACCTGTCTTCCCCGTCAAAACGACCAAACATCTTTCCTGCAGGCGCATCATGCAAAGGAATGTAATGGAAAACAGCTTGGACACCATGATCCTTAAGGTAAGAGATAAAATCACCGCGTTCCTTAAGATCTTTACACTTGATGTAAAACATATGCGCGTTATGTTCGCAGCCTTCAGGAATATAGGGAAGCTCAATCTTGCCGGCATCTGCAAGCGGCTTTAAAGACTCCTGATAAAAATGCCAAGTTGAGAGTCGATTCTCATTAATTTCATCAGCATGCTCCAGCTGCGCCCAAAGATAGGCCGCATTCATGTCAGAAGGCAGGTAGCTCGACCCACGATCAACCCAAGTGTACTTGTCTACTTGACCCCTAAAAAAGCGCTGACGATTAGTCCCTTTTTCGCGAATAATTTCAGCACGATCACAGTAACGCGAGTCGTTAATAGAAAGCGCGCCACCTTCGCCCATCGAATAGTTCTTAGTTTCATGAAAGCTATAGCAACCAAAATGACCAATAGTGCCGAGAGCCTTACCCTTATAAGAACTCAAAACACCCTGTGCCGCATCTTCAACGACCAACAAGTTGTTGCGTGTAGCGATGTCCATGATTCGATCCATATCACATGCAACGCCAGCATAATGCACAGGAACGACAACCTTGGTTTTATCAGTTATCGCCCTCTCAATGGCATCGGGATCAATATTCATTGTGTCAGGGCACACGTCAACAAACACCAAAGTGGCGCCGACCATTTGAAATGCCGTAGCAGTAGAAGAGAAAGTGAAGCTAGGCAGAATCACCTCATCACCAGGATGTAGGTCGCATAAGATTGCTGCAAGCTCAAGCGCGCTCGTGCCGCTAGTCGTTAGCAGGATCTTATTGGAATTAAAACGGTTCTCGAGCCATTCGCTACATTTTTTGGTAAAAGGACCATCACCACAAATCTTACGATTGACAGCGCAGGCCTCTCGAACATATTCCATTTCCGTGCCCACATAAGGCGGGAGATTAAAATTGATCATATAGCAGCTCCAAATGAATATAGTCCGATACCAAGCAAAATAAGAAGCAGTGAAATCCACTTCCGCCGAGACATTTTCTCATGAAAAATCGTAATACCGAATATTGTCACATATATGTAGCTGGTGGCTTCCAACAACGGACCCATGGAAAGGGGAATCCCTTTATAAGCAAAAATCGAAAGAAAGGTTGTACAAACGAAAAGGAAGTAAGCGCAAATCACTAGAGGGTTCAGATACTCTCGAACCCTGCTGTCATACGTCTTAAGAGCAGCCTTCTTTAGCATTACTTGAGATATTGCACTAATAAAAACACCGAGGAGAAGGAGTAAGGCATATCGAAAATCCACAGCACTTCCCTCCTAAGCAGCATCGGAATCTGAAGAGGCAAACAGAGCCACGCCAATTAATACAATAATGCCTCCGGCAACCTGAAGAAAGCCAAGCTGCTCCTTAAAGACAATTACACCCCATACCATGCCCCATACAACTGTAACGGCGCGATTGGCATAGGCTGTCGTTAATGGCAGTCGTTTAATTATTTGTTGCCAGCAAATAGCATAAATGCCAAGCAGCATGATAATCCCGGCATAGCAGACACAAAAACCGAAAGATAGAAAAGGATAGCCTGCCGCAAACTTACTTAAGATACCGCTACAGGAATACAAAACCAATAGCAGATGAAGCGCTAAGAAAACGCGTCCATTTTTCAATTTCTATACGCCTCGCTTCGGCAAGTACTTTTCCAAATTATCAATCGAATCTGAAGTCAGGATATAGAAGCCGTATCTGCTGCCGCTATCGACAATTTCATGCTCCATGTCATTGTCCACAGAACTTCGCTCGACCCTCACATGCCTATCGCATTCTGCTTGTCGAAGTATCGCTAAGTCTTCGCCATCAAAAATAAATCGAATCATGGCGCATTCAGGATGCTCAGAGACACTCAGGTCGGGCTCACGCCCAGTAGCAACAGAAATTACTGAACCCAAGAAATCAACTCCCGTTGAGAGCTCCACGAGATCGCTGCCGATACAGTCGCCACCCATGCGGCTACCAATTTCGACAATACGAATATCCTCATTCTCATTAACCAAAATCTCTGAATGAGAAGCGCCGAATTCAACTCCCAAAGAATCTAGGGCGTGAGAAACAACTTCAATGATTTTGGAACGTAAAGAATCTGAAACGGGTGCAGGCTGTAAGTGACCAGTTTCAATGAAATGCGGAGCTCCAGTTGTGTATTTCCTCGTCAGTGCAAGAAAGTGATGTTCGCCTTTCCAAGAAACAAATTCAACACTAAATTCAATGCCAGTAAAAAACTCTTCAACGACACATGCCTTAGAAAAGGAAACATTGATTGCAGCGCGGACGGCATCCTCAAGTCCTTCTGAAGACTGAAGCTTAGTGATGCAACGACTACCAGACCTGTCAACAGGCTTTACGATTATTGGATAAGTGAGATCTAAACCATCAATATCTGTAAGGTCGGTCACCTGGTAGCTTTTAGGAGAAGGGTCTCCATTTTTGAAAAAGGCCTCACGCATTAAGTGCTTATTTGTGGATACGTCGATGCAGTCAACTGAATTGGCACACAGACCGAGTTTGTCGGCAACCTTAGAAACAGTAATGTTGCCGAGATCCGTACCGATAGAACAAATGCCATCAATACCGATAGAGTTACACTTCTCAGCAATTTGATCGATTTCAGTAATACTAATAGGATAGAAATAATCAGCAGTGCTCTCGCCAATATCGCCGCATTCCCATGCGAAGACATGCGTTTCGAAGCCAAGTTGTTTGGCCTTAAGAATCAATGGATTTTGAAAATCAGACGCACCGATAATGGCGAGCTTTTTCGACATCTTTACTTCTCCCAATTGGCCGAAGAATTCTTTTCGAGATCATTCCAGCGGCCGCTTTCCATCTCAGCCTTATAATCAAGCATCATCGAATAATAGTCTCTATAAGCTGGAACAAAGCCAAAATCACGCTCAGCCTTACCCATATCGAACAAAAATGAAGGGGTGTTGTTCTTGAGCTCCGGCCTGTAAACGATTTTCGATTTAGAGCTGTCGCCAAATACCTCAATAACCGCACGAGCCTGATCTTCAAGCTCCAAAGGAACCCCGCTTGTCATGTTATAAAGCCCATGCGCTGAATCGCTTTCCAAAGCCATTCGATATGCTCGAGCAACATCCTTCACATAGATAATGTCTCTTGAGATATGAGGATCTCCCCATATCTCAAGGTTCTGTCCGGACGCGGCCTTTTCGATCCAGACTTGGATAGCAGACTTGTACGGCTTACCAT
Organism: uncultured Collinsella sp.; assembly: GCA_937937635.1. GTDB lineage: Bacteria > Actinomycetota > Coriobacteriia > Coriobacteriales > Coriobacteriaceae > Collinsella. The sequence goes on from CALDCF010000046.1 coordinate 5,003, forward strand.
CAACTAAGATTGTGCCATGAGGTCCAACGCCGTAAACCGGAGGAAAACGGAACACTGCCCCCTGAAGACCATGTTGCTGCGAATAATACTCAATCAAATCATTGGCAGCATTCTTCGTGATGGTATAGACAGCGTGGTCACCAGTAAAGGAGAAATTCCTGGGCTCGTCCTCAGTAATGGCATAGCCCTTTCTCCATGCCCCAGAGACATCACCATAAGTAGTGGCGGAAATTATCTTCTTGATGCCATTCGTCCTGCAATACTCGAGCACGTTCACCGTGCCCAAAGTATTCACCCTAACGTAATCAGCCGCATTTTCGTCATTAACCAAATCCGCTGTTGCATTTGCGGGAAGCAAACCAGCCAGAAGAATCACGCCCTCGACGTTATCAGTAGGGAGTTTTGAAAAATCTTCGGGCCTAGTAATGTCGAGACTAATAAACTCGGCACCCATGCTCTCAAGGAAAGGCCTGAGTCGCTCATTTCTACCGGTAGCAACCACCTGCTTGCCCGATTTCACAAGCTCATCGACGGTATACATGCCGATAAAACTAGTTGCACCAATTACAATTACCATAGCTTACTCTTCCTTTCCATTACATTCTTTTTCGATTACATACAAAGGCCTATTTTTAACCTCTGTAAAAATATTTCCTACATACAGTCCAACGATACCGATCGCAGACAAGATAAGTCCGCCCATAAAAAAGATCGAACAAAGGAGACTGGTCCATCCAACTTGAATGCCAGGAACACAAAGCTTTTGGATAATTGCTGCGATTAGAACAAGCAGAGCGACGAATGACATGGCAAAACCGACATTAACCGCAAACTTAAGAGGTTTATTAGACTGCGCAGTAATTAACTCAAACGCCATATTAAGCTTCTTCCTAAAACTATAGGAAGACTCCCCTGCAAAGCGTTCATCACCAATTATCTCTATCGCAGTTTGCCTAAACCCAAGCCACTTAATAAACATCGTGTATCCACGATTATGTTCACGCATTGAACAATACTGAGAAATTACCGCGCGACGAGCAATACTGAAGTTGCAAAGTGAAGGATCATAACTGCCGTCAGTAAAATACTCATACACTTTATAAAAAGCTCGAGACAACGCCATGGTCAAAGCGCTATCTTTTCGCTCTACCCTTTTTGCAAAGACGACATCGAAGCCCTCCAGAGCTTTATTATAGAGCTGGGGAATGGCCTCCGGCCTATCCTGGAGGTCGCAATCCATTACGACAATCCAATCACCATGGCAACAGTCAAGACCCGCAGTGATTGCACGAATTTGGCCAAAATTACGAGCAAGCTTGATTCCATACACACGTTCATCAGCGTCGCATATCGACTGCACAACAGACCACGAATCATATGGATCGTGGTCGTCAACAAGAACGAGCTCGAAAGACGCCTCCATCTTTTCAAAAACATCAACGATTCGCTTATGCAGTTCGGGCAGTGCCTCTTTACAACCATAAACTGGAATTACAACGGAGAAATCCATAACTAGCCTTAGATTGAGTTTAATAACCTACTCATGATGCATTCGATTAAGCGAACCGTCAAATCATAGTGAAGGCAATCATCAAACGAACGCCGGGCCTATTTGATGAGCACACACTGCTGACGAACCTCGCTTTTATTAGCGTTATTAAAACAAGGGCCAATCAGGTTGCCAGGCAAAATTTGGTGCCACATCTTATTGTCATGGGAGTTATCTCCCCAGAAAAATCCAATATGGCAATCGATGGAACCATCTGTTTTAAAGAAAATTACATCACCCTTCTTAGCCAATCCGCTATTCAACATATCGGCAACTGTGTTGAAGTGATAAACCTTACAGCCAGAGTCAATTGCATAACCATACCAGCGCCACGCATTGATATAGCCGCCGCCGCCGGGCCCCGCACCCCACGGAGTATGGTTGTTGTTGGCTGCGACTGCATCAACGTTTACGCCAAGAGATCTAAATACATGGGCAACAAAACCAGTGCAGTTCATACCGGTGTAGCCCCCGGGCCCTGGAGCGCCGTTAGGGAACAAGCAAGTCTGATATGAAAAGCCACTTGAATATCGAGTACCAAGATAATAGCCATTGTATTGATGACTCGTCAGCCAATTAACAACGGTTAGGCGCGAAATGCCAAATACAGTGTCATTCGTGCCCGTGGGCTTTACACTAACCAGATCGTCTTCATCAAAAGGCGACCATACGCCATCGAGATAAGCCTGAACGACAAACTGATAGGTCTGTCCACCGTTTAGTCCTTCGACTCTATACGAATTGCCAGTACAGTTGTATGTATATGTTTTATAGCCACTATTCGTCTTTACCGCGATAGCATAACGCGTGGCGCCTGACACCTTGCTCCATGATAGATTTGCGCAAAGATCCCCAGCTTTACCAGTTACACGAGGAGTAATTACACCATGCGGAACTGCGTCCACAAGCAGCGCATCACCGTAAGCAGACCAGGCTCCATCTACGTAAGATTGCACAAGAAACCTGTGATTGCGTCCATTCGTAAGGTCGGAAACCGTATAGCTAGTGCTCAAGCAATTAGTCGTGAACGTTACATATGAGCCATTCTTATACTCTGCAATCGCGTATCGCGTTGCATTGGGAACAAAGTCCCAAGTAAGCTGTATTTTTCCATCGCCAGGACAAGTGGCCTTAACATTTTGAGGGGAACGAACGTCCTCAAGAACGGCTTCACATAAATATGCGTCCGAGGAAGAGCTCCACCTTCCATTTACAAATGCTTGTACAAGGAAACGGTAAGTATTACCGGGATTCAAGCCGGAAACCAGATACGAGGACTCTTTGACATCAAGTGAATACGTCTTGTAGCTATTTCCAGTCTTAAGAGCAACCGCATACCTCTCTGCTCCAGGAATCTGATTCCACGAAAGAACACAGGAGGTCGCCGTGGCTTTCTCTAGATGAGGTTTCGGAGCATAAGGATCTTCGGGAATAGCGGTAACAAGGTCCTTGCTCCCAAAAGGAGACCAGCGACCATCAATATTAGCCTGAACAATAAATGAATACTTCTGGCCATTGGAAAGTCCATTAATGGTGAATTCGGTATTAAGACAGTCATAGGTAACAGTCTTGTAACCATTATTTGTTTTATATGCAATTGCATATCGTAATGCACCGGCAACTGGATTCCACTTAAGGCTCACCGTCTCATCGCCAACAGCAGAAACGCTAACCTTAGGAGAAACAAGAGAGTACGGCATGCAGGTGATGTAATCAGTATCCTCAAGAGCGGTCAAACGATCATAAATCTTCGCCCTAACATAGAACGTATATTCTTCACCGTTTTTCAAACCCTTGATTTCAACGCTAGTTTGATGGGATTTCAATCTATACGACTTACCGTTCGAACACGAAACTACATATTGATTCGCGCCGGGCACGCGGCCCCACGACAGCTCGACGCTGCCGTCGCCGGCGGTCGCCGCGGGCGCGGGCTTGACGGTCCCCTCCGGCCTGCAGCGCACGAGGCTGGCGGGGCCGAAGGAGGACCAGCGGCCGTTCACGTAGGCCTGGACGAGGAAGTCGTGGTCGTAGCCGTTGGGCAGGTCGGTGGCGGTGTAGGACGTCCCGGCGAGGGACTTGGTGAAGGTGGCGTAGGTGCCGTTGGAGAAGGCCTCCGCAACGGCGTAGCGCACGGCGCCCTCGACGGGCTCCCAGGTCAGGGTGACCTCGCCGTCGCCGGTCGCCTCCGCCCTGGGGGCGGGCGCCGACGGGTCGGAGGGCGTCGCGGAGACCAGATCGGAGTCAGAGAAGGAGGTCCACCTGCCGTAGACGCAGGCCTGCACCAGGAATCGGTAGCTCGTCCCGTTGGACAGCCCGCCGGCCTTGAAGGACTCGCCGGAGCAGGAGGTCGTCAGCGTGCGGTAGCCGGACCCGTTCCGGTAGGCCACGGCGTACTTGGTAGCGCCGGGCACGCGGCCCCACGACAGCTCGACGCTGCCGTCGCCGGCGGTCGCCG
>CALDCF010000047.1 GCA_937937635.1 uncultured Collinsella sp.
CGACGTCCCCTCCATCGCGACGCAGGCCGGCTCCCCGGCGGCGGCTATCGCCCCGGCGAGCGCCTCGTATCCCGCCGCGTCGGCGGGGAACTGCCTGGACAGGACCTTGCGGCCCCTCCAGTCGAGGACGCACAGCCAGTGCGAGTCGGCGTGGGTGTCGACCCCGCAGAAGACCGGCCCGCGGGCGTCGGGTGTCGATTCGGTTCTCATGTCTCGCTCCGTTCTTTCCGTGCTCGCCTGGACCGGGCAGACGGCACACTGACGGTGCGCGATAGAATGCGGTTGTTCGGGTCCGCGGTATCGCTCCATGCTCCTATTAGGTCATGCGGCGGTCTCGGCTCGCCGCGGGCCGCGCGGGACATGTCAGAAAACGAGGGCAGCCCCATGGGCGCCAGCGGAATGTGGGGTCACCGCGCGGTCCGCATCTGATGGTGTCGACGCCAATGGTATGCGGGCATATCATCGATGTCTTCAATACAGAAGATATCAGTGCGGAATGTTCTGAAAAGCAACACCAGGGCGGGCCCTGCGTTAACGCGGCAGAGGGGAGTGAGATTCCTTGATCGCTCACTTTATCTAATAGGAAAATGTGTGAGGCCGGAGCTTTAGCTCCGGCCTCCCCATATAAGGGCTCGGCAAAGCCGAGCCACCAAATTTGCGTCAGCCCCAGAACATATTTGAGAACTGTGCCCGGAGTACATACTCCTAGGGCCGGAATGAGGTTGCTTTCCAACGCATTCCGCAGGGGGCGGCATTATTTTGTAGCGCGAAGCGCGAATCAAAATAATGCCGCATGCCCGAGGACGCGTTGGAAAGCAATCTCATTCCTGCCTGAACAGGTCCGTCTACCAGCGCATTTATAAATTCGTAAACTTTTTTGAAAAAAGTGCTTGCACAGTTCTCGAATCATAGGTTATTATCTTCCTCGTTGAACGCGCGGGTCGAACAGAACGAACTGTGAATCAACAACATAGCATGTCGGAGTGGCGGAATTGGCAGACGCGCTAGCTTGAGGTGCTAGTGACCGCTTTTTGGTCATGCGGGTTCAAGTCCCGCCTCCGACACCATCGCATTTGAGAAGCCTCTTCGGAGGCTTTTTTGTTACCGATAGACGGTGGGGTCCACGATGGAAACGCTTGAACGCAACGAGTGGGCAGACGTTGCCCAACTAGTCGAGATCACGAGCGATGCTGTCATCATCTGCGAGCTCGACGGAACCATTCTGCATGTGAATAATCGCTTACTTGGTTTGATGTGCGAGGAACGCGCCGACGTCATCGGTGGAGATGTTAAAGACGTCCTGTACTCGTCCGCTTTTGAACGTGCGACGGAACATCGTCTGCCATTTGAAACTGATGGCTCCGAGAACGAACTGATGCTCAAACTGAGTGACGGCTCTTTTATTCCCGTCTTGGTTCGTGCGGGCTCCGTAACGCCTCCACACATCTTTGGGCGCCGCGCACCACGTGTCCTGGTGGCGCTTCACAGTATCGAGGAACAGTATTCTCACGACCGGCAACTCAAGCGTGCGTTATCGGAGCTTAGAGTGGCGAACAAGCGTCTCTCTGGCACGCTCTCGGTCATTATGAGCACTGTGGGCTCCGATGAGTTGCCCAGCCTGCTTGATACCGTTTTGAACCAGCTTGTAGGAACGCTCGATGCTTCGGGTGCCGCTATCTATTTTTCTGAGAGCGGCGGCTTTAAGCTTCGCGGTGTTTCCAAGGAGCTGCTCGACAGCTACCTGCCTGAGTTTTTGCCGTATGGCGCTGGCATTCCGACGTATGTTCTTCGCGAGTCGCGTGCCTGTCGCTTGTCGATTCAACAGGACCTTGAGGGCGATAAGGCCGCCTCCGGTATGTTCATGGACCTGGATAATCGTTCTAAGCACCTGTTGCGCATGCAAGATATGCCTCCGTACCGCAGTGAAATCTGTCTTCCCGTTTTTTACGGTACGCAGATCCTTGGCGTGCTGGAAGTTGGTTGGAAACGCCCCCAGGCACCGCTCGCCTATGACGTTAATGTGCTCGAGGTCATTTGCGATTACCTGTCTATCCAGCTGGTCGGCATGGCATCGAGCCTTCGCTCCCGTCGCACGGCCGAGCTTGGCCGCTCGCTCAATGTCTTGCGGGATGAGTTGTTTACCTTTCTAGACGATTCCGCCGCGGCTACCCAGGCGGTATCGTCCGAGATCTGCAATATGCTCAACTGCCATTTTTGCCCTATTGAGTATGACGCCAGTCTGGATTCCTACGTCATAGATTTTGAAGGCGGCAGTCGCGTTGCTTTGCCGGACGATCCCGAGAAGCTTTTCTTTTCCACGACGGCGCCAGCGGCACGTTTGGGGGCTGCCCCTGATGGCTTTGAGGCATCTGTTTTGGGCGGCACGAGTGCCGAGGACCTTAAACACGTCCGTATAACTCGCGTTGACGAATCGATGCCTATGGGAGGCTGGCTTAGGGCACATGGCCTGCCTTGCCAGGGTCTCTACGTCGACGCCGGCATCGAGGCGGGGCGCCCGCGCTCTGAGGGCGATGGCAAGCACAGTAACGACGCGATCGTTCCTGCTTCTGTTGCGAAGGGCCCGACGACGCGCGCGCTGCTGCTTCGTGATGGTAGCCAAGAGCCGATTGATGACCTTGAATATGATTACTTGGTGCACTTGGCTCATGACTTTGAACTGATCTATGAAGGCGAATCTCAAAAGCGTGAGGAGCGCCATATCGCTCAGACCCTCCAGATTGGCATGAGAAATTCACTGGGGGATGTTCCGGGAATCGCCGCCGATTCGGTGTACCTGTCGGCCACGAACTCGGCGTTGGTCGGCGGCGATTTCTATACGCTCATCCGTCTTCCCGACGATTGCGCCGTCATGATTCTGGGCGATGTGTCTGGCAAAGGCATTGAGGCTGCATCGATGTCCGCACTCGTCAAGACGGCCCTGACGGCATATGCCTGGGAGGGCGCTGGACCGGCCCGCATGGCACGCTCCCTTAACAGCATGCTTATGGGCTTTTCGAGGGTCGAGACGTTCGTGACGGCCTTTATCGCCAAGATTGACCTTAAAGCCGGACGCGCAACGTATTGTTCGGCGGGCCATCCTCCGACCATGGTCATCAGGCCAGAGTCGATGCCGCTGGGTGGCGGCGAGGCTCGTGGGGGAGAGGTCGAGCTGCTTGGATGCCAATCGGGGGTAATCGGTGCCTTTGAGAGCATGGTGTACGAGACAGGCGTGTTTACGTTCGCTCCTGGTGACATGCTATTTATGTACACCGACGGAACAATCGAAGCGCGTGACCGCTCGGGTGCTTTCTTTGGCGAGCAGCGCCTTCGCGACCTTCTGCTCTCTGTCTCGGGTGAGGGCGTGTCGGGCATTTGCGGCAAGGTCTTGGGCGAGCTTGACCGATTTACCGAATCGGCGCTGGACGATGACATTGCATTGGTGTCCCTTGAGTTTTTACGGGGTCGTTCATAGACGACGCTGGGCGGGCTGAATCCGTACGGTTGGGGAAACGAATGCATCGAGTGGGCTTTTTTGGGGAACCATGGTCGTATGAATGAGTGGAATGACATAGCGGTTTTGACGCCACCAGGCGATATCGACATCGCCACGGTGCCTGCGCTGCGTCGGCGGTTGGATGCTTTGATTGGCCGCGGCGTGCGTCGTGTCGTCATCAACTGTCAGGCTGTTAGCTTTATCGATTCGACGGGCTTGGCATTCCTGCTTACGCGCGCTCGTGAGCTCATGAGGCGAGAAGGCCTGCTTTCGCTCGTCAATGCATCGGGTGAAGTTGTTCGCTTTTTGGAGATTGCTCGTCTTGTCGATATCCTTCATGTCGCGGGGCCGGCACGGGAGTCTATTCCCGCCATTCCGGTGGGGGAGCTGCCTCGCTGGAGTAAGAGCGTCGAGGTCCGTCAGGGTATCGAGAATCTTCCATACTACCGACATCGCATCGCCGAACTCCTTGAATCGCTTCCGTTGCGCCGTGACGAGCGCTACGATGTCGCATTGGCGTCGGGGGAGGCGCTGGGTAATGCCTATGACCATGCGGGCGGTATCGGCTGCGTCCTGACGGTTCAGGCCTATAGCGATCGCGTTGTGGTTGAGGTGCTTGATCGAGGTGCCGGCTATTCTATCGATGAAACGAGCGAACCGGTCGCATCAGAGGAACGCGGCCGTGGTATCAAGCTTATGCGTATACTCGTCGATAACGTGGAGGTTGCTCGTCGTACGGACGGCGCCGGCACGCGCGTGCAGATGGTGAAGCTGTTTAGCGGAGCGCTGGAATCGTGTGCCTAGCCAATCGCTTTAGCGCGTTTAGCTACTAAGAACATGCGGCAGACAAGTTTTTTGAAAAAAGTACTTGCGTCTTTTGGACAACTCGCGTAAATTAATAACCCGCAAGCGGACATGGCTCAGTTGGTAGAGCACAACCTTGCCAAGGTTGGGGTCGCGGGTTCGAGCCCCGTTGTCCGCTCCATTGCATTTCCGGACCGTTTAGGCGGTCCTTTTTCGGCGAAGTGGCCAAGTGGTAAGGCAGAGGCCTGCAAAGCCTTTACCCCCGGTTCGAATCCGGGCTTCGCCTCCAGGCAACATCCGGGCGCTCCGGCGCCCGTTTTGTTTTACATATGCGGACATGGCTCAGTTGGTAGAGCACAACCTTGCCAAGGTTGGGGTCGCGGGTTCGAGCCCCGTTGTCCGCTCCAACTATGTTACGCGGTTCTAACGAACCGCGTTTTTTGTTGACGCTGCGCGAGCCCCGGGCACCCCATCTTGCCCCTCAATCGTCGGTCGCGTACATAAAGTACGCTTCCCTCCTCTTTCACGGCAACCTGGGGCACCCGGAGCTCGCTCGCTGTCGTGGCCGGGGGAGTGAGTCTTCCATTCTTTTCGCCTCATTGGTCAATCCGCCCCAGGGAGCTCGAACCCGAGAGGGAGCGAGCGTTTTGGGACGTGGCTGTGGCGTTGTTTGCCGAGAATGTCAGCTTTGAGCGTATCATCGTGGGCATCTCGCATAACCTCGTTGCAAGGGAGATACGCCCCATGGCTACAGAAAAGTCCTCCTCGCGCTCATGGATGTCCGACGCCGCGATCTATCAGATCTACCCGCGCTCGTTTAAGGATTCGACTGGTTCGGGTCTGGGCGATATCGCGGGCATTACCCAGCAGATGGACTATCTTGAGCGGCTGGGTATCGAGGCCATCTGGCTGAGCCCGTTTTACCCATCGCCTCTTGTCGATGGCGGCTATGATGTGGCGGACTACTGCGATGTCGACCCACGTCTCGGCTCGCTTGATGACTTCGATGACATGATCGCTGCGGCTCATACGCACGGCATCAAGGTCATCGTCGACATCGTGCCCAACCATTCATCCAACCAGCACCCTTGGTTCAAAGCCGCTCTTGCCGCCGGCCCCGGATCGCCCGAGCGCGCCCGTTATATCTTCCGCGATGGCCGTGGCGAGCATGGCGAGCTGCCTCCCACCAATTGGAATGCCAACTTTGGCGGCCCCGCCTGGACGCGTGTTGCGGACGGTCAGTGGTATCTGCACATGTTTACGCCCGAGCAACCGGACTTTGACTGGTCATGCCCCGAGGTTCACGCGTTCTTTTGCGACGTCCTGGCGTTTTGGAGCGATCGAGGCGTCGATGGCTTTCGCATTGATGTGGCGCACGGTCTCGCCAAGGATCTCGACCGCGATGACCTCGACCGGTGGCATCTCGCCGAGGGCGATGACATGGTTGACGACGGCACCCATCCGCTGTGGGACCGCAACGAGGTCCATGAGATCTATCGCGAGTGGCGCCGCGTGTTCGACCGCTATAATCCGCCGCGCAGCGCCGTTGCCGAGGCATGGGTGCTGCCCGAGCGCCAGTATCTCTACGCGCGTCCCAGCGAGCTTGGCCAGACATTCAACTTTGAGTTTGCCAAGGCCACTTGGACCTATGATGACATGCACGCTGCAATCGAGGAGGGCTTGAAGGCGGCTATCGAATCCAATTCTGCCTCGACCTGGGTACTCTCCAACCACGACGTGCCGCGCGTGGCGACGCGCTATGCCCTGCCGCAAATCAAGGCGACGCGCTACCACCAGATTGCGCTCGACTGGCTCTTACGCGACGGGTCGTCTTATGACGAGGACCGTGAACTCGGTGAGCGCCGCGCGCGGGCGGCCCTTTTGCTTGAGCTGGCGCTTCCGGGCTCGGCATACGTGTATCAGGGTGAGGAGCTCGGCCTTTTTGAGGTGGCCGATATCCCGTGGGCCGCACTCGAAGATCCTACTGCGACCAATACGCACGGACCGAAGCGCGAGAAGGGGCGCGACGGCTGCCGTGTGCCCCTGCCGTGGGTGGCAGCGGACGATCCCGCGCAGGGCGGATCGTTTGGGTTTTCACCGGCGGACGCCGATGCGGCGCCCCATCTGCCGCAGCCTGCATGGTTTTCCGATTACGCTGCCGATAGGGAAGAAGCGGACCCGACATCGATGCTTGCGCTCTATCGTGACGCCCTCTGGCTGCGGCGCAAGCTGCGCGGGCGCGCCAACGATCTTAAGTGGCTCGATCTTGACGGGCGCACCGGCCTTGCGGATGGTGCCGAGGGCGCTGAGGGCGGCGTCATCGCCTATCGCCGCGACAACGGCTGGGCGTGTGTGACGAACTTCGGTGCAGCACCCGTGGAGCTGCCGGCGGGTAGGGTCCTGCTCACCTCATCACCGCTTGCAGATGGCAGGCTCGCGCAGGACAGCTCTGCCTGGATCATGCTCGCTGAGTTGTAGGGGGCCTCTTGCGGCGAGCTTGCGTTTGCCTACACCTTCCGTGGTGGCTGATGTCTTCGCGAGGTTCGCGAGGGCGTCGCAAAACTTTTCAAAAAAAGTTCTTGCATTTGGGTGGATCATCCCGTATATTAAATCCTCGCAGGCGGACATGGCTCAGTTGGTAGAGCACAACCTTGCCAAGGTTGGGGTCGCGGGTTCGAGCCCCGTTGTCCGCTCCATTTGGGCGTTTAGCTCAGGGGGAGAGCGCTTCCCTGACACGGAAGAGGTCAGAAGTTCAAATCTTCTAACGCCCACCAAATGTTCGCAGCCCAGAGGCATCGCCTCTGGGCTGTTTTGTTTTACGTCGCCAAATGGGTCGCCAAATACGTCACCAAATATCGAGTTTTTGATCTTCCGGAATGCTTCTCAGTAGTCATCCGAGAAAACTCCCATCTTCTCCGTTTGCATGCACATATCTTTCAAGGATTCGTGCCGCGGTTGCATGGAGCTCGGCAAGGCACGACCGCAACATGTTGGTCAAGCATAATCTTTTGGATTCTTTTGGCGTGAGCGGCTTGGTTTTGGTAGGATTTGTCAGCGGCTTGACTAAGGGGGTTTTATAACTGCCATGCAGGTAGCCGTGTTGGTAACGTTTTACCGACTTGCCAAGAACCCCTCATAATTAATGCGTCTGCAAAATGACCAATTGCTTTGACCTGCTGAAACACTATATGTTGTGTTTGACCTAAAAAAAGAATACAGGATATAGATGCCTCTTTGTCGTATGATAGATGGCGGACAGAGAACGAAGACCTTAACTGCCTCTTTTGAACGTATCCTTGAGCCGCTTGATCGGCTCCTGGGAATGTCCGCATGGAGGCTTATGGTTTATCGAGAACACAGATTGCGCGACGGCGCCGCAAGACAGGGGCAAGCCCTGCCGGGCATCGTTTGGCTCTGAAGCGCAATGAGGCTACGATGCGAAAGAGGCAAGAGGATGAAGATCATCAAGCGCAGCGGCACCGAGGTTGTCTTTGACATCGATAAGATCGTCAATGCGATTCGCGCCGCCAACTTGGAGGTCGAGGAGAGCTCTCGTCTAACCGACCGCCAGGTGGTTTACGCGGCACAAAACGTCGCCGAGGCATGCGAGAACGCGGGCCACACCGTTTCGGTCGAGGAGATCCAGGATTTGGTCGAGGACGAGATTATGCGTCTCGACTGCTACGAGGTCGCCCGCCACTACATCATCTATCGCTATGTTCAGAGCCTGAAGCGCCAGAAGAACACGACCGATGACAAGATTCTGTCGCTGATCGAGTGCAATAACGAAGAGGTCAAGCAGGAGAACTCTAACAAGAACCCGACCGTCAATTCCGTCCAGCGCGACTATATGGCCGGCGAGATTTCCAAGGACCTGACTCAGCGCGTGCTGCTGCCCCAGGAGATCGTGGATGCCCATAATGAGGGCCTGATCCATTTCCACGATTCGGATTACTTTGCCCAGCACATGCACAACTGCGATCTGGTGAACCTGGAGGACATGCTCCAGAACGGCACCGTTATCTCGGGCACGCTGATCGAGAAGCCGCACAGCTTCTCGACCGCCTGCAACATCGCGACGCAGATTATCGCCCAGGTTGCTTCCTCCCAGTACGGCGGCCAGTCTATTTCGCTGACCCATCTCGCCCCCTTTGTTGAGGTGAGCCGTCAAAAGATTCGCGGCGAGGTTGCCCGCGAGCTCGAGGAGCTCGGTGTTTCGGCATCTCCCGAAAAGGTCCGCGAGGTTGTTGAGGACCGCCTGCGTGACGAGATCCGTCGCGGCGTCCAGACGATCCAGTATCAGGTCGTGACCCTTATGACCACCAACGGCCAGGCGCCGTTCGTGACGGTCTTCATGTATCTCAACGAGGCTCGCTCAGCGCAGGAGAAGCACGACCTTGCCATGATCGTGGAGGAGACGCTCCGTCAGCGCTATGAGGGCGTTAAGAACGAGGCCGGCGTGTGGATCACTCCGGCGTTCCCCAAGCTTATCTATGTGCTCGAGGACGATAACGTTTACGAGGATTCCCCGTACTTCTACCTGACTCAGCTGGCTGCGAAGTGCACCGCCAAGCGCATGGTGCCCGACTACATCTCTGAGAAGAAGATGCGCGAGCTCAAGCTGTCGAAGGGCGAGACCGCGGGCAACGGCGACTGCTATACCTGCATGGGTTGTCGCAGCTTCTTGACGCCCGACCGCTCCGGTAACGGATTTAACAACGTGGCCAACGCGCTGAACTATGACCCAAACAAGCCCAAGTACTACGGTCGCTTTAACCAGGGCGTTGTGACCATCAACCTGCCCGATGTCGCGCTGAGCTCGCATCAGGACATGGACAAGTTCTGGAAAATCTTCGACGAGCGCCTCGAGCTGTGCCACCGCGCCCTGCTGTGCCGTCATGAGCGTCTGATGGGTACGCTTTCGGATGCCGCACCGATTCTTTGGCAGTACGGTGCCCTCGCCCGCCTGAAGAAGGGCGAGACGATCGACAAGCTGCTCGTGGGCGGCTATTCCACCATCAGCCTGGGGTATGCCGGCCTGTATGAGTGCGTCAAGTACATGACGGGCCACAGCCACACCGAGAAGGAGGGCACGCCCTTTGCCATGGCCGTCATGCAGCGCATGAACGACAAGTGCGCCGAGTGGAAGGCCGAAAGCGATATTGACTTCTCGCTGTACGGTACCCCGCTTGAGTCGACGACCTACAAGTTCGCCAAGTGCCTGCAGCGTCGTTTTGGCATCATCCCGGGCGTGACGGACAAGGGCTACATCACCAACAGCTACCACGTCCACGTGTCCGAGGAGATCGACGCATTCGACAAGCTCAAGTTCGAGGGCATGTTCCAGCAGCTTTCGCCGGGCGGCGCCATTTCCTACGTCGAGGTTCCCAACATGCAGGACAACCTCAAGGCTGTCATCCGCGTGATGCAGTACATCTACGACAACATCATGTACGCCGAGCTCAACACCAAGAGCGACTACTGCCAGGTGTGCGGCTACGATGGCGAGATCAAGATTGTCGAGGATGACGGCAAGCTGGTGTGGGAGTGCCCCAGCTGCGGCAACCGCGACCAGGAGAAGATGAATGTCGCCCGTCGCACGTGCGGCTACATCGGTACCCAGTTCTGGAACCAGGGTCGAACCGAGGAGATCCGCGACCGCGTGCTGCATCTCTAATACCGCTCCGGGGCTGAGCCGAGAGGGCCGCTTGGGCTTTTGCTCGCTATTTCGGACAGTCCTGCGCAAGACGAAGGCCACATTAAGTGGCCTTCTTTGCGTGCGGAACTCATATCGAGCAAAAGCCCAAGCGGCCCTCTCGGCTCAGCCAAGTTGACGTAGCTGAGATGCAGCGCGCGGTCTGCTCACTCCTCGAAGTTCTTAGCGGAAATAATTCGAGCTGCAGCTGCGATTTACTTGCGATGGCGGTTGAGCCGCAACCCAGTTTTTATTGGACCTCGAACCCTATACTCGATGTTCGCTTCGTTCATTGAGTTACCCTTTGCATGAGGCCGGGACATATCGTCCCGCCCGCAGTTTCGCAGGCCGCAGGCCGAGAATGTTTGAGGACGGGATGATATGCCCCGGCCTCCCGGGAGAGTTACCTATGAACTACGCGAACATTAAGTATTTCGACATTGCTGATGGGGAAGGCGTTCGTACTTCTCTGTTTGTGAGCGGGTGCCGTCGTGGGTGCAAGAATTGCTTTAACTCTGTTGCGTGGGACTTTGCTGCGGGCGAGCCCTTTGATCGTGCCGTCGAGGACAAGATTATCGAGAGCCTCGATCATCCCTTTATTGACGGCCTGACGATTCTGGGCGGCGAGCCTATGGAACCTGAGAATCAGGCGGGACTCGTTGAGTTTGTCGAGCGTGTTCGTGCCGCTTATCCTGCGGGGTCAGGAAAGACCATTTGGTGTTTTACCGGCGATGTGCTCGAGGAGCTTATGCCGGGAGGACGCCACCATACCGAGGTCACGGACCGTATCCTTACCTGTCTTGATATGTTGGTGGACGGCCCGTTTGTTCAGGACCTGTACGATATCACGCTGCGCTTTAGGGGCTCGAGTAACCAGCGCGTGATCGATATGAACGCCACGCGCGCCCGTGCTGAGCGCGAGGGCGTTGCGCTTTGTGATGCGGTTGAACTTTGGCGTGATGATCCGGTCTATTCGACCCATACTATGTAGCTTGTGGTCGATGCCGGAGGGCGTGGTACCATAGCGCGAACGTGAAATCGGAAAAGTGAGGCCCAGATGGTCGATCAGGAAAAAGTCGAGGCCGCCATTAAGCTGTTGCTTGAGGGCATAGGCGAGGACCCAACTCGTGAGGGCCTGCTGGAGACCCCGGCGCGCGTTGCCCGTATGTATGGTGAGATCGCCGGCGGCATGGGCCAGAGTGCCGAGGAGCACCTGTCCAAAACCTTTGCCGTCGCTTCGAACGATTTGGTTATCGAGCGCGACATTACGTTCTACTCGCTGTGCGAACACCATCTGCTGCCGTTTTATGGCAAGGCCGCGATCGGCTATATCCCTAACGGTCGCGTGGCGGGTCTGTCTAAGCTTGCTCGCACGGTTGAGGTTTATGCCCGTCGTCTGCAGCTACAGGAGCAGCTGTGTGCACAGGTTGCCGATGCCCTCATGGATTATCTCGCTCCCCAGGGAGCGATTGTGCTCATGGAGGCTGAGCATATGTGCATGACCATGCGCGGCGTGCAAAAGCCCGGCACCAAGACCGTGACGCTCGCTCGCCGCGGCGTCTTTGAGACCGATCCCGCGCTCGAGGAGCGATTCTTTAGGATGCTGAGCCGTTAACCATGAAGGTCGTCAACGACTTTGCATCGAAGACCGATGAGGGGACGTCGCGTCGCGGCTTTATGGCTTCGGGCCTGACCCCCTTTGGCGCTATGCCTCGCATTGATTACATTTGTGCCAACGGGCTGTTCCGGCGGCACCTGGGCAACATTGCACAGTTGGAATCGGGGCGCATCTTTTGCCGCCATGGTATTGACCATCTGCTCGATGTCGCTCGCATTATGTGGATCAAGAATCTCGAGGAACGGCTCGAATTTGACCGCGAGGTCATCTACGCCACGGCACTTCTTCACGATATCGGCAAAGATGAACAGTATGAATCGGGTATATCCCATGATGTTGCAAGCGAACGCGTCGCTGATGCGATTCTCGGCGGCATGCCCGATGACGTGGCGTTTGAGCCGGCCGATGCCGCAGCCATTAAGACGGCCATTCTGGGCCATCGAAAGCTGCGCGTGAACAGCCAACCGCTTGAGCGTCTGCTCTATGCAGCCGACAAAGCGTCGCGTGCCTGCTTTGCATGCCCCGCGCGCAACGCTTGCAACTGGAGCGATGATAAAAAGAACCTGTCGATTCGCGTGTAGTTAGTTTGCGCGGTCGGGGTTCTAAACGAAGGAGACGATCGCGTTGAGTAACAAGAAACTGCCCGAGAATGCAACCAAGACCGAAGGCGCCGAGCTCGCCCGCCGTGGAAGGGGCGAAATATCCACCGCAACGGCGGTGCCTCACGTGAGCTATGACGATTTGCGCCATGCCGATCGTATTGTCATTGACGGCCTTGAGGTTTTTGCCAACCATGGCGTGTATCCCGAGGAGAACGCGCTGGGTCAGAAGTTCATCGTTTCTCTGGTGCTCTATGCCGACCTGCGCGCGGCGGGGGAGCACGATAACCTGGACGCCTCGATTGACTACGGCTCGGTGTGCCACGATGTCGATGGCTATCTGCGCGAGCATACGTTTAAGCTCATCGAGGCGGCAGCCGAGGGGACAGCCCAGATGCTGCTGCGCCGTTATCCCTCGCTGCTTGGTGTGCGCATAAAGCTCGATAAGCCGTGGGCTCCTGTTGGCCTGCCCCTGGCAAGCTGCGGCGTCGAGATCGAGCGCGTGCGCTAGTCGACGCTAGAGCTTGTTGAGGGGTGGCTGCTTGAGCCGCTGCGACAGAGCTCTATTGTTGGGACAGTACGTGTCGAGCAGGGCGTGAAAACGCTGATTGTGGCTCGGCTCGAGCAAGTGGACGAACTCGTGGGCGACAACCATGTCGAGGCATTCGACGGGGTAGGCGGCGAGCTCGCGCGCGATGCGAATGGCGCCGGATTTGGGCGTGCATGATCCCCAGCGCGTTTTCATGCTGCGCACGGAGATGCGGGCCACGGTGACGCCCATTGCGACTTCGTACGCGTGCACGATGTCGCGCAGCGCCGATGTGACCTCGGACGCATAGAGCTGGTCGATGTGGGCTTGGAGCTCATCGGACGTTAGGCCGTCGAGGATTGCGTGCCGCTTGGCCTGTGGGCCTTCGTCCGATTCATCGGTACCCATAAAACTTGCGAAGGTGGCCTGTTTGGGTCGCGGTGCGGGTGATGCAAAGTTGTGATCGAGTGCATCCTGTACCGTGATGGGCTTGCCCCAAAGTGCAATGATGGACGAGGGGCTGAGCGGCTCTCGTGCCGTCGCCTGACGCTGCTCGCGCTGGGCAAGTCGGCTGATAATCCAGGCGCTGTTGCGCTTCACAAACGCTTCGATACGCTCGCGGCTGGCGCCGATCGGTGCGCTGGCGTGGACCTCGCCGCTCGATGTGACGCGTAGGTTGAAGTTCTTGACGCGCTTTTTGGTAACGACGACGGGGATGGTCGTCCCATCCGGTCGGGATGCGGAAATCGTAAACTGCTGCGTCAAAAGCGGTCCTTCAGATCGGGGACGGGCCGGCATGTCGACCGTTCGGCATGCCGGCCCGCTCAAGGGATGTGAAATTAATAACGCTCAAAGAAGGCAAGCGCGTTGTCGCTGCAGAGCTTTTGCATCACGGTCTTGCCAAAATGCTTGGAGAGCATGTTCTGGAACTCGGGCATCATACTGGCATCGGAGAGGAAAGCGGGCACCGTGGCACCGTCCCAGTCGCCGCCGAGCGCGATGACGTCCTCGCCGCCCAGGTCGAGCCAGTGCTCGATATGTGCCGCTAGCTGGTCGAAGGTGACGTCTGCGGCGGTTTTGTCGGTTGCGCCGTTGGAAAGGAACTCGCTGCAGTAGTTGAGGCCGACGATGCCACCCATGTCGCGAATGGTGCGGAACTGGTCGTCGGTGAGGTTGCGCTTGACGCCGCAAACCGCACGGGAGTTGGAGTGGCTGGCGACGAACGGGCGCGTGGCGTGGGCGACAACCTCGTCAAAGCACTCGTCGTTGAGGTGGGAGACGTCGAGCACCATGCCGGCGTGCTCCATCTGCGTAAGGGCCTCGATGCCGGCGGCGGTGAGGCCGGCGTGGGTGTCGTGGCCGCTCGCGAGCGGCCCCTGCGCGTTCCAGCTGAGTGATGACATGAGTACGCCCAGGCTCTTGAGCACCTCGATCAGCGCGGGGTCCTCGGCAAAGAACGTGGCGTTTTCGATGGTGTGGATGCAGGCGACCTTGCCGTCTTTGAGCGCAGGGCGAATGTCTGCCGCGCTGCGTACGTTAACCATGCGGTCGTGGTTGAGCATTGCCTGGCCGCTCATATGCGCCATGATCTGCGCCTGGAAGCGCGCGGCGTGGGCGGTGGGAATCTCGTCGGGGACAAACGTGGCGAAGCACTGTGCCCACGGCGTGTTGCCGATCTTTGCGAGCGAGATGGCGCAGGCGTTGCCCTCGATGAGGTCGAAATCTTGCGGATGCGTTTCGTCGCCGGGGAAATAACCGTCGGTACCGGCGGTAAAGCGCAGGTCGAGATCGAGCGTGGCCCAGCCGATGCGGTCAGCGGTGTCGCAGTGTAGGTCAAATACGGGATATGCCATGGTTCCTCCGGTTGCAGCGTTTCTTTGCAAACTGTCTTTGAATTGTATGACTAGGGTATAGTTAGCGCCATATGTTCATGGCGGCCCGCGTTGTGCGCCGCCCTTATCACGGAGGTTACCATGTCCAACCAGGGCAAGAAGGTCAAGACCCATTATCGTGGCACGCTCGACGACGGCACGCAGTTCGATAGCTCTTACGATCGCGGCGAGCCGCTGGAGTTCACCTGCGGCGCCGGTCAGATGATCAAGGGCTTCGACGCCGCTGTTGTCGACATGCAGGTGGGCGAGAAGAAGACCGTGCACATTCCCGCTGCCGATGCCTACGGCGAGCACAATCCCGAGATGGTCCTGACCTTCCCGGCTGAGCTGGTCCCCAATATCGAGCAGATCGAGAAGGGCATGAAGCTCTTCCTGTCCACGCCGAGCGGCATGCCCGTCCCCGCCGTGGTCATCGACGTAACGCCCGAGGCCGTGACGCTCGACGCCA
This sequence comes from uncultured Collinsella sp., assembly GCA_937937635.1. Taxonomy (GTDB): domain Bacteria; phylum Actinomycetota; class Coriobacteriia; order Coriobacteriales; family Coriobacteriaceae; genus Collinsella. The sequence continues at coordinate 15,079 of CALDCF010000047.1, forward strand.
ACCACGAGCTGGCCGGCAAGGACCTCAACTTTGATATCGAGCTCGTCGAGGTCGAGGGCTAGAGTATGCCTGAACGCTTGGTTTCGACGACATGCTTGGGAAATCTCAACGATCCGTCCTATGAACTCCTGCTTCGCCGGGAGCTGGGCGGTGTCTTTGAAGTTGACGAGCTCCTGCTCGATTGGGACCAGGCTGATGCATGCGCGTTTGTGGGCGTGACGGAGCTGGGGCGCACGATCGATGTTCGGCTGGATACTACCGACGGCGGTCGTCTTGCCGATGGCGACGTGCTCGCCATTGACCGTTCGGGCATGGTGCCCGTGGCGGTTGTCGTGCGTCTGCGCAGCGCCGAGGTTTATTTGGTCGAAGTCGACCGCATGGATCCGAATGCACTCGCGCATGCGTGCTGGGAGATCGGCAACATGCATGCGCCGCTCTTCCGGGGTGACTCGGATGAGCATACCGTGCGCATGTATACGCCGGTGCAGCCTGTTTTGGGCCGTATGCTTCGCGGCGTCGAGGGTGTTCGGCTCTCGGTGGTTACCCGTGAACTCGATGCGGACCGGCGCTTTGCGTCGAGTGCGGCAGAGGTCGTCGTGAGCATGGCTCCCGACTTTACCATCGTAAAAAAGACGCGCGACTAAGCGCGCGTATGCGCAAGACGGGCTTTGAGGGGTGACCGATCAAGGTCCGTCTTGCTGTTGATAGGAGGCTTTGGGGGAAGCATATGGGTCTTGAGGGAATCAAGCTGATTGCATGCGATTTGGACGGCACGTTGCTGCATCCGGGGGAGCGCGAGCCGCGTTCCGAGGCCTTTGAGCTTATCGATGAGCTGCATCGTCGCGGTATCGTGTTTATGCCGGCGAGTGGCCGTCAATATGCGAGCCTGCGCTACCTGTTTGCCCCGGTGGCCGATGAACTCGCCTATGTATGCGAAAACGGAGCCCTGGTCATGAGCGAGGGGCGTGCCGTGGTCAAGCGTTCTATGGAGCGTGGCCTGGCCATGAATATCGCGAATGCCGTGGTTGCGTACCCCCATGCCGACGTGACCCTTTCGTGCGAGGGACACCTCTACACCATGAGCGGCAACGATGCGTTTGTTGACCACCTGCGTTATGAGGTCCATTGTGATGTGGCGGTAGTCGACCGTCCCGAAGACATTGACGAGGATGTCATTAAGATCGCCTTCCAGACGCCCGAGGCAGAGCAGCAGGCGGCGCTGGAGTATTTCGAGCGCCACTTTTGCGATCGAGTCGATGTCATGACATCGGGAACCGAATGGACGGACTTTATCGGTTTCGATTCGGGCAAGGGCTCCGCGCTTGCCGATTACGGTCGCGCCCTGGGGATTTCGCCCGATGAGATGATGGCGTTTGGCGACAATGAGAACGATCGCGACATGCTCAACGTGGTGGGCCATCCCTATCTGATGGAGAGCTGCAACCCCACCATGCGCGGTGTCAATGACCGTGTCCGCTACGTGCGCACGGTCGAAGAAGAGCTGCATCGCCTGCTTGCCGAGTAGATAATTGGGACATGCCTAGAAATCTACTTTTTGCTGCAGAGTGCGGAAAGGTGGATTTTAAGACATGCTCCAAACATCTACCGGCAGTCGGGGCAGAGACCCTCGAAGATGGTGTAGTGCGACGTGACGTGCCAGCCGATTTGCTCGGATGCCTTGGCGTCGAGCTTGGCATCGAAGGGGAGCGGTACGTCGATGACGCGGCTGCACGAGGTGCAGATGATATGCGCATGCGGCTCGATCGTGCGATCGAAGCGGCTGCCGCCCGGCGTCTTGATGGAGAGGATCTCGCCGGCGTCGGCCAGGAGGTTGAGGTTGCGGTAGACCGTGCCACGGCTGATTTTGTCATCCCGTGCGCGCACAACGTTGTAGATTTCGTCGGCGGTGGGATGGTTATAGCTTTGGCGCACGGCGTCAAGAACCAGCTTTCGCTGCCTGGTATTCCTTCTTTGCACCGCCATGCGCCTCGCCTCTTTTCTATCAACGGTCGTAGGTAAATGATACAGTATTTAGCACACAATACTAATAACGAGGAATGAAACCGTCTTCATTGGCAAGTGGGGCTCGGGCCTGGGCGTCTACGAGGCGAAAACGCGTTCCCATGCGCTCGTAGGAGGCGTGAAGCGCCTCGAGATGAGATAGGATGTTTGCCGGAGCTCCCTGTATCTCCATCTCGACTGAACCGTCTCCCATGTTACGCACCCAGCCGGTGAGTGCGCGTGCCTGCGCGAGGTTGGTGTTGGTAAAGCGAAAACCGACGCCCTGGACTTGCCCCGCCCAGCGCAGGAAATAGCGCAGGGGAGTGCCTTGAGTGACCTCGTCGCTTGCGAGCACAGTAAGCCTGCGGCGCAACTCGAGCTCAATGTTTGATGGTTTTTGAGGCTCTCGACTGCCGCCGGTGACGCTGGAGAAGAACGCATCGAAGAAGCCCATCGCTAGGCCTGCTTGCCTGCGTCGGACGGGAAGGTAATGCCTGCCTGCTGACGCACGGCGTCCATGATACGCAATGAGACGAGCGTGACATCGCGGTAGTGGCCGAGCTCGTGGCGCCCGGCGGGCGTCTCCCAAATCTCTTCTTTAACGCTGCCAATGCCGCCGATGGCGGTGATGAAGTCGGCGAGTTCGTACTCCATGGTGTTGTTCGATTTGGGCAGGTCGAGCACGCGGCCGTTGTCGCCCTGTTCGCGCGGTGCCTCGGTCGCCGAGCCGCGTACGACATCGCCGCGATAGTCGATGCGGACGTTGCGGGGCGTGGACAGATGGTCGATCTGGATAGTGCCACGCTCGCCTTCGATCTGCGAGGGCAGCAGGTCATTCGTTATTTTGGAGTGCGCGAGCTCGACGGAGATACGGCCGCCGCCGTAGCTGGCGAGGATGGAACCGCAGCCGTCGATGGGGCCGTGCGTGAGCTGTCGCGTGGCGGGGTCGAGCAGAGTAGCCATGCTCGTAAGGCCGGAGGGCATGCCGAAAATCTCGACCATGGGCTCGACGGTGTAGACGCCAATGTCCATGAGGGAACCCGATGCCATATTGCAGTCGAAGATATTGGTGGCGCGTCCCGCGAGAATCTCGTTGTAGCGCGAGGAATATTTGCCAAAGCGCAATGAGGCGCGGCGGATGGGGGCGATCTCGCCCAGGGCGTCCTCGATGGCGTGGAAGGCGGGGTCGTGGAGGGGACGCATGGCCTCGAGGGCCACGACACCTGCTGCCTCGGCAGCGCGGAAGACTTCCAGCGCCTGCGCTTCGGTGGCGCAGAAGGGCTTCTCGACGATGACGTGCTTGCCACCGGCGATGCAGGCAAGGGCCTGCTCGTAGTGAAGTGCGTTAGGGCTGCCGATATAGACGGCGTCGACGTCGGCGGCTGCCGCGAGCTCATCGAGTGAAGTAAAGTTTCGCTCGCCACCGCGCTCGGCGGTAAAGGCGGCACCGCGATTGGCATCGCGTGAAAGCGTGCCCACAAACGCGGCTTGGTCGTTGGAGTTGACGACTTGGATAAAGTCGTCGGTGATCATGGATGTGCCGATGGTCGCGATGCGCAGCATACGTCCCCCTTGCGTTGTTTGGTCTACAGGATGAGTGTAGCGCGTGGGGATATAAAGCTGCGCGAAAACGCTATTACAGGTCGCTCTCGTTAAAGCCGGCGTCGATATCGAGGTTGCTGCCGTCGGCCGCCGTGGTGGCGAGCTCATCGCAGCGCTCGTTGAGCTCGTGACCGGCGTGACCCTTAACCCAGATGAACTCAACCTTGTGCTTGCTTTTGGCGGTGAGTAGGCGCTCCCACAGGTCGCGGTTCTTGACGGGTTGCTTGTTGGCGGTTTTCCATCCGCGCTTTTTCCAGCCGTCGATCCAGTGCTTGTTAAAGGCGTTGACGACATACTGCGAATCGGAATGGACTTCGACCTCGCAAGGGCGGTTGAGCGCCTCGAGCGCCACGATGACCGCCATGAGTTCCATGCGGTTGTTGGTGGTCTTGGCGTAGCCGCGCGAAAGCTCGGAGGTGAAGGTCTTGCCGGCGGGGTTGGTGTATTTGAGCACGGCGCCGTAGCCGCCGCGTCCCGGATTTGATCGGGCCGAGCCGTCGGTGTAGATGATGACCTTCACGGGCTTCCTTTCGTTGAGTGCATTTCATGTGAGTGACCATTGTAGCGCCATGCCCGCCGGGGGCCAGCAATCTACGATTTCTACCCCGTCTTCCGACTGTTAGTTGGCATGGATGATGCGGTTGAGCTCGTCGAGGTATTGCTGCAAGAGGAGAGAGGGCTTGCGCTCGTCGTGCATGATGTAGCCAACGTGCATCGTTGGGGCGTCTGCTAGCGGGATCGATGCCATGCCCCATTGCATTTCATTGGAGAGGACACCGGTCGACAGGGTGTAACCGTTCGACGTGATAAGTAAGTTAGTAAGTGTTCCGCGGTCTGAGATTCGTATGTTGCGGTCGCAAGGGATATAGCTAAAAGGTTCCTCGGCGTAATAGAAGGAGTTTGAGGTTCCCTGCTCAAAGCTGTAGCGCGTATAGGGCGTGAGGTCGGCAAGGGACAGTTGCGGGCGACGTGCGAGCGGGTGGCGCTCGCTAACGAAGACGTGGACCGTCGCGTCGAATAGGGGATGGAAGCTTGCGCGGGCATCGGCGAAGGCCTTCTGCAGAACGCGGGCGTTAAAGTCATCCAGATACAGAATGCCGATATCGCTGCGAAACGCACGGACGTCATCGATGATCTGCGATGTGGTGGTCTCGCGCATGATGAAATCGAACTTGCTGTCGCGGCAGCGCTCGACCACGTTGACGAATGCCTCGACCGAAAAGGCGTAGTGCTGGGCGGAGATGGCAAGGCGGGCTTGCGGGGTGCCGCCGTCCTCGTAGCGTGCCTCGAGCATGTCGGCCTGCTCTACGACCTGGCGCGCATAGCCCAAAAGCTCGGTGCCGTCGTTGGTGAGCGTGACGCCGCGGCTGGAGCGCGTAAAGATTTCCAAGTGGAGTTCCTGCTCTAGGCTTTTGACGGCGTTTGAGATGTTGGACTGAGCGGTATAGAGGCGCTGAGCTGCGGCGTTGATTGAGCCGGACTCTGCTACGGCGATCAGAAAACGAAGCTGCTGAAGGGTCATCGGCTCTGTCCTTTCGATTGCTATCTATAAAACCGATAACAGGTTAGCGCTTTTAAGTGATTGACCGAGCGAAACAATGCTCGTACTATTCAAAACACACAAAGGCGGTAGGTAATTAAGCCGACCACGGAACCGGGATGCGAAAGGAGATCCGCATATGAATTGCTTACCAAGACGAATGCCGGGCTCCTGTTTGCGCCCGTCGGCGTGATCAGGAGACAGCGACTTACTTCTCTCTTATTTATTTACTTTCGTTCGATCAAGGAGATCATCATGAGCCAGTTCATCAACAACCCCGAGCACACCTTTGGTTTCGATACCCTGCAGCTGCACGTTGGCCAGGAGAGCGCCGATCCCGCATCCGATGCCCGCGCCGTGCCTATCTATCAGACCACGAGCTACGTGTTCCGCAACGCCCAGCACGCCGCCGACCGCTTTGGCCTTGCCGACGCCGGCAACATCTACGGTCGTCTGACCAACTCCACCCAGGGCGTCTTCGAGGACCGCATCGCCGCGCTCGAGGGCGGCGTGGCCGGTCTCGCCGTCGCTTCCGGTGCTGCCGCTATCACCTATACCCTGCAGGCACTCGCCCAGGCCGGTGACCACGTGGTGGCCCAGAAGACCATCTACGGTGGCTCCTACAACCTGCTGGAGCATACCCTCTCCCAGTTTGGTGTCGAGACCACGTTTGTCGACGCTCATAACCTGGACGAGGTCGAGGGCGCCATCAAGGACAACACCGCGGTCATCTACCTCGAGACGCTCGGCAATCCCAACTCCGACATCCCCAACATCGACGCTATCTCCGAGATCGCCAAGAAGCACGGTCTGCCGGTTGTCGTCGATAACACCTTCGGCACCCCGTATCTGTTCCGTCCGCTGGAGCATGGCGCCAACATCGTTGTCCACTCCGCAACCAAGTTCATCGGCGGCCACGGCACCTCGCTGGGCGGCGTGATCGTCGACGGCGGTAACTTCGATTGGAAGGCGAGCGGAAAGTACGCCCAGATCGCTGAGCCCAACCCCTCCTACCATGGCGTCTCGTTTGCCGAGGCTGCCGGTCCCGCCGCCTTCGCAACCTATGTCCGCGCCATCCTGCTGCGTGACGAGGGCGCCTGCATCAGCCCGTTTAACGCCTGGGTCCTGCTCCAGGGCACCGAGACCCTGTCGCTGCGTGTCGACCGTCATGTCGAGAACACCAAGAAGGTCGTTGAGTTCCTGACCGGTGACAGCCATGTCGCCAAGGTGAACCACCCGAGCCTGCCTGAGCACCCCGATCATGAGCTCTACAAGGAGTACTTCCCCAACGGCGGCGCCTCGATCTTTACCTTTGAGATTAAGGGTGGCCAGGAGGCCGCTTGGAAGTTCATCGATCACCTGCAGGTATTCTCGCTGCTCGCCAACGTGGCCGACGTCAAGTCGCTCGTCGTGCACCCGGCTACCACCACGCACTCCCAGCTCTCTGCCGAGGAGCTCGCCGAGCAGAACATCACGCCCTCCACGATCCGTCTTTCCATCGGTACCGAGAACGCCGAGGACATCATTTGGGATCTGAAGCAGGCCTTCGCCGCGCTGGACGAGTAAGGCGACTTGTGCAAGGACCCCTTGCGACTCGATAGGTATAACTGCATAAAATGCCTGCTCAAGGCGCCTGTGCGAACAATGTTTGCACAGGCGCCTTTTTTGCATAGGAAGCATGCCAAAACAGGGTTTTTGAGACGCTTTATGCATGCGAGTTGTGGAAAACTCCTGTTGAGAGGATGTGAGTTTTACGCAATTGACGTGCACCTTTTGAGAAAAACCGCAGGTCGCGATGTGCTCGGGGTACTATGCAGCGCGATCGAATCACACGCAGCTCAAACGCAGCAAAAACGCACTACGGAGGTTTCCAGCTACATGAGGATCGATTCACGAAAACCGAAAGCCGCCGCCCTTTCCGCCGCTCTGGCTGTGGCACTTTTGGCGGGCGCCGGCGCAACTGATGCCCACGCCGCAACACTGTCCGATGCGGTAGGGTCTACGCCGTCCGAGGCGACGCTGGTACAGCCCGTCGACTATCGCGGCGATGGCTATGGTTCCATGCAGGAGTGGAATGCCTCGATGGAGGCCAAGCGCGATTCCCTGGAGATGCGCGCGCAGATCATCATGAACATGTATGGCGACTATGCCACCGATGATGAGCGAGCCGTGTTGCAGGGTTGCATCGACGGTGCGGGTAACCTTTTGACGATGGGGGAGGTCGACGCCAAGTCGACCGAGCTCGACGAGCTTCGCTCCACGCTTGAGAATGCCAAGCGCGAGGCGCTCGAGGCTGCGGCCGCCGAAGCCGAGGCTGCTGAAGCCGCTCAGGCTTCGTATTACAACGCCGGCTCCGGCTCGTCTTACGCGTCCGCTGCGTATTACGCCAACGGCTCGGGCCTGACACGTTCGAGCGGCGTCAATAACTATAACGGCCGCCGCGAGACCTATTACAGCAGCAATGTGCTCTATCATCACCGCACGGGCGAGTGGACGCAGGATTCTGAGGGCTTTTGGCGCGATTCCGATGGCTACTACGTTGTTGCCGCGGGCGATAAGGCCCAGGGCTCCACGTTTACCGGATCCAAGGGTGAGTGCAAGGTCTATGACTCCGGCTGCGCTGCCGGAACCACCGACTACTACACTGGCTGGTAATTAGCCAAAAGCCAATAGGCAGATGACGGGCGGAGGCCTTTGCGATGCTTTCGGGCAAACGTAAAGGCCTCCGCCCTGTCTGTGCGCTTGAGCTAACAGAGCCCTTACCGTGGCGGTACGCCGCGCAAATGGACGCGGGGCACACTAGTTCATGAGAAATAGGGTCTTTCTCGTGGAGGAAGTGGTCTTGTGAACGCTCGAGATATCGCCGTCGCCGCCGTCGCATTGATGCTTGGCTGTCTTGGCCCTACCGCCGCGCTCGTCGCGGGCATGCAGGGGTCATGCGGGGCTGCTCCTATCGTGGTCGGTGCGCTGATCGCGGCCGCGCTGCTGGGAAGCGCGGGCGTGGTCCTTTGTCGCGATGACGAGGACGAGGCTCCGGAGTCGCAGCTCTAACCGTCGGAACACCGACTACTGGTTATAGATGAAGATGAAAGCCGCCGCAAGGGGAGTGCTCCTTGCGGCGGCTTTACTGTTGAGTCTGTTGACATGGCAAATCGGGCGCTACCAGCTTGCCTCGATTTCGCGAATACGCTGATAGAGCCATTCGTTCTGAGGCGTCTGGATATCGTGCTTGGCTGCCAGGCGGCAGATGGTGCCCGCAAACTCATCGACTTCGGTCTTGCGTCGCGCGACGCGGTCTTGCGCCATCGACGGCATGCCGGCGGGATTGAGTCCCTCGATGAGGTGCACCATCTGCGTCAGGTCTGCTTCGGTCAGCTCGATGCCTTCGGCGTTGGCGACTGCAAGCGTTTCGCGCATGGCGGAAACAAAGCAGCGACGCTGCTCGGAGTCCCGTTCCGTGGCGCTTCCGTACGTGCCGCCGTAGGCCATGCAGGTTTGGTTGATGCCGTCGTTGAGCATGAGCTTGGCCCACATGCGGTGCGCGATGTCTGCCTCGACGGTGTGGGCGATGCCGCAGCGCGTGTAGAGCTCGTCGATGCCGGCGACGGTCGCGGGGTCGGTGCCGGCTGTCGCACCAAAGCGAATCTCGCCGGTATTGGTAAAGGTGAGCGCGCCGTTGAGGAATACGGCGTCCATGCCCTGGCAGATACCAAGGACGGTGTGCTCCCAGCCAAAGCGCTCGGCAATCTTCTGCTCGCTCGTGATGCCGTTGCACAGCGACGCGATCAGCGTGTCGGGTCCCACGATGTGTTCCATAGTCTTGAGCGCCTGGTCGAGTCCGGTTGTCTTGACCGTGAGGATGACCAGATCGGCGGGTGTCGCCTCGCTGGCGCGGACGGACTTGAGTACGCAGGGCTTGCCGTTGACGGTGAGCGCATCACCCGCGTGGCGCTCAAAGCGCGCGTCGTCCATAACGTATTCGACGGCGTCGTTGCCGAGCGCTTGGGCGATCATGCTGCCGTAGAGCAGGCCCACGCCGCCCTTGCCGATGAAGGCGACCTTGTTGATCTGCATGTGAATCATCTCCCCATAAAAAGGCGCCCGCGTATGGGGCGCCTGATGGATTGTATGCCGCCGGGCCATGTCGCGTGCACCGGATGGCCGTATTTAGAAGAACAAACGCATGGGAACTTATGACGCGGGGCAGACCGCAAAGACACGTGCGGGATATCCGACGCCATCACGCACCTTGGGGAAGGTGCAGAAGATGACGGCGCCCGTGGCGGGAAGCTCGTCTAGATGGTCCATGACCTCGATCTGATAGCGGTCGACCGAGAGGATGTACTGTTCGCCGGGGTAGGGGTAGGCGTCCTCACGCGTGGTCACGCTCGCCGGGTCGGTGTCAGCCGGCTCGTGGCCGATGGCGCCGATGTCGCGCTCTTCAACGAGCCACTTGATGGCGTCGAGGTCCCAGCCGGGGTAGTGGGGCTGGCCGTCCTCGTCCTTGTTCTCGAGGTCGGCGAGCTTGGACCAGTCGGAGCGGAAGGCGACGAAAGCGTCCTCGGGAATGCGTCCGTGCTCATCCTCCCAGGCTTTGAGGTCCTCGACGGTCAGAACATAATCGGGGTTCGCGGCGCACTCCTCGTGCTTGTCGATCACGCAGAGCGGATGCATAAACTCGATGGGCTCGATCTCGCCGAGGGAGCGCCCGTCGACATGAAAGTGGCACGGCGCGTCGACGTGGGTACCGTACTGCGAAGCGACCGAATACTGAAAGCAGCGCATGGGCGCGAGCATGTCCTCGGGCGTGTCGGGCAGGTAGTCGAAAAGCTTGGTGGACTCGAACGGCTTAAAGCCAAACCAGTGCGGGGTGTCGCATGAGAGCGTGTGGGTGAGGTCGACCCAGCGATAATCGGTGCTTTTGAGTTGGGATGCGAGATTCCAAAGGTCGAGCGCGGGCATGGGTGACTCCTTTCATCGGGCTTTTTGCTGATGTTAAAGCGGTGCCGTGACAGCTCGATTTCCGCTGCGTTACGATACGTTCTCGATTGCGATTCCACGATGTTTCGGCCGCGTGACCATTGTGTTTCACCTTGCCGGGGCGCTGATGGCGAAAGGAGGGGCCGTGCAATACCGCGTTGACCCCAAAAGTGGTAACCGAATATCCGCTCTGGGTCTGGGCTGCATGAGGTTTCCCGGTGCGCCGGGACACCCCGATGCGAAGACAGCCGATGCCATCATTTCCCATGCGGTGGAGCAGGGGATTAATTATCTGGACACCGCGTATCTCTATCCCGGTAACGAGGCGTGCGTGGGTGCCTCGCTTGAGCGCTTGGGGCTGCGTGACCGGGTGTTGCTGGCGACTAAGTTGCCGCACGCTTCGTGCAAATCTGCGGAGGATTTCGACCGCTTTTTTGACGAGCAGCTGCGCCGCCTGCGGACCGACCACATCGACTACTACCTCATGCACAACATCACCTCGCCCGTGCAATGGGAGCGTGTGGCGGCGTTGGGTATCGAGGACTGGATTGCACACCAAAAGGCTACGGGGCGCATTCGCCAGATCGGCTTTTCGTATCACGGCAGCGCGGCAGATTTCCTCACGATGCTCGACGCGTATGACTGGGACTTCTGCCAGATTCAGTACAACTACGCCGGCGAACGCTATCAGGCGGGAACGGCGGGGCTCTTGGCCGCTGCCGAGCGCGGGCTCGCGGTGTTTGTGATGGAGCCGCTGTTGGGCGGACGTCTGGCGGGCAAGCTGCCGCCGCGGGCCCGCGCCGTGCTCGATAGCGCGAACGATCCGCATCTGAATACGCCAGCTGCTTGGGGCCTCTCGTGGGTGTGGAATCATCCTCAAGTCACGATGCTGCTTTCGGGTATGACCGATACCGCGCAGGTGGACGAGAACGCGGCGCTGGCAAGTCGTGCGCTACCGGATTCGATGACGATGGAACAGCTCGATACCATCGCACGCGTGCTGATGGAGTTTGAGAAATCGAACCGTGTGCCCTGCACGGGGTGCGGCTACTGCATGCCGTGCCCCAAGGGTATCAACATTCCTGGCTGCTTTGCCGCCTACAACGCGAGCTATGCGCACAGCTGGTTTACGGGACTGTCGCAGTACTTTACGGCGAGTGCGGTGCGCACGAGCGAGCCCAAGCTGGTGAGCAATTGCATCAAGTGCGGTAAATGCGCGCGTCACTGCCCGCAGCATATCGATATCCCCGCGCGTCTCGATGACGTGCGCCGCCGCTTTCAGCCTGGCCCCGTGACGGCTGCGCTCAAAGCCTTCGGCAAAACGCGCTCCTGATGCCCCTTTTATAACTTGCGGTGGAATAGTTCCTGTTTGCGGCAGAATAAGGCTTAAACAGGAACTATTCCACCGCAACTGATGAAGGGGAGCTGGGGATGCTGACGATTGGGTGCCATCTTTCGACGACGAAGGGCTATCGGGCGATGGGGGAGACGGCGCTATCCATTGGCGCCAATACCTTTGCGTTCTTTACGCGCAACCCGCGTGGCGGCAAGGCGAAAGACCTTGACATGGATGACGTGGCGGCCTTGCGTGACCTTATGGCGCAAAATGATTTTGGCCCACTCGTGGCGCATGCCCCCTATACCTATAACCCCTGTTCTGCCAAAGAGCGGGCGCGGGAGTTTGCCTTGGAGGCTATGGCGGAAGATTTGCAGCGTCTGGAAGCACTGCCCGGCAACTACTACAACTTCCATCCCGGTGCGCATGTGGGACAGGGGGCAGACGCCGGCATTCAGATGATTGTCGACACGCTGTGCCAGGTGATGTTTGAGGGCCAGCAGACGACGGTATTGCTCGAGACCATGGCGGGTAAGGGCACCGAGGTGGGCCGTAGCTTTGAAGAGTTGGCGTGCATTATCGAGGGCGTTGCCGCCAAGTGTCCAGAGCTGTCCGATAAGCTGGGCGTTTGTTTGGACACCTGCCATGTGAGCGATGCCGGCTACGACATCATCCATGATCTGGACGGCGTACTCGACGAGTTCGACCGCGTGGTGGGCATCGATCGCCTGCATGCCGTACACATCAACGATTCGAAGAACCCTTGTGGCGCCCATAAAGATCGTCACGAGTGCATCGGCAAGGGATACCTTGGCAGCGAGGAATTTGGCGGCGGTATGCAGGTTATGCAGAATATTGTATCGAATAGCCGCTTGCGTGCACTTCCATTTATTTTGGAGACGCCGAACGAACTTGCAGGTTATGCAGCTGAAATCAAACTGTTAAGGTCATTGCAGCAGTAATGACTGTTGCTAAGTGGAGTATTCCATTCACGTTATGGGTTTGTTTCAATCAGTTTTCTCATTGCAGATTCGTAATTCCGGGTGCATAATAGCCAACAGTTTTTGCAGACCTCTGAATCAAACGGGGTCACCGGAAGGAGACTGATTATGAAGCTCAAGAAGCTTGGCGCATTTGCCGCCACGGGCGCCATGGCGCTCGCCCTCGCACTGACGGGCTGCGGCTCGTCCAACGCCACCTCTGGTTCCGATGCCGGTTCCAGCAGCTCTGATGACGTGAAGGTCGAGAAGGTCGACGGCTCCAAGGAGTATGCACTCGTCAAGGACGGTACGCTCACCGTCGGCACCTCTGCCGAGTACGCGCCGTTTGAGTACAAGGATGACAATGGCGATTACCAGGGCTTTGACCTTGAGCTCATCAAGGCTATCGGTGACAAGCTGGGCCTGGATGTCGAGTACGTCAACAACGACTTTGACACGCTGGTGCCGGGTGTTGCTTCGGGCGCCAAGTATGACGTCTCCATCGCGGCTATCACCGATACGCCCGAGCGTGAGAAGGAAGTCGCGTTCTCCGACTCCTACTACATGGATGACCAGGCTATCGTGACCAAGGTCGATAACACCGACATCACGGCCGATAACTACAGCGAGAAGCTCAACAACGCCGACGCCACGATCATCGTCCAGTCCGGCTCGACCGCCGAGGCCTTTGCCCAGGAGAACTTCCCCAAGGCCAAGATTGTTCCCTACAAGGACGCCACCGAGTGCTTCAGCGCCCTGCAGTCTGATAAGGGTGACGCCGTGGTGACCAACCGCTCCGTCGCCAGCCAGCTGACCGCCGAGCAGTTCAACACCTGCCAGACCATCAAGCAGATCAGCACCGGCGAGGAGTACGCCATCGCCATCAACCAGGGCAACACTAAGCTCAAGGACGACATCAACCAGGCTATCAAGGACCTGACCGATGACGGTACCGTTGACGCCCTTATGGCTAAGTACAACATCAAGTAAAATAACTACATGATTGCGCGCGGGCCCTTTCCGTTTTGCGGAGAGGGCCTTTGCGTTTCTTGAATGGGCGTCATCCCGCCCCGTTATGTCGGCAACTTAAACGTTAGGAGCCACCTTGTCTCGATTGAACCAAGGAGCCATGGGCAAGAGCCATCCACTGCCCTCGATGCTCCAAAAGCTGGCCTGTGCCCTGGCTGTGGTGCTCGCCCTGGTATGCGCGGGGGCCTGCGTGCCCTCGACTGCTCAGGCACTTGAGACCGCAAAGATCACCGCCCGACCCAATACCGGTTCGGGTAGCGACGTAGTCGGTGGCACCGAGACTCGTATCACCTGGGAGGTCCAGGCCGATGCTGACGAGGAGCTGAGTGGTCTTTCGCTGACGTTTGCCGATGGCACGACCTTTGGTGCGGACGACACGCGTCTGACGATGCTCTCGGGCGATGACCTTATGGACCGTACGCCCATGAAGCCCACGTGCAAGGTCGACGGCCAGACGCTCAAGATTGATTTTGGCGAGACGGCGCCTGCCGGCGGCTATTTCCGCGTCGAGGTCTACGGCGTGACGTTCCCCGTCGAGGGCGGCGACGAGGCCTTTAGCGGCACCTACACTTTGGCCGATGGTTCGACCAAGAAGATCTCCAAGATTCCGTCGGTGGAGATCAAGGGCGTGACGGCATTCGATAACTTCCTGGCCGACCTTAAGGAGCAGCCGTGGGTCGAGGCATGGAATTCCAACATGTTCCTGCGCCTGTTCCTGAACCCGGTCATTTTGGTCCAGAGCCTGCCGATCGTCTTCAAAGGCTTCCTCATGTCGCTCTCGATCGTGCTCGTGGCGTTTCCGCTGGCAATTCCCTTTGGCTTTGCCTTGTCGCTCATGCGCATCTCCAAGTCGCGCATCCTGCGTTGCCTTGCCGGCATCTATGTGAATATCATCCGTGGTACGCCGGCGTTCCTGCAGATCTACATCGCGTTCTTTGGCCTGCCGCTGGCCGGCGTCAAGGTTGACGACTATGTGTTGGGCGTCATCGTCATGGCCATGAATTCGTCTGCCTATCTGTGTGAGATTTTCCGTGCCGGTATTCAGTCGATCCCCAAGGGCCAGAACGAGGCTGCGCGTTCGCTGGGCATGAACGCGTTCCAGACGCTGCTCTATGTCATGATTCCGCAGACGTTCCGCAATGTCCTGCCTACGTTGACCAGTGAGTTCATCCTGCTTTACAAGGATACGTCGCTGCTCGCGGCCGTGGGCGTGGTCGAGATCGTCATGAACGCCCGCACCATCGTGGCCACGACGGGCTCCATTACGCCGTACGTGGTTGCCGCCCTGTTCTATCTGGTCGTCACCCTGCCGCTCGCTCGCTTGGTGAGCGGCCTTGAGGCGAGGCTTTTGGGTACGGCCGAAACCAAGAAGAAGCGTCCCGCCAAGAGCGCCGGGCAGGTCGTCGCGACGCCCGCCGATCACATCGCCGGTCTGTAAGGAGGTCCTATCATGAGCGAAACCAATAACTCGAACGAGGTTGTCGTCAGCATCAAGAACCTCCAGAAGGCCTTTGGCGATAACGTGGTCCTGCGCGATATCGATCTGGATGTGCATAAGGGCGAGGTCGTCGTAGTTCTGGGTCCCTCGGGCTCGGGTAAGTCGACGATGCTTCGCTGCATCAACCGCCTGGAGCATCCCACGAGTGGCTCGATTGTCGTTGAGGGTGTGGACGTGTGCGCCAAGGGCGTCGACCTTAACAAGGTGCGCACGCATCTGGGTATGGTGTTCCAGCAGTTCAATTTGTTCCCGCACCTGTCAGTCAAAAAGAACGTCATGCTTGCGCAGCAGAAGGTGCTCAAGCGCAGCAAGGAAGAGGCCGAGAAGATTGCCGTCGAGGAGCTGACCAAGGTCGGTCTTGCCGAGCGTATCGACTTTATGCCGAGCCAGCTCTCGGGCGGCCAGCAGCAGCGCGTTGCCATCGCCCGCGCCCTGTCGATGAACCCGCACGTCATGCTCTTTGACGAGGCCACGTCGGCACTCGATCCCGAGCTCGTGCGCGACGTTCTGGGTGTCATGCGTGACCTGGCGCGCGACGGTATGACCATGATCGTCGTGACGCACGAGATGGGCTTTGCCCGCGACGTCGCCGACCGCGTCGTCTTTATGGACGGCGGTGTTATCGTGGAAGAGGGTACGCCGAGCGAGGTCTTCGACCATCCCAAGAGCGAGCGCACCAAGGCGTTTTTGGGCAACATCTCGTAGCTGGTTGACAGAACTGCCGTTATAAAGGGCGGGGGCTGGACATGAATCCAGCCCCCGCCCTTTTGTAGGGATGGGGATGCGCTTTGATGTGGGCCTTATTTGCTGGAAGCCTCGGTGCCGTTACGCGAGCTCGGCTCCCAGGGCCTTGCAAGCGGTCTCGCCCTCATCATCGGGTGCGTCGTAGCAGATGGCGGAGTCCACGACGTTGACGCCGGCCTCGTCGGCGTCGGCCTTCCAGTTGTCCATCCACTCGCCCTCGGCCCACGAATAGGAGCCAAAGAGGACGACCTTCTTGTCGCCGAGGGTCTCCTTGACCTCGTCCCACATAGGCTGAAACTCGTCATACTCAAGCTCCTCGGAGCCCATGGCGGGGCAGCCGAAGGCGAAGGCATCATATTCGGCGGCCTTGTCGGCAGAGAAGTCGGCGCAGGGGATGATCTCAGTCTCGGCCCCCGCGGACGTGGCGCCTTCGGCGACGAGGTTTGCCATGGCCTCGGTATTGCCCGTGCCGCTCCAGTAGACGACGGCGATCTTGCTCATGCTTTGTCCTTTCGGTCGTGCGGCGCTTGCCGCGGCTTGTACGTTCTATCGGGTTGCCTGGGCAAGTTGCGCCAGGCTGCAGCCCTGCTGATAGATAAAAGTGAAGTATTGGGTGCAGGCACGGTAGGCATCAAACGTCGCAAGCGCCTGCTCGACATTTGCGTAGACCTTCCAGGCTCCAAAGACCTTGTAGTTCTCGCCGCGCTGGACGATAAACTCGTGCACGTCGTCGTAGGGATATCCCAGGAAGTAGCCTATTTCGTGCGGAAACTCGCAGGTGCAGTCTTTGCTGCAGCTAGCTTGCTGGGGTAGTGCGCATCGAGTCTGGCTGCAGGCGCATTCCGCGACGTTATTGCTCGCGAGCGTGATGCGTGATGCCAAATGCACAAGGCATGTCGAAAGGTCTCTCGTGTCGTAGCCTTCCGAGGTGAGCGCCGTTTGGGCGCGAGGGTCTGCGAAATAGGTGGTGAGGCTTTTGGCTCGGTACACGTACACGAGCGCTCCGCAAGGCCGCCAGACCAAAACACTCAGGTGGATGCCGAGCGGGTCAAGCTCGCGATTGCACTGGGCGATAACGTTGAGCAGGCGTGTTCGGCGTTCTGCGATGGTTTCGGTTGTGGTCGAGCCGTCCCCGTGGGCGTAGGTGCCTGGATAGGTAAAGAGCGATGCCGGCTTGATGCCCGCGAGCGTGGGAGAGCAGTTGCGCACGACTGCTGCCTGAAACGTTGGGATGTCTATGGTTCGAGTCACGGCGCTCCTTACGGATCTAACTGTTAGCCTAGGAAAACTTATACACGAAAGTAAGCCATGGTCAACAAAAAAGTTTGAAGAGGGAAACTAATTGACCGAACAGACATGATTTTGGGTTAAGATAGGGACACCCCATGGGGGTATCTAGATAGTGCTACTTGAAAGGGGAGCGCATGAGTGACTTGCTCAACCCTGCGAATCTCATCGTGCTGGCCGTCATTGCCGTCGGCATGTTTTTTGGACTGCGTCGCATTGCCGCTTCGACACACGGGAAGAGTTGCTGCAGCGATGGTACGAGCGGCAAGAAGGCCAAAAAGGTTGTTGTGGTGGATACCGATGCGTCACACTATCCCTATAGCGATGAGCTGCTCATCGGCGGCATGAGCTGTGACGGCTGCGCTCAGAACGTAGCCAATGCCCTCAATGCGCTGGATGGCGTGTGGGCAACGGTGACGTATGCGGACCACACGGCACGCGTGCGCTCTAAGCAGCCGATCGATCGCGGTGCTCTCGTGGCGGCCGTGAAGGACGCGGGTTACTACGTCATGACGCTGTAGGGCGCGTGCTTGGCGCAGGAAACGTCGCTAGGCTCGACCGCGCAGCTCAACGTCTTGGATATCGTCGAAGTCGATAGCGATGTCTTTGAGCTTGAGCAGCTTGAAGGCGGGGAGCACCTCGTCGAGGATGCCGGTGCGGGCACGATAACCGTACGTATCGTAATAGGTGACTCGAACCAAATCGCCGCGTTTGAGACCCTCGAGCTTATGTGAAAGCTCGAGGGCTTTTTCTTCTGTCAATTCGCACTTGGGCTCAACGGTGATCTCCTGTTTGCGTACGAGTTCGTAGTATCCCGTCAACGCGGCAAAGGGCATGAACTGTGCGGCGCGGTTGGCGCGCACGGCGCCGTTGGCAGTGAGGTTGGGGTCGGCGGCGCGGCGCCTTCCCTCGGGGTCCGCCAAGCGCTCGAAGGCGGTCGGCGGCCTCATGGGCTGCTGTTTGGGTTTAGGCACGGTGTCCTCCAACCTGATCGTTGCGTTCGCGTGCGGTGGCGCCGGCGGTAAAGCTCAATCCCTTGACCAGGGCGTTCTTGCCGTATTTGCCTTTAACGGCCAACACGGCGCGCGCCAGGTCGCGCTCGCGCTCATCGGCCTCGACATCGCTAAACAGGTCAACGGTGGCGAACTCCTCGGGCATGAGGTTGCCAAAGCCAAGATTGATGCGCTTGACCGGTCGCTTGGGGTCGACCGTTTGCGCCCACAGGTCATCGAAATACCCCATGATCTTCTTAAATGAATTGGTGCGTTCGGGCAGCTTGCGCGAGGCGTTGGAGTGTGCAAAAAGCGCGGCATAGCCACCGCGCGGCTTGCCGCCGTGCTCGCCCACAAAGATGCCGTCAATCGCCTGGGCTTCTCGCACCAAACGTCGGCGTTCATCGTCGCACTGGACGGGCTTGGGCGCGCGGGGCGCGAGCTTGGGGCCGTCGGTCGCTGCGGGTTCGATGCCCGACGTGCTCGAGCGCAGATGCCCACACCCGTCGACGTATTGCGCCGTGCCGCTGGCATCGAGTCGGCGGATGTCGGCGCGTTCGCTCGCATAGCCCACAAAGAGCGAGATGCTGTCGCACACCACGTGCTTGTCGATCAAGTCCAGCACGGCGGCATCGACCATCTCGCGCAAGACGGTGTAAGCCTGCTCGTAGGCATAGCCTTTCGAGAGGACCTGCCCCGTGGTGGTCGAGGTCGCTTGCGGACGATAGGCTTGGATGTCGGCGATGGTCGTCGGCTCGCGACCAAAGGCATGGTCGATGAGATACTCGGCATTGACGCCGAGCTCGTCGTAGAGCAGGTTCTCGTCGAGGGCGGCAACACCCATCACGTCGTAGACACCGTACTTTTCGAGTCGCGCTGCCACGCCGGGGCCGATACCCCAGATATCGGTGATGGGGCGGTGGGGCCAGATCTCCTTGCGAAAGGTCTCGTCGTCGAGTATGCCGATGCGGCTGGGTACGTGCTTGGCGGTAATGTCGAGCGCCACCTTGGCCTGAAATAGGTTGGGGCCGATCCCGACCGTTGCCGTAATGCCCGTGCGCGCGAGGACTTCGTCGCGTAACATGCAGGCGAACCCTTCGGCATCGGTATGGTAGAGGTCTAGATAGGGCGTCACGTCGATAAAACACTCGTCGATTGAATAGACGTGAATGTCTTGCGGGCTCACGTATTCCAGATAGATGCCGTAGATTTGCGCCGACACCTCCATATAGTGCTGCATGCGCGGCACCGCCTTGATGTAGTCGATGCCATCGGGAATCTCGAACAGGCGGCAGCGGTTGTGTATCCCGAGGTCCTTCATGGACTGCGTGATGGCGAGGCAGATGGTCGTGCGCCCACGCGATTCGTCGGCAACGACCAGGTTGGTGGTGAGCGGATCGAGCCCACGATCGACGCACTCGACGCTGGCATAAAACGTCTTGAGGTCGATGCAGATGTAGGTGTGCTGCTCGTGCGCCACGCTTCCTCCCATCAAACACATGTTCTTATCGAATACATGTTCGATAATACCCGCTTGCGCGGACATCGTCAAAACCGACCAAAAAGGGACAGGTTTGTTTTGGTCGGTAAAACGCTTGACCTGCCAAAATAAACCTGTCCCTTTTTGGTCGGTTTACGGCACGCTTACGGTGGGTCGATAGCCTTGATGTGTTGGATACGCTGAAGGGATATGAATGACCGTCGATATGGGTGATCTCGCGCTTTTGGTGCTGGCCGCGTTGTGCCTTGTGGTCTTTATTTGTCTGCTAGTTGAGGTGCTCAAGGGTAAGCCTATGAGGATTGACAAGCGGTGCCATTCGCTATTCGTTGAAAAGCTTCGGTCGCCGGCATTGACGGTTGTGATGAAAGCCGTTTCGAATTTGGCATCGGCGCCGTTTATCGTCGGCGCGTTGGTTGCCGCGTTTGTATGGGCGCCTTGCCGGTTTCAGGTTATTTGGATCGCCATTAATGTGGGGACTGTCAGCGTCATCAATCAGCTTCTTAAAGTGCTAGTGCATCGATCTCGTCCTCAGGGATTCCGTCTTGTGGGCGCCCCGGGACTAAGCTTTCCTTCGGGGCATTCGATGGCTGCCGTGGCGTTTTACGGCTACGGGATATGGCTCGTGCAGAGCGGTGCTTGTGGCATTTCGCCCAGTGTGGTTGTCGGCATGGCTCTTGCCTGCGCTATTCTCGCAATTGGCGCCAGCCGCATCTATCTGGGCGTGCACTATGCCTCGGATGTGCTGGGCGGCTTTTGCCTGGCGTTTGTCTGGCTTATTTTGTTTGTGCGCCTCGGTGCCTGGGGTTTGGCCGTCTAGTTGCGAATGCGAGCGCCCCAGCGGATTGAATCGGGTTTTAACGCAGCCCTAAAGAGTGCGAAACAGCTCGGAAAAGCTCGCTTCGTAGCATGAGCCTGACGAACGGATTCGCCTACATGCACGGAAGGGTTGTGGAAACGATGGTCAACTATGGGTTTGGTATGCCGACGCGCCTTGTCGCGGACGGAGACGTGGCTCGCTGGTGCGGACGGTTGGTCGCTCACTACGGCGGTACCAAGGCGCTGGTCGTGCTGGGAGGCGACAAGCATACGCGCGACGAGCTCGTCTCGGCGGCGCTCGGCTCGCTCGATCGGGCTCTGCTCGAGCGCGTGCTCTTTCGCTGCGGCCCGGTTGGAGCCGACGGGGGAGATGGACTGGTGGACGAAGCCGCGGCCTTGGCGACCGACGAAGGCGTGGACTTTGTCCTGGCGATCGGCGATGCCGATACTGCCGGCTTTGCGCGCGAACTCGCGCGTCGCATAGCGGCGCTCGATGCCGGTGAGGACGGCTTTGTCCCGTATGGATGCATTGTCTCGGAGGGCAAGGTGCCCACTGCGGTGGGTGCCGGCGAGGTCCCCGTTTTTGCCATCATCGCGCCCGAACTGCTTGAGGGCATTGGGTCTCCTCTGCGTGAGTTGCTTGGCAGTGTGTGCGCCGCGGCCTAATATCTGCCATAAAGGGACAGGTTATTTTTGATTGGTAAAGCGTTTGACCTGCCAAAATAAACCTGTCCCTTTTTGGTCGGTCGCCGTCTGTGGGCAGATTGGCAACGCTCGCTGATTACGGTCTTGACCTGCGTTAGAATAAGGGCATCTGATTATCCGGGCGCATGGAGGAGTGCGCCTGTATGCTGAGGAGGACTTTATGGCAACTGTTGCCGCACCTATCGACGCTACGTCGACCGCCGCTTGGAAGGCGCTCGAGGCCCATCAGGAGAAGCTCGAGGCCGAGGGCATCGATCTTAAGGCCTGGTTCGCTGCTGACGCCGACCGCGTGAACAAGCTGAGCTTTGACGCCGGTGACCTGCACTTCGACCTGTCCAAGAACCTGGTGACCGATGAGACCGTCAAGCTGCTGTGCGATCTTGCTCGCGAGGTGAAGCTCGAGGAGCGCCGCGACGCCATGTTCTCCGGCGAGCACATCAACACCACCGAGGACCGTGCCGTCCTGCACACCGCGCTTCGCCGTCCGGCAAGCGAGAAGGGCCAGCTTATCGTTGACGGCCAGGATGTCGTCGCCGACGTGCACGAGGTCCTCGACCGCATGTATGCTTTCGCCGAGCGCGTGCGCTCCGGTGAGTGGAAGGGCGTAACCGGCAAAAAGATCGAGCACCTGGTGTCCATCGGCATCGGTGGCTCCGACTTGGGCCCGGTCATGGCTTACGAGGCTCTGCGTCCCTATGCCGACGCCGGTATCGACTGCCGCTATATCTCTAACATCGACCCCAACGACCAGACCGAGAAGCTTAAGGGTCTGGATCCCGAGACCACGCTCGTGATCATCGTCTCCAAGACCTTCACCACGCTCGAGACCCTCACCAACGCCCGCGAGGTCAAGACTTGGATGCTCGAGCAGCTCAAGGCTCAGGGTGCCATCGACGGCTCCGATGAGCAGAACGCCGAGGCCGTGGCAAAGCACTTCGTCGCCGTTTCCACCGCACTCGAGAAGGTCGAGGCCTTCGGTATCGACCCCGCCAACGCCTTCGGTTTCTGGAACTGGGTCGGCGGCCGCTACTCTGTCGACTCCGCCGTGGGCCTGTCGCTGATCGTCGTGCTCGGCCCCGAGCGCTTCCAGCAGTTCCTCGAGGGCTTCCACGCCATCGACGAGTACTTCTGCAACACGCCGCTCGAGAACAACGCCGTCGCGCTGATGGGCCTGCTCAACGTCTGGTACGTCAACTTCTTCGGTTCCAAGAGCCACGCCGTGCTGCCGTACTGCCAGTACCTGCACCGTTTCCCGGCCTACCTGCAGCAGCTCACCATGGAGTCCAACGGCAAGCACGTCCGCTGGGACGGCAGCGCTGTGACCTCCGATACCGGTGAGATCTTCTGGGGCGAGCCCGGCACCAACGGTCAGCACGCCTTCTACCAGCTGCTGCACCAGGGCACCGTGGTGGTTCCGGCCGACTTTATCGCTTTCGCCAACACCGCCAACCCCGCAACCGACAGCGGTCAGGACGTGCACGAGCTGTTCCTGGGCAACTTCCTGGCCCAGACCAAGGCGCTCGCCTTTGGCAAGACAGCCGACGAGGTTCGTGCCGAGGGCACGCCCGAACAGATCGTCCCGGCTCGCTGCTTTGAGGGCAACCGTCCGACGACCTCGATCTTCGGCGACACGCTGACCCCGTTCGCACTCGGCGAGCTCATCGCCCTGTACGAGCACATCACGTTTGTCGAGGGCACGGTCTGGGGCATCGACTCCTACGACCAGTGGGGCGTCGAGCTGGGCAAGCAGCTTGCCAAGCAGATCACCCCTGCCTTCCACGACGACGCCGCCAAGGCCGAGCAGGACGCTTCGACCCAGGCGCTCATCGAGTTCTACCGCGCTCATCGCAAGTAGTTTTTACGGCCGAGTTGGCTTATGGCTGAAAGGGGCCCGTATCCGTTGGGATACGGGCCCCTTGCTATTTGGATAGGATGGAATGTATCGGGAGGCGCCTCGACGGGCATCGCAATCGTCGAAGGCGCGCCGTTCATGTTTGGGACAATATGACATTTTCCCGTTGTAAACAGCGCCGCCGTGGGTGTTCTGTATGATGACTCAGGCAAGGTTGTTCAATGACAGGGAGGCATATATGGCAATCAAAGCCATCGCAATGGATATCGACGGTACGCTCACCAACGACCAAAAGGTCATCAGCCCGCGTACGCGCGAGAAGCTGCTCGCGGCGCAGGAGTCGGGCATTAAGCTCATCTTGGCTTCGGGCCGTCCCGCATGGGGGTTGCACGCCTTGGCGCAGGAGCTCGACCTTCAAAACCATGACGGTCTGCTAGTTGCCTTTAATGGCGCGCACGTGGTCGACGCTCAGACCGATGAGGTCCTTTTTGACCAGGCCATGCCGGCTGACGAACTGCACCGTCTGATTGATCATCTGCGCAATTTCGACGTGATCCCTATGATTTCGCTCGGTCGCGATTTGCACGTCGAGGACTCGTACCATTGCATGATCACGCTGCCTGACGGCTTGCAGAAGAATATCGTCAAGTATGAGCGCGATGCGTGCGATCTTAAGATTCGCGAGGTCGAGAGCCTGCATGAGGTCGTGGACACTTATCCCGTGGACAAGCTGCTGACGGCGGGTGATCCGACCTACCTGCAGGCGCATTACGAGGAGATGTATGCGCCCTTTACCCAGACGCTTTCGGGCATGTTTACGGCCGACTGGTACTTTGAGTACACGGCGCCCGGTATCGACAAAGCCCGTGCGCTCGAGGGTGCCCTGCCCAAGCTCGGTATCGATGCCAGCGAGGTCGTCTCGTTTGGCGACGGCCAGAACGACAAGTCCATGATTGAGTGGGCCGGCACCGGTGTTGCCATGGGCAACGCCGTCGATGAGGTTAAGGCAGTTGCCCAGATGGTAACCGCCAATAACAACGAAGACGGTATTGCAGTGGCGCTGGATAAGCTGCTGGGTTAGAATCGCCGATTAATGCATGGTTTGGGCGCCTGCTTGCGAGCGCCCTTTTGTTAGGGAGGGTGCCGTGTCCGCATTTCCGTTCGACGCCGTTATCTTTGACATGGACGGTGTCATTGTCGATACCGAGTATTACTACCTGGGCGAGACTGCCGCGTTTGCCAAGGAGCTTGGGCTTAACCTGACTCAAGAGGAGTTGAATGGGCAAGTCGGTACCTCGCATCAGTTCTTCCTGCATATGCTGGTCGATTGGTTTGAGCGTGCCGGTAAGGGGCATTTCACTGGCGAGGAAGCGTTGGCCCGTTGGGATGAGTGGGCGCATAAGCGTCCGCGCGACTATCAGGCTTTGATTAACCCGGGCGCCGTGGATACGATTCGAGAGCTGCCGCGCCGTGGCGTTCGCGTGGCGCTTGCCAGCTCGTCTCCCATGGATAGCATCGAAGAAGTGCTCAACGCATGCGGGCTGTCGGATGCCTTTGAGTATGTGGTGAGTGGCGAGCAGTTTAAGGAGAGCAAGCCCGAGCCCGACATCTACCTGCATGCGCTGGACCTGCTGGGGCTGCCCGCGAATCGCTGCTGCTGCGTTGAGGATTCGGTGCCTGGCATCACTGCCGGCAAGCGAGCCGGCCTGACGGTCGTTGCCAAGCGCGAGGAGCGCTTTGGCTTTAGCCAGGATGCCGCGGACAAGATTATCGACCAACTGCCAGAGCTGCTGGAGCTTGCGTAGGACTAGCGATGCGTAATCCGCACTGAGTATTGATTCCATATTTGCCAGGGGAGGGCAAATGCCATCGACTGAAGGGTTGACCGACGGAAAAGCGGCAATCCCGCTATATCAACAGGTTATCGATATCATCAAAAATGACATCAATTCAGGTACCTATAAGGCGGGCGCTCGGATACCAAATGAATTCGAATTGGCCGAAAGCTACAAAGTCGGTCGCGTTACCGTTCGGCGAGCCATTGAAGAGCTTGTCCAGCAGGGCTACCTTACCAAGCAGCAGGGGAGGGGCACGTTTGTAAACGCCCCCAAGCTCAAGCGTAAAATCCGCCAGAAGGACGACGTTCAGAGCTTTTCGGACGCCTGTCGTGTCAACGAGATGGAGCCCGGGGCGCGTATTGTCTCAAGAAAAGTGTTGCCGGCCGATGCTGCCGAAGCGCAGTTTTTTGGCGTTCCCGTTGGGTCGGAGCTGATCTGCATTGAACGCGTGCGCACCGCCGATGGCATCCCCGTGATGCTCGAGAACAACACGTACGTTTATGAAGACAACGCCTTTTTGGCGAAGGCGGACCTTACCGATCAATCAATTTTCGAGGTCGTGCGCGAACGGACGGGTCGCGGGCCTGCCCTCACCGAGCCGTGCACGCTTGAGATCGCGTGTGCGTCACCCGAAGTCGCCCGGCTGCTGTCCGTTCCCACGGGAGAGCCTCTGTTTTATATGGAGGCATATTTCTATGACGAGCAGCAACGGCCGTTTATCATCGGCAGACAGCGGATTGTAGGATCGCGCTACGTTTTTGATATCTAGGACGTTGATCAAGAGAACGCCCGGCGGCCCAAATTGCCTGCCGGGCTTTTTTGCCGTTCGCCGCCGCTGAACGACCGTTCACCCGAGTCCTCGTAACCTGTCCGAAATATCCTTGAAGTGCTAAAAACACGCTGATAATCTATAGAACGTCATAGGACGTTTGCATTGCGCGAACGTTAAAGCGAGACACGATAAGGTCTCGGGTTCTTTGGAGGTATCTATGTCAGATACGAAGGCGAAGAAGACAAGCAGACGTTTCAAATTCAAATTACCGCACGTCTATACGATCATGTTCTTGCTGATCGTGGTTTTTGCAGTTTTAACCTGGGTCGTCCCCTCTGGCCAGTACCAGCGTAAGACGATTTCGACTGCAGCAGGCGAGCGCGAAGTCGCCGTTGCCGGAACCTATGAACAGGTCGATAAGAACTATACCGATCCCGAGACCGGCGAGACCGTTAACCTGGGTCAAGACATCTTTGCAGTCCTGCAGGCGCCTACTAAGGGTATTCAAGAGGCCGCCGACGTCGTTGCGTTCGTCTTGCTGATCGGCGGTTCGTTCGCGATCATCACCAAGACCAACGCGCTTAACGCCGGCATGAGCCGCGTGATTAAAAAGCTCAAAAACAAAGACATCCTCATCATTCCTATTACCATGACGCTGCTGTCCATCTGCGGCACGACGTTTGGTATGTCTGAGGAAGCGCTGCCGTTCTATGCCATCTTCATCCCCATCATGATGGGTATCGGCTATGACTCGATGACGGCGTTTATCATCTGCTTCCTTGGTCCCAACCTGGGATACTGCGCCTCGACCATCGATCCGTTCAACGTTTTGATCGCTCAGGGCATCATCGGTATCGAGGGCAACCCGCAGCTGTGGCTGCGTGCCGTCTCGTGGGTCATCTTTACCGCCGTTGGTATTGCATGGGCTATGCGCTACGCCATGCGTGTCAAGAAAAACCCCGAGTCGTCCGTTACCTACGAGGACGACAAGCTCAAGCGCGTTGAGTTCTCTGTGACCGATGCCTCCATCGAGGAAGAGTTCACCACCCGCCAGAAGCTTGTGCTGATCGATTTTGCTTGCGGTATGGGCATTATCGTTTGGGGCCTTGTCACGCAGGGCTGGTACATGAATGAGATCTCTGCCGTGTTCCTTGGCATGGGCCTGCTTGCCGGTATCCTGGGCGGTCTTGACCAGCAGACGATTGCCGAAGAGTTCGTTAAGGGTCTTGCCGACTTCGCTTACGCCGCAATCGTCATCGGCGTCGCTCGCGGCATCCTGGTCATCGCCGAGGGCGGCATGATCATCGATACCATTCTTCAGGCGCTCGCCACCGCACTCGCCGGTGCTCCCGCTGCCGTGTACACCACGTTTATGTACGTCGTCCTTGGCCTGCTCTCCCTGCTGGTTCCCTCGAGCTCTGGCTTGGCGGCGCTTACCATGCCCGTTATGGGCCCCCTGACCGAGCTCATGGGCCTCAATCCCGAGGCTGCCGTCACCGCGCTCCAGTTTGCCAACCAGACCATCAACACCATCAGCCCTGTGGCGGGCATGACGGTCGCCGGCCTTGCCGTGTCAAAGATCTCGTTTGGCCAATGGTGGAAGACCATCTGGAAGTTCTTCATCTTTATGGTCGTGTTTGGCTTGGTCATTACCGCCATCTCCGGCATGCTTCCGGCGTAAGGAGGTCGCGATGTCCGATCGTTTGACGGTGCTGACGTCCAAGAGCGTCTTCACCGGTACGGAAGACCAGCCGTTTGAGGGTTTTGTCGCGGTACGCGGCAATCGGATTGAAGCCGTCGGTGGCGCTGGCGAGGCAGGCTCGTTTCTCGCCCGGGCAGATGAGGTGATCGATTGTGGCGACAGAACTGTCATGCCTGGCCTGATCGATGTGCATACGTTCTATACGGGCTGGGCGTTGCGGAGCCTGGGGG
This sequence comes from uncultured Collinsella sp., assembly GCA_937937635.1. Taxonomy (GTDB): domain Bacteria; phylum Actinomycetota; class Coriobacteriia; order Coriobacteriales; family Coriobacteriaceae; genus Collinsella. The sequence continues at coordinate 42,484 of CALDCF010000047.1, forward strand.
CCGACTTATCCGAGGCCTCTGGCGTCGACGAAGTGGTAGCGCTTCTGCAGTTGTGGAAGGATGCCCACCTCGATTGCGCCGCCGCCTTTGGGCACGACCTTCCTGTGTCGCTCGCCGAAGACGTCGAGAATGAAAAAACGGCGGCAGCGCTCGACGGCGCCTTCGGAGATATTCCCGTTGTCTGCTTTACCCCGGGTGCCGAGACGTGCGTTCTCAACGCCGCCGCCAGCGAGCGCTATGGTTTTACGCCCGAGGCCTGCTATGCCGAGAAGATCTGGCGTATGATGCGGGACTTCCTGGCGCTTCCCGAGGTGCGCGCCGGGTATTCGGATTACATGGCGATGCTGAACGCTCGCGGTGTCACGGCTATCAAAGAGATGGCCTTCGATGACTATTACGGATTTGCCGATGAGATGGTGCGCCGTGAGGAATCTGGCGAGCTGACGGTTCGCGTCTCCATGATGTCGCAGCCGGTGGGTGCCGGGGCGAATCTGCCCTATGCCCGTGCGGCGCGTGATCGCTTCCAGGGACCGTTTGTTCGTTTCTCGGGCTTCAACCGCATGACCGATCGCGGCGTATGGGCGGGGCTTGCCGAGATGATCGACCCTTATGAGGAGATGGCCGATGCGGGGGCTGCCGGCAAGACGGTTGTCGAGGAGCCCGAGTGGGGTTTGATTGAGGACGAGCTGCGCGCGATTGATGCCGAGGGCTTCCGTTACTCGCTTCATTGTCAGGGCGACGGCGCCGTTCGCCACACCGTTGCGCTGTATGCTTCGCTGCCGCGAGATGAGCACGGAGCCATGCTTCGACGCCACGCGATCACCGACCTCGAAAACTCTGATCCGGATGACCTTGCCCTTTTTGGCAAGCTGGGTGGAATCTGCGAGGTCTACCCCCAGATCCTCACGCTCGATAAGCGCGAGGACTGCCTGTCGATGATGCGTCGGCAGATCGGCGAGGTCCGACTGCAGCACAGCTGGAACCGTCGCGGTATGGAAGACGCGGGATGTACGGTGTGCTGTGGCACCGACCTTCCGCTCCTGATTCCGAGCCTGGGCGAATCGATGTTTAGCGCATGTGGTGGTTTCTTTGCCGACGGTTTGTCCGTGAATGAGGGTAATACGCTGACGCTTGCCGAGCTCCTTCGTGCATGGACGGCAGGGGGCGCATATGACCTGATGCGCGAGGATGAGCTGGGAACGCTCGAGGCCGGTAAGCTTGCCGACATCTGCGTGTTCGATCGCGATGTGTTTGGCCTTGACTACCACGATGCTTGTGACCTTGCCGTTGATATGACCATGTCGGACGGACGTATCGTGTTCGACCGAAATAAGGAGGTTTAGCATGCCTGAAACCAAACCATCGCTGCGACGCGAGCAGATTGCGGGCATGAACATCCACTACATCATGTGGTCGCTCGACTATTTTTTGGATACGCAACAGCGCCTGGGCTTTGAGTCCATCGAGCTGTGGTGCGCCGAGCCCCATGTGACGCTCGATCACACTGGGTATTTTGAGGCCGAGGTTCTGGCGAAAAAGGCCGCCGACCGCGGTCTGCGCTATCGGACGCTCTGTCCCGAGAACGTGGTCTATCCATGGCAGTATTGCGCCCGTAAGCCGCTTCACGAGCAGCGGAGCCTGGCGTATTTCAAGCATGGCATCGAGCTTGCCGAGGTGCTGGGATGCGACCGCATGTCCGTAAACTCGGGTTGGGGTGACTGGGACGAGGATCGCGAAGAGGCGTGGAAGCGCAGCCGCGAGCACCTATCCATCTTGGCGGAGTATGCCGGCGAGCACGGCCTGGTGCTAACGATGGAGAGCCTGCGTCCCGAGGAGAGCAACCTTGTGACGACCGTCGCCGATGCCAAGCGCATGATCGATGAGGTCGCGAGTTCGTATCTGCAGCCTATGGTCGATACGACCGCAATGGGTGTTGCTGGTGAGTCGCTCGAGGACTGGTTTGCCGTATTTGGCGACGGTGCGATCCACGAGATGCACTTTATCGATGGCGACCCCTATGGCCATCTGGTCTGGGGCGACGGCAAGCACGATATGGATGCCTTCGTCGCCACGCTCAACGCCCATGGTTTCGATGGCATGTTGGGTCAGGAAATCACGGACGGTCGTTACTACGATGACCCGGCTGCGGCAGATGCCAAGAACATGGCCGCCTTCGAGAAGTATCTGATTGACTAGATAAGATTTTGCTCGGCCATGCAAGACACGTCATGCGTGGCCGGCCAAACTGGAAAGGAACTAAACATGAACGCACATGATCTGATTAAGGAAGCAATTGCCGAGAAGGGCAAGTTCGACAGCGTCTACTGGATTGCCTGCGGCGGCTCCATGATCGATCTGATTCCGGCCCATGAGCTCTTGCAGCGCGAGGCGACGACGTTCACCTCGTATATCTATACGGCCCGTGAGTTCGACATCATGCGTCCCCGTCGCCTGGGTGAGAAGTCTCTGGTCATTGCCTGCAGCCACAGCGGCAATACCCCCGAGGTCGTCGAGGGCTGCGAGATTGCCCTTGCCGCGGGCGCGACGGTGATCGCGCAGACCGATAACGCCGGCTCCAAGATCGATACTGGCAAGTGGGTCACCTGGGTGTACCCGTGGGGCGAGGGCGTTCCGCAGGCCGAAGTCCCTGCCGGCATCTCGCTGTCGCTCGCGGCCGAGCTGCTCGACCAGCAGGAGGGCTACGCCGATCTCGCTGACATGTATGCCGGTATTGCCGAAATGGATAAGATTTTGCCTCCCGCACGCGAAAAGGTAAATGCCGAGCTGGGCGATCGCTTTGCCAAGCTTTGCCAGGAGCACGAGTTCTTCTATATCCTGGGAAGCGGCCCCAACTTTAGTCAGACGTACGGCTTTGCCATCTGCTCGCTCATGGAGATGCAGTGGCAGCACTGCAGCTATATCCACTCTGCCGAGTACTTCCATGGCCCCTTTGAGGCTACCCAGGATGGCGTCTTCTACTTCTTGCAGATGGGCTCGAGCGAGTGCCGTCCTATGGACGAGCGCGCCCTGGCGTTCCTCGAGACCCATACCGACACGCTGATGGTGCTTGATGCCAAGGAGTACGGTATGGAGGCCGTGCCGGCGAGCGTTCGTGCTTATCTGGATCCGGTGCTGTTCTACGCTATGAACTGCGAGCTGCGTGCAGCGCGCGGCAAGGTGTTCGACCACGACCCCGACTTCCGTCGCTACATGGGCGTTGTTGAGTACTAGGAAGGATAGATACCATGGCTTTTAACGTTAACGCGCTCGGGTTTGGTGACAACGTCGTCGATCGCTATGAGCATATCCATACCATGTATCCCGGCGGCAATGCGGTGAATTTTGCCGTTTACGCCAAGAAGTGCGGTGCTGCGCGCTCCGCGTACATGGGCATCTTTGGCAACGACGCCGCTGCCGAGCATGTGATTGCAAGTCTCGAGGACGAGGGCATCGAGCTCGCTAAGTGCGAGCAGCTTATTGGCGAGAACGGCGCGGCGCGTGTGACCGTGGTCGATGGCGACCGCGTATTCCTTGGCTCCAATGAGGGCGGCATCCGTGGCGATGCGCGCTATGTGCTCGATCGCTTTGATCTGGCATACATGAAGCAGTTCGACGTAGTCCACTCGGGTAACTACTGCTTTACCGAGCGCGAGCTCCCCAAGCTGAAGGCTGCGGGCATTACCGTATCGTTTGACTTCTCGGACGATTCCACCGATGAATACTATGAGCAGATTGCCCCGTTTGTCGACTTCGCCTTCTTTAGCGCCGCGGACGCTGCGAGCGAGGATGAGATTCGCGATCGCCTCGCCTGGGTGAAGAGCCTGGGTCCGCGCTTTGTGTCTGCGACGGCGGGCGCCGAGGGCTGCATCGCCTATGACGGCGAGCGCTACTATCGCCAGCTGGCAAAGCCCGTAACGGACATGAAGGACACCATGGGAGCCGGGGATTCGTTTCTGACCTCATTCCTGATGTGCTACCTCGATTCCGCCAAGCGCGGCGAGGACGGACCTGAGGCCATTGAGCGTGCGCTCGATTTTGCGGCAGGCTTTGCCTCGACCGTGTGCGGCATGGAGGGCTCTTGGGGTCACGGAGCTCCGATCGCCGAGTAGCCTGAGAAAGCGCTGGGCGGCTTGGGGCTGAAGCCTTGGCTGGCTAACGCGAGATTACATCGGAATTCGGATAGGGGCTCGCCTTGGGTGGGCCCCTTTTTGATTGCTGGAGAAGACTATGGATATCAAAGCATGCGCAGCTGGCTTCTGCTGTGCGGACGTGTATCAAAACATCGGCGTGTTCTATCCGACTGGTAATGGCATCGACTGGGGTATCCATCTGGCGCGTATGGGCGTATCGGTGTCTGCGGTGTCGGTCGTCGGAAAGGACGAGTACGGAGACAAGATGCGCGAGGCGCTGGCTGCCGAGGGGTTCGACATCTCGCATCTTCGCGTGGAGGACGGCGATACCTCGGTGATGCTCATGGCGTTGAAGGACGGCGTCGACCGCGTACATCTCGAGGCGATTGACGGTGCCATGGAAACGTACCGGCCAAACGATGATGACCGGGCATTTATCCTGGAGCACGATGTTATCCATACCGATCTGTTTGGAAACTGCTTAGACCTGCTGCCCGAATGGCACGAAGCAGGCAAGACCGTCGTCATGGACTTTTCGGTGTTTAGTCAAGATCCCGAATACACCTGTGAGAGCCATTTTCCTTACGTGGACTATGCCTTTATGTCGTTTGAGGAGGATAGCGCGGAGCTGCGCGACTGGGTGCGCCATGTGCAGGAGCTGGGTCCGCGCGTGGCGGTCGCCACGCTTGGCGAGAAGGGGAGCATCGCCTATGACGGTGAGCGCTTCTATGAATGTGGGATCGTGCCGGCCGAGAAGGTCGTCAATACCGTGGGCGCCGGCGACTCGTATATCGCCGGATTCACCAAGGGTGTACTGGATGGGCTTGACGTGCCGGCATGCATGCGTGCCGGTGCCGAGCTTTCGTCCCGAGTCATTGGGTCGTTCGAACCGTACTAGGAACAAAAGCCTGGAAAGGAGTGCAAGATGGTAATCGATATGCTGGTCCAGCCCATGCTCTACGGCGAGATCTATACGCCAGGCGACGAGCCAGACGGCTTTGGTTTTTGGGAGCGCGAGTTTGGCATGGGGCACATGGGCCCCATGGACTGGGATGAGCTCGTGGCCGAGATGGATGTCTGCGATGTACGGAAAAGCGTGCTCATGCCGCTCGATGTGACCACGGTGTGCGGCGGGCACTTTGGCACCAACGACCAGGTTGCCGCGCTTGTTGCTGCGCACCCCGATCGTCTATGGGGATTTGCGAGCGTGGACCCGCAAGTGAGTGGCGCCGCCGACGAACTGGAGCGTGCCTTTACCGAGCTGGGGGCCAAGGGGCTCTGCCTGCATCCGGCAAAGCAGGGTTTTGCGCCCGATGATGCCGTTGCCGAGCCGCTCTACAAGCTCTGTGAGCGCTACAACAAGCCGGTGGTTTTTCATGCCGGTATGTCCTGGGAGCCGGGTGCGGAGCTTTCGCGAAGCCACCCGCTTGCGTTTGAGCACACCATCGCAACGCATCCGGATGTGCGCTTTAACCTGACGCACTTTGGCTGGCCCTGGGTGCGCGAAACCGTGGCGATGCTGCTCAAGTATCCCAATTGCTATGCGGATACTTCTGTTACCTATATCGATTCGCCCGAAGAGATGATGCAGCGGCTCTTCACCATCGATATGGGACCGCTGTGGTATGAGCGTGCCCTGTCGCATCAGGTGATGTTTGCCAGCAATACGCCACGCTTCCGCGCCTTCAAGCTCAAGCGGGCGCTTGACACCGTGCCCATGCGCGATGAGGCGCGGGCGAATCTGTATTCCGGTACGGCGCTGCGTTTTCTGAAAGGTGATGAGTGACATGGTGACACTCGAGACATTGAGCTATCTATCGACGGCGCCCGACCAGTTCATCGACATCACAGAAGATGTGCATGCCGCCATCGAGCGTAGTGCGGTGACCGATGGACTGGCAGCGATTATTTTGTCGCATACGACTTGCGGTATCGTGGTGAACGAGGGGCTTCCGTGCGTGGAGACCGATCTCATGGAGACGCTCGATCGCATTGCCCCGCCCGATGCCCCCTATGCGCATGCTCATTTCTTGCCGAGTTATGGCGCCACGGGCAATAACTCCTGTGGTCATATCAAGAGCATGATTTGCGGCAATAGCTGCTTCTTCCCCGTTCAAGACGGCCACATCGTATGTGGCGGGGCCCAGAACATCTACCTTGCGGAATTCGATGGGCCTCAGAAGCGAAAAGTGTACGTTGAGGTGCTGGGCGAGTAGCAGTTGATGCCCGCGAGTCGGCGAGCTAAAGGAGATTGACCATGTCGTTTATGGCTTCGATGTTTGGGACCGAGAAACCGGTCATTGGCATGCTGCATCTGCAGCCGCTGCCTGGCGATCCTCTGTATTATCCGAGCGGCAGCGTTTCGCGCGTGATCGATGCCGCCAAGCGCGATCTCGAAGCGCTGCAGTCGGGTGGCGTGGACGGCATTCTGATCACCAATGAGCTGTCGATGCCCTACGAGCAGCATGTGTCGGCAGTGACCCTTGCCGCTATGGGGCATGTCATCGGCGCTCTTGCCGCAGAGTTCTCGACCCCTTGGGGTGCAGAGACTATTTATGACGGCGACGCCACGATCGAGCTGTGCGCCGCCGTCGAGGCGCAGTTTACACGCTGCAATTTCTGCGGTGCCTGGGCTGGCGATCTTGGCCTGATCAATCGTGACTTTGCGCACACCATGCGCCGCCGCGCCGCCCTGCGTCTGGATGACCTAAAGATGTTCCATTTCATCACAAGCGAGGGCGAGGTGTATCTTAACGACCGTTCGACTCCCGATATTGCCGATTCGCTGGTATTCAACTGTCTGCCCGATGCCCTTGTCATTGGCGGATCTGCTGCCGGGCGCGGAGCTTCGGGCGAGCTCGCCGACGAGGTGCGCGCCCGTGTTGGCGATGTGCCGGTGGTATGTGGAACGGGATGCCGCGAGAATACCGTTTCAGACGTGTTTTCGCATTATGATGGCGCGTTTGTCGGCACCTGCCTCAAGCGAGACGGCAAGCTCGACGCCCCTGTCGAAGCCGAGCGGGTCGCGCGATTCATGGCTGCCGCCCGTGCCGCGAGAGGGGAGTGAACGGCATGCCGTACTATCTTGGCATCGACATCGGAACGAGCGCGTCCAAGGGTGTGTTAATTGATGCGGAGTGTCGAATTGTGGCGCAGGCATCTTGTCAACATGAGACCGAGAACCCTCGGGATGGTTGGTATCAGCACGATGCAGAAGCGATTTGGTGGGGTGATTTTTGCCGGCTGTCTCGCGAGCTCATCGAGCGCGCGGGCATCGAGGCGAGCCAGATCCGCTGCGTGGGGTTGTCGGCTTTGGGCTGTGATCGCGTGCCGGTCGATGAAGATTGCCACGCCTTGGCTCCGGCAATTTTGTACGGGGTCGACGCTCGCTCGAAGCCGCAGATTGACGAGCTTCTTTCCGAATATGGTCCCGATCGCGCTCGCGAGCTCTTTGGACACGACCCGTGTTCGTCCGATATCGCTCCCAAGGTCCTTTGGTTTAAGGAGAATATGCCTGAGGTCCATGAGCGGGCAGCGAAGTTCCTTACGGCTTCGTCCTATCTATGTGCCAAGCTTACCGGCAGGTTTACGATCGATCGTTATCTTGCCGAGGATTTCCTACCCTTATACGATCGCGAGACGTGGCAGGTCAATGAGCGCGAGTGCGCGCGGTTCTGCCGTCCCGACCAGATGGCCGAAGTCATGGCGGCGACCGATATCGCCGGCGTAATCACGGATCGGGCGGCGGATGAAACCGGTCTTGCCAAGGGAACGCCGGTGCTTGTCGGAACAGGCGATTCGGGCGCCGAGGCGATTTCTACTGGAGTGTTTTGCCCCGGGGACATGATGGTGCAACTCGGGAGCACGGCATATTTTATCTACCTAGCGGACCATATGGTCGATGATGCCCGTCTGTGGCCGGGAACATTCATCATCCCCGGAACCTACGGTATCTGCGCTGGCACCAATACTGCGGGTGCGTTGACGGCATGGTTGCGACGCGAGTTGTACCGCGATGCCGTGGATGCCGAACGCTCCGGCGGCCCCGATGCCTATGAGGTCATGGCGCGCGATGCCGGGCAGGTAGGTCCTGGAGCGGATGGCCTTCTGTGTCTTCCGTACTTTGCGGGCGAGCGCACCCCGCTCAACGATCCCGAGGCGCGTGGCGTGTTCTTCGGTCTGACCGAAAGGCATACCCGGGGTCATATGGTCCGCGCGGCTTTGGAAGGGATCGCCTATACGGTCGCAGCGCATGTTGATATTATCGAGCGAGATCATGGATTGCCTATCGAGCACATCATGCTCGTGGGAGGCGGAACTAAGAATCCGGTATGGATGCAAGCGATTGCCGATGTTTGCGGTCGTGAAGTTTCGGTTGCGAAGGTTACGGTGGGCGCATGTTTTGGCGATGCCCTTATGGCAGCACTTGCTGGCGGCGCCTATTCATCATGGGGTGAGCTTGCCCAGATTCTTGGGGTCGCGCAAACGATCGAACCTGATATGGACGCTCATGAGCTGTACGCATCGCGTCGCCATATCTTTGACGAGCTATATGCGCGAAATTGCGACCTTATGCACGAGCTGGTGTAGCGCCGCCGAATTGCCCCACGCTCTTATGGGGGCTGCGTTGTGCGATTCGCATGTTCCTTGAGAGGCGTGGGCAAAAAATGCCAAATATGAGTACTGTAACTAATTTAGTAGCAGCTAAATCAGGCTCTTGAGGCTTTTATTGAGCGCCTGCGGGCGATTGAAACCTGTTATTGATGGCTTTAAGTATGCTAAAACGGCCTGATAATGAACAGCTGTACATTATCAGGCCGTTGTTTTGGTGCAAGATAATGTGACAAGTTTTACAACAGTACTCATATTTGGCATTTTTTGCCCACCAGGGGTTAGCGGAAGTCGAAAATGGAGTGGGAATTTTCCAGGACGACCGACTTGACGCTTTCCGCGGCGCAGTCTTTAAGCGTGGCAATGATCTCGGATGTTCTTATGAGTGAATCGACGAGCTGTCGCGCGGATGCTTCCGCGTCTGGTTCGGCCGGCGCGTCGGTTTCGAGCAACAAACGGTTGAGTGGAATCTGTCGTGCGTATTCGCGCCCGCGTTTGGTCGCAAGCATGCGTTCATTGATGGAAAAGAAGCTGCCAGCGTTGCGAGCACGGCTGAGCTCATCCGAGGTACCGCTAAACCAGTGAAAGATGATGGCGGGGGAGTCGGGGCTGTTGTTAAAAAGGCTGTTCGTCTCCAGGATATCCAATACGGTTTCTGCCGAGCGAACGGCATGGATGGATAGAGCGCGCCTGGGGATCGAGTGTTGCGATAACGTCTGGCAAAGCCGTTCAAATGTCTGCGTCTGGAGCCCCTCGGTTCCGGCGAAGCGCGGTGAGAAGTCGAGTCCGACCTCGCCGATACAACGTTCTTGAGTAGCGAGTTCGCAGAGCAGGTCAACCTCGGCAGTTCCGCATCGGCCGTCGGCGATCCACCAAGGGTGGAGTCCGACGCCCGCGATGATATTTGGGTAGCGACTGACATACTTTTTTGCCGCGGCGAAGTCACGAGGGTCAACGCCGCAGTCAAAGCAACTCAGCCCCATCGCGGCGGCTTCGCTGGCTACGGTTTCTGGGCGGCCCATCATATCCAAATGGCAATGGGCGTCAAAGAGCTGTAACTCCATCGCGACGAACCTTGCTAGTCTAGGCGTTGGCCGTCGGCGCGTACGCGCTCGGTGCCGCGTCCGCTGATCTGGCGAATGACCTCGCCGGCAATCATCTGGCCCATGATGGGCGGCATAAAGCTTGCGGTTCCCAACTCGGTGCGCTCATGGATATTGGAGGGGTCGCGGGGCTGTGTCTTTACCGACTCTTCGCAGCTAAACAGCACGTGTAGGCTTTTGATGCCACGTTTTTTGCATTCTTTGCGCATGATACGGCTCATGGGGTCGCGCACCGTGTCGAAGATGTCGGCAAAACGCAGGCACTCGGGATGCAGCTTGTTGGCCCCGCCCATGGAACTCACCAGGCGAATGTCGTGATCTTGGGCGTACTTGGCAATGACGAGTTTTGCCGAGATGGTGTCGATGGCATCGATGACGTAGTTGAGCTTGCCGTCCGTCTGTTCCAAAACACTGGCGAAGAACTCGTCGATGTTGTCGCTCAGCAAGTATTCGGTTCGCTTGATGACGGTGGCAGCGGGGTTGATATCGTGAATCATCGCTTCCATAACGTCGACCTTGCGCTTGCCGATGGTGCTGTGAAATGCGATTGCCTGGCGATTAATATTGCTGGGTGCGATGACGTCCTTATCCAGAATTACGAAGTGTCCGATGCCGCCGCGAGCAAGTGCCTCGCAGCAGTTGGAGCCGACGCCGCCACAGCCGAGCACCAGCACCGTGGCGTTGGCGAGCTTGTCGAGTGCCTCGCGGCCCATGATGATCTCGAGCTTAGTGTCGCGCGTCTCGACGGGCGCGGCGGCTGCGGTTCCGGTCATAGATATCCTCCGATGGGGAAGTGAAATACACGTTTAGCTATCGCCATTATAGGTATTGTCGCGATTATCGCGATTCCGTTTGGGGCCTGTGGGCCTGTTGAATTAAGGTTGGGATTCGCATAAGATGAAACAGATGGCACCCGTTGCAGCGGGTTAGCCAACTCCGAAACACGTTTATGGCGTGAGAAGTGGCCGTCTTCGCTTTACGCGGGGGCGGCTATTTCATTCAACCTCCAATGTGGATGCCGAGCTCCACAGCCGCGATTACAAGCAGTAACAACGTCAGGACATCGTCAATACTCATAGTCCATCTCCTTCTTGGGTAGAGGGAGCTGGCCCATCTGCTTCAACTTCCATTATAGCTAAATACGAACGAATGTTCTATAGATGCTGCTGTATTAGATAATTAGACAAACATCTAAATATCGAGTATAGTGTGCGCGTCGAACGAAATGATGAGAGGAGGTCCTATGCCGGGAGAGGGTTTTAAGGCGCTTGCCGATCCAACGCGACGGCGCATTTTGGAGTTGCTGCGCGAGGGCAATTGCACGGCGGGGGAGCTTGCCGAGCATTTTGACATCAGCAAGCCGTCATTGAGCCATCACTTGGCGACGCTCAAAAACGCCGGGTTGGTGACCGATGAACGTCATGGCCAAAACATCGTTTACAGCTTAAACACCACCGTCATGCAGGACTTGATCGGTTGGTTTATGGGCTTTACAAACACGGAAGGTGATAAGGATGAATAACGAAAACAAGGACATTCACCCCACGGGGGTATCGTCGCGCGTGTGGATTGCGCTGGTCGCTCTGTGCGTCGCCAATGTCGTAGCGCACCTCATGGTGATGCCGAGCTTGCCTGCGCAGATTCCCACGCACTGGGGAGCGAACGGCGCCGTCGACGGTTGGGGCCCTAGCTGGATGGCCTCCGCGCTCGGCGTGCTGCCTCTGGCACTTCTTGCAATGTTCTGCGTGGTGCCGCGCATCGATCCCAAAGGTGAGGCATATCGAACTTCGGGCAAGTTCTACCAGGGCTTCGTAATCGCCTTCACCTTGTTCATGTGCGCCATAAGCTGGCTGGGAGAGCTTACGGTCTGGGGCGTGGTGCCGGCGGTCGGTTCGGTTAACGTGCTGATTTCCGGTGTTGTCGGTTTGCTGTTCATCGGCGTAGGCAACTACTTGCCGCGTGTGAAGCAGAACTATACGCTCGGTATCAAGACACCCTGGGCGCTTGCCGATCCCGAGAACTGGCGCCGTACGCAGCGTTTTGGCGGCGCCTGCTTTATGGTGCTGGGTATTGGCCTGATTGTGATGGGCGTGGCAGGCAGCGTGCTTTCGAGTGAAGCCGTCGCCGCGGTGATTGCGGCTCTGGCGTTTGGTTCGGTTGGAGCCGTCTACGTCTACTCGTATCTGTTGTGGCGCAAATCGCAGCGAGCCGCTCGTTAAGGTTGCGGAAAACTAGCGTACGCAGTTCATAGTATGTTCCGGGGGACTTTTCCCAGGTAGTATTAGGGGGTGTGGGCAACCATGCCCCTTTTTCGTTACGTTTCAGAGCTGGTTCCCTCATTTCGTTTCCACTAAGGCGAATCAAGAATAGGGAAACAGCAGGTAGAAAGGATAGAACAGGCAAATGGCAGAGTTTATCTACCAGATGTATCAGGCTCGCAAGGCCCATGGCGACAAGGTGATCCTTGACGACGTGACCCTGAGCTTCTACCCCGGTGCCAAGATCGGCGTCGTGGGCCCCAACGGTATGGGCAAGTCGACCCTGCTCAAGATCATGGCCGGCATCGAGGAGGTCTCCAACGGCGATGCCAAGCTCGCCCCCGGCTACACCGTGGGTATCCTGCAGCAGGAGCCGCCGCTCGACGACGACAAGACCGTCATCGAGAACGTGCGCATGGCGTTTGGCGATATGATTGCCAAGGTCGATCGCTTCAACAAGATCGGCGAGGAGATGTGCGACCCGGATTGCGATATGGACGCCCTCATGGCCGAGATGGGCAAGCTCCAGGACGAGATCGACGCCGCCGACGGCTGGGATATCGATTCCAAGCTCGGTCAGGCCATGGACGCCCTGCAGCTGCCCGATTCCGACATGCCGGTCAACGTGCTTTCCGGCGGCGAGCGCCGTCGCGTGGCCCTGTGCAAGCTGCTGCTCGAGGCTCCCGACCTGCTGCTGCTCGACGAGCCCACGAACCACCTGGACGCCGAATCGATCCTGTGGCTCGAGCACTTCCTGCACAACTATCAGGGCGCGGTGCTTGCCGTCACGCATGATCGCTACTTCTTGGATAACGTTGCCGAGTGGATCTGCGAGGTCGACCGCGGCCACCTTTATCCCTACAAGGGCAACTACTCCACGTATCTGGAGACCAAGGCCGCCCGTATCGAGGCTCAGGGCAACCGCGACGCCAAGCTCGCCAAGCGCATGGAGGCCGAGCTCGAGTGGGTACGCAGCTCGCCCAAGGCTCGCCAGGCCAAGAACAAGGCCCGTCTGGCTCGCTACGAGGAGATGGAGGCCGAGGCCCGCGCCAGCCAGAAACTCGACTGGACCGACATCCGCATCCCTGTGGGCCCGCGTCTGGGCAACAAGGTGCTCGAGGCCCATCATCTGCACAAGGAGTTCGATGGCCGCGTGCTCATCGATGACCTTTCGTTCACCCTGCCGCGCAACGGCATCGTGGGCGTTATCGGCCCCAACGGTGTCGGTAAGACCACGCTGTTCAAGACGATTGTGGGCCTGGAGCCGCTGACTTCGGGCGAGCTCGAGGTGGGCGAGACCGTCAAGATTTCTTACGTCGACCAGAACCGTTCCGGCATCGACCCCGATAAGAACCTGTGGGAGGTCGTCTCGGACGGCCTGGACCACATGATGGTCGGCGAGACCGAGGTTCCGAGCCGCGCGTACGTGGCGAGCTTTGGCTTTAAGGGCCAGGACCAGCAGAAGCGCGCTGGCGTGCTCTCCGGTGGCGAGCGCAACCGTCTGAACTTGGCGCTTACGCTCAAGCAGGGCGGCAACCTGCTGCTCCTCGACGAGCCCACGAACGACCTCGACGTCGAGACGCTGTCCTCGCTCGAGGCGGCGCTGCTCGAGTTCCCGGGCTGCTCGGTGGTCATTAGCCACGATCGTATGTTCCTGGACCGCGTTGCCACGCACATCCTGGCGTGGGAGGGCACCGATGAGAACCCGGGCAACTGGTATTGGTTTGAGGGTAACTTCGAGGCCTATCAGGCCAACCGCATCGAGCGCCTGGGCGAGGACGCAGCCCAGCCGCATCGTATCCACAGGAAACTTACCAGGGACTAGTTTGATGTGGCAAAGGGACAGCCCCTTTGTCACACGAACTTATGCTCAACCTGGGAAAATAAAAAAAACGCGGCGAACGTTTTTGTGACGTTCGCCGCGTTTTGCTATTCGTTGGATTCTTCAACCTTGTCGACGGTCCAGGTGGCTCCGAGGCCTCCGGTGGTGTTGCGGCGGATGCGCACGGTGACTTCGTGGCGCTCGCCGGCCTGCGTGTAGCGCAGGGGGAAGATTGCGCGGTTTCGCGCGGCCTCGATGGTGCCGCGTTCGCGGGCGATCCAGTAGTACTCGCCGACGATGCCGAGCGTGTCGGCGCCGTAGGGGAGATAGGTCGACAGCTGGTGTAGCAACGGGCCGGGGCAGAAGACCTCGGTTGCGAAATCGACGGGGAAGTCCTCGGGGATGGTCGGTGCTGTGGGTGCGGGGGCCGGTGCTGCTGCGGGTACCGAAGCCGGTACCGGTGCGGGAATTTGGTCATAGACAGGTGCGGATGCGGACTTGATGACGGGTGCAGACTCGGGCGCCGGTTCTGGCTTAACTGCGGAATCTGTCGATTCCACGGAGACGGATGTGTCTTCAGTCTCGGTTTCGGCGTCGGCTTGCGGGGCGTCCTCTGCCTCGACAGACGGCTTTGCCTCGATCGGTGTGGAGGCCATGGTGGTGATGCCGGCGTTGGCGTTCTCGGGGTCATAGACGACCGTGAGCGAGATGGCGGGCAGCGGCGTCTCGGGCTCCGGTGCCGATTCGGTGGCGCCTTGATCGGCGGGCTCGTCGGACTGATCGTCCTCGGCCTCGTTGCCAAAGACATCGCTGTTTTGGAACGCAGGCGTCTCGGGTTGGTCAGCGGCTTCTTCGGTTGTCGACTTGGGCGCTTCGTTGAGCTCCACAGTTGCTTCCTGCTCGGATATGACTTCGGGATCGGTCGTGGCGGCGATTTCGGTTTCGGCTTCTGCTGTTACCTCAATAGCGACTTCGATCTCTGTCTCGGGCTCGGGTTCCGGAGCGACTTCGGCCACGGGCTCGGGATGCTTAACGTGCTTGGGACGTACGGCCTTGAGGTCCTTCTCGCCGCGCTTTTTCTTTTTGTAGGACTGCTTGGCGCCCTTGGCTGCCTTGGGCTTGTCCTCGCCTTTGGCAAGGGCGGTATCCCAGGCCTCGTTGGCGATGACGGTGGCATAAAGGCGGCCGCCCTTAAAGACGGTCAGCTTAATGCAGTCGTCGAGTTCCTCGAGCAACTCGCGCGTGGACTCGAAGCCCAGGTCATAAGCGGCCATGTCGCCGGCGGCGAGCGCCTCCTCGACCTGCGTCATAAACGTTTGCTTACCGCACCCAATCGCGTCGCGCAGCAGGCGATACAGATAGATGTGGTTGCCCAGCGATAGCGTGGGCTTAACTATTGTCTTGCTCATGGCAAATCTCCTCTTTACACACCAAAGCATCTTACCATCGCACAGGGCTTGCCATCTCGTCGCCCAAGGCAAACGGGCGCGAACCGCTATCGATTCGCGCCCGTTGTACAGGTTGCCTATCTGGGGATGCAGTGCCTAGTTGCCCGATGTCGTGCCTTGGCTTGAACTGTCAGATGTCGTGCCCGATGTGGTGCCACTCGAATTGCTGTTGCTGCTGTTTGCTGTGCCCGTTCCCGACGTGGTGCCGCTCGTCTGGTCGCCCGTGCTCGGCTGAGAACCGTCGGTCGTTTGGCTTGAGTCGGTCGTGCCGGACGGCGCGCCACTGTTGGACGTAGAGGAATCGGTGCCCTGCGATTGGTTTTGGGTGTTCGAGGACGAATCGGCAGAGGTAGAACTGTCTTGCGTGCCGTCCGTCTGTGCCTGCTGGTCTTGCGAATGGGTGTTGCCATTTGCGTCACTCTCCGTCGTGCGCGACGAAAGGATTGGTTCGGGGCGCTCGCCCAGGCCCTCACCGGCTGTGGTGATAAGGATGGCGCCGGCGCAGGCGATGACCGCGACGATGGCGATGGCGATCGAGAAGACGATGACCTTCTTTTGCGTCTGGCTGCGCTCTGCCGCCGCCTTGGCGCGCAGGCTGTCGGGAGCGACGCGCGCCGTGGTCGCGCGCCCCGCAATCTGGCGCATCTCCTGCGTAGTCGCGGCGCCGCCCAGGTGCTCCTCGGCATTCAATTCAACGGGCTCATAGGCGCCGGCGGGGTAGTCGACGGCGGCGTGCGTACCTTTGAGGGCTTCGGCGCTGGCAGAGATAAAGTGGCGGTAGACCTGCGAGGACACAACAGTGATGACTGAGCTCACAGCGGCACCAATCACCGAGCCGGCAATGCCGATCTTTGAAGCAAGCGCGACGCTCGTGGCGGCAGCTGCGGCGCCGGCGATGATTTGGGGAATGGAAATGTCGTCGAACAGGCCCTTTTTGGGCGCGATGGCCATGGTTTGTCCGATGGAATGGTTCTCGTGCACGCCGTTGTTGAGCGCGGCCGGTGTCATGACGCGCGTGCGCGGCGCGTCGGTGTACTTGGTTGTCATACGGGGTCCTCCCGGTGTAAATCTGCTTCGTTTCGTTTAGCCATCAGGGTACCCACCAGATGTGAATCGTACATGACATTTAACAGATACCATCAACTCATCAATAGCTCACCAAGTTGGTGGGATGCGGTTACACCCGGCGGTTGAACTACAATAGGGCTTGCTAATTGTTGTGAATGGCGTCTACGCACGGGAGCATTCTTATGAATCTTCACCTTTCTCAGTCTGATGGCTTTTTGCGTGTGGCGGCGGCGTCGCCGCAGATTCGCGTTGCCGATGTCGAGGGCAATGCCGAGGTTGCGCTGGCGGCTGTTCGCGATGCTGCCGAGCGCGGCGTTCGTGCGTTGGTGTTGCCCGAGCTTAATCTGACTGGCTATACCGCAGCCGATCTGTTCCATAACCGTACATTGCTGCATGCCTGCGAGGCTGCTCTGGTGCATATCCTCGATGAAACCCGCGAGCTGCCGATTGTCTTTACCGTCGGCCTTCCCGTTGCGGTGGCCGAAAACATCTACAACTGCGCGGCCGTGTGCTGTGCGGGCGAGCTTTTGGGCCTTACGGCTAAGAAGTATCTGCCCAACTATGGCGAGTTCTACGAGCGCCGCTGGTTTGCCCCGGCGCCTGCCGGTCCCGTGTGGGTTGAATTTGCCGGTCAGGGTCCGGTGCCGCTTGGCTCGGGGCTTGTCTACCGCTGCTGTGATGAGGGCGCCGAGGACCTGGTGCTGGGCGTTGAGGTCTGTGAGGACCTGTGGGTGCCGGCGCCCCCTTCGACCGAGATGGCGCTTGCCGGTGCGACGGTGATTCTCAACCCGTCGGCCTCGGACGAGATTATCGGTAAGGCAGATTACCGCCGCAGCCTTATCTCTAACCAAAGCGCGCGCCTGTACTGCGCCTATGCCTACGCGGACGCGAGTGAGGGCGAGTCCACGACTGACATGGTCTTTGCGGGGGAGAACCTCGTCTACGAAAACGGCTCCAAGCTCGCCGCGACCAAACTGCTTACCTGCGATACGGCCGTCGCCGACGTCGATCTGGACCGTCTGGTTGCCGAGCGCCGCCGCTCGACGACGTGGACGCGCGCGGACGATGCACCGGAGTCCACGACCGTTGAATTTTCGTTTGAGGGCGTGCTGACAGACGAACCTGTCCTGCGCGATGCACTCGGCATCGACCGTGTCTTCCCCCGCGCGCCCTTTGTGCCGGCCGACCACGGTGATCTGGCCGAGCGCTGCGAGACCATTCTCGACCTGCAGACCGCCGGCCTCAAGACCCGCCTGGCCCATACAGGCACCAAGGCTGCAGCCATCGGTCTTTCGGGCGGCCTGGACTCCACGCTGGCACTGCTTGTGACCGTGCGCGCCTTCGATGCGCTGGGGCTGCCGCGCACCGGTATCACGGCCGTGTCCATGCCCGGCTTTGGCACGACGCATCGCACTAAGTCGAATGCCGAGTCGCTCGCTCGCGACCTAGGCGTGAGCTTCCGCGAAGTCTCGATCCATGCGGCCGTGGAGCAGCATTTTAAGGACATTGAGCACGATCCGGCCGTGCAGGACGTGACTTACGAGAACAGCCAGGCCCGCGAGCGTACGCAGATTCTGATGGATCTGGCCAATCAGGCTGGCGGTTTTGTCATCGGCACGGGCGACCTGTCGGAGCTGGCGCTCGGCTGGGCTACGTACAACGGCGACCACATGAGTATGTATGCCGTCAATACAAGCGTGCCCAAAACGCTTGTGCGCCATCTGGTGCGCTATGCGGCCGATGTCTTTGGTGGTCGCATCGCCGAGACACTGCTCGATATTCTCGATACGCCGGTGTCGCCCGAGCTTTTGCCGCCCACGGGCGACGGCGAGATTGCGCAGAAGACCGAGGACCTGGTGGGCCCGTACGAGCTGCACGATTACTTCCTCTACTACCTGTTGCGTTTTGGCTTTGAGCCGGGCAAGATCTACCGCATGGCGCTCAAGAGCTTCGAGGGCGCCTACGACGTCAAGACCATTCACACGTGGCTACGCACGTTCTACCGTCGCTTCTTTGCCCAGCAGTTTAAGCGCAGCTGCCTGCCCGATGGCCCCAAGGTGGGCTCGGTCACGCTCAGCCCGCGCGGCGATTGGCGCATGCCGAGTGACGCCAGCTCGCGCCTGTGGCTCGCCCAGATTGACGCGCTCAATCCGATGGACTAAGGTTGCCAAATTGAACCAAAACAGCGGGTGCAAGCGTTACACTTTTGCAATCTGATGGCCCGTATCGCGCGGCGCTCTTGTCGGAGCGCCGCGTTTTTCATATCGAAAGGTGGCACCATGCAGGCATCGCAGCGTCTCGACCGCTTTGGCGCGGAGGTCTTCGCCTCGCTCAACAACAAACTGCTTGCGCTGAAGGCTCAGGGCAAGACCATTTACAACATGAGCGTGGGCACGCCCGACTTTAAGCCGTACGACCACGTGGTCGAGGCGCTGATCCAGGCCGCCCAGGACCCCGAGATGTGGAAATATGCCCTGCGCGACCTGCCCGAACTCAAGCAAGCCGTGTGCGATTACTATGAGCGTCGCTTTGGTGTCTCCGGCATTACGCCGTCTATGGTGCAGTCGTGCAACGGCACGCAGGAGGGCGTGGGCCATTTGGGCCTGGCCCTGCTCGATCCGGGTGACACCATTTTGGTTCCCGATCCGTGCTACCCGGTCTTTGAGGCGGGCGCCAAGATCGCCGATGCCAAGCTCGAGTACTATCCGTTGGTCGCCGAGCATAATTACCTGCCCTATGTGGCGGGCATCGATCCCGAGGTGGCCGATCGTGCCAAGTATATGATCGTGTCGTTGCCCGCAAACCCGGTCGGCTCGGTGGGCACGCCCGAGGTCTACGAGGAGATCATCGCTTTCGCCCGCGAGCACGACCTGCTCATCGTTCACGACAACGCATACTCCGACATCGTGTTCGACGGCGAGCCGGGCGGCAGCTTCTTGCAGTATCCCGGCGCGCTCGAGGTGGGCGTTGAGTTCTTCTCGCTCTCCAAGTCGTTTAACGTCACCGGTGCGCGTATCGGCTTTTTGGTCGGTCGCGAGGATGTGGTCTCGGCCTTTGCCAAGCTGCGCGGCCAGATCGACTTTGGTATGTTCTTCCCGATCCAGAAGGCTGCTATCGCCTGCCTGAACGGTCCGCGCGATGAGGTCGAGGCGCAGCGTCTGAAGTACCAGGAGCGCCGCGATGCCCTGTGCGACGGTCTTGAGGGCCTGGGCTGGGAGCGTCCCAACGCGCATGGCTCTATGTTTGTGTGGGCCAAGCTTCCCGGTGGTCGCACCGATTCCATGGCGTTTTGCGAGGAGCTTATGGAGAAGGCCGGCGTTGTGGTGACGCCGGGCGCGAGCTTTGGTCCTTCGGGTGAGGGGCATGTGCGCATGGCGCTGGTCCTGCCGCCCGATCAGATTGCTTTGGCTGTCGAGGCCATTCGCGAGGCGGGCCTGTATTAGAAAGGTATTTCGGCTCGTCAATAGCTCGAAACCGATTTCGTGCAGTTATTTTACGATTTCTGCAAACAATTTCGGTAAACGGTCGATTTTTGGCTGCGAATAGGAGCATAATCAAAGTCCCGATTGGATGTATTGGGATTACGGCAAGCCGCTCGGGTCGTTCCCGGGCGGCTTGCTTGTGGAGAGAGATGGGAGTTTCTAATGGTTAACGAGAAGAAGGTCGCTATTGTCGGCTGCGGTTTCGTCGGTTCGTCTTCGGCGTTCGCGCTGATGCAGAGTGGTCTGTTCTCCGAGATGGTCCTCATCGACGTGGACAAGAACCGCGCCGAGGGTGAGGCCCTGGATATCGCGCACGGCATGACGTTTGCCGAGCCGATGAAGATCTACGCCGGCGATTATTCCGATGTCGCCGACGCCGCCATGATCGTTGTCACCGCTGGCGCTGCCCAGAAGCCCGGTGAGACCCGCTTGGACCTGGTTAACAAGAACGTCAACATCTTTAAGTCCATTATCCCCGAGATTAAGAAGTCTGGCTTCGACGGCATTCTGCTCATCGTCTCCAACCCGGTCGATGTTCTGACCTATGCCGCCATCAAGATGTCCGGCCTGCCCGAGGGCCATGTCATCGGCTCCGGTACCGTGCTCGACACCGGTCGTCTGCAGCAGATGCTTGGTGCCCATGTCGAGGTCGACCCGCGCGATGTCCAGGCTTATGTCATGGGTGAGCACGGCGATTCCGAGTTTGTCGCTTGGTCCAGCGCTCAGGTTGCCGGCGTTCCGCTGAACACCTTCTGCGAGCTTCACGGTCATCTGGAGCATGAGGCTGCCGAGAAGCGCATCGCCGAGGACGTCAAGAACTCCGCCTACACCATCATCGAGAAGAAGCACGCCACCTACTATGGCGTCGCCATGGCCGTCAAACGCATCTGCACTGCCGTCATGCGTGACGAGCAGACCGTTCTGCCCGTCTCCTCGCTCATGGTGGGCGAGTATGGCCTGTCCGATCTTGCCATCTCCATGCCGACGGTCGTTGGCCGCGACGGCGTCGTCTGTCGCGTCCCCGTGCCGCTGAACGATGACGAGCAGCATGAGCTCACCGCCTCCGCCAAGGCCCTCAAGGACATCATCGACAGCGTCGACTTCTCCTGCTAAATCAAGCTCGCTAGAGCGAAAAGCTACAATGAAGGCGTCCGGGTCCACACGGCCCGGGCGCCTTTTTGGTGCAAAGTAACCTGACCCCAATGCACCATAGTTGATGGGAGGGCCATGTCGGATTCGCCTAATTTTTTGACATATGCCCAGACGGTGTTTGATCCGTTTGAGGAGCGGTCGTTCTGCGCGGTGGATAGCCTGGTCTTTGCGTGGTTGTCCTATTTGCGTTTGCCGGGTGATATGGCGGAGCTGACGAACTGGCAGGGCCTAGACGTACGCGAACTGCTGCGTGCCGAGTGCTACCGGGACATGATTGACGACTTGTGGGATCCAGAGGGGAGCAGGGCCTTGTTGGAGGCCGTGGCAGCAAACCCTCGTTACCGTGGCGTGCACGTTTGCGGCTATCGTGCCGTGAGCGATGTGGTAGCGACAGAGCAGTTTGCAGCCATGGCGTTCCGGTTTCCGGCGGGGTTTAGTTATCTTTCCTTCCGGGGGACCGACAGCACGATTGTGGGCTGGAAAGAGGACTTTAACATGGCGTTCCGGTGTCCTGTGCCGGCCCAGGAATCCGCGGTACGTTATGTGGACGAGGCGGCGGATGCGATTGACGGGCCGCTTTTGTGCGGAGGTCATTCCAAGGGTGGAAACCTTGCGGTGTACGGTGCGGCGATGTGCTCCGATGTCGCCCGCGAGCGAATCGAACGGGTGTATTCCCATGATGGTCCGGGCTTCGTCGAGGAGTTTCTGAACGGCAACGCCTTTGCCGATCTTTGCGGTCGAATCGACAAGACGCTACCTCGGTCGTCGATCTTTGGCATGATGTTCGAGACACAGGAGGACTATGCCATCGTTGAGAGCACCGAGTTCAGCCTGCTGCAGCACAATCCCTTTAGCTGGGTGGTTGATGGTCGCGACTTCGTGTACTGTGAGCGCCTGTCCGCCGGTGCTCGATACGTTGATGGCTCCATTCGCGAGATGCTGCTTGCAGTG